>CAYJPO010000015.1:45159-63381 GCA_964372045.1 uncultured Anaerolinea sp.
AGACTTTGGAGTCTTTCAAAAATCACACACTGCTGGAATTCCATCCGCACACGGGGCGCACACATCAGATCCGCTTGCATTGTCAGTTCTTGGGATGCCCCATTGTTGGCGATTCAGTGTACGGCAAGCGAACAGTCACGGCAACGATCAACCGCCATTTCTTACATGCGTATCGTTTGAAGATTGTTCTTCCCGGTGAAACGCAGCCCAGAACTTTCGAGGCGGAATTGCCCGAAGAGTTGAAGGCGGTGTTGGATGAAGTGAAAAGATATGAATGAGAGAGATGAGAGATAAGTAACAAGAGATAAGTAACGAGTAAAAAGTGACGAGATATGAGTGATGAGTAACGAGTGATAAGGGTTGAGAAGTTGAGGTGGTTGGAATGAATGAGAAGGGATTTGATGGGTTGAAGGTTTGGCAGAAGGCTCATGCTTTGATGCTTGATGTCCATAAGAAACTCGTTCCGGCAATTATGAAAATTGCTCCCGATGAAAAGTATGACCTTGTCTCTCAGATCCGTCGTTCATCCAAAAGTGTGCCTGCCAATATCGCCGAAGGGCATGGGCGATATTATTATGGTGATAACGTTCGCTTTTGTTATAACGCGCGCGGTTCGCTCGATGAAACGGTCAATCATTTGAATGTCTCATTCGACCTTGATTATTGCCCCAAACCTTTGTACGATGATCTGCGAACTCAGGCAGATGAAATCCGTAGGATGTTGAATGGCTATATTGACTGGCTCAAAGAAAAGAAGATCGGCGAAAAGGAACCCGGTGCCACCCTTCATATCCGCGAAGACCAAGCTGAATATTTTGTTGACCCGGAAAACCATCTCTCATAACTCATTAACTCGTTACGCTTAACTTATCCCTCAGATTGGAGACCCACATGGACTTCATAGATTTACGCTCAGATACTGTCACCAAACCGACTCCCGAAATGCGCGAGGCGATGGCGGAGGCGGAGGTGGGGGATGATGTGTATGGCGATGACCCGACGGTGAATAAACTTCAGGAGAAAGCTGCCGAGATGCTTGGCAAGGGTGCGGCGCTCTTCGTGCCTTCGGGGACGATGGGTAATTTGCTGGCACTGCTCGTGCATTGTTCGCGCGGCGAAGAAGCCATCGTCGGCGACAAATCGCATATCTATGTCAATGAAGCGGGCGGGATGGCGGCGCTGGGCGGGATCTACCCGCATGCGGTGCCGAATCAAAAGGATGGCACGCTGCGGCTGGATGACATCCGCGCATCGATCCAACCCGACGACTCGCATCGCACCATTACGCGTTTGGTCTGCATCGAGAACACGCAGAATATGTGCGGCGGCGTGCCGGTCTCGGTGGAATACACAGCGCAAGTGGGTCAGCTCGCCAAGGAAAATGGATTGAAATTCCACATCGATGGCGCACGGATTTTCAATGCGGCGGCGGCTTTGGGTGTGGATGTGAAGCAACTCGTCGCGCCTGCGGACTCGGTCATGTTTTGCTTGAGCAAGGGACTGGTCTCGCCGGTCGGGTCGATGCTGGTGGGGGCGAAGGAATTCATTGCGCGCGCGTTCCGCCTGCGGAAGATGCTGGGCGGAGGGATGCGTCAGGTCGGGGTGCTTGCGGCGGCGGGACTGATCTCGTTGGAGAAGATGACGGGACGCCTTAAGCAGGACCATGCCCGGGCGAAGAATCTGTTCGAAGGGTTGAAACAAATTCCCGGCTTAAGACTCGATGCGGAGCCTTCATCCAACATGGTCTATTTCGACCTGGAAGACCGCGTCAAATTGACCGAGAATCAGATCATCGATGAAATGAAAAAATACGGCGTGCTCGTAGATTGGTCAGCGCCGAGGCAGTTCCGTTTGGTGACGCATTATTGGGTGGATGATGCCGGGGTGGAAAAGACCGTGAAGGCGTTCAATGAGGTGTTGAAGTAGGCGCGGATTCGATTTGATCGCGCCCGCGTTCTTTTGCGATATAAAGCCTTTTATCGGCGAGATCGATCAATTTTGTGACATCATCCGTTTCAACGGGAAAACCTGCAATACCCATGCTGACAGTGGGGGTGGGAATGAATTTATGGTCATTGCTGATAAAAATAAACTCAGCCAGTGTCTTGCGGATGCGCTGAGCCACCTGGTATGCCTGTGCGGATGTGGTGTTGGGGAGCGAGACGGCAAATTCCTCGCCGCCCCAGCGTCCCACAGCGTCGTCTTGTTTTATGTGGTTGCGGATCGCTTTGCAAAGGCTGACGAGGATCTCATCTCCCATGGCGTGACCGAATGTATCGTTATATTGTTTGAAAAAATCCAGGTCGAGCATGATGAGGCTCAGCGGCTGGTTTTGTTTCAGGCAGGTTTCGGCTTGCTCGCGTAAATTTTTGATGAAGAAACCGTGGTTGTATACGCGCGTGAGACTGTCGAGCCTGGTCTCTTCTTCGACCAACGCATGTTGATAGGTGTTGTCGAGCGCGAATGCGGCGCGTTGTGTGATGTTGATGAGCAGTTCGAAATCGCTGCGATTGAATGCGTTGGGGCGATAAGAGGCGATGACAATGAGACCGTGGACGAATTCGCCGGTCATGGGCACGCCCATCCAGGAGAGGGAGTCTTTGGGTTTGCCCACGGTGACGATTTCAATGCCTTCCAAATTCAGGGGCTTTCGAAGGTCTGGTAAAAAGAGCGGCTCCTGATTCTTGATGATCCACCCGGAAAGCGTACCTTCCAGTTTGTACTTGATGTCTTCGAAATATTCCCCGTCGTCATAAAAAAGCTGCATCTGGAGTTCGTCCCCTTTTTGAGTGCCGAGGTAATAGGTATCCGCATCCAGCGTGTTTTGAAGCGCGGTATTCAACAGGGAGATCAGCTCTCCTGTTTCGAGGGTCGAACCGATCTGCGCGCTGATCTCGTTGACGATCTCCAGGCGCTCCATTTGTACCCGCGAAAGCGATTTGACCTTCTGGATGGTTTCCACAATGATGAGTGCCACGACAAAGAACAGGATATGGATGATCCATTCGATCGGCGGGATCGCATTCAGGTAATGGTGCATTCCGTGAAAGGTGGTGATGATCGCGATCACTAAATAAGAGTGGCCCCGATTCGAGACCACGGATGTGGATAGTACGGTGATGAAGACAAGAGAATAGATCAGAAGGTCGATGTTTTGGGGTACGAGGTAGATGAGCGCCCCAAGCGTAACCCCTGCGATGACGGCATTGCTCCAGGCGTAGAGCGGGTTTCTTGGTCTTACCGTATATGCCCAGTAATACAGCCCGATATACCCGCATCCTCCGATGCCATAAAAGATGAGCACAGCCTGATTCAAGACGCTCAATTCGGGATGGAGCATCAGGGTGGAGCCTATCGTGACCAGCAGAAGAATCATCCCGACAATGATCGCCGGGAGGATGGGGATGATGTTTTCCTGAGGTGTGGAACCGTGTTTGCTCATGAAGTATCCGGGCAGAGGGCATCCATCTGATCCGAATCTGCCAGCGCCTGGAAGGCGCTGACCATTTCAGGGTCGAACAGGATACCCGCCTGTTCGTGCAAGTAGAGAAGCGCTTCTTTTATGGAGATCTTTTGTCGGTATGGGCGGTTACTGGTCAGTGCATCGAACGCGTCCACGACTGAGAATAAACGCGCAAGTTCGGGGATATCTGCGCCTTTCAAACCGTCCGGATAGCCCGTACCATTCCAGCATTCCTGGTGATGGCGGATGATGGGGATGGTGTTTTGCAGGAATGGGATTCCATCCACGATCCTTGCGCCGATATCCGGATGTTCTTTCATGATCGTCCATTCCTGGGCGGTTAATGGTCCGGGTTTATGGAGGATGGAGTCGCTGATGCCGATCTTGCCAATATCGTGCAAAATTGACCCGCGTTCTAGTACCTTTAGTTGCTCCTGGGAGTATCCAAGGGTCTCGCCAAGTTTTACGGCAAGGCGGCTTACCCGCATGCTGTGACCTTCCGTTTCGCGGTCTCTTGCGTCCAGCGCGGAAATGAGGGATGCGAGGGTTTGGTCGTAGGTCGCTTCGAGCATATCGTAGGCTTCCTTGATCTCTACCGCTTGTCGGCGTGATTCCACCAACAGCAGTGAACGTTCAAGGGCGATGGCAGCCTGGTTGACGAGGGCTTGCAGGTCATTCGGGTTCGTACCGGGTTTGTGACCGGGTTCATCCGGCGTGTCCATCCAGATCGCGCCGTACTTTCGGATCGGGGTCTGTATGGGCAGGCAGGTCCTGATGATGGACTGTCCCTGCGAGATGTAGATCAACTGTCCTGAATCCATGGCATCTTTGATCAATTTCATCGGATGCCCGTTCTCGGCGGTTTCCTCGTCCGTGTCGATCTTTCCGTTGGCAATGATATTGCCGTTCAGATCGAACAGGACGATCCCGGTGGTCGTTCCTCTGGAGAGTTTATGGGCAGTTTGGGCAATGTCTGCGGCAGCGACTTCGAGATTTTCAGCCTGAATGATCTGGTTACTCAAGCGGTAAAGCAGGGAGGTGATCCGCAGGGATGCGCGCAATTCCTGCTGCAGCCAGGTGCTTTCGAATGCCCCCGCCGCCTGGATGGCGAGAAGTTCCGCCAGAGATTCATCGTTCTCCGTGAAGAAGACCTCGTTCTGTTTTCCGAAAGCGAGGATCGCACCGATGTTAACCTGATGCCAGCGGATGGGGATGGTGAGCATGCTTCGTAATCCGGCATCGTCCAGTGGCAGGTTTGAGGTGGTTCCGTATTTTCGGATATCCCGCACCCTGAACGGCTGGGTGGCATGAAACGCCATCTGCATCAAATTTTCGAGTCTGACCGGGTTATCAAACGACGCCAACAACCTTGGGGCGTTGCCGGAAGAGGCGCTTTGGATGAAATTCCGCTCCTGCCCCAATTGGATGTGGACGAAGGTGACCCGGGCGTCCAGGATATCGCGCGCGATCACGGCAACATCCTGCGCGGTTGCGGTCGGATCCACCACCGACGAAAGCTGACTGCCCGACTGGATCAGGTTCATCAGCCGACGGTGATATCCGGATCGTTCCCAGGCGCGGGTCAGTTCCGATGCCATGGTCTCGGCAAGTCCGATGTCGATACTTGAGAAGGCGTTCGCGTTTTCACTGTTCAACACGATCGCGCCGTTCACATGTCCATTGAAGATCAGGGGAATGACAACGGCTGTGAGACTGTCTTCGTTTTCAAACTGGATGTACTCGGAGTCCAGCCGGATATCTTCTACGATCTGGGTCTTTCGCTGACGGAACGCCCTGCCAATGATGCCTTTGGAATTGTCCTGACGATACCCCGTCGGGATCAAATTGGTCTGGCGTCCTGCCGCGGCGAGCAGCATGAACTCCTTCTGCTCCGGTTCATGCACATAGATGCTGGCAAGGGAGCAGGGCAGGGCGCGCTCCAGTGTGTTGACTGTCAACTGTGCGGCGACGGGCTGGTCGAGATGGTTTTCCAATTGCTGGCTTAATTCCATCAACAGGATCAACTGGGTGTTGCGTTTCTTTTCGTTCGCGATCTGGCGCGAAAGCATCTGGATCTGGTCTGACTGGGCATTGATGCGGATACGTGCGCCTTCTCGTGAAAGCATGAACGGCTTGATATATTTTGCCATCCGTGCCCCCCACAGGGCGACATAGTTATCTTCAAGCAGCGCGTCAGCGTCCGCGCCTTCTTCCGTTCCGGTTAGTTCCACGAACAGACCGTTGATGGTCATCAGGATCGTGATCACCGTGTAAAGATTTACCGCACAGACGATCACAAAAAAAATGAACGCCGCTTCCCGGGCAGATACGATCGATGGGGAAGGGGCGTTAAAGGATGGGTCGATGATGAAGAGGATCGCGCTCAGAAAGATCAACAAAGTGAGTTCGATCGTTCCGGCGACCAGCATCACCCGGTGACCCAGAATATCGTCTTCCGGCAGTTGCAGCCGATTCCATGGAAAAAAATCCTTGAACAGAACCACCGTAATGATCGAGGCGGGCGCGATGAAATTTACGCTGAACACGGAAGGCATGAAGACCAGATATCCCGCCAGCCAGGGAAGGATCTGCAGGTAGCGGAATAGTTTGTTGTATTTGAAATTTGGAATGACCGCTGAGCTTGCCCCTAAAAACGCAGTCACAAGAAATGCGACGGTCAGGATCGATAAAGGGATGGTCGGATTTACAACGGTTTCACTGGCTTTTGAGACCGCCAGATAGATCCCTATTGAAAAACCGATCAGTGAGAGTGTAAAGTTGAGGAGATCAACCTGCCGGAAGCGATGTGCCAGCGGGAGAATGTGAAAAAACTGTACGATCCCCGACACCAAGAGGAACATGCCCGCCATAAAGAAGCCGTTTTGCCGGTAAATTTCTGCGAGCACGATGAGAAGAATGATCGAAATCCCCTGTACGATCCGGATCCTTCGTTCTAGATCGCGGACCACTGATCCGATCTGCAAGGCTACTGCAATCACGAACATTAAGAATGCGAGGATACTTAATACCCACCACGGCTGGCTGCCTGTGAAGATCCCCGCCTGGCTGGGCGTCAACAGAAGGCTTACCCCGATGCCGCCCAAAAGAAGTGAGGTGAAAATATTGAAGTTGGTCTCTGTGGGAGCCTTCATGGGGCTAGAGCATAGCATAAGAGGCTGATTTTATCTACCTCTTCGCCTTAATGAAGTGAAAGTCAATTCTGATATAATCCCCTAGCAAATAGGCGTTACTTGTGGATGTGTCCATTTGCAAAATACATTTATATGGGTACCCTAAATGCAAAACTATATTTCCCTCGTTCAAATCGATGAGATCGCACAGAAGATCAAGAATCTGATCTCAGTTCAACCCATCGCAGGAATGATCCTCGGATCGGGTCTCAACGACCTGGCTGAATCGGTACAGGATGCCGTCCACATCCCTTATGGCGACCTGCCGAACTTTCCCGTCTCCACTGTACACGGTCACAAGGGGCGTTTTGTGATCGGTCATCTGGAAGGCAAACCCGTTCTCGTTATGCAGGGACGCATCCATTATTATGAAGGCTACACCATGGGAGAGGTTACCCTGCCCGTGCGTGTCATGCAGCGCCTGGGCATCCCGAACATGATCGTCACCAATGCCGCGGGAGGGGTGCATCCCGATTTCGCTCCCGGTGATGTCATGTTGATCACCGACCAGTTGAACCTCATGGGCATGTCTGGGTTGAATCCGCTGATGGGACCGAACCTGGATGAGATCGGTCCGCGCTTCCCCGATATGAGTCAGCCGTATGACTGCGACTACTGTGAGCTTGCTCGAAAGATCGCGCGGGAAGACAAGATCACTCTGCGTGAAGGAGTCTATGCAGGCTTGAGCGGACCCTCCTTTGAATCTCCCGCCGACCTGCGCTTCCTGCGTTTGGCGGGTGCTGATGCGGTGGGAATGTCCACGGTGCCGGAAGTGATCATTGCGCGGCACGGGAATATGCGGGTGCTCGGGCTCTCCGGTATCAGCAACAAAGCAAACCTCGATGGATCGACGGTCACCACCCATGAAGAGGTCATCGAAGCGGGCAGGATCATCACACCAAAGATCGAAAAGATCGTTCGCGGCATCCTGCGCGGGATGTGATTCGTTTTAGGAATGGCGGACCTTTATCAATTCCTTGCCTCTTATGAGGTGTTGATCTATATCGTCCTGGCGATCGCCGGTATGTTCTCCTTTCGTTGGGCATGGCGGTCGTGGAGTGAATGGCGGGTGGCGGTGTTTAGCTTGGAGAGGGAATTCTCCGCCCGGCGTCTTGGGCGTTCTGCCGTGCTCTCACTCCTTGTAGTCATTCTCTTCTGTGCGGAATTTTTCATGGCGTCGTTCATCATCCCCGGTCTTCCGGCGGATTTCTTTTTGACAACCCCGACGCTCGACCTGATCTCGACGCCGACCGGTACGCTTTCCGCTGACATGATGACGCAGTTTGCGAATGCGCCGGCCGGTACCGCAGCGCCTTCTGCGGTGGGATGTGTCCCGAACCAGGTGTCGCTCTCCTTCCCGGAATCGGGGGATGAGATCAAGGGCGCCATCGAGTTGATCGGCACGGTGAACATACCGAATTTCGGTTTTTACAAATATGAAGTCGCTCCCGCGGGAAGTGACACCTGGGCAACCATTGCGGCAGGACGTTCGGCTGTGATCGAAGGTCCGCTTGGGCGCTGGGATACGACCGCCCTGACGCCGGGCGATTATCAATTGCGCCTCGTGGTGGTGGACAATCAAGGAGTGATCCTGCCCGCTTGTGTTGTCCCGGTGCGGGTCGCGCCTTTGCAATAGGATTACGGAAAAGAAATTATGTCAGAGATCAATATTCGCCCCACTATCGCCGCAGACCTCTCCCGTTTGATGGCGTTCGACCATTCGATCACCAGCGATTCGGTCTGGCAGTTGGAATTGCGACGCGAAATGGGGCAGGTCAATACCACGTTTCGGGAGGTGCGCCTGCCGCGTTCCATTCAAGTGGCATACCCGCACAATCCCTTCGCGCTTGCCGATGACTGGGTGCGAAAATCCATGATGTACACCGCCTTCATCGATTCCGACCCGGTGGGGTATATCAGCCTGCTCGAGCGGGGGACAGCCTCGGTGGTGTGGATCACAGACCTCGTGGTGGATGCGAAAAATCGCCGCAAAGGTGTAGGAAAGGCGCTGCTCGGCGCAGGTCAGGAATGGGCCGAATCCCGTTCGCATCGCCGCCTGATCTTCGAGATGCAGTCGAAGAACCTGCCTGCCATTCGCCTTGCCCAGAAATCCGGTTTTGAGTTCTGCGGGTATAATGACCAATATTACTTAAATCAAGACGTGGCTTTGTTCTTTTCCCGGGTTTTGAAATAACCGGGCGAAACGCCTGGTTCGAAGTTCTAATTTATTGGAAGGGCACCTATGATTAACGGTTGGTCGGAAACGCTCCTGGCGGGGATCCAGACGCTCAACCAGATCCTAACGGCAGGGATTGCCATTACGGCGTTTTCCCTTTTCTTGTACGCGCTTTCTTTTAATTTGCGCGACAGGGTGGCGCGTTCGTTCGCGATCATTTTGCTTTGCGTTGTCATCATCTTCACCTCCGAAGCCCTGCGGGACGAATCCGTTTCCATTCAGACGCATGACCTGTTGCTGAGGCTTCAATGGTTTGGACTGGTATTTCTCCCCGCTGCTTATCTTCATCTTTCTGATGCGCTGTTGGTTACGGCTGGACGCCCATCACGGGGGCGCAGGCGTTTTGCCGTTCGCGGTATGTACGCCATATCAGCTTTTTTCCTCCTGCTGCTTGCATTTGGTTTTCTGCTCGGGCCCATCGTCCCGGATGGCAAACCTTCCCCTTACCTCTTACGCACAATCTGGACCGAACTCTTCACAGTCTTCTACGTTTCGTCCATGGCATGGGCGGGCGTGAATTTTGCGCGCGCTTATAACTTGATGTTGACCCGCTCCGGTCGCCGCCGCATGCTGTACCTGATGGCGGGTGCGACAGCCCCGGCGCTTGGTTCCTACCCATATCTTTTATTCGGGTATAGCATTGCCGCACAGCACCAATATCTTTTTTGGGTCACGGCGACCGTCATCAACGTGCTCGTGGGCGGATTGGTCATCGTCATGGCATATGCGGTGGCGTTCTTCGGTGTTTCGTGGCCAGACCGCGTTATCAAGAGCCGCCTATTCAAATGGATCATGCGCGGACCGGTGACAGCATCTGCCACGCTTGGGATCATGACCGTTGTCCGCCGCGGCGGGGAACTGCTCGGCACACCATACAGCGCCTTTGTCCCATTCACTGTGGTTGCCATGGTCTTGTTGATGGAACACACCATCACCTTTGCCGCGCCGCTTTGGGAACGCTGGCTGTTCTTTGGGCGCGACCGGAAAGAATTGGAACTTCTCCAAAATATCGAAGTGCGCCTGTTGACGCAGGGTGACTTGCAGCAATTTCTCGAAGCCGTGCTTGCCTCGGTGCGCGACCATTTGCAATCTCCGGCTGCTTTCGTGGCGGCATTGGATCATGAAACGCTCTCTCCCATTGTTGTGGCTGGGAACCGTGCCATGCTCGATCAGGAAAGTTTGACCGAAGCGCTCGAAAAGGTCAACGGCGATATGCGTAATGAATTCCAATGGGGGAGTTTCTGGGTCCTGCCCTTGCACCGCCGCCGTAACCCCGAAATGGATATGGATGAACTTCCGCCGCTTTTGGGTCTGCTCGGTGTTGCCCGCCGCGAAGACAAGACAACCATGGAACACGACCAGCGCGAAGCATTATGGCTGTTAGCCGACCGCGCCGCGATCGCGCTGGAAGACCGTAACCTTCAACAGCGGGTATTTCGTTCGTTGGAAGATCTGCAACCTCAGGTCGAAATGATCCAACGGATGCGTGCCGCCGGACGGTACGACTCGCGCGCCAGTCTGTTGAACGATCCGCTTCCCGAGGAAGCCGACCTCGCCAACTGGGTCAGGGATGCGTTGACACATTATTGGGGCGGTCCGAAATTTACGAATAATCCGTTGATACAGCTCCAGGTTGTGCGCGAACTCGCCGAACAAGAGGACGGCAACCTGGCGAATGCGCTTCGTATGTTATTACGCCGCGCCGTGGACCAAGTCAAACCGCGCGGCGATAGAAAGTTCACTACGGAATGGATCCTTTACAATATCCTTGAGATGAAATTCATCGAGGGGCGCAAGGTGCGTGACGTGGCAGCCCGGCTTGCCATGTCTGAAGCGGATCTATATCGGAAACAACGTGTGGCGATCGAGGCGGTAGCAAAGGCGATCCTTGAAATGGAAGTGGATCGCCTGGACCGTGCAGTGACCACCTGAAGATTGTCCCGCGAATCTTTTATTTGGAACGTTTGAGAAGGAGCGCATTATGGCTGGTGGAAAAAACAAAACAACGAATCAGATGCCTGTCATCGACGAGGGCTGGTGGGCATCGGTTCTGGCGGAGGAGACCCGCTTTTCACAACCTGCCGCCAGGACTCCAGAGACGAAATCCGATTCCAGGGAAGAGGCGAAGACCGAGTCTCACGACAAAGCGATTGCCGTCAATTGGAATCAGGTCAAGGATCTGTATCTGAGTGACAAGATTATCCAGCTCATGGTTACAGGGCATAACCGTGGAGGGCTGCTCGTCGAGGGGGATGGGTTATATGGGTTCGTGCCATTCTCGCACCTGATCGATCTCGCCGGCAGGGATAACCTTGAACGCGACCGCGATCTCGAACCCTACCTCGGGCGTTCGCTCCGCTTGAAGGTGATCGAATGTGTCCCCGAAGATGGACGCGTGGTCTTCTCCGAACGTGCGGCGCAATCCGAACCGGGCAAGCGCGCCGAACTCTTCCATTCACTGCATGCCGGTCAGAAAGCCCACGGCACGGTCACGAACATCACTGACTTCGGCGTGTTCGTCGATCTTGGCGGCGTGGAAGGTCTGATCCACATTTCCGAATTATCCTGGGGACGCGTTTCCCATCCATCGCTTTTGGTAACGCTTGGCAGTTCCATTGATGTTCAAGTGCTCGACCTTGCGCCCGAGCGGTGCCGGGTTGCCCTGAGCATCAAACGACTCCTGCCCAATCCGTGGCTGAACGCGGAAGCGGATTTTCCAACGGGCTCCGTCAAACCCGCCTCCATCACGAGCGTGCTTTCCTACGGTGCATTCGCACGGCTCGATGAATTCGGCGTGGAAGGTTTGATCCACATCACTGAAATTCCACAATCAGAAGGCAAGCCGTTGAAGGATGTCCTTTCGGTTGGCGATTCGGTTCAGGTGCGGGTTCTGCACCTCGATGCGCCGCACCAACGAATGGGCTTTAGCATGAAGCTCGAAGCGTAGCGATGCCACAGACACCGTCCAAGCGCAGGCAGTACGAGAACGAGACCCACACCCAAAGCGATTTCCTCGAACGACTCGCGCATTTCAACACGCAATTTGGACGTTTCCTGCGAGACGCACTCGGCGTTGCGCTGGTTGCGTTTGCGTTCATGTTGCTGTTCGCCGTGATGGAATCCATCGTCCGGCAGATCGCCACCCCGGGTGACATCGGTGTGAACACTCTCGCAGGCGGCGTCATTCTCACGCCGCTCACACGCCTGCTCAGAAATTGGTTTGGGTTGGGCAGCCTGCTCATCGTCGCTGGGATCGGATATGTCGGATTTTCGATCTTCAGGCGTGGAAGTGAAGGAATTAAATGGGGACGCATCCTCGCACTGGAACTCGCATCATTACTGACCCTAGGCTTGTTCGCTGTTTTCGGTGGGAATGATCTCCTCGCGGCTGAGTCCGGCTGGTATGGCGGGACTCTTGGCTGGGGGCTGGTCACCCTCCTATGGCGTCCGCTCGGAGCGGTTTTGGGTACGCTGGTTCTGCTCATCCTTTGGCTGCTCATGACCGCCACAGGATTCGGTCTTTGGGCGAAGCTCGAGATCTGGCTCACCCAAATTGCGGGTGAAGCGGGTTCGCAAATCGCATCTGTCCATACTCCCACCGCCGAGACGAGGGCGGAAGAGGAACAATCAGCCAAACCTGCCGCGCCAAGGAAGAAAGCTCCAGCCATCCCGCCGGAGTTCCGAACATCTTTAAAAAATGCTGCGAAGAAAGATGAAAAATCGCTCAAGCCGCCTCCGCGTGGAGATGACCTGCCTCCGCTCAACATCCTGCTGGGCGACACAGCCGCCCGCTCCGACGAACGCACCATCAACCAGACGGCTGGCTTGATCATGAAGACGCTCTCCGAGTTCGGTATCCCCGCCACGGTCATCGGGTACCGCGTCGGACCTTCGGTGACGCAATTTGCGGTCCAGCCGGGTTTCATCAAAAAACCGGGCACCGATGAAGAAGATGTACAACAGATGAAAGTGCGTGTCGCGCAGATCGCATCGCTGGAAAAAGACCTTGCGCTGGCACTCTCTGCTCAACGTCTGCGCATCGAAGCGCCGGTGCCGGGTAAACCATATGTCGGTATCGAAGTACCGAACACACATAGCACCGTCGTTCGCTTGAAGACCATTTTGGAATCGGATGCATTCTACAAAGTTGGTGCGCCGCTTTCGGTTGCGCTTGGGCGCGATGTTTCGGGTAACCCACTGGTGGCTGACCTCTCACGTATGCCGCACTTGTTGATCGCCGGTGCGACCGGTTCCGGTAAGTCGGTGTGTATCACATCCATTGCGGCATGTCTCGCCATGAACAACACGCCCGAAGAACTGAAAATGGTGATGATCGACTCGAAGATGGTGGAGTTGATCCGCTTCAACGGATTGAAGCACCTGTACGGAAAAGTGGAGACCAATCTCGAACGCATCCTCGGCGTATTGCGCTGGGTGGTGGTCGAAATGGAACACCGCTATCGCCTGCTTGAGTCGGCGCATGCCCGCGACCTGACTTCTTATAATAAGAAAGTATCGCGTTCCGCCAACGGACAGGCGCTTCCGCGCATCGTGGTGATGATCGACGAACTGGCGGATCTGATGATGTCCGCGCCGGACCAGACCGAGCACAACCTCGTCCGCCTGGCGCAGATGGCGCGCGCGACCGGTATTCACCTCGTGGTTGCCACGCAGCGTCCTTCCACCGATGTAGTAACGGGTCTCATCAAAGCCAACTTCCCGGCGCGTTTGGCGTTTGCCGTGGCATCGGGCATCGATAGCCGCGTCATCCTCGATTACACCGGGGCTGAGTCCCTGCTTGGGCGCGGTGACATGCTCTTCCTTAACCCGGAAGTCGGCAGCCCCGTGCGCGCACAGGGTGTGCTCATCACCGACATGGAGATCGAACGCATCATCTCGCATTGGCAGAAGAACAGTGACGCCGCCGTGGAAGACGCCCCGCCGTGGGAGAAGCTGTTGCAGGAACCCGGCGAGGGTGAAGACGATGGTTTGGTGGAACAGGCGATCTCCATTGTGCGCCAACATCAGCGTGCTTCTGCCTCCATGCTCCAGCGCCGCCTGCGGATCGGGTATCCGCGTGCCGCGCGCCTGCTCGACCAGTTGGAAGAGATGGGTGTCGTCGGTCCGTCACAGGGCGGCGGCAAAGAACGTGAAGTGCTCGTCAACGAAGAGGATGAGCTTGGAGAAGAAGGATGAAGTGCGTGAAGCGTGATGCGTAATCCGTAGAAATATTTAGCCCTGCGTTTGTGGATGGGGCAAATCCAAAATCGTAGATCGACAATCGTAAATCAAATGAAACCTACTTTCACCGACAGACTCCGCAAAATCTTCAAAGGTATTCTCGACCCCATCGGCGCGTTCCTTAACCGGATCGGACTGACTCCTAACTCCATCACCTTGCTGGGGCTGGTTGGCACAGCGGTCGGCGCGTATTTCCTGGCGATGGGAAAAATGACCACGGGCGCATTCATCCTGCTCGCATCCGTCCTCGTGGACGCCTTCGATGGGACGATGGCGCGTCTGCGCGGCGAGCCCAGCGACTTTGGCGGGTTCGTGGATTCGGTCAGCGACCGTTATGCCGAACTGGTCACATTTGCCGGGTTGTTGTATTTCTTCCTGACGAAAGCTGATTATCCCGGTGTGATGGTCACGTTTGCCGCCGCTGCCGGGTCGGTGCTCGTTTCTTATGTCAAAGCCCGCGCGGAAGGATTGGGGTTTACCGCCAAGGTCGGCATCCTGACGCGCGTCGAGAGGTATCTGGTTTTGATCCCCTTGCTGGTGTTCAACCAGCCGTTCATCGCGGTTTGTATCATTGCCGTGCTCGGCAACATCACGGCGTTCCAGCGCATATTGCACGTCCGCGTGCAGGGACATGAACGGATGCGGAAACAGCGTGAAGAGAAAGCGTCTCAGGCGTGATGGAAGACATCACCCTCGGTCCACTTTCGCTGCGTTGGAATGGGTTGTTGATCGCGCTGGGGGTGATCCTCGGCGCGCTGTTTTTTGCGCTCGAATTAAAAAAACGCGGGCATGACCCGGACATCGCGTATCATCTGTTCATGCCGCTGGTGATCTGGGGGATGATCGGCGCGCGGCTGTGGCATATTTTCACGCCGCCGCTTTCATCGGTGCAGCTGGGGCTGACGACCGGGCACTATCTCTCCCATCCGCTGGATGCGCTGATGCTTTGGATCGGGGGCTTTGGTCTGCCCGGCGCGTTGATCGCGGGAATTCTCGTCTTGTATTTTTTCTCTCGCAGTTATGGTTTTTCATTCTGGACTCTGGCGGATATGATGGCTCCGGGTCTGGCGCTTGCCCAGGCGATCGGGCGTGTGGGCAATTACTTCAACCAAGAAATTTACGGTCTGCCGACGGAAATGCCGTGGGCGGTATTCATTGATCCTCCCAGCCGGTTGATCGGGTATGAGCAGGTGGCGTTCTATCATCCGCTGTATGCGTATGAGGCGGCGCTCAGCCTAGTGAATTTCGGGCTTCTCCTCTGGCTTTCCCGCCGAATGTCTGACAGACTGCGCGCAGGTCATTTGTTCCTGATCTATCTTTCTTTTTATTCCATCGTTCGTTTTTTGCTCGAATTCCTGCGGCTGGATGTGGCGTTGGTCGGGGGCGTGAACGTGAATCAGGTATTTTTCGCTGTGCTTTTCATCGTGGCGGCAGTCTTGTTCTGGCGTCGCCGCGCGCAGGTTTTGTAAGGTTGTTGTGAAGGGGGAGCGGTGGGGCGGGTAATAAAATGAGAATTGCCCGTTTCTTTATCATTGGAAGGAAACCCTTATGATCGAAACCCAGGATTTGAGCAAGCAGTTCCACGATTTTTTGGCAGTGGATGGTGTTAACCTCTCGGTAAAGCCGGGAGAGATCCTTGCGCTGTTGGGGCAGAACGGAGCCGGGAAGACGACCACCGTGCGCATGTTGACGGCGCTTCTCCAACCCACACGCGGATGGGCGCGCGTCGCCGGGTACGATGTGGTGAAGAACGGGCATGATGTCCGCGCTGCGGTGGGTGTGTTGACCGAGCAGCATGGCTTGTACATGCGCATGACCGCCATCGAATATCTCGATTTCTTTGGGCAGGTTTACAGCCTTTCCCCGTCTGCGCGGAAGATGCGCAGTGAAAATTTACTGGAATATTTTGGTCTTGCCGAGGCGGCAAAACGTCGGATCGGTGAATACTCGAAAGGCATGCGTCAAAAACTTGCGCTTGCCCGCGCGATGATCCACGACCCCGGTGTGCTGTTGTTGGATGAACCCACCTCTGCAATGGACCCGGAGTCTGCGCGGCTGGTGCGGGATGAGATCGGGCGGCTCAAATCTTCGAGCCGGACCATCGTCATCTGTTCGCATAATTTGACCGAGGTGGAGGCGCTGGCGGATAAGATCGCGATCATCTATCGCGGAAAAATATTGGTGCAGGGTTCGCTGGATGAGTTGAAACGGGAGGTGCTTGGCGCGCCGGAGTATGAAGTCCGATTTGCTGAGGCGAGGGACGCTGGCGGGTTGGATCTGCCCCAGGGTGTGGAAAAGGTCTCTGAAACGCGCACCAGTTTAAAGGTCCGGGTGGAGGCGCCGCGGGAATTGAATCCGCAAATTTTGCAGGCGTTATCGGCTCAGTCTGTCCCGGTCATGGCTTTTCAAGAGGAAGCGCGCTCGCTCGAACAGGTGTATTTGAAAGTGATGGCGACGGCGAAGGGACACGACTATGTTCAATAAATTGAGACCTGTCTGGCTGGTGGCGCGGCGCGAATTGCGCGATCAGCTCCGCGATTGGCGTGTGCTGGTGCCGATGATCATCCTGACGCTGGCGTTCCCGTTCCTGATGAATGAGTTTGCAAAGCAGACCGTGGATTTCCTGAATCAATACGATGCCGATCTGATCCTCGACCGGTTGGTGCCGTTCTCCATTTTGATCATCGGATTTTTTCCGCTCACGGTTTCGCTGGTGGTGGCGCTGGAGTCTTTTGTGGGGGAGAAGGAACGCGGGACTATCGAGCCGCTGCTCAGCGCTCCGTTCGACGATTGGCAGTTGTATTTCGGCAAGCTGGTGGTCGGCGCGGTGACGCCGTTGACCGCGAGTTATTTATCCATTGGGTTCTATTTGTTGATGGTCTCGCGGCAGGAATTGAACCTGCCTTCGTTTTCCGTGATGCTGCAATTGTTCCTGTTGACCACTGCCCATGCCATTTTGATGGTCAGCGCGGCGATCGTGATCTCGGTGCAGTCCACGTCTGTAAAGGCGGCAAATTTGCTGGCTTCGTTCGTCGTCATTCCGGTGGCGATCCTGATGCAGGGCGAGGCGGTGATGCTTTTCTGGGGAAATGAGCAGGTGCTTTGGCTGGCGGTTTCAGGGGTTGTCATCATCGCGCTGTTGTTGATCCGAGTGGGCATTGCCCACTTTCAGCGCGAATATTTGCTCGGACGCGAGATCGACACGTTCAATTTTAAATGGATGGTGCGCACGTTCTGGTTGAATTTCATCGGTGGGGCAAGATCGTTCGGTGATTGGTATCGGCGTATCCTGGGCGCATCGCTTCGACGGGTGACACCTGCCGTTTTCTTCATCCTGCTCATTGCGGGCGTCAGCGTGTGGCTGAGTTATGACTGGGTGATAAATAACGTGGCGGATACGCTCGCCCACGCATCAAAAGCTGACCTCTTGAAGTTGGAGCAAAGCCTGGAGGAGATGCCCGACCTTGCGAGTCTGCGTGGACATCTCAACCCGTCCTTTCTTTTCCTGAACAATACGCGCGCTGTGGCGTTCATCTTTTTGGCGGGGATCTTCTCGTTCAGCGTGCTGGGTATTTTGCTTTACATGGTCAACATCGGCTTGATCGGCGGTCTGTATGCGCTGTTCGAATTGCTCGGCGTTCAGCCCTTGCCGCTTTTTCTCGCCGGGGTCGTGCCGCATGGCATCTTCGAACTTCCCGCGTTGATGATCGGGAGCGCGGTGGTGCTATACATCGGCGCTGCCATCGTCACACCGCAGACGGGCAAATCCATGGGCGAGGTCATGCTCGAGCTGCTGGCGGACTGGGCTAAGATCTTCATCGGTGTCGTCGTTCCCCTACTCGCCATCGCGGCGGTGATCGAGGCATACGTCACGCCGGGTATATTGCTGAGGGTGATGGGGGAGTGAATTCTTTCTTTTGTACACGGAAGGCACAGAGAAGACCACGGTTTCTATCTAAAGAATGGAAAACTTCCGCTTGTTCCGTGAGATCCGTGTACAAAAGGCTGAAATTGGATATTGAGGAATCCATCGCACTGAAACCTTTTTGTGATATCCAAAGGCGGGAAATTCTGTTAACATTAAACCATGC
>CAYJPO010000016.1:0-27504 GCA_964372045.1 uncultured Anaerolinea sp.
TAAGCGGCTTTATCCTGTCACAATTATAAAAAATTCAAGTTAGTGGACTACTAGTAATAGAATAAAGAAACTATTTGCTTCGAAAGGGTGAAATGATGAAAAACGATCTGACTTTACAAGTAAATAAAATCATGAAAATATTAAGAGCTGTCCCCGATCTGTACTTGATCTATCGATCCGGTCTTTTTGACCGGAAATGGTATCAGTTAAAGAATCCTGACCTGTCCGCATGGAGACTCCCGTTAGTAGTTCATTATTATTTTAGGGGAGGTCTTGAGGGGCGTGATCCAGGTCCGGATTTTTCGAGCCATCGGTACATGCAAGCATATAAAGACGTAAAAAAAACAGGAGTCAACCCACTGGTTCACTATCTTAAATATGGTAAAGCAGCAGGGTATCTGTTGAAGCCGCTTGTCCTTAAGTTAATGAGAATGTACGACTATGCTAAAAAAGGCAACCATCTTATTTTTGAAGCGAAGGCAGAGCAAGTTTACATGCAACGCCCAAACGTTAAGGGTCTTTTTTCAGGAACTTTACAAGAAGGTCGTGCGAATTGTCCGCAGCCATATGTTGCATATATTAATGATGCAATTGTTTTTGGCGGCTCAAATGTAGTTGTTTCCAGGGAAGATATTGTTCTTAATGATGAGCTTGTAGACTTTAATGATCCGGCCTTTGGCATTAAATTACCCCTTATAACGCAACGTCAAAAAGACTCGGTTACGATTAATTTTAATAAATATCAACTGCGCCGTGAAGCGGATATCGAAGAAGGTATTCTGTTATCCTGCGGGCACGATATGAATTATTTCCATTGGCTGGTAGAGTGCCTTCCCAAACTTCCATTTATGGATGAACTGGATCTATTTAAGAATGCGCTTCTTTTAATACCGAAAGGATTGCATCCGAATTTGATGTCGGCGTTAAATAAGGTGAATATAAATAACCGCCCACTGATATATTTGGAACGCGATGTTCCATACCGGGTGAAAAAATTGATAGCCCCATCTGCCCTCTCACAGGTTGTGGATCGATATGAGGGACCACCTGCCTTTGATGTTGACATCGTCCTCTCTCATAAGTGGATATCCAAAGTCAGTGAACTTTTGAAAAAGGATATGCAGCCTGGTCAGAAACCCTGGCGGAAACTATTCTTAACCCGCAGGAAAGGCTTGCGAGCCCTTGGAAATTTGGAAGAGATCGAGCGTTTGGCATCAGAGCATGGTTTTGAGATCGTTGATCTGGTTGGAGAGTCTCTGGAGGCTCAGATCGAGCTTTTTTCACAGACTTCCCTGATCGTTGCGCCAACGGGAGCGGCGCTTACCAATATGCTGTTTTGCCCGCCGGGGACGAAGGTGATAATATTAATGTCTAACCATGAGGTTACGAACTATTACTTTTGGTCGAGCCTGGGCACTATTGCTAATTTGGATGTAACAACTATCGCTGGAGACCGCCTTTTTAACCTGACGAATTATTGGTCAGTGCATGATGACTATGTTATTGACCCAGGGTTTGTGCTTGAAGAGATCTTAAAATGACATCCTCATAAATTCGCTAATGAAATTGAGCTGGGAATGACAGTCACATGGCTTGTCTAGACTTATTGTTTGATAAAATAGATAAAATCATATGACTATCCTACAGCATTCAAAATTTCAATTTGGCACCAAAGCAGAGACTTTGGAACGTATCCAACCTTTGATCAGCAAATGTCAAGTGTTGGATATGTATTATTTTAAAGTCGCAGATTGGCACGAAGCCCATGAGTCCATCTTAAAAGAAATCGTAAGACGTTTTCAAAAAGATGGACAAATTATCGTGCGTAGCAGTGCCTATAATGAGGATACATTTTCTCAATCATTGGCTGGGGCATACGAATCATATTTGAATGTTGATGTCTCCGACCTGGCTAAAATCCGGGAAGTCGTTGAAAAGCTTATCCATTCCTATGCTTACAACCCAAATGACCAGATATTGATCCAGCCCATGCTTCAGGAAGTCAGCTTGAGCGGTGTGATCATGACGTATGATCTGGATACTGGTGCGCCATATTACATTCTCAATTATGATGATGAATCAGGTAAGACGGATCAAGTAACGGGCGGTACGGGGACCAGCAATACGGTCATTATTTATAGGGATTATGCGCCCGTATACATTAAGTCCAAGCGCGTTGCCGAATTGCTGGAAATGGCTCGCGAGGTCGAACAAGTATGTGGTGGACGGGAACCACTCGATATTGAATTTGCAAAAACAAAGGACGACAGCCTCTATTTGCTTCAAGTGCGGCGGATCACGGTTCAGCGCAATTGGAATCGTCAGATACAACGGCAAGTTGTTGAAAGTATCTATCAGATCGATGAATTCTTTCTCGAGCGATCTCGTCCGCGCCCTAATCTGGCAGGGTCACGTACCATCTTGGGACAAATGCCTGATTGGAACCCTGCCGAATTGATCGGGACGCACCCGCGTCCCCTCGCGCTGCATTTATTCCGTTATCTAATAACAGATCATGTCTGGCGTGAAGCACGTTTTCAGATGGGGTATCGCGCTGTGCCCGATGAAACCATCATGGTTGTCCTGGCTGGACATCCGTACATCGATACCCGAAATAGCTTTAATTCCTTCCTGCCTGCGGGACTCGAATATGAAATTGAAAACCGTCTGATTGATGCCTGGCTGGATCGTCTGGATCACCACCCTGAGTTTCATGATCAGGTTGAATTTCAGGTTGCTCAGACCGTGGTTGATTTTTGTTTTGAGCAAAACTACAAAGACCGATATGGTGATGTGTTGACGATAGAACAATATCAACAATATAAGACTCAACTCTACAACCTCACATCCAGCAATATTACGCTCTCAACTGATGGGTCATTGAGAAAAGCGCTGGCAGATATTAGCCGCTTGGAACAAATACAGCTTGCTCCAATTGAAAAAATATCACCTCTCCACCATGCAGTTAAGTTACTGCGTGAATGCCAGCAATTGGGCACTCTGCCATTTTCTATAATTGCCAGGAATGCCTTTATCGCTGAGACATTTCTGCGGTCGGCCGTTATTCGCGGCGCTTTTTCACCTGAACGCCTTGAGGCATTTAAACGTTCATTGGATACTGTCGCCAAAAAGTTCACTGTTGATTTTCAGAGAGCGTTAACTGGTCATTTGGAAAAATCCATCTTTATCGAAAGATATGGACATCTGCGGCCAGGCACCTTTGATATTCTTTCCCTGCGCTATGATCAGCGTGATAACCTCTTTCATGACATTCAAAAAATGACAGATGCTCCCGATGTGGAAAGCTTTTCATTGTCAAAGAAGGAAATACACGATATTACAGCATTGTTGAACGAAAATGGGCTGAGCCATTTATCCCCTGAGGACCTATTTAAGTATGCTGCGTTGGCAATTAGCAATCGTGAAAGATCCAAATTTGTCTTCACTCGCAACCTTTCCAATGCGCTCGAATACATTGCCCAGTGGGGTGAGGAGATCGGGCTAAGTCGGGACGATGTTTCCTATCTATCGCTTAATGAAATCCTGGATACTGTAAATGCTTCTGTATTTGAAGATAAGGAAATGTTCTTTGAAGACATTGTTGCTGCCAGACGAAAGACTTATGACCTGACCCGCAGTGTTCACCTTGGTTATATTATTCGTGATGTCAGTGATATTTATGTCTCCCCGCTCTATCGCGGAACACCAAATTTTGTTACCTTCCAGGTTATCGAAGGCGGCATCACTTTATTAACCAATACTTCTGCCGGATCTGAGAATCTGTTCGAACAGATCGTCTTTATAGAAAATGCAGATCCCGGTTTCGACTGGGTGTTTACCAGAGGGATTGCCGGTCTGGTCACAAAATTTGGCGGGGCAAATTCTCACATGACCATTCGCTGTGCTGAACTGGGGATACCCGCTGCAATTGGCGTTGGAGAGCAGACCTTTACCCGTTTGCTGCAATCAGGCAAAATTGTTTTGAATTGTAAAGAACGATATGTGAGGCCGCTATATGGGTAGTCGTCGGATTGGAATAACCATGCGAGTGGATAATGCCGTGGGCTATAACGAGCCGCGTGATTGCCTTGCGCAGGATTGGTGGGATTACCTGCAATTTATTTCCCCTGATATTCATTGGATGGCATTACCTAATATTGGGAACAACATCCAGAATTATGTAAAGGAATGGGATTTGGACGGCTTTCTTTTCACTGGCGGTAATGATGTAGGCAGTTCTCAAAGGCGTGATGAAACTGAATCCAAATTATTGGAAATGGCAGTAGACCAAAAAATTCCGGTTCTAGGTGTCTGTCGTGGTTTGCAAAAATTGAACGTTTTTTTTGGGGGATCCCTGATCTATGATTTGACTGATATTTGTGGCAGCCCGCAAGCGCATGTAGGGAAGAATCATGTCGTTGAGATCAGGAATGATACTTTCCGCAGTTTGTTGAAAAATGATGAGTTGAATGTGAATTCGTACCATCGACAAGCTGTCACGAAATCTGCCCTTGCATCTGAATTAGAAGCTTTCGCTTTCTCACAGGATGGATTGGTCGAAGGATTGTATCACCCAGAATTACCCATTGTTGCCATACAATGGCACCCGGAACGAAAAAACCCAGCCCGGGATGCCGATCTCAATCTGATAAATGCATGGCTTGAGAAGAAAGGATTTTAATTCATATGTACATGATAATTTTGGCAGCCGGACAAGGTACGAGGCTGCGCCCATTAACTGATGATATTCCAAAATGTCTGGTGAAAGTAAAAGAAAAATCAATTTTAGATTGGCAGCTTCAGGTAGCTCGACAGGCTGGCATCACGGATATTGCCGTTATTCGTGGTTATCGAAAGGAAGCTATCGATAGAATCGGAGTTACCTACTTTGAAAACCCTCTGTTTGATAAAACCAACATGGTCGAGACATTAATGTGCGCGGAGTCAGTATTTAAGGATGAATTTATTGTCTCCTATGGCGATATTATTTATGAAAAGGCGGTGTTGGATAGCCTTCTTTCCGCTGATCAACCTATTAATGTGATCGTTGATATGGAATGGCAAAAATATTGGGAAAGACGTTTTGATAATGTGCTTGATGATGCCGAGACTCTTCAATTCGATTCTGAAAGGAGAATAACCAGTATTGGGCAAAAACCTAAAAGTATTAGTGAGATTAATGCTCAATATATTGGTTTAATGTCCTTTAAAGGCAAGGGCGTGGATATCTGGAGGTCGGTTTATGAACACGCGAAACAGGAAGCTGCCTCGGAGCGTCTCCCCTTGCGCGGACAACGTCCTCTAAATATGCTTTATATGACAGACATGCTTCAGGGGATCATCGATTCAGGGCATCCAATTCATTCCGTCCCTGTCCATCGTGGATGGGTTGAAGTTGACTCATTGAAGGATCTTGAAATTGCCAATCAGGCCATCGAGATTATTAATGAAGATAATGTTAGGTTCAAATAATGATTATCTGGCTGATAGGAATGTCGGGCGTTGGTAAAACCGCTATTGGCATTGAGGTATACAAACTCCTAAAAGCCAAACGCCCAAATGTTATCTTTTTGGATGGGGATATCGTGCGCGAAATAATGGGTGGTGATCTCGGTTATACGATGGATGACCGACGTAACAATGCCTGGCGAATATGCCGTCTTGGCAAGTATCTGGATGGGCAGGGGATCGATGTGGTATGCGGCATCCTTTCCATCTTCCCTGAAACCCAGAAGTGGAATCGCGATAATATTCCTCATTATTTTGAGGTTTATGTTCGTGCGTCCTTGGAGACCCTGGTCCAGCGTGACCCCAAGGGGCTGTATCGCCGTGCTTTGGCTGGTGAAATTAAGAATGTCGTTGGGCTAGATATTGAATTTCCGCCCCCCCAACATCCTGATCTGATCATTGATAATGATACCGTGTTGGCTTCACTTGAACCTCTTGCGCGGCAAATTCTTAATGCCATTCCCTGGGAAGGTGGAGCCAATGACAAGTAATGCCATTTATCCATACGCACAACGTGATCTGCTTGACCTCCCTGAATACTACATGTATAGTGTCTATCATGGCAACACGTTCCTGAAAGAATATTTGGAACAACGTGCTGAGTATGTCGCTGCTTTTGAAAAAAAATATGTGGCTGCGCTGAAGGAAATGAACCCCTCTGATGTATTGTGGCTGCAGGACTGGAAGGATATTATTGAAAGGTCTGGCAGCTTACTCTCAAAAGATATACAGTTGGGTCATACCCGGCTTTTTTCTTTGTTCGATGAAAAAGAAATTTTGTCCGCTCGACAGTCAGTTGTGGAATTAGATTCCGCTGCGAACATTTATACTGAACCGGTCTTGAAAACTTTGCTTCAAACCGCTGCTGAACAGGAGCAATCAAGCCGGGACATATATTTGCTTTGGCTGAATCGCTTTCTTAAGCGTTTTGAGGTTAGTAAAAAACTTTATTCGATCTATCTCCCTTCGATGAAGGCGGCAAGTGACGATTACAGCAGTCAACTTAATTATGCGCTGCTCTCCCTGGCATTACTTTATGAATACGAATGGACAGGAAATTTGAAAATGCTAAACGCCGTCCTTAAACTGAATGATCTTCTTTGCTCAAAAAGTAAAGAAACAACAGCGTCAGAAACTCTTTTGACAACGATTCTTGCCATTCACAAGGAAAGGTTCATGGTCCAGCAGATCATGACTGCCAAAGGGGTGACATTATGATCCTGCCTGATATTGGAATGCTGGCGGTTGAGTCGAATCGTACGCGGTTGTACTTGCAGCAGATGGTTAAGTATCAACTCCTTCCTTCAGTGGTCCTATTAATGGAAGATTTGACTAAAAAAACACCGGAAAGCGTTGCCGTAGAACATGGCTTGCACCAGCCAACAGCGCTTCGCGGAGAGGATGATTTCAGTCTTACAATATCGGTCCGTAATTATTTGGAGATAAACAACATTCCCTACCAGGTGTTGCCGTGGATTGACCCAAACAACCCGGAAATAATCCAAGCCGTGGCTGAATGCCCGGCATCGATCTTGATTTACTCCGGACCTGGCGGCGCTATCCTGCGGCGGGGAATTCTTTCGATCGGTAAGAAATTTTTACATGTCCATCCAGGTTATTTGCCAGGCTTTGGAGGCAGCACCACGATCTATTATTCGTTGCTCAAGGAGAACGATTGCGGCGCTTCAGCGTTTTTCATGACGGACACGATCGACGCCGGTCCGATTATTCGGCGCGAAGTTTATCCGCCACCTGCAGACCGGACTACCATTGACCTTTGGTATGACCCATTTATTCGTTCTGATCTTTTGATAAAGGTCTTAAAAGATTATGTAAAAAATGGTAATATGGAATCCCGGTCTCAACCTGAAAATGGCGGCGAGACGTACTTCATCATACACCCAGTGCTTAAACATATTGCAATCTTATCAAGTTGAGGCGTCTATGCAAGACATCGTTGAAAGAATTCATTCCATTATCGGTTATTCAACTATATATACGAGAGACCAGATCGAACAAGCCGCATCGCGCTTGCAAATTCGTTATCAACAGATACTCAAAGCGCCGAATGATCCTCTGAACTTTGTCAGCGTTTTGGAAGCGGCAATCCTCAAGATAAAAGCCGAAGATGCAGAGATGGAAGGGGATCGCGATCTGGTGCAAACATTGAACAATATCCTTGCCTATGCAATGACCGCCACCCCGCCTGGTGGTTTGTCTGATGGCAGAATTCTAATTAATAAAATTGGATTTACCATCCATACCCCGGAATTGTTTAATCACTATAAAAATATATTTAATATACTGGGCAAGGACCAATTTGCTGTTGTTTTATATGACCAGGCTCTATCCCTCGTTTCTTTGTTGGACGAACTACATATTTCGTATATTTCGATCCATGATGTGAAACTAAAAAAACTTGTTTTTAAGTATTTGGTGTCCAATCATGTGATCGCCCAGGGTGATTCCGGACGCTGGATTATTCAGGAAATTGGGTTGAAAAATATACGCTTCATGTACGCATTAGGCAAAAGCCGCTGGAATTTTTCGGACTGGAACTGCGTTTACGATCTGATCTTATGTTTTGGTCCTTACCAGGTTGAAAAATTGGGCTTTTGTGAGAACACAAAAAAACTGGAGATTGGCTATCCCCGCTATGACGAGTTTTTTAAGGGGAATATCGATAAGGACCTTTGGCTCAAGAAATTAAATTGCGACCCTGCTAAAAAGACGATTGTTTGGCTGCCGACAAAAGGCGAATTATCTTCAATAAAGACCTTTGCTGCAATTATCGCCGAATTAAAAAGCCAATACAATGTGATCGTTAAGCCGCACCCTCTTGCGCTCGAAGAAGATGTGCAGGATATTGAATTGCTGAAACAGCAAAACTTCAATGCTGTGGTCGATGATCTTTTTGATAACACCAATTTGTTTTATGTGGCAGATTTTATTTTTTCGGATTATGGCGGAACGGCTTTCGGTGCGATCTATACAGACCGTAACCTGGTTCTGCTTAACTTGCCTGATCCTGAAAATGACCAGCTTACCGGTATTGATTCGGCTGACATCGGTCTGCGCCAGTCAATTATCAATATTGATCCAGAAAATGGAGAGAAATTGCCTGATCTTTTGTCCGACCCGAAAGTCTGGGAAGACCAAAAGCAAGTCCGCGCTCAGCTTCGGGAGATTTACTTTGCCCCTTACTATGGGAATGCCGCTCAAGTTACGGCGGATATCCTTCAAAATTTAAACCATATCCTATGAGATCAGGAATATGAACTCGATCCATCAACTGAAGGATAAATTGCTGGCACTATTCAAGGGGAGTTAATGGTAAGGCTTCAATTCCGATAAACGATTTGCAATTTCTTCTTAAAAATAAATGCAACTTATGTTACAGATCGTTTTTTGGATGTTAATTTAGGTCTAGGGGATTACAGTGATCTGGATAAAAAATCGAGAACAGAGATTACCTTTTAAAACCAAGGCTTTCTTCAAAGCTTTCTAAAGGAAAAAATGACATGTCTAATCAAAATAAACCATTCATCCACGAAAAAGCAGAAGTGCAAACCCAAGTTATTGGAGAGGAAACCAGAATTTGGCAATACTCAATTGTATTGGCAGGGGCAAAAATAGGCTCCAACTGCAACATCAATGCCCACTGCTTTATCGAAAATGATGTCGTTATCGGGAATAATGTCACCGTGAAGTGCGGCGTATATTTATGGGACGGCATTACAATAGAAGATAACGTTCAGATCGGTCCCGCCGCCGTATTCACAAATGACAAATACCCCCGCGCAAAGGATTACTCCTTTGAAGTGGGGAGGATAACGATAAAAAAAGGGGCTTCCATTGGAGCCAATGCCACCATTCTCGGCGGTATCACCATAGGTGAATACGCCATGATCGGGGCAGGCAGTGTCGTCACGAAAGATGTCCCCGCCGGAGAGCTGTGGTACGGGAACCCCGCAAAATCGCATGGCGCAGCCCCAAAAATAGGGTTAACCTAAAGAGCGGTTTCGTAAACCATGATCGCCTTCCTGTTGTACATAGGTTTCACAGGCGCATCACCTGTGGAAAAGCTGTTTGTGTAATGGGATTTCCTTGAAGATTAGTCTGCCCTGTGTTGTCAGCGCATAAAAAAGGGCTGCTACCAAGATTAAGAATTCCGATTTATGATAAGATTTTCATTACCCCCTGAGGGAATTACATGTCCATAGCCGATTGCCGCAAGATCGATTTTCCCAAGATCCACGACCCGCGAGGGAATTTAACCTTTGTCGAAAGTAATCGCCATATCCCTTTTGAGATTAAGCGGGTCTACTACCTGTATGATATTCCCGGCGGAGAAACCCGCGCCGGGCATGCCCACAAGGAACTCCAACAGGTCCTTGTCGCCATCTCTGGCAGTTTCGATGTGCTGCTGGATGATGGAAGAGAACAAACACGCATCCGCCTCGACCGCCCCTACTGGGGTCTGTATATTTATCCCCTCACCTGGCGAGTGCTCGAGAATTTC
This sequence comes from uncultured Anaerolinea sp., assembly GCA_964372045.1. Lineage (GTDB taxonomy): Bacteria > Chloroflexota > Anaerolineae > Anaerolineales > Villigracilaceae > Villigracilis. Next base: position 10,031 of record CAYJPO010000016.1, read on the forward strand.
TCTTCCGGGTCGGTATGCCTCTCCATCGTCTCTCAGTTTTATACCGAAAGCGATTACTTTCGCGAATATGAAGATTTTTTACAAGCAATAGGAGTGCAAAAGAAATGAATGTCCCCTTTCTCGATCTTAACGCCCCATACCACGAATTAAAAAGCGAATTGGATTCCGCCTACCAAAGGGTGATGGCATCCGGCTGGTTCATTTTAGGTACAGAAGTGAAAGCCTTCGAGCAGGAGTTCGCCGCCTATTGTGGAGTAAAACACTGCATCGGCCTCGGAAATGGGCTCGAAGCCCTGCACCTCATCCTGCGCGCCTATGGAATTGGGGATGGTCATGAAGTTATCGTCCCCGCCAATACATACATCGCCACCTGGCTGGCAGTATCCTACTCGGGAGCAACGCCGATCCCGGTCGAGCCGGATGCGCGTACCTATAACCTCGACCCTAACTTGGTGGAAGCCGCGATCACAAAGAAAACAAAAGCCATCATGCCAGTCCACCTTTACGGTCAGCCTGCTGATATGGATCCCATCCTGAAGGTCGCTGAAAAATATAACCTAAAAGTGATCGAAGATGCCGCTCAGGCACACGGCTCTCTTTATAAGGGACGGCTGAGTGGCAGTCTGAGTCACTCAGCAAGCTTCAGCTTTTACCCGGGAAAAAACCTCGGCGCATTGGGTGACGCAGGCGCCATCGTCACAAATGATGACGAACTAGCCGAAAATGTTCGCATGCTTCGTAATTATGGTTCAAAATTAAAATATCAGCATGAGGTCAAAGGCTTCAACTCAAGGCTGGATGAAATGCAAGCCGCCTTCCTGCGCGCCAAACTGCCCCACCTTAATGAATGGAACGAACGCCGCCAAAAGATCGCCGCCTATTACCTTGACCATCTGGCTGGTCTGCCGGATCTCATATTGCCTCACGTCCCTGCTGGGATCACCCCCGTCTGGCATATTTTCGTCGTACAAACTCCGCGCCGTGATGACCTTCAGCAATTCCTAAAGAGCAAGGGTATCGGAACACTGATCCACTACCCAATTCCTCCTCATCTCTCCGAAGCCTACGCCGAAATGAGACTCGCAAAAGGTGCCTTCCCCATTACCGAAGACATCGCATCCTCAGAACTAAGTTTGCCCATGGGTCCTCACCTGAGCCTAGACAAGGCAGAGTATGTAGTAAGGATGATTCAAGAATTTAGGTCCCTGTGATAAAATAATAATTAATTAACCCAAGTTACCATCTACAAAAAAAGGGAAAAGACAAAACCACTAGCTGCGGATTTCGCAGGTTTTCGCGAATATACATAAAAAATTCGCGTAATCTGTGGCAAAGAACTTGACTATGATCTCAAGGTAGCAACTTGCGTTAATAATCTAAATTAACCATTTTTTTATTCTCGTTTCACTTTTATTCCTGGTTCATATTACAGGATACTTATATTTGATCACCAGATACTGTACGTAAAATACTCCGTAAATGTGAGGGAACATGTTTGAAAATATCAGTAAGTTTATTAAATCTTTATCAATGAGTGAAAAGAAAACTGAGCGTTTTTTCTCTTATCTTGTTGCTCCTTTATGGGTTTTGACCTTTTATTTTTTTTCTCTCTCACGGTTTCTTCCGGCGGGGGTAAATAATGTCTTTGCAACTCAAAGTGGGAAATACACATTTGGGGCTGCTAGTGTGTTGAGTCTCGTTTTTTTTGTCAGTTTAGGAATGAGAAAAGCCCATTTTTTTTTGTTCGAAAAATCGGAAAGAAAGTTTTCCTTAGATACTCTTATCCTCTTATTACTACCGTTGACCCCAGTAACGCAATACATTCTAAGTAATCGTCAATACCTCACTCCTTTAGAAGCAATTTATACGTTTGTTGTTTTTACAGTCTTTGCTGCTTTTATTGTTTTCATTGTTCCAGCACTTCTTAAGAGAATTGCTTCCAGTCAAGTATTGATGTTGTTAGGGTTGGCTTTTACGTTTTTGGTCACTAATATGGCGTCATTAAGTTGGCAATTTTCTTGGTATGAGGAAGGTAGTTTAATAATTCAGCTTACTATTTTTGCCGGTATATTTTTTTTGAGCTTGCTGTTTTTTTATAATAAAAAACAAAAAATTTTGTATAATCTAATCGTGATTATGTTTTTGACCACTTGCATTACTCAACTTTTAAGAACAACCAAATATTCATCTGAATCTGCTTCAGCAGAAACGGACAATAAACTTTTAACACTAGTTCATTTGAGCAAACCCAAGACTACCCCAAATATTTACATCCTTATTTACGATGCGTATGTGGTTAATGAAACGATGCTTTCTTATGGAATTGATAATCAGGCACAAGAACAGTATTTGGAAGGACTGGGATTTAAAATATATCGACAAAACTATTCACTTGCAAGTGATTCGGTTGGCACGATGAGCAGAGTTCTCAATGCATCAACTGAGTTTTATGGCGAGCGCCAAAAAGGTTGTGCCGGAGATGGCATAGCTCAAAACCTATTGAAAGAATATGGTTATAAGACGCACGCAATATTCCCTTTTGTGTTTTGTTTTCGAGGATATAGACCCGGTTACGACTATTCGGTTCCCAACGTCACATCCCCAGTAAATGATTTGATCACAGGTGTTATGATGGGAGAGTTTCAGTTTGATATTGGCTATTCTGAGGTGACTAGACAATTGTTTAGTGAAGAGAAAGCCAAAATCTTTTCCGAAAAAACAGAATATCCAAAATTTCTGTATACGCATGCATTGGTTCCAGGGCATAGCCAGAACTCCGGGCAATGTTTACCCGATAATCGGGATATCGAGATATTTGAAGATCGTTTGAATGAAGCTAATCTTATGATGAAAGAGGATCTTGATCTATTACTTGAGAATGACCCAAACGCGATCATAATTGTCGCGGGCGACCACGGACCATACCTAACGAAAAATTGCTATGGGACTGGATCTGCTTGGGTGGAAGGCACATCATATCCACCTTACGACATTTCGGAGATAAACCGGCTTGATATTCAAGATAGATTTGGTAGCTTCCTAGCTATCAGATGGCCAACTCAAGATTTTGAAAAATACGACGATATTACTGTTATACAAGATTTGTTTCCTGCAATTTTCGCCTACATCTTTCAAGATCAAAAACTTCTAGAGGCAAAAGTTGAACCCGTGACGCTTGATACTTCTTCCATTAGTGAAGCAAAGGTTGTAGATGGAGTTATAGAAGGTGGGATTAACAGCGGTGAACCTCTTTTTATTGGGGGTAATTAAGTGAGCGTTCAAAACAGATCAGGCAGGATCAAATAAATAACTATATCATTTATACAACAATGACAGTGTAGGCTTAATGCTAATATTCTATTAGATTTTTGGTGTAAAGGAAATGCCCTATATATGGCGGTCATGCTTTATTTCGTCACATATCTATTATAATAGTAATACATTGTTTTCTAAAATATTCAAGGAGTATCTCATGTTGTTTTCGCCCATTCTCGCCCCCTCTATGTATCTTGACCCTGGTTCCGGCTCGATTATCATTCAATTGATTATTGCTACTATCCTTGGGTTAGGAGTATTGATTCGTTCCCAATGGAGTAAGATTAAAAAGTTCTTTGGCAAAAAGACCATTGATGACGATGATACAGATTCAGAAGAATGAACAATAATTATCAACTAAGTGCTTCGTTTCGCGATCCGAGCGGCTTTCTTTTCAGGAAGGAAGGCAAGTTGTTTCGCCAAATTAATCATTCATATGCCCTTGATTACCAGCAACTCATGGATTCCGGGTTATATGATAAATTGATAAAAAGCGGTCTGCTTATTCCCCACTGCGAAAGCGATGTCGCTCCTGCCGAACCTGATCTGGCATTTAAGATCGTTCAACCGGAATTCATTCCTTTTGTTTCTTATCCATATGAATGGCCATTTTTGTTCTTTAAAGATGCTGCTCTGACGACGCTTAAAATACAAAAAATAGCGCTCAAACATGGCATGTCCTTAAAGGACGCTAGCGCATATAACATCCAAATTTACCGTGGGCGTCCTGTGCTTATTGACACACTTTCCTTTGAAAAGTATGTTGAAGGGAAACCCTGGGTGGCATACCGCCAGTTCTGCCAGCACTTTCTAGCTCCTTTGGCTCTTATGGCGCATACGGATGTACGCCTAAACCAGCTTATGCGGATATATATTGACGGTATTCCGCTCGATCTGGTTTCGCGTTTATTGCCTGTCCACACCCGTTTCCAATTTGGCTTGCTGACCCACATTCACATTCATGCCCAGGCGCAGCAAAAATATGCCAGTCCAAGCGCAAATATGCCTCAATCTTCCTTGAGTCAGATGGACAGGGAAGCTGTTTTAGCATTGACCGAGAACCTTGAATCCACTATTAAAAAAATGGAATGGAAATTGGGAGGAACGGAATGGGCTAATTATTATAGTGATACAAATTATAGCAATAAATCTTTTGAGCACAAAAAAGAACTGGTTACCTTATGGATAGAAAGGGTCTCCCCAAAGTCTGTGTGGGATATGGGGGCAAATGATGGGACATTTAGCCGTCTTGCGAGTGATAAAAATATTGTCACGGCCGCTTTCGATATTGACCCGACTGCAGTTGAGAAAAACTACAGGCAAATCAAATCGCTTAAAGAGGAAAGTCTAATACCTCTGGTGCTAGATCTTGCCAATCCTAGCCCTGCACTGGGATGGCATAATCAGGAACGTGACTCTGTTTTTGATAGGGGACCTGCGGACATGGTATTTGCCTTGGCTATTATTCATCACTTAGCTATCTCCAACAATGTGCCACTCCAGTATTTGGCGGACCTTTTTTATGATTTGGGGTATTGGCTCATTATTGAATTTATCCCAAAATCTGATTCTCAGGTTCAGAAATTGTTATATAGCCGATTGGATATTTTTTCGCACTATACACAGAATGAATTTGAAGAGGCATTTAAAAAACGGTTTACTATACATGAAAAAAAATCAATTTACGATTCTGAGCGGTGTTTGTATTTAATGGAAAGAAAGAGCTGATTACCATCACCCAATGGTTAGCATTGTACTGTGTTAAAAACTGGTCAGATAATGATAACCCGTTGGTGCAACGCATCTCGATCATCTTCTAGCTAACGGACGATTTTGAAAAGAAATGGCGGTACACAGGCGAAAAACAATGCGGCAGTCAGTTTGATTACAGCGACCGAGCCATATTGTCATGCTGATGGTGAAAGAAGTCTTCCATCTCACGAATCGCCAAACGGAAGGCTTCATGCGTTCGTTATTTACTGATGTTACACACCGAGAGTGCTAAAAGCCGAGTAACTCAAACGGTAGCAATCATGTCAAATTGGGTGCGGCTACTCATGCTATTTTGTCGAGCATTTTGGTTATCTTTCCTCAACATTCCGTTCTGATTCTCGATTATTTCGAAGTGTTGCAAGGATGCCCCCTCTTTCTCTATCCTTAATACAAATGGAATCGGTTTTCAAGGAAGTTTGGAAGCGGTGATCGAATCTATAAATGTCCCGTTAAAAATAGAAATTAGAAATGACTAAATCAACAATTCCTTTAGTAAGCATATGTGTACTGGCATATAATCATGAAAAATATATTAGACAAGCAATCGAAAGCATACTTTCACAAAAAACCGACTTCCCATTTGAAATACTGATCGGCGAAGATTGCTCTACGGATGATACTCTAAGTATTGTGCTTGAACTGGAAAGAGAGCATCCGCAGATCATTCGAGTGCTTCGTTCTCCGGAGAATGTAGGTACCAATCGAAATTTGATTCGAACGATGGATCAGTGTCAAGGGAAATATATTGCTATTCTGGGTGGAGATGATATCTGGTCATCTCCTCTCAAATTACAAAGGCAGGTAGAGTTTTTCGAAACGCATCCTGAGTGTACGATCTGTTTTCATACTGTCGAAGTATTTGTTCAGGAAACCGGAATTGTTCGAGGCGTGTTTCCCGATTATGAAATACCAGCCATTACAGAAATGGTGGATTTGATTAAAGACAACTATATCCCTGCCTGTTCGCTTATGTATCGAAATGTTCGAATAGAAGAAATTCCCAAGGAATATTTTGATTTAAGAATTGAGGACTGGCCTCTTTCTATGATGTATGCAAAAAAAGGAAAGATCGGCTATGTCGATGAAATTATGGCGCGGTATAGGGTTCATTCATCCAGTGCCTTTTCCAATTTGGGCTTTTTGAAAAAACTTGAATACGCATTAATGGCAAGGGAATTTGTTTATTCACACATTCCAGATGTACCTAAAAAAGAATTGGGTATCGTGATTATTAATAATTACTTTCACATAGCAAATCTACATTGTGATCAGAACAATATTTCAAAAGCCAGGGAATATTTACGAGGAAGTTTTGCTTATTTGGCATATTACATATATTTTCCTGAAAAACTGTATGTGGTAAAGATTTTTTTACGCGCATTTTTACCCGGGATGTTTTCGTTTATTTTTTCAGGAAATCGAAAATTCTTGAAACGCGATCGCTGAAATATGATCCATAGGTCAATTTGAAAATGAAATACCGTGTTGCATTTTATTGCCCAGACCGTCACATCCTATATGATGCTGGTCGGCAGCCGGATAAACGTGGAGTGGGCGGGGGGGTAGTTGCGCGTATTCGACTTGCTCAAGCGCTTGCAAGTCTTGGGCATGAAGTTGAGTTGATTTGTAATTGCACGCGCGGGGAAGTTCATCTTGACGTGAATTATGTTCCGTTAGACCAGGTCAAAAAAATTAAAGCTGATGTTTTGGTCTTAACAACTTCAGGAGATAAGCTGGATATATCCCCTGTGCTTGAATTGGATGTTTCAGTAAAACTTACAATACTGATTGTGCATGGCGTTCCCAAAGTGCATGGAATTCAGGAAGTAAGACCTGATAAGTTTTATCTGATCAGTAATTTTATTAAAGATGTAGTCGAGACAGAATGGGGCGTCGATCTTAAAGATAGATCCTTCGTGTCTTACCACGGAGTGAACAAATCGTTTTATCAAAGAAGCCATTGGCATAACCTATTAAGGTCGCGCAACAACTTTCAACTGGTATATGTTGGGAATCCTATCAAGGGCAGAGATACAACTTTGCAGGTGTTTCGGTTATTAAGAAAATTTGATCCAAGGTATCGATTGGCAATTTTTGGCGATGAAAAGTTGTGGGGTGGAAAAATCAGGAGGGTTAAAATCGAAGCAGGAGTAAGAAACTACGGCTCTGTACCTCAAAAAAAATTAGCTCAATTGTTGCTCACAGGCGGATTCAGTCTTTTTCTTCAAACAATTCGTGAAGGGTTTGGGTTAAGTCTGATTGAAACCATGACTGCTGGTTGTGTCCCAATCGTGAGTGCAGTTGGTGCATTTCCTGAGCTTATTCAACACGGTAAAAATGGGTTCCTTGTAAATGGCGATCCGACGGATGCATCTACGCAGCAGCATGTTGCTGCATTAATTCATCAATTGCAGCAGGACCGAACTCAACTGGAAGAAATTCGGAAAAATGCGATAAATTCCACGTTAGAATGGCGGGAAGTTGCGCTTGCTTGGGAACAACATTGGGATATTGTTCTTGGGAGTTCAGATACCAAACAATACCAGACCACTCAGTTTTGCCCATCTTGCTCGAACAACATGTATGGTCTTGAGGACGGTTTACACTGTCTCAGTTGTGGTCATTTCATAATAAAATAAACATAAAATTTTATGAGCCGGGTTCGTTAGAAAAATAATAACTCAACAGGTATTGTGCTAAGTGAAAATTTCATCAAAAGGAAGCATTCTCATTGCAGGACATTACGGGTTCGGTAACACAGGTGATGAAGCCATTCTGACGTCCATCCTTGCCGACCTGCGCAGTCAACGAAACGACCTTGAGATCGTGGTCGCCTCTGCCAATCCGCATACAACTGCACCAGAACATCACGTCCGCGCTGTTTACTGGAAAGACATCCACGCCCTGATGGATGCCGCACGCAATAGTGACCTGATCATGATCGGCGGTGGTGGCGTCTTTGTAGATTACTGGGGCGTACCAGTGGATACGCAATTAACTGAAGGTCACTGGGGTATTGCCTACTATAATTCCATCGGTATTCTGGCGGCGATGTTCAACAAACCGTTCATCATCCATTCTGTTGGTGTCGGTCAGCTCCTTACTGAAGAAGGCAAACGTCTGACACGCCTGACATTTGAACTTGCTGATATCGCTGCAGTGCGGGATGAAGAATCCAGGAAGCTCCTTATTTCTATCGGCGTCCCTGCCAGCCGGATTCGCATCGCACCGGATCCTGGGCTGTATCTTGCTCCCAATCGCGACTTCACCTTTGAGATCTTCCGCAAAGCGGGCGCAAAGCTTGGCGAACAACCTGTCCTGGGTGTGTGTATTCGTGAGTGGGGGGATGGAAAATGGAAATTCGAGGTGGCTGCCGCATTAGATAAATTCCTTGAAACCCAGAATGCCCGAGTGATCTTCATCCCATTTCAAAAGGAAACTGACGCGTTGGAAGACGACGCCGCTGCTGCTCAGGGAGTGCTCTCGCAGATGCGGCACCAGGATCGGGCACATATATTGTCAACCGTCCATTCACCGGAGATTGTCAAAGGGCTGCTCTCCAGTTGTACGCTGGTTGTGGGAATGCGTCTACACTCTCTGATCTTTGCGGCGGGTGCAGGCGTCCCGGCTGTGGCATTGGCATACGACCCCAAAGTTTCAGGTTTCATGGCTTCACTGGGTCTTGGTCACTACGCACTTGATCTCAATGAAGCGTCAGTAGAGAAAATATTTCAGTTGATGAACCAGGTTTGGGCGAAGCCGGATGCGGTTAAAAGAAAACTTACCGCGCATGTTGCATCATCAAAGCTAGTTCTGCAAAAGATGAACCGCCTGTTGTTGCAGAAAATGGGTAAGGGAACTCGTCCCACCACCCAAACCGTCGAAGTCGAGCTGTTGCGCGAATTTGCCCTCAAGCAGACGGGGCAACTTGCAGAGAAAGAGACTCGCCTTAAGTCTTCTTTTGAATACAAGTTGAAAGCGGTATTGAACGGCAAACCCTGGTATCTGGCTGAAAGGTCTCGGAAGATCCGAGCGCGTTTGCTGTCACCGGGTGGGCTGGGTGAAAAGCTGTTTAAAAAACTGCCCCAGCGCATAGTCGGATTTTTTCATCGCACACGTGAGGCTGTTCGCAGGCATGGTCTATTCGGTGCATTCGCGAGAGCTGTTGCAGTGTTTTGGGAAGTTGGTGCGCGTGTCGTCCATAAGATCATTTTTCGGCAAAGGCATCAACAGATGTTGGATCATTTGGAAAAAATTATTGCAGAGCATCAAGGCTTTATTGATTACTTCCCGGCTCCTTGGGGTTGGAGTACGAAATGGTTTCAGCGTTTTCAACAAATTTCACTCGAGTCCACGAAGTTGGGTGGATTGGCACTCTATGGAGGCTTTCCTCCGTTAGACAAGGATATGTACGTTTACAAACAGCCGGTGAAGGATCTTTTTGTTTTCGACGGGACAGACAAAAAAGTGTTAAGACGCGTGTTTGCGAAGCTTGCCAATTCAACTCAGCCGCGCCTCATGCGAATCGAATCAGTCGATCTGGGCACCACACTTGAAGATATTGAAACCGCAATGCAGAATGGTTTTAAGGTCGTTTATGAATATATTGATGAGCTCAGCCCCGAGATCGTCGGTCCCGTTCCGGATATGGTGCGCCGCAGGCATGAGGCGATTTTGAAAAATGAAGCTGTTTATATCGTTGCCACATCCGATCAATTGTACGAGAAGGTTCGGATGCACCGATCGAAGAATTTTATCTTAAGCACCAATGGCGTGGATGTTGATCATTGGCGGGTTCCCAGGGCGAATCCTCCCGCGGATCTCCAACCTGTTCTGGATGGCAAATCGGTTGTTGCCTATCATGGAACGCTGGCAAAGTGGGTGGACTTTGAACTGCTGCGGATGATTGCGGATGATGGCCGTTATAATTTACTGTTGATCGGTCATGAACATGATGACTCGTTCATTCAAAGCGGATTGAAAGCGCATCCACGGGTCTATTTTCTTGGCGGTAAGTCATATTTTGAACTGAACCGTTATGCAGTGTACTATGATATTACGATCCTGCCGTTCAGGAAATCATACATGACCGAAGCGGTTTCACCGGTTAAGATCTTTGAATATATGGCTGCTCAAAAACCGATCGTCACAACCGATTTGCGCGAATGCCGGAAATATCGATCCTGCCTGGTCGCAAAGAACAATGTGGAATTTATGCAATTGCTGCTCCGTGCTGAACGATCCGCTTCCGACCCAGCATATTTAAAGATACTGGAGCGCGAAGCGAACGCAAATTCATGGAAAGAGAAAACAAGGGAAATGTTGAGAATGACCGGAATTAATGTATGAACTGGGTTTATCGTCAACTGCGCCAGATTTACAGGAAGGTACTCGCGTCTAGCTATCGGATATTCCGTCCGAGGCGCGTGGATTATCAGACAAAGGAAAAAAGTGAGCGCCATCCGAAGCTTGCTTTTATAAGCAATAGGCAGATAAGAGAATATGCGCGTCAGGTGCTTTCCATTCCCGGAAGGTCGGATGATTATGTGGGTCTCTCTGCAGATGCCTATAAAAGACAGCCAGATGAGCCCATGCTTCTGGCGTATTACCTGCCCCAATTTCATCCAACCCCTGAGAACGATGCATGGTGGGGGCGTGGAGTGACGGAATGGAACAACGTCTCTAGGGCTGTACCTCAATATGTGGGACATTACCAGCCGCGTCTGCCCGGCGAGTTGGGATTTTATGACCTCCGTCTTATGGAGAATATTGCTCGTCAGGTTGAATTGGCAAAGGATCATGGGATTTACGGCTTTGCCTATTACTATTATTGGTTCGATGGCAAACGCCTGCTGGATCAACCCCTTGATGCGTTTCTGAACGATCCGCAGATCGACTTTCCCTTTTGCCTGTGTTGGGCAAACGAGTCATGGACACGTCGGTTTGACGGCAATAGCGGCGAGATTCTGATACAACAAAGCGAGACCGTGAAAAGTTATGAAGCGTTTATTGAAAGTGTCATCCACTATATGAAAGATGGACGATACATTCGCGTTTCAGAGCGCCCGCTGCTTATTATCTATCGCCCATCCCTTGTTCCAGACTGCCAAAGAGTTATTTCCTCCTGGCGCTTCCGTCTGCAGGAGGCGGGGGTTGGGAACCCATATATTATCGGAGTAAAAGAGAATACGTTCGATGTAGACCTCTTGGGGCTTGGTTTCGATGCACAGAGTGAATTCCATCCGGGAACGGTCTTTAAATACTGCCGGAACATAACTCGTGAGTTCGAATTCATGCGCGAGGATTTCACCGGCTCTGTTTTCGATTATGCGGATCTGGTGATGAACAAAAAATACCTGAATTTTCAAGCAAATAAACTTCATCGGGCAGTCATGCCCATGTGGGATAATACCCCACGCCGTGATAACGCCCCGATGATCTTCCACGGTTCCAGCCCAGCCCTATATAAGGAATGGCTGGTGGACGTACTGGCTGAAACAAGCAACAACCCCGGACTGGATGCTCCATTTGTTTTCATTAATGCCTGGAACGAATGGGGGGAAAGCGCGTATTTGGAGCCGGATCGAAGATATGGGTACGCCTATCTTCGTGCGACCCGGGAAGCAATGGAAGACGTCCGCTTTATAGCAGCAAAAAATATGATGGATCTTAAATAGTGTCTTCAACTGTTTCGATAATCATTCTTTCCTGGAATAGTGGCAGGTATTTGCCGATTTGTTTAAGAGCTCTTTCAAATCAGTCTTTTAAAGATTTTAATGTAATTCTTGTTGATAACAATTCAACAGATGATTCAGTAGATGGCTTGAAAGATAAGTGGACTGACATCTCAATTGTTGTAAAAAAATTAGAGACCAACCTCGGCTTTGCTGTTGCAAACAATCTCGGCGCGCATCTTGCCAGCGGAAAATGGATCATCCTTCTCAATGCCGATGCCTACCCGGAACCGGATTGGTTGGAGCAGCTGATCACGGCGGCGGAAGAAAATCCCGAATTCAACTTCTTTTCCTCGCGGCAGATCCAATATAACGCGCAGCATCTCTTGGATGGGGCCGGGGATGAATACCATATCAGCGGCCTGGCATGGAGACGATACTATAATCACGTTCAAAACGAATATGGGCTCCAGCAAGAGGAAGTCTTTGGTGCTTGTGCTGCTGCCGCCATGTATCGTCGAGAAGATTTCCTCAGCGCAGGCGGATTTGACGAAGATTACTTCTCCTATTTTGAAGATGTGGATTTAAGTTTTCGACTTCGACTTGCAGGTGGGCGTTGTTTATACGTCCCGGAAGCCGTTGTACATCATGTTGGCTCTGCCAGCACAGGAAAGCTCAGCGATTTTGTCGTATATTATGGGCATCGAAACCTTGTGTGGGCATTTTTCAAAGACATGCCTGGGTTATTATTTTGGCTTTATCTTCCTCTGCATCTTGCTATGAACCTGTTCTTTCTGGTTTCGTTTATTTTCAAGGGAAAGGGACGGGCGATCTTCAAAGCAAAAATAGATGCAATTAAGGGAATACCTTCGGTAATGAAAAAGCGTAAGGATGTGCAGACATTACGAAAGGTTTCCGTAAAGGAAGTAAGTCATTTCATGAGCAAAGGCTTGTTGGATCCATATTGGGCATCTCGCCAACGAAGGCGGCAAGGAAACCAGACAAAATGAACGATCTCGCCATTTGCATTGTCACTCGCAGTTCAAGGGACGTGATCTTAGACTGCCTTACCTCGCTCTATGAACAGACTCAGGGATTCGACCTGGATGTCGTCGTAGTGGATAATGATTCGCACGATGGCACTGTGGATGCGATCCAGGAGAATTTCCCGGCGGTGAGGTTGATCTTGAACGACGAGAATTTTGGGTACTCGCGGGCGGTCAATCAGGGGTTGAAAAGCCTCGATGGGAAGTACTATGTCCTCCTGAATCCCGATGCGATGGTGCAGGACCGAGCACTGCCCCGGCTGATCCAATTCATGCAGGAAAACCCGCAGGCTGGGATTTGCGTCCCCAAGGTCATGAATAAAGACGGCTCTCTTCAACTGCAATGCCGCCGCGGGGAAGCCCGCCCGGGTGAAGTCTTTGCCTATTTTCTGGGGCTTGCCAGCCGTTTCCCGAACGATACGCGTTTTACGGGATACTTGTTGAATCACATTGACAATGAAAAGGTCAACGAGGTCAAGGCGGTGTCCGGTTCGTGCATGGTGATCCGGCGCGAGGTCGTGGAGCAGATCGGGTATCTGGACGAGATCTACTTCGCCTACCAGGAAGATACGGACTACTGTTTTCAGGCGCGCAAAGCCGGTTGGAAGGTGTATTTCGTCCCTCTGGCGCAGGTGGTTCACCTCGGCGGACGCGGCGGTTCGAACGTCAACCCTTATTTTGGGGTTTACCACTGGCACCGCTCTTATTTCCTGTACTATCGAAAGAATTTGGCGCAGGATTACCCCTTTTGGTTCCATCCGTTCTACTACCTGGTGATGTTGGCGAAAATGATCGCTAACATGGTCAGCGTATTTTTTAGCCGGGATAAGGTCGTGGGCACCCGCAAACCCTCCTGATCCGGTGCCGGGATTCGATTGAGGCGGGGGAATAGCCGATTTCTGATAAACTATCCGACAGATCACGCATTTCATTACGACACGGTCGGTATGGAAAATCCAATTTTCGCTTTTGTGTTCAGCTTTCTAATTAGCATGGGTTTGGGAAATCCAATGGCGCTTCTCGCGAAGCGCATGAAGATCATGGACGTTCCCGGGTCTGCGCCGCATAAAAAACATGCCCGCCCCATGCCGTTGGCGGGTGGACTGTTGATGGTTGCCACATTGGCGGTCATGGCGGTCTTTTTTCGTGGGCATTTAGACCGTGATATTCTGGTCGTGTTGATCGGGGCATTGATCATTTTCATCTTTGGATTATGGGACGATGCCAAAGGGCTTTCGGCTGGACCGAAATTGGCGGGGCAATTGATCGCCGCGTTCCTCCTGATCTTATCCGGCGTGCAAGTTCGCTTCATGACGGTGTTGTTCGGCGCAGACGGCATGTCTCCCATGGTTGCGGAGATGTTGAACATCTTTATCACCCTGTTCTGGCTGATCGGGATCACGAATGCCTTGAATATGATCGACAGCATGGACGGGATCGTCGCCGGGCTTGGCGCGATCGCCTCCGTGTTTTTCATGGTCGCCACCAGCCTCACTCAGCCCACGCTTGCCTTTTGGGCAGCATCCCTGCTTGGACTCAGTGTGGGGCTGTATTTTTGGAACGGGTTGGCGAATAAGTTTTTTCTCGGCGACTCGGGCGCCCAGACGATGGGCTTTCTTCTGGCATCCTTCGGCATCCTTTATAATCCGTTGAACCGCAGCCCTGAATCCTCTTGGATCGTTCCGATCATGCTGTTGGGAGTCCCCATTTTTGATACCACCCTGGTCGTCTTATCCAGGCTCCGCAGGGGACAGGCAGTGGGAAGCGGCAGGCGCGACCACACCTATCACCGCTTTATCGCGATTGGGATCCAGCCCCGTTTTGCCGTTGCGATCGTTCATCTGATGGCGTTGACCATTGGCAGCCTGGCTTTCTTCACCTTTTACCTTCCCGCGTGGTTTGCATTGGTCTTCTTTTCCGCCACCATCGTTTGTGGTTTGATGTTCCTGTTCTGGCTCGAACGTAAACCCACGCTCGACGATCGATCAGAAGGAAATAATGATGGATCGAATTAAACCTGCTCTTCGGATGCCCGCCCTGGGGGCGTTTTTTACGCTGGGGGCATTGACCACATTTTTCATTACGCTCGGTTCACCCTCGGACCCAAAAAATTCCTTCTTGTTAGGATACTCCCTTGAACGGATCATCCTCGGTGGGGGACTCCTTTTCCTCGGCATCGCGGCTCTTTTCCTGACCTGGAAACTGGTGCGCGATCCTGAGCGTTCCCAACGCATCTGGGAGAAGTTCACCCAACCCGGCGGAATTGGTAATGTCTCGCTGTTGCTATCTATTGCCTTATTGCTTTCCTGTTGGATCATCCTGTTCCTGCCGTCGTATCGTCTTGGCAGATTGGCGGGATACATTGAGAGGTTATCTCCGATCATTATCTGGCTGGCAGTTATCGGCGCGGTCATGACCGTGATCCTCATCCTCGAACGGAAAGGTACAGTTCGGTCAGCGGGTCAAGATCGGATCATCCTGAAGGCAGGCGCGGTCTTTTTAGGGTTGTTCATCATCATGGCATTGATCGTTGCCGCAACGGGGATCGGCGTGCGCTATCCGGCGGATTATTGGTATGGCGCGGGCGTGCCGGTTCTGGGGCTGCAAGTTCTTTTCTCGTTTCTTGCCGGGGCAATGGTCCTGCTGCTTGAGCAACGGTTCAGCCTGTTCAATAAAAATGGACGTGACCTATTTTTCTTCCTTGGGTTATGGATCATCGCCGCCTGGTTTTGGGCGCGGGAACCTCTCAGCCCGAATTACTTCATGCCCGATACTTCGAACAATGTGGTCTATCCCTACTCGGACGGCGCGACGTTCGATCAGGGCGGGCAGTATGCCCTGATCGGGCAGGGATTGTTCAATGGCCATTATTTTGAACGTGTCCTGTACAGCGTCTTCCTCGTCTATTTGCATATGTTGTTCGGTCAGGATTTCGCCGTATTGATGATCGTGCAGGCGGCATTGTTTGCGGTGTTCCCGTCTGTGATCTATCTGCTTGGCAGGGAATTGCACAGCCGCGCGTTGGGGGTTTCGGCTGGAATATTGATCGCCGCTCGCGGATTGAATGCCATCATTGTTTCCAGATGGATCGATACCGCCAGCCCCAAAATGGTATTGACGGATTTTCCCACAGCCCTGGGGGTTGCCGTTTTTCTGCTGCTGCTAGTGAAGTGGGTCAAAGAGCCGCCGCGGGTGGGCGTGTTGATCTGGGCGGGCGCTGTGATGGGGCTGACGTTGATGGTCCGTTCGCACGCGCTCACTCTTTTGCCGGTTGCGTTCATTTTCCTCCCATTGTTCCTCAAACTGCGTTGGAAGCAGGTCGTGATGGTGGGGCTGCTTCTCCTGCTGGGAATGATCGCGGTCACGTTTCCGTGGGAACTGCGGAATCAATCGCGCGGGATCCCGATGTATTCCATGTATTATTCCCGCATCGTGACCATTCTTCGGTATCGATATGGCTTCGGGGAAGATGCCTACATTCCGCTGCGTGAACCGGACATTGCCGCTGCGCAAAGCGGCGTAGCTTCACGCGGTTTAGTCAGACAGCGAATATTTGAAATGAATGCAGAGCCATTTTGCGACTCTGCGCTTTGTTCCATCGCTAATCATTTTTTGCATAATACTGTCACATCGTTTGTCTCGCTGCCGGGCTCTCTGGCATTTGACGACCTTTGGAACATAGTAAAAGCCGATACGCCTTATTGGAAGAAGGATTGGAATGAGGGTACGATCGGCACATTGGGGGCGTCATTGATGCTTCTCAATATCGTGGTGATCTCACTGGGCATTGGCTCGGTCTGGGGGCGTGTCAAATCCCTGGCGCTGCTGCCGATCCTTTTCTTTGCGGCGTATCTTTTTACCAACTCCATCGGGTTTACATCGGGCGGAAGATATATTGCCCCCGTGGACTGGATCGTCTACCTGTTCTTCATGGCAGGCGGTTTGCAAATAGCCGGCTGGATATTAAATGCGGCAGGGTTTTCCACAGAACAGGATTCGGAAAATACAATCACGGCGGGGCTGCCCTCCTTGAACAGGCAGGTGTATGTTACCTCGCTTGTCACCGTGGCGTTTGTATTAGCGCTCGGGGCGATGCTCCCGGTTTCTGAGATGTTCCATCAGCCTCGTTATCAGGTCCGCGAACCGGAGGAGATCCTTGCCGGGTTGGAAGAGGCGGGACTGTTGCAGCAAACCGGCTTTTCGCGCGATGACCTGCTGACATTCCTTGAGCATCCAGACGCACGGATCATGGAAGGACGGGCGCTTTACCCGCGTTACTATCGAACCGGCGAAGGGGAGCAGGATCGTAGCACTTATTATCGGTTCCTCGATTATCAGCGTTTGGTGTTTACGTTGATCGGTCCGTACTCGCCCGGAGTGGAGGGAGTGGTCATTCCCGGCGACGCGCTGAATGTGTCCATGCATACCGCGGACGTGATCGTTCTGGGATGCTATAACACGACCTATTATTCGCCCTTCACTGATGCAGTTGTCGTGTTTGTAACCTCTGGGGAGGGATTCGTTTACAACCGCGCGCCGCAAGCGCCGCTGCAATGTCCATTGGATGTGCCGTAAAGAACAGGGTCACGCCTCGAAAGCGTGCCCCTGTTCTTTTATTCCATTTCGATGCGGCTGGGAATGCTCCCTGCCTGCCGCCAGGCGTTTG
>CAYJPO010000016.1:27604-62879 GCA_964372045.1 uncultured Anaerolinea sp.
TTTTATTCCATTTCGATGCGGCTGGGAATGCTCCCTGCCTGCCGCCAGGCGTTTGCGGTCTCTTCTATATTTGCCCAACGTACGAAGGAATATGAGTTCATCTCTTCGACGAACATCGTGAGTTGCTCGATGTCGTCTCTGCTTTCGACGACTGTCAGTGTGGATGGCGACACCATGACCGTGAAACTGATGACGGGGTAGGTGTACTGTCCGTTTGCGATGGCTTGCGCGAGAGCACGCCCATCGTTGAGTTGATGGGTTCCGCCGCCGACTCGCACCAGCGTGCCTTCCGGGTCGTGTGCGGAATATTCCTCAGCGCTGAGTGGGATCCACAAACCGGCGGCATGGTCATCACAGCCTGGGCGATGACCGGCACATGCAGCCCCACCCCATAATACTTGTGGAGTCCAAGTGAAGCCCTGAAAGGTCAGCGGTTGGCGCAATCCGTCAAGTTCGCTGACGAGCATGCCCGAAACGACAGAATTGGGATGCCCGCCCATTTGCGTGATGAGATAGGCGGCTTTGGCGCGGTCTTGTGGGCTGTGCGTGTGGACGTCCCATTGCACGCCCATCGCCTCGGAGCGTTGGATCACTTCTGCGGCGCGCGTTTCACCTTCGAGCCAGCCCACATCCGCGCCGACAGACCAACGCATTCCGATATCCGTCACTTGTTGCAGGAAGGTGAGAAAGGCATCGGGGTCCGGCCATGATTGCGGTTTGGATTCGATGTGGGTGGTGCCGGAGATGTAGAGCAGGGTTGTGGCGGATGGATTGGTGGGTAAAGTTTGAACGGCAACTGTGCTAACGATGGTTTCCGGTGTAATATTTTGGTCAACGGTCGGCTGGTTTTCTGGATACCCTTCCGGCGGACCACCAAGAGGCGGGGCGGTTGTGGTGTGACAAGCGAGGGAGGCGATCAAAGTAACTGCGATCGCAATTAAAGTTCTGCTCACAGGTTTCATCACATGATCTCCTTATTGGACATTGTACTTGCAGACCTCGGAAGCCTTTAAGACTTTCGAGGTCTGGGGAATTAATTTACTTGCACTCGTACAACTTCATCTGCTGCCCGCCTTGCTGGCCCTGTGGTCCGTTTTGGGTGATATTGAAACGATCCACTATTATGCAGGACGAAGCGAGCCAGTTGGAGATGTCTTGATCTCCGCCGCGTTCGCCGCCATAGAAGACATAGCGCAGTTCGCCGTTCGCGACCATCTTTACAAGGTCATCCGCGCTGACGACCGGGTCACCGCCTGAGAAGCCGCCCATGTAAAGGACGGGGCGTCCGGTCTCGATGACGTATTGCGCGCCCTGCTGTGATGACGGGACTGCCATGAGATACTTCATGCCTTGCGTATTGGCTTGCAGGAAGTCCAGCAATTCGGAATTGACGCTTCGATCTCCGCCGCGTCCGCCATCGTTATTTTGACCTTGAGCCGGGCTGGCAAGGAAGCCATCCTGTTGTTCGTTGCCGTTCTGACCTTCATATGCGGTCGGCAGGTTATTGTTCGAGCCGTCGGTCACGGTCATCACGCTCCAGTACAGTGGAATGATGAGTGCGGCGCTCAGGATGGTGATGTAGGCAGCGCGGCGCGCGAACGTCAAAAGCACGATTCCCAGACCGAGGATCAATCCTGTGCCGAGCATCCACCATGAGAATTCATTGTACTGCGCGGCGGCGAAGAGTTGGAAGCCAAGCGTGACGAGCACGGCGACGATAAGACCGATCACAGCCCCGCTGACAGTTTTGCCCCAGTCCCAAAGTTGAGCGAACCCGATGCCGACCATCGCGCCCAACGCGGGAGCGAGCATAATGGCATAGTAGGCATGGAAGATACCGGAGACCATGCTGAAGAAGATCACACAAGTCAGCAGCCAACCGCCCCAGAGGATGAGCGCTTTGTGGATGCCGGATTCGATAGGCAGACGAATCTTGGAGCCAAAGAGCGCGATCAAAACACTGATGAGCGCGAAGGGCAGCAGCCAGGACATCTGTTTGGAGAGCGGCGAGGTGAAGAAGCGCAATACTCCAGGCGAGCCAGTTTCCTGACTGAAAGCCGTGCCGCCGCTTGTATTTCCATTAGGGCGTTGATTCGGCAGTTGGTTGACGACGCCCTGCGGCGCGCAAGCCAGTTCAGACTGATTGGGCGGCGTGATGCATGAGCCGTCGATGGTGTTGCCGTTCTGCATGGTGAACGAACAGGCTGTGCCTTGTGTTTGTCCGGTGCAGGCTTCCAGCGCGGCGGGCGGCGGAGATTGACGTTGTCCCTGCTGAGGCTGAGTCCCAGCATTGGAGGGTTGATTCGGCTGAGTACCGGAAGGAGGCGTACCGCCGTTGTCGCGTTGATTGTCGAGGCGCGAGACGCCGTTGTGCCCGAAGATCAATCCCATCACGGTGTTGTCATCGCTGGAGCCAATGTAGGGGCGATTTTCGGCGGGGACCAGATCGACGATCACCGCCCACGAAAGCGAAATAACGACCAACAGGACGGTGGCGATGCCGAGGTTGAGAAATTTCTTGAGCCAGCCAACTTTTGCACCGAAGAAATAAAGTGCGTAGAACGCGGGCAGCGGTAGAAAGGCTTGCAGCATTTTGATGTTGAATCCCAAGCCTACGATGAACGCGCCGAGCAGAAGCCAGCGCAGTTTGCCCGACTCGGTCGCTTTGATGAATGCCCACGCCGCGAGCAGCAGCGTGAAGACCAGCATCCCGTCCATGGTGTTGTTGCGGTTGGTGGCGATGAAGACCGGTGTGATCGCCATGACGAATGCCGCCACGATGCCCGCGAGTTCGCCCAAGTATTTTTTGACCATGACATACAGCAAGACGATACCGAACACACCCGCGAGGATGTTGGGCAGTGAGACGCTGAATCCGCTCACGCCAAGGAAATAGGCGAAGATCGCTTCGATCCACAGCCCCAGCGGAGGTTTGTCGACCGTGACCGAGCCGCCCGGTTCCGCTGCGACGAAGAAGAAGTTGCTCCACGATTGCAGCATGGATTTGACCGCGGCGGTGTAATACTCGTTGGCGTTGCCGATGGCGTCGATGTTGAGCATGTGCAATGCAAAAGATGCACCCATGATGGCGATGACGATGAGCGTGCCAATGGTCACACCGGGTAAAAATTTTTTGCCAAGCATGGAAGGTTGAGATTGTGCAGGTAAAGTTGCAGTTGTCATTAATAACTCCTTGTGAACCGCCAAGCCCGCGAAAGGCGCTAAGTAAACCCTTTAAATCTTCGCGCTCTTAGCGTGCTTAGCGGTTAAATGTCTTTAAACGTCCACGGCCTATCGTCTTTCGTCCACAAGTGTACGTTTCTCCCCTGAAACATTGGAGTGCCCCAAATCACGACTTTGAAAAAAGACCCATGACTGCTGTCATGGGTGGCATGGATAGGTCATGACCGCCGTCACGCCCTCATTAAATCCCTTCGTGATAAGATGTGGACATGCGCGCAACCGATGACTCCACCCGCGTCCTCCGCATTGCTGCCTGGATCTGGCTGGCTTTTCTGCTTGGCATGTTGCTGATGGATTTCGTGCTCTATAATCCGGAAGTCCAGCGGGCGATCTCGAATCCCATTCCGCTGCAAACGAATCCGCAAAACCCATTTCAGTCGGACTTGCCGAATCAAAATCTGCCGCGCAACCTGCTTGCCCCCATTTTTATCTTTTACACCGCCAACGGTTTCGTGGCGCTGATCTTCCTCACCCTTGCCTATTTGAAAGACATTAAAGAGCAATTGGGCGCTGTCTACTATCCGCTGATGGTGTTCATCATTTCCGCCGCGCCCATTCTCATCAATATTCTGGTTGTACCGCGCTTCCCGCAGGGTCCGCTTTCGAACGCAGAAGGCATGGCGCTGCGCCAATTACCGGTTCTGTTCATGGCGCTCACCCTCGTGGCGTGGGAATATCAATTCGCGCATATCATTTTCTTCAGCTTTGCCACTACCACGCTCGAACTCGGCTTGATCCTTTTCGATACACTGCTCGACCGCAACACCACAGTCTTTCTCTTCATCGCCATCATCCGCACGATCAGTTTTATTTCTGTCGGTTTTTTCATCAGCTCACTGGTCTCCCGCCTGCGCGAACAACAGGAATCCTTGCGCGCCGCAAATGCCAACCTCACGCATTACGCATCAACGCTGGAGCAGCTTGCGGTCAGCCGCGAACGTAACCGCCTCGCGCGCGAACTGCACGATACGCTCGCGCATTCGCTCACCGCGCTTTCCGTTTCGCTCGAAGCCGCCAAAGCCTACTTCGACATCGACCGTGAGCAAACCCGCGACCTGGTCGACAAATCCCTCGACGCGACTCGCAAAGGCGTGGATGACACCCGCCGCGCCCTGCGAGCCTTGCGTTCATCGGATGTGGAGGATATGGGACTGCGGCTTGCCATCCAAAAAATTGCCGAGTCCGCCGCCTCGCGCTTCAACCTGGATCTGGAGCTGGGTCTGCAAGACCCTCTGCCTTCTCTCAGCCCGGATGTGGAGCAGACCATCTTCCGTGTCACGCAGGAGGCGATTGAAAATATCACCAAGCACTCGCAGGCGAAAAAATTCAGCGTTCATCTTTCGCACAATGGAAGTTCCACGCTCGTCATTCAAGACGACGGCTTGGGTTTTGATAAGAGATCAAACGTATCCACAGGTCATTTCGGTCTGATCGGTATGCGCGAACGCGCCGAACTGGCTGGCGGAAAATTGAAGATCGAAAGCGAAAAAGGAAAGGGCACCAAGGTGGTGCTGACGATATGAAAATCCTCCTCTGTGACGACCAGGCAGTGATCCGCGATGGCATGGAAATGCTTCTCCAATTGGAGAAAGATTTCCAGGTTGTCGGTTCCGCGCAAGACGGTGCCGAAGCCGTTGAACTTGCCGCAAAGAAACAACCCGACCTGATTCTGATGGATCTGAAAATGCCGGGCATGAACGGCATCGAAGCCACGCGCGAGATCCGCAAGAAATTTCCCCATATCAAGATCCTTGTTTTGACTACTTATGACGATGACGAGTGGGTCTTCGACGCGATCCGCGCGGGGGCATCGGGCTATCTGCTCAAGGATACGCCGCGCCAAAAGATCGTTGAAGCCATCCGCGGCACCGTGGACGGCAAATCCTTCGTCGACCCGGCAGTGGCGGGGAAACTGCTCAATCAGGTGGCGAATAACCAGACCCAACCCGCATCCATTTTAGAGGACAAACTCACCGAGCGCGAACTGGATGTTTTACGTCTGCTCGCCAAAGGGATGACGAATGCGGAGATCGCCGCCCGTTTGCATCTCTCCGATGGGACGGTGCGGAATCACGTCAGCGCGATTTTGGAAAAGCTGGGGGTATCGGATAGAACACAGGCGGCGGTGATCGCCATTCAGCATGGGTTATAAAATGTAAGGCGAGATATTATCTCGCCTTACATTCTTTTTGCAGCAAATTTTCTGCTTGCGAAACATCCACTTCCCCCGAAACTCGATCCCATAAAGTTGTCATTGCCGGGCACAGTAGCGGCTGAGACTTCACCACTCGCTCGGTTAATTTGAGTGCGGTATCCATGTCACCAGTCCGCGCGAAGGCTTCGATGAAGGGCAGGTATTCCACCGGCAGGGCGGGACTCAATTCTGCTTGTTGCGCTTCTTTGTATAACTTCGCGATTTCTTCCCAATCCCCAGCCTGCCTTGCAATTTCTGCTTTGGCGTAGGTGTAGCACCAGCCATGTGACGGCTCGTCGCCAAAGAGGGATGATTCCATTTCAAGCATGGGCGCATCGGTGAGAATTAAATTTGGATTCGATAATGAGATCGCATCTACCAAATAGAAACTCGCGCCGGGGACGGTTTCCGCGTTGTTGTAGACCGGGTCAAGCACGCGCAGACATCCATCCGCTTCCTTGTAGATGACCACGCTGTCGGATGTATTGCCGCTGAAAGTTGTGGTGCGATAGGTGATGTCAATCGGTTGGTCGGCTTTAATCTCAAATGCTTCAAACCTTGTTTTGAGATATTGCAGAGCATAAGGCAGTTCGCGTCCAGTCAAATCCGGCGCGTACATCCAATTCAGCGCGGACATTAATTGATAGTCCGAGAGATAGTTCAATGGCAGTTCGTAGGTCAGAACCGCCGTGTTTTTTTCTAGCGCGGGCATCCGCCAAGCCATCTGCCAGAATAGGTCTTGGGTGTTTGCCCAGTCGCGGCGATAGGTGTTGGCCACCGTGAATTGATACGCCGCCGACATTCCAATAATCAAACTTAGGAAAATAAGTTTGGCGCGGCTTTCTTTCAGCAACCAATCTGCCAACCCGACGATGAACAGACTCGCGCCCAGCATGATGGAGACGAAGAAACGGTCATAGTCAAACTCGATCTTCAGCGGAAGTCCCGCCGCCCAGGAAGGGAGTCGACCGGCGAAGATGGTGATGATGCCGATGGCGATAAACCAGGTATGAGGGGTAAGTAACGAGAGGTGAGTAACGAGGGATGAGTGATGAGTGCATTCTGCCTCGTTATTCGTTTCTTGTTTCTCATAACTCATTTCTTGTCTCTTGTTACTCGTTACTGCAAATACAACCACGCCAGCTACCGCCAACACCGCAAGCGCGATCACCTGCGTCGCCGAACCATCGATTGCTGAAAAGATACCAAAGGTCCCAAGCCACGAGGTGAAGCCGGAGACTGACAGTGTGCTGATGAATTCGTTGACCAATGCCAGCGGCGAGAGCAGGGACAGCAGGCTGATCTGATAGGAGTTGTAGGCGTCGGATTGGTGATAAGAGAAAGTCCATGCCGCGTTGGCGAGCCAAACGATGAGATAAGGCAGCCACGTTATCAGCGATTTCTTGAAGAGGTCATTTTTATCGGAGATTGTGTCGGAGGAAATGACGAGGATGAATAGGATGCGCAACACTTCCAAGCCGAAGAAATATTCGGTGGAGAACAGACCGAGGATCTGAAGGAGAATGGCAAGAGCGGTCAGAGGAGTTGAACTTTTCCCGCTTCGCAAAATTTGAACAGTGACGATGAAAGAAGCAAGCAGAAAGAGAAGCGGAATCAACTCTTGATTTATGTGAGTGAGCGCGACCCATTGCTGTCCGTAGGCGGGGAAGACGGTGAACAACAACGTGACCCACAGCACGCTCCGCTCACGTGCCGGGAAAACTCTCCGAAGCAGCGACCAAACTTCAAGTCCAAGAAAGAAGCGGATGAGCAAGCCAAGCACCTGCCACGTGAGCGGATGTCCGCCAAAAATGGAAGTCGTGACGGCAAAAATATATCCCAACAAAGGGCGGAAGGGGCGGAAGGCTTCGATGAATTCCGAGGGTCCGAAGAAGCGCAGGAACCAGGCGAAGGGCAGGTCATCCCAATAGAAACCCATCCACGGGATGAGCAAGCCGTAGGCAAGGACGATGAGGATGGCGAGCGCTGCTGGGACCGCAACCGGTCTTTGAAGGAGTTGGTTGAGTTTTTCTTTCACGCGATGATTTTACCATTCGGGCAACACAGAATTTTTGGATAAGGGGTATCTAAATGGATGCGATAAAACCCTTTTACCACGGAGAGCACGGAGAAAAACAGGAAAAATCTCTGTGTCTCGGTGTGCTCCGGGGTGAAATCTTTGGAGAAGGGAGAGCGCTTCGATTGTCTGCTGCGGGTATAATCCGCCTCATGCAGCGAAATAAAATAACCGATATTTTGATCTACGTTGGATTGATCGTCGTTTTTCTTGCGCCGCGTCTTGCAAAGATCGGCTCGTTCGTCACACTCGATGAACCGTCCTGGCTGAGTCAGGGCGCGAATTTTTATTATGCCCTGGGGCAAAGGGAATTCGAGAACACGGTCTACGAATACCAGCCCGCGGTCACGACAATGTGGATCATTTCCGCGGCGATGTTCATTTATTTTCCCGAGTATCGCGGATTTGGTCAGGGCTATCTCGATTATGAAAAAGGGCGGCTCGACCCGTTCATGGTCGAGCATGGATTCGACCCGTTGGTGCTGCTGACGTATTCGCGCATCATACAAACGTTCGTCCTGCTGGTCCTTTTCCTTGTCTTGTTCTTCTTGCTTCAAAAGTTCCTTCCCAAACTGGTCGCCGCATTCGCGCTCGTGTTCGCAATGTTCGACCCCTTTTATTTGAGTCAGCACCGCCTGATGGATCACGAAGGCATGGTCTCGCTGTTCGTGATGATCTCGCTGGTGTCGCTGGCGTTGTACTTGTTCAAAGACCGTAGATTTATGTATCTGCTTTTATCCGGCGTTGCGGCGGGGTTTGCCCAATTATCGAAGTCATCTTCCATTGCAATGCTGGCGGCGTTGGGTGTGCTGCTGCTGTGGTGGATGATCCAGGAACGCGGGCAGGGTTGGGGCAGGGCGTTTCTTGGCGCCTTGAAGACATTCGGCTTGTGGTTCTTGTTCTTGGCTGTGACCTATTTTGTCTTCTGGCCCGGTATGTGGGTCGCGCCGGGGAAAATGTTGTATGAAGTGTTCGGCAACGCCTTCAGTTATGCCTTGCAAGGCGCGCGTCTCAAGATCACTGAGGAGCTGGATATTTCCACATTCAGTTTGAACACCAATGTGGGTTCCATTTGGGAAGTGGTCAAGATCCTGCTGTATCGAACGACGCCGTTCACATGGCTGGGTGTCTTGTTGGGATTTGCCCTGCCGTTCACACGGGACCCGGAGACGGCTCCTCGAAACAGGCTTTTCTTTACGCTGTTGCTGACGAATGCCATCGCCTTCATCCTCCTGATCGGACTCGCTCAGGGACGTAACTCGCCGCATTACATCCTCTCCAGTTATCTATCGTTGAATTTGCTGGCGGGGCTGGGTTGGTTCCATGCCATCCAACTGCTTGTTCAACGATTCCCATCGCTTCGCCAAACCGGGCAGGTTGCCATCCTGTCATTGGTGATGCTTGCGCAGGTGGGGAGCGCGCTGGTGAACTTCCCGTATTATTTCACGTATCGCAATCCGATTCTTTATTCGGTGGGTTGGTACAACGAGTTCCCGCACTTCCCTTATTGTGAAGGTTTGGAACTCGCCGCACAATATCTCGCTGAACTCCCCGATGCCGAGAACGCGACCGTGTTCTCCTACTACAGCCGCGGATGCGTATCCTATTATTATCCCGGTCCCACGATCAGTTATCGCCCGTATTATTCGGATGGCAAACATACGGAAGACCTGTTGAACAACCTGCGCGCTTCCGAGTATTTGATCGTGTATTATGCAAACCAGGGTCAATTGGCGCATCACCTGAATTTTGTCAATGCCATGTCCAAGGCGGAACCGTTCCACGTCATCTGGCTGAACGGATATGAATACGTCCGCATTTACAAAGTGGATGACCTCAAACCCGAAATCTACGAAGCGTTGGCGCATCTGAAATGATGAAATCCTTAAATCAGAATCTCAGCAAGCTGTGGCTTACCCTGCTCCTGCTCGTCCTAACCCTGCCTTCGCGCGTGATCAACATTGACCGCGCCGTTAATATCGACGAGCCGTGGTGGGTGATCTCAGGCGCGAACTTTTATTACGCGGTTACGCACCGTGATTTTCAAGACACCTATTTCGAATATCATCCGGGAGTGACGAACACCTGGATCCTTTCGACCGCCATGCATTTCTACTTCCCCGAATATCGCGGCTATGGTCAGGGATATTTTGACCAGCGCAAGCCGTTCTTCGAGGAATTCATGCGCGAGCACGGCAAGGAGACGCTCGACCTAGTCCGCTACAGCCGTTATATCCAAGCCGGGGTGCTGGCGGTTTCAGCGATAGCTGCCTTCCTTCTACTTAGCTTGCTGGTCAGCGAATATGCCGCGTTCCTCGCGGTTGCGCTGGCGACCATCGCGCCGTTCTTCCTCGGGCATTCACGTCTGCTCAACATGGAAAGCATGGTCTCGCTTTTCGTGCTGGTTTCGTTCTTGAGTTTGCATGTCTATCTGAACAAAGACCGAAAACTTTTTTATCTACTGCTTTCCGGCGTTGCGTTCGGGCTGGCGCAGTTGACCAAGTCCACTTCGATCGCTTTGCTGGGCGTGGTGGGATTGATGCTCCTGGTCGGTTTGTTCAAGCGGGATGAAAAGTCCCTCGCCTCGAAATTCGTGGACGCAGTGCGAGTCTTCGCCATTTGGTTTGGAGCGGCGGTTGTGGTCTATTTTGTGCTGTGGCCCGGCATGTGGGTGGACCCCGGGCGGATGCTCTCCGAAGTCTACGGCAACGCCTTCAGTTATGCCTTTCAGGGTGCGCGCCTCGATGTGACCGAGGAACTGGAGCCTGCGAGTTTCAGCGTCGTGACAAAGTTCGAAGGCATCTATCAATATGTGCGGCTGTGGGCGTCATCCACGACCTTCATCACCTGGCTGGGGATGGTCTTCGCCGGGTTCGCTCTCTTCTCAAAAGACAAAACGCGCATGACTGCGTGGGTAAAGTCCATGCTGGGGTATCTGGCATTGCTCGGCGTTTTGTTCATTCTGATGTTCGGTGTGGCTCAGGGGCGCAACGCGGGACGTTACATCATGGTCAGTTATGTCGTCTTCGATGTGATCGCGGGGATCGGTTGGGGAGCTGTCCTGCTGTGGGCGCAGGATCACTGGAAAGGTCTCGTGACAGTTTCCGTATCCGTTGCGGCGCTGGTCGTGTTGACGCTCGGTCAAATCGGCTTTGGGATTCCGTACGCGCCGTATTACTTCACGTTCAAGACTCCCTTTGCCAAAGAAGCAGCGACGTATGGCTATGGCGAAGGCATGTCTGAGGCGTCCGATTATCTGGCGCAAAAGCCGAATGCGAAGGAACTGCGTGCCTACGTTTACAATGGCATGGGCACGTTCTCATTCTACTTCCCCGGTGAGACGGTCGTTCTGAAACGAATTTATTTGATCGACGAAGACTTCGCCACCATCACCGCCGAAATACGTTCATCGGATTATCTCGTTCTGTACCCGGTTACGCGCTCGTTCCATCCTGAAACCGAAAAGATCCTGGGAAAACTTGAAGGCGTGGTTGAGCCGGAGAAGACGATCCATATCAACGGCATGGAATACATCCAGATCTATCATGTGCCGGATATTCCCGAGTCTGTGTACGAGGCGCTTGGAGAGTAAAGCGTAAAACGTGATTCGAGATCCATTCGAGGTTCGGATGGATCTTTTTTATTCAAAAGAATCAAAAACGCTGGCAATGCTCATAAGCAATCACCAGCGTCTCAAACTACTCAACTATCCAACTATCAAACTTCTAAACCCTATCCAAATACTTCAACCCCGAACCCGTATTGAACAACACTACACGCTCGTCCGGGTGAATCCATTTTTGTGCCACGAGGTCTTTCAATGCCGCGAGTGTGGCGGCGCCTTCAGGTGCGGCAAAGATACCTTCGGCTCTTGCCAGTTCATTCTGAGCCAGCATGAGCGCTTCATCTTCCACGGCGATGGCGGTGCCGTTGCTATCATACAGACAGGACAGGATCAATTGATCGGCAAAACTTTTTGGCACACGCAGACCGGAAGCGATCGTAGTAGCGTTCGTCCAGAAATCGCAGAATAGCGCTTTTTGCTGAAACGCCTTGGGGACTGGGGCACATCCCGCCGCCTGCACCGATACCATGCGCGGACGTTTTGTGTTCTTGAGCCAGCCGAGCTTTTCCATTTCATCAAAGGCTTTCCACATCCCGACCAGACCCGTCCCACCGCCGGTGGGATAGATGATGACTTCCGGAAGTTCCCAATCGAAATGCTCAGCCAGTTCGTATCCCATGATCTTCTTGCCTTCGGTGCGGTACGGCTCTTTGAACGTTGAAACGTCGAACCAGCCTTCTTCACGCGCCTTGATACCCGCCATGCCCGCCGCGTCGCTGATGAGCCCATCGATCAGGATCACTTCCGCGCCGACGATGCGGCTCTCTTCGATGTTCGCCTTGGGCGTATCCTTCGGCATGTAGATCAGGGATCTCATCCCCGCGCGCGCCGCATAGGATGCCATCGCTCCGCCCGCGTTCCCTGCGGTTGGGATGATGACCTTCTGTATGCCCAATTCCTTCGCTTTTGAAACCGCGGCCGAGAGACCGCGGGCTTTGAACGAGCCGGTGGGATTGCTGCTTTCTTCTTTCACGTACAGCCGGTTGAGTCCCAGCGTTTTGCCTGTGCTGGAAAGCGGCAGCAATGCCGTATCCCCTTCCCCCAATGTGACCTGATTCCTTTCCTCTTCAACCGGTAAAAACTCATGCCAGCGCCACATTCCCTTATGGCGGCGACTGACCTCTTCGCGGTCAACTATTCGTTTTGCGGCATCCAGATCATACGTTGCCAGAAGCGTGGACTGACAGTCCGGGCAAAAGGTGTGGATCTTATCCGCAGCGTATTTTTTCCCACATCCTGAACACGTCAATCCTGTGATAAAGGAGTGCTGGGTTGTGTTCATTTATCTTTTTGTTCCGGGGCGGGTACAAACGCCTCCACACGCGCCCAAAGTTCGCGGATGTTGATCGGCTTGGACATGTACACATCGCACCCGGCGGATAACGCCTTTTCCGCATCGCCCTTCAACGCGTTGGCGGTGATGGCGATGATGGGAATGTAAGCCAGTGAATGCTTCTCGCTGGCACGCAGACGGCGCGCCACTTCGTACCCGTCTATGTCGGGCAGGTTGATGTCGAGCAGCACCAGGTCTACATCCTGTCTTTCTGCGACGGCGATTCCTTCCAACCCATTTTCCGCTTCCAGCAGGCTATAGCCGCGCGACTCGAGCGCCCGTTTGACGAGCATCATATTGTCGGGATTGTCTTCCACATATAAAACATTATGACCCATGTGAACTCCTTATGATTTTCCTTTGTCGTCCATTTTGTCTTCGATAACGTGGATGACCTGGTCGACAAATTTTCGGGTTGGAAGCGACCCCTTTTGATATACCGCTTCAATGTGACCATCGAGCCGTTTGCGTTCATCGGCGGTGATGTCCTTGGCACTGACCACCACCACGGGAATATCCCGGGTGCGTGGGTCTAATTTTAACTCCTCCACGAGCGCGAAACCGTCGATCCCCGGCATGGTCAGGTCGCTGACGATGAGGTCGGGTAGTTTTTGGCGCGCGATGGACAACCCCTCCCAACCGTCCTTGGCGTGATACATGCGATAATTTTTACGGCTTTCGAGTAGGCGTCGGATGAGCAGCGCATCATCTTCGTTATCGTCCACGAGCAGGATGGTGGTGGTCTTTTCATCCAGGTTTTCGAGCGCGGCTTGCAAACCTTCACGCGGCGCCGGGGATTGGTCCTTGCTGAGATGCACATCCACAGCCCATTGGTCGCCGAGCACGTGTTTTTCGACCGGGAAGGTGTGACCGGTGGTGTTGATCACCACGAGTTCATCTTTGCTGATGACCCCTTGTTTTGACAGTTTTTCGAATCCTGCGAAGGCGACAGCGGTTGCTGGCTCCACAGCCATGCCTTCGCTTTTGGCGAGTGCCATCATCGAAGAATAGGCTTCGTGGTCGGTCACCGCTTCCATCACGCCGCCGAATTGCTGGGTGAGATTCCACAGGTAAGTGTAGGATTTCCCCGGGTCGCCGGTGGAGAGGATGATGATGCGCGTATCAGGGATGACCGGCTCGGCGGTGTCTTTCCCAGCTTTGAAGGCTTTGACCATGGGGGAGCAGCCCTCCGCCTGAATGATGCCAAGCTTGGGGATCTTATTGATCAAACCCATCTCGAACATTTCTTTGAAGCCGTGATACACCCCCAGAGGTCCCAACCCGCCGCTGACGGATTGGAGGTACCAATCGGGTGCGCGCCAGCCGAGCCCTTCCACGATCTCGTAGGCGATGGTCTTCATTGATTCGCGCGCGGGGATGGAGCTTGCGCCGCGATCCAAAAGCAGGTTCTTGCGCTGGGCGAACTGCGCGGCGATCTGCTTGGTCTGGTCGTAGTTCCCGCTGACCCGGATGACTTCCGCGCCGAAGAGCGCTGCCTCGCGTAGTTTTTCCTGCGGTACAAGGCTGGTCATGAAGACCCACAACTTGATGCCCGCTCTGGCACAGGCGGCAGCGTATGCCACCGCCGCATTGCCTGTGGATGCGATGACCGCCTCGCGGATGTCGTTCTCGTTCATCGCAGCGACGGCTACTGCCGCCTGCCGGTCTTTGAACGAAGAGGTTGGACCGAAGCGCTCATCCTTGAAGTAAACAGAACCATGTCCCCGGTCCGGGGCGAAGCGGTTGGAGTGCCACAGTGGCGTGCCGCCTGCGGGGTAGAGATCCAGCGCGGAAGGATTCTCCAGCGGCAGGATATCCTGATAACGCCACATGTTCATGGGGCGGTTGGGAATCCCGCGCAGCACCTCGCGCTTGAAGGCTTCATAGTCGTAATTCGCTTCGAGCCAATGTGACTGGCACTTGCCGCAAACAGCGGGTTCGAAGGGGATGTAGGGTTGCTGGTTGCCGCAAACGGCACATTGCAGATAAGTGGGAGTTGCCATGTTTATCTCTTGGATGTGATCTCAGGCTCTGCAACTTTGGCTTCGAGCGGTAGGAAGACGTAGAAGGTGGAGCCTTCACCTTCGATGCCCGAACTTTCTGCCCACAGGCGTCCGCCGTGCATTTGAATGAGTCGGCGGCTGATGGGCAAGCCCAGACCGGTGCCGCCCGCTTTGCGCGTGGTGGAGGAATCAACCTGCGTGAACTCCTGAAAGATGCTTTCCAGATGGGTGGGCGGAATACCAATGCCTGTGTCCCTGACGCTGATGAGCACGTTGTTGGCTTCACGCAGCGCGCGGATGGCGATCTTGCCTTTGTCTGTGAATTTCGCGGCATTGTTGACGAGGTTGAGCAGCACCTGTCGCAGGCGGGTGCGGTCAGCGCTGACTTCCACTTCGTGGTCCGAATTCATGTCAATCTCGATATTGATCTTCTTCTCGTTCGCCAACGGTGACGTGATGCTGATGACTTCCTCGACGACTTCCTGAAGGTTGAACTTTTCGATGACCAGGTTGAGCTTGCCGGATTCGATCTTTGCCATATCCAAAACGTCGTTGATGAGGTGCAGCAGGTGCTGCCCGTTCTTTTGGATGAGCGAGAGGTCGTTCTGCATGTAGGGTGTCAGCGAGCCGTCCAGCCCTTCGAGCATCACATCGGTGAAGCCGAGGATGGAGTTGAGCGGCGTGCGAAGTTCGTGCGACATGTTGGCTAGGAAGGACGATTTGAGACGGTCCAGTTCGCGCAATTGGGTCAGCGTTGCGGATTGCTCCTGATACAAGCGGGCGTTCTGAAGCGCGACCGCGACCTGTGCTGCCAGTGTGTTGTAGATGAGCGCATCTTCCTCGGTGAAGAAACCGACTTTTTCCGATTGTACGTCGAACACGCCCAACACCTTGTCACCTACGATCATGGGGACTGCCATTTCTGCGTGTGTATCCGGCAGGAGCGGATTGGGAAGGAAGCCGACATCGGTATGAATGTCATTGACGATGACGGCTTGTCGTTCGCGAGATGCGCGTGCTACGAGTGAACGCTGGGCATCCATTTGAATGGCGTGCCCGGCGGATGCCATCTTTCTTCCGACCTCACCCGCACCCGCCGATAACAGCAGGGTGTTCCAGGCTTCATCGGCGAGATAGATGTGGGCGTGGTAGAGATTAAAGCGTTCCTTCGTCAGGTCTACCACGGTTTGCAGGAGGGCATCCGGGTTCAACACAGTGGAGGCGGTGGTGGATACGGTTGCCACGGTTTCGAGCTGATTCGCGCGTTCGGCGATCAGGTTTTGCGCCAGTTTGCGTTCGGTAATGTCCTGGTTCGCGCCGTAATAGCGGAGAATCTTTCCGTCCTCATCCCGTTCCACGTTCAGGTTCACTGCAATATAACCGACACCTCCGTCGGCATAAAGGATGCGGTGCTCGAGGGATACGTTATAGAACTTTTCGGTCGAGTTCAGCGCCTTTCCAATCTCCTCGCCCACGACCGGCATGTCATCGGGATGGACGAATTGCTGGGCATATTGAGCTGAGGAAAGTTGGTATCCACCGGCTTTTTCCGCTGTGGTGTGGAAAATGGAGAAGAACTGGTCGTTGAAGGTGAAGATGTCATTTTCGACATCATATTCCCAGTTGGCAAGGCGCGCGATATCGAGGGCTTCCGATAAGCGGGCTTCGTTCGTGCGGATGAGTTCCTCCGCCAGTCTGCGTTCGGTAATGTCCTGGTTTGCGCCGTACCAGCGGACGATCTTGCCGTTTTCGTCGCGTTCCACGTGGATGTTGACCGAGATGTAGCCGACACTTCCATCGGAGAAAATGATGCGATGCTCCAACTTCTGGTTGAATTGCCGTTCGGTCGTGGAAACAGCTTTGCCGATCTCTTCGCCGACCAGCGGTGCATCTTCCGGGTGGACAAAGCGCCGGGCATATTCGGCAGAGGAGATCTGGTAACTGCCCACTTCCTGTACGTTCGTACGGAAGATGGAGTAGAAGTTATCGTTGAAGGTGAACAGATCCTTTTCGAAGTCGTACTCCCAGTTGCCAAGGCGGGCGATGTCGAGCGCTTCAGAAAGGCGGGCTTCGTTCGTGCGGATGAGTTCTTCCGCCAACCTGCGCTCAGTGACATCCTGGTTCGCGCCATACCAGCGGACGATCTTGCCGTTCTCGTCGCGTTCCACGTGGATGTTGACCGAGATATAACCGGTAGACCCATCTGCGAAAATGACACGGTGTTCCAGTTCTTTGACGAAATAACGCTCGGTGGAGTTCACCGCAAGACCGATCTCTTCCCCAACCAACGCAGCATCATCCGGGTGGACAAAGCGTTGGGCATACTCAGCGGAGGACATTTGGTAACTGCCCACTTCCTTCACATTTGTGCGGAAAACTGAGTAGAAGTTATCGTTGAATATAAAGACATCTTTTTCGAAATCGTATTCCCAGTTGCCAAGGCGGGCGATGTCGAGTGCTTCGGAGAGGCGGGCTTCGCTAACCTCGATCTCCAATCTTCTTCTTTCTGCCTGTTCGAGCAGGCGCAGGTTTTCGATGTGAGCGCTCAACCTGCCTGCCACCTGCTGTATCAAACTATCAGCTTCCTCGGGCGCCATGGTGTGCGGTTCATGCGTTTCCAACTCGCCGATCAATTCATCGCGCACGGTGATGGGATGTTTGAAGGTAAGCTGCCCATTATCAGACAGGGCATCATCGAGCGGCAGGACCTGGTTCTGATCGTAGGCAAAGCCGCTCTGCAGGGTCTGGCGGATCTGAAGGTATTGGTCCCAGCCTTCGCGTGTGAGACGCTTGACCGCCATTTCAGCTTCTTTGCGGAATTTATCAGCCTGTGCCAACAATCTTAAGTTGTCGATATGACGCGATAATTGTGCGGCAGTTTCCTTGACGATCTGCAATTCCGATTCAGACCAGATACGTCCTGCATCGGAGGAAATTTGGATCTTTCCGATCTCAGCGCCGGTGACCTGTAAGGGTGCATCGATGGAAAACTCACTCGATTCTTCGCTGCTGATGGGTTGTACTTTGTTCCCACTATAAGCGAAACCGATCCGTTCACTGCGGTCCACCGCATTCAGGAATTCGCTCCAATCCAGGTAGGATTGCCGCCGGGCACGTTCTTCCAGATCCATACGGGCGTCGGCTGCATCTTCGAACAGATTCGCGTTCTGGATCGCCACCGCCAACTGACCTGACAGCACTTCGAACGCCGGCAGGTTGAATTCATTCAACGCATTCGGGGTCGTGCTTTGCATATCCAGCACGCCGATCACATGTCCGCCCATGATCAGCGGAACCGCCATTTCAGAACGTGTATCTGGTAGCAGGTCATTGGGTAGGAAGAAGGGTTGTTCTGTCGTGTCTGACACGATCACAGCTTGTTTCTCGGATACAGCGCGTCCGTTGATGGAATTCAGGTTGATTCTCAAACGATGTCCACGCGACAGCAATTGACGTCCCACATCTCCGGTTCCAGCGCGCAGCCTGAGGATGTTTTCGAACGAATCCACCAGATAGACCTGGGTGTAATACAGGTCGAATCTGCTGCGGATCATTTCCGCCGCTTCAGAGAGCATGGAGTCCACGCTGTTGACCTTTTCGGTAATGGTACGCCCGACAACGGCAGCCAATTCGAGGTCATGGGTGCGTTCCGCAACACGTTGTTCGAGGGAACCGATCAGGTTCTGAAGTTGGGCGGTCATACGGTTGAATGTATGTCCCAACTGACCGATCTCATCCTGACTGGCGATCTTCACCTTGCGAGAAAGGTCGCCGCGTTCGATGGCTTCAGAGGCGAAGGTCAATTCCGTGAGCGGATTGAGCGCCAGGTTGGTCGTGCGAGACAGGCTTAATGAACCTGCCACCAGAGCCACGAGCATGGCTGCCAGCATGAGGAAGATGCGCTGGACTTGTTGGTTCACAATGGCGGTGCGATCGTTGATGATCTCCACTGCGCCGATGATGTCGCCTTTGTAGTTGTGAAGCGGCAGGGTGGTGATGCTGTAGATCAATTCGTTTTCTTCCACCCGCGAGATGGTCCGTTCGTTATTCAACGCATCGGTATAAGAAGCCAACGGGGCGTATGCGCCGTCGATGGTGGAGGCAAGCACGAGCAGGTTATTCGAACCGGGAACTCCCTTCAGTTCCGAGATATCTTCCAACGTGGCAAGGGATAATGCATCCCGAGTCAAGATGATGCGCCAATCACTGCCGTACTTTTCCTTTAACCGGCTGGTAAATGTATCGTCAATGTTCAAACCGAATTCCACACTGCCGATATGTTCGCCTTCATAGAACATGGGCATGATGCCGCGCATACCCATACCGCCGCGTCCCACTTCCAGACCGGCAACAGGTTCGAGGGTCTCGTTGACTTGAAGGACAGTATTGCGGAAGGAGGAGAGATCATCGCCATAGTTCGCAACATTATGCAAACGCAGGAATGAAACAGCGGGCGCAAGATGGAATTGATATTGCGGAATGTCGAATTCAGCGTCGAGGGTTTTATAACTTTCAAGGGTCAGGTCGAGCAATTCTTCCCGATTCCGCTCTGCAAACGCCAACTGAATATCCGGGTTGGTTGCCGATTGCATGGCAAGACCAAGCGCGAACTTTTCCAGGTTATCCAATTCGGAGTTTAATAATTCCTCCCGCTGTTGACTGTCTGCCGCCTCGCGGGCATTGTTGTCCACTTGTGTTGTGTAGAAGTTGTAGGCGAAGAACAAAGCCAGCGCGATGAAAAAGATCATCAATGATGGCAGCAGGATCTTTGTGGAGATGCGCCGGATGCGGGAATACGGACTGCCGGAAACAGGGGCTGATTCCAATGGCTCAGGCTGCGGGGAGACATTCACCGCATCTGGCTCGGACTTCTGACCTGGTTCGTCGTCCCCGGGCTTTTCCCGTCCCTCGGCATGTTCGCTGTCAGATAGTTTATCCTCCAATTCGGTGATACGCTTTTTCAAGCCTTCCACCTGTTGGACGGTCAAATAGGAAGGGAGTTCCTCCCCTTCAAAAAGGTTCTCAATCCGTTTTTGCATATTTTCGTCGTATTCGTGAGCCGGTTGATTGGGCATGAGGCTATCTTCTCCTTCCGTCCTAATTTTCCTGCTTCACGACATCAGGCAGGTTGAGTAGTACACGTGAAT
The DNA here is from genome assembly GCA_964372045.1 of uncultured Anaerolinea sp. Classification (GTDB taxonomy): domain Bacteria; phylum Chloroflexota; class Anaerolineae; order Anaerolineales; family Villigracilaceae; genus Villigracilis. Next base: position 47,227 of record CAYJPO010000016.1, read on the forward strand.
CTTTCGCGCCAAGGGCTGTTCCAAGTTCCTGAACGGCTACCTGCAAGGCATGTTCCACGGTCACTGTGTTCTGAATTTTTCTGCTGATCTCGCCGATCAGGGCTTCGCGTTCGGCTTGCTTGCGGCTTTCAGAATACGATTGGGCATTCTTCACAGCGATCGCTGCCTGGAACGCAAGGGATTGGAGCAATTCCGCATCTGACTCCGTCAACCCGTTTACCGTATTCTGCTGCACATCCAGAACGCCCAATGCCTCATCACCGATCAACAGCGGAACAGCGATCTCGGATTTCGTATCAGGCAGCAATGGGTTGGGCAGCCAGTCGGGTTCCGCGGATGTATCAGATACCAGCACCGCTTCCTTATTTTCGAAGGCGCGCCCCACCAAACCCTTGCCTTTGGGAATTCTATGTCCGCGTGCGAGCATGGCTCTTCCGGCTTCCCCGGTTCCGCCTGCCATCACCAGTTCCTGCTTCCGTTCATCGAACAGGTAGATGTGTGCGTGATAGTAATCGAACGCGTTCTTGACCTGTTCCACCACCTGAGCGATCAACTGTTCCTGGTCCAGAATGTTGGAGAGGCGGCGGCTGACCTCGATGGAGGTGGATAGCGCCTTGGTGCGGTCTGCAACTTTTTCCTCCAGCCCAGACACCAGGGTTTGAATTTGATCTGCCATGTAATTGAATGAACGGCTTAAGTCCCCCACTTCATCCTTCGTCTGGATGTTCGTACGTACTGTGAAATCGCCTTTTGCAAATTTGGCTGTATCTCCCGCAAGGATCGCGATGGAGGTCGCAAGCAGGTTGCCAATTACATATCCAAAGAACACGCTGGCTAAGCCGGTCAGAAAGACCACGAGCAGGGCTTGATTCACCAGTTTTGCCTGCTCCTGAACGATCGTCTCTGCATTGATATCAACGCCCACGACCCCAACTCGTTCCCCATTCGAGTTGAATATGGGCGCGTAGGCTGTGAGAAATGAGCCATACTGGTCTGTATAGACCTCGGAGTCAACGATGGTGCCTGTCATCGTGTCGTAATTGTTGGCAAGGGTCGGGCTGGGATCGTCATATCGTTCGCCGAATGCAGCAATTCCCTCTTCGCCGGGTTCACCAGCATCTACTAAGAAATAAAATCCATTTTCGTCTTTGGCAGCTGTAAAAACATAGATGAATAGGGGGTCTGCTTTGCGGATCTTTAGGTTTTGAACGCGGAACTTTTCATACAGCGGGTCATCTGCAGAGGATATCTTTGCAAATTCATCGCCGTTTTGCTGCAGAACCGCGATCGAAGCGGCTGTTACTGCGCGGCCCTGGAAATCATGCAGTGACTGCCGGGTCAGGTTGGTGTAAAAAATATAAGTGATCACAACGGCAACCGAGATGCCTGTGAAGGAAAACGCAAGGATAAACTTGGTCCGAAGCGAGAAATCTCGGAATTGCCGCAGAGTCAAAACACCGAGGATAAGGATGACAAGCCCTGCAATGATGGGGGTTGTCCTGATCAATTCGGGAATGGACGGTCTCTCCCATGTGCTGTATTGATCCAGCAGCATGTTCAGGAGCGAAAGAACTGCCCCGATGAGCAGTGCTCGGGTGGCAGCAGAGAATGAAAGCGTCTGTCCGACCAGGATGAGGAGGACCGTAAACATGATGACGCTTGACATTAATCCCAATCCTGCCAGTAAGGCGGTTCTTATGAGCAGGATGGAGGATATGCTTACAAATATGATGATGACAGCCGGTAGTATTCGATCCCGATGGGCGAGTATCAGGCTGATGATCGATGCGGCCACTGCCGCTGAAAATACAGCCGCAGCAGCATTGAGCTGCCACACGCCCGTCTGCTGCCCGAGTCGGAGCAGAATGATCGTATTGGCAAAGATCGCAGACCCAATAACGGCTATGACAAACAATAGGCGGCGGCGCTGTTGTGGAAGTTCATTGATGCGGGCGAAAAAATTTTTCATGATCTACTCTCTTCCACGGTTGTATCCATCGCTTCTTGACCGTCGGCAGATTTCAACCTCACCTGGGTCTGGGTTCCCAATACCCGCCCCAACTCTCGGACGGTTATCTTCAGGGCGCTTTCCACGGTGGTTGTGCTTTGGATCTTCTGATTGATGGAACTTAACAAAGTCTCGTAGTCTGCCTGCCGGCGGGTTTGTGAGTATGTCCGCACGTTCTGTAGCGCGGTTGCGACCTGCGAGGCGAGGATCGATTGAATACTGGCATCTTCCTCGCTGAATGCGTTGACCTTGTCCGACTGTACATCCAACACTCCGATAAGGGTGTCACCAAAGATGAGTGGCACAGCCAACTCAGAAAGCGTATCAGGCAGGAGTGGATTGGGCAGCCAGCCCGATTCCAGGCGCACATCGTTCACAATGACCGGCTCACGGGTACGCGCCGAACGCGACACCAGGGATTGCTCTTGAGCGAGCAGGACCTTTCTATCGCCATGTGTGCTGGTATGTTTATCGCCTTCCTTCCAGCCGCAGGCTTTGACCTGGAGTACTTGTTCTGCGGGATCGTATAAGTAAATATGGGCGTGGTACAGCCCGAACTGACGCTGGGTAAGCTGAATCACTTGAGCCAGCATTTTCTGCTCGTCATCGATGATCGATGAAGCGACGGTACTTACTTTTGCCACCTTTTGAAGTTCATCTGCTCGCTTTGTAACATTTTCTGTCGCGCTGATGTTCTGCAAGGCGATGGCTGCCTGATCTGCGATCGAGCGAAGCAGGCTGGCATCCTCATCGGTCAGGCTGTCCAGAACGTTATTCTGTACATCCAAAACCCCGAGCACGGTATGCCCTGCCATGATCGGAACCGCAATTTCAGCTTTGGTTTCCGGCAGAAGCGGGTTGGGCAGCCAGTTTGGATCTCTGGATATATCTGGCACCAGGATAACTTCCTTCCGTTCGGCGGCACGTCCCACCAGACCTTTGCCTGTGGGGATCTTGTGCCCCTGCGACAGAAGGATCGCACCGACGTCACCCGTTCCACCCGTCATGACCAGATGTTTACCCGTCTCGTCCATCAGATAGATGTGGGCATGGTAGTAATTGAACGACGCTTGCAGTTGGCGTACAACCTCCCTTGCCAGTGTTTCTTTATCACGGATGGAGGACAACTGACGGCTGATTTCACCAGATGCAGCCAGCGCCTGGGTACGCTGCGCCACTCGTTTCTCCAAACCAGACAAGGTCTCCTGCAATTGACCTGTCATAACGTTGAACGCTTTTGCCAGGTCTCCAACCTCATCGGTGGTCTCGACGACGGCGCGGGCGCTCAGGTCACCTTCGCTGACCTTTTGGGTTACGCGTGATAAATTGATGATTGGTCCGACGAATATACCTCCCAACCATACACCGAGCAAAATTACGATAAGGAGCACGCTCACGCTGGCTCCAAGGATCAAGTAAAGGATCGACCGTTCATGCGCGAGCATATTGTCAGCACTAATATCGATGCCGATGATCCCCTCAAAGCTTCCATCCGAACGATACAGAGGCGCATATGCGGAAAGGACCGATCCATATTCGTCTGTGTAAACTTCCTCCTCCACCATGGGACCATCGAGGGTTTTGAAGCGTTCCAGCAAAAGAGGGCTGGGTTGTTCGTAAACTGTACCGACATCGACCGGCTTTTCATCCGTAGGACGCGAATCAATGATGAAGTAGATTTGTCCTTCATCGTTCATGCGCATGGTGTAGTAGTAGATAAGATCAGAGTCGGCTTTAACGATCTTTTTTCCATCCCCCTCTAATTTCTGGTAGGCGGGCAGGTTCATATCTTCAGCATCCTGGATTTGGGAGTGAAGATCTCCATCGAATTGGATAGCCGCAATATTGACCGTGTTCAACAACCGCTGGCGAACCTCATCACGAATTCGATCTTGGAAATATAAGTAAGCTGTCGTTCCCAGGATGGTCACGGAAACCAGAGCAATGACCGTAAACGCGGTCACCAGCTTCAAACGGATATTTCCCTGCCATGTCTGGAATACCAAAAAAATGGAAAAGATCAAGGCGAAGATTAAAGCAGCGATCGGACCAAATTGTGCCCCGCTGTATATCGCGCGCCACGGCGGGTTGACCCATTCAAGTCCCCATGCCAGAGCCAGGACAAGGACCGTGGCAATTAAATATTGACGTCTATACTGCGGTGGGCACATCCAACGCAGCCCCAGAGTTGTCGCGACCAGCATGAAGATGGAAATAAAGAATACGCGTCCCTGGATCAATAAAACGATGCCCAGCAAGAAGATGAACATCGAAAAGTAGGACAAACTGTACCCAAGTGCTTGTTTCCCGCGCAGGGTGGTAAAGATGCTGAACCCGTTCATAACGACAATGACCGTCGTAACCATCAGCATGTAATACCTTAGCGGTAAGCCGGTTATCGCAGCCGGTTGGGGAACTTGCCCCGAAAAGGACAGTAACGACACTAACCCTGCGAGCAGCAATAATATGCCCGCCTGTGTTTGAGTTCCTAGTTGTGCTATGCGGCTGGACGTTTCGACGCTATTCGTTGAATTTTTTCTTATGTCACTTATCATGGCTCTCCTGGTTCCCGGTCACGAAATGAACCGGGCTGGCTGATGCTTTGTGCTGGTTATGAATTGGCGGCATCCGTGTTTGAAGGGCTGAGCGGCAGAGACACCGCGAATTTCGTGCCTGCATCGATCTCGCTCTCAACGCTGACCAGTCCGCCGTGCTGTTCGACCACAGATTTGACGATCGCCAGACCCAGCCCATTGCCTTCGATATCACTGGACTTCCCGCTGCGGACCCGATAAAAACGATCGAAAATAAAGGGTAGGTCCGCAGCGGGGATGCCGTAGCCGTTGTCTTGTATTTCAATTTCGAGGGTGTTCTCATATGATCTGGAAGCAACCTTGATGGTTCCGCCGCCGGGGGTGTACTTGACGGCGTTCCCGATCAGGTTTCGCAGTGCCTGCCGGATCTGAAGAGAATTTCCCTGAATGTGAGCAGAGGTGGGAACGTCCTGCAATTCCAGAGTCTGTTCCTTCTCCTGTGCCTGGACTTTAAGTTCAACCACGACCTCACTCATTAGCTTTGCAAGATCGATCTCTTCGCGGTTTTCCACACCCTGTTGCAGATCGATCTCGGTCAGTTGCAGCATGTTCTGCACCAGTTCGAGCATGTTTCGGGTGGACGAGCGGATATGCCCGACGAATTCCAACTGCTGCGGGTTGAGTGGACCCACCTTCGCCAGCAGGTCGCTGAATCCGCTGATGGACATGATCGGGCTTTTCAAGTCGTGCGAGGCGGTCGCGATGAATTCATTCTTTAGTTTTTCGAGCCGCTTCTGTTCCTGGGTCACGTTCTCATGCAGACGCACATTCTCGATCGCAATGGCTGCCTGGCTGGCGATGGCTTGCAGGAGCAGGAGATGTTCAAGCGAGAAATAATTTTCCTTTTCATGGGTAAGGATCAGCAGCCCCAGCAATTCGCGCCGACCGAATAACGGTGCAATGACCGCTGAACTGGTGATATCGCTTGCCTGTGTTCTCCAATGGGGGTCGTTCAACGTATTCTTGATGATCAATCCCTGGCGGGTCTCTGCGATGTGGGCGATCAGCCCTCCTTTGAGGTCGATATGTTCGCTGTCACCTTCGATCCCGGAGACGGTGGTCTTGTGGCGGTTGGTCGTTCTGCCCTCTGCATCCAATAGGAGCATGTGCCCCTCATTCGCTCCCAGCGTTTCCACTGTGCGTTTCAAAACGACATTGGCGATATCCTTGATGTCGAGGCGGGCACTCAACTCCTTGCCGATCTCCGGCAGGAGGCTCAGTTCACGGTTACGGCGGCGGATGATATCCTCCGCCTCTTTGACGCGCAGTTTGGTGCGGATGCGCGCCATCAGTTCATGGCGGTCGAACGGCTTGGTGATGTAGTCGTCTGCGCCGAGGTTCAAGCCTTCCTGCACATCGGAAGGGTCCAACCGGGCAGCGGTCAGGATGATGACCGGAATGTGTTCCAACGCCGGGTTGGCGCGGATCTCTTCCAGCACGGTGAAGCCGTCTTTGTTCGGCATATTAATATCCAGCAGAACGAGATCGGGCATTTCATCCTGCACTTTGGCAAGGGTCTCCACCCCGTCCTGCGCACTGACCTGATCGTAGCCTTCGTATTCCAAATAGCGCACCAACAGGGTCACATTATCGGGTCTGTCATCTGCCACGAGGATCTTGAATTTGCGCTTCTCCCGCCCTGGTTCACTGCGCGGACGAGTGATCTGCTTCATCTCTTCCATGTTGCGCGAAACGATCTGATAAATGCGCTCAGGGCGGATGGGTTTTATCAATACCTCATCCACCTTCAATCGTTGCGCGGTCACTTTCAAGCCCGGCACATCATACGCCGTGACAAGATAGGTATGCGTGGGACGCCCGCCCGGATGGTTCTGAAGTTTTTCGATCAGTTCCAGACCGGTCATTTCGGGCATGATCATATCTGTGATGAGGATATCCACCCCCTTGCTGCGCACCTTCTCAAGCGCTTCGAGCCCATTCGTAGCAGAGACGATATCCACGCTCGGGCCAAGCTGAGTTAGCGCGCGCGCCAGGGTCGTGGCGGTGGAGGGATGGTCATCCACGATCAGAATGCGGATTTGCTCATTTTTTTGGGGGGTAGAGTTATTCATCGCTCCCATTTTCTCCCCGATCTGCCATGGGAAACGATGGGAAAGATGAGCGAAAGTTGGCAAAGGTTGGGGATGAAAAACCCGCCTCTGGCGAAGCCGGAAGCGGGTGCAGTTCCTGAAAGTTGTGAGGAGTCCAACGACTCCAGTCGTTGGGTGTCAAAAGTCGGAGACTTTTGACACCGTTTATTGATTAATTCGCCACGAGCCGGTAGCCCTTCCCCCGCACAGTGATGAGATATTTCGGATTCTGCGTATCCTTGTCGAACGCCTGCCGCAGTTGATGGATATGCCACTTGGTCAGTTCCTGCGCTTCGCGCAGATCCGCCTGGAAGCCCTGAGCCTCGGTGACGAGGGTCTGAAAATCCACCACGTCTGGGGCGTGACGCGCCAGCACCAGCAGGTAATCGAACGATGTCGGCGGCAGGCTGATGGACTCGTCATTGAGCAGGATGCGGCGGGTGTGCAGGTCGAGCACCAGTGCGCCACGTTTGAGGAAACGCTCGATCTCAGGACCGGTTTGCGGAGCGGAAACAGCCAGTGCTTCATCGCCGGTTTCGAGGCTCTTCAATTCCGATTGCAGAGTTTGGATCTGGTTCATGATCTCGCGCTTGCGTTCCTCACGTCGTTGGCGCGCCAGGATCGTCTGCGTCCGCTCGATGATGACTTCGGGCTTCAAAGGCTTCACAAGGTAATCTATCGCGCCGTAGCGTAGCCCCTCTACCGCCGAGTTGACATCCGGCTGGGCGGTGAAAAGCACAACCGGAAGGTTCGGGTAATTTGCCTGAATGTGCTTCAATGCATCCAATCCCTGCATGCCAGGCATGCGCAAGTCAGTGAAGATCAGGTTGAAACTGGTGGTCCGTAAAAAAGCGAGACCTTGTTCTGCGGTCTCGGCGGTGGTGACCTCGAAGCCGGCTTGTTGAAGGATGCGCGCCAGGGTCTTGCGCAGAGACGCTTCATCGTCAATGATGAGGATGTGCCCGGTGACGGTCATTCGGTTTCCAATCTCCTTGTGGGGAGCCAGATTCGGAAGGTCGCTCCCCGTTCAGGGTTGTTTTCCGCGGCGATGCGGCCATGGTGCTTCACGATGATATCGTAACAGATGGTCAATCCAAGCCCGGTCCCTTTTTCCTTGTTCGTGATGAAGGCATCGAAGACGTTCGGGAGGATGGACGGATCGATCCCCATTCCATCGTCTGCGACGGACAGGAACACCTCGTTGCTGGATCGAAAATGTTTCGTTGACACGCTTAATGTCCCGCCGCCGTTCACCGCATCCGCCGCATTCATGAAGAGGTTCAGAACCACCTGTCGTATCTGGTCGGGCAGACCGGGGATCTCCGGCAGGTTCGGTTCCGGAAAGAATTCAAAGGAAATGTTTCGGTGCCGGAAGTGAGTGGAGACCAGCGCGTACACATCCTCGATGATGGTATTGATCTGCATCGGTCTGAAATCTTCCGCCTGAATGGGGCGATAGGTGGCACGCAGGCTTTCGATCAGCGCTGCCATGCGTTCGGTCTCCGAAAGCACGATCTCCAGGTCTTGCCTGCCTTGAGAAGAGATGGAATTTTCGCCTTTCAGCAGAAAGAGCGCATTTTGAATGGCTTGCAATGGATTGTTCAATTCATGCGAAACAGAAGCAAGCAGTTTCCCCATCAACGCAAGCCGTTCGCTTTGCACCAACTGGTCGCGGAACATTTTCTCATGTTCGAGGGAGATTTGCAGGTTTTGGTACAAGTCTGCTTTTTGCAGGGCGACCGCCAATTGACCCGCCACTGCGCTCACCAATTGAAGGTCACGGGCGGTGAAGATATTCGGCGGCGCTTGTTGAATATCGAGCACGCCAAGACAGGTGTTGCCGCTGTTTACGGGCACAGCCAGCTCGGATTTTGTTTCAGGCAGATGGGGATTTCGGTTGAAGAAGACCACCTCGTCCACGTTGTTCGTAAAGAAAGGCACGGATGTTTCCGCCGCATAGCCCACGATGCCGATGCCCGCATGCAGGCGGAAACCTTCGGCTTTCAATTGACGTCCCACCTCGCCGCTTCCAGCCTCGAGCACGAAGTCGCCTGTTTCTTGATCGCGAATGAAGACCTGCACATGGTAATACCCGAAATTCCTTTGGAGCAGATCCACTACATCTTTGAGAAGCTCGACCGTGTTGAGAGAGACCAACCCCTGACTAATTCGATAGAGTGCGTTCGTTTCAAGCAATGCCTGTTGGGTGTCTTCGAGCAGGCGGGCGTTCTCGATGGCGATCGCCGCCTGTGTGCCCAGTGTGGTGAGCAAATCTTGATCGTTATTGGTGAAGGCATTGGGAAGTTTGCTTTGTACGCTGATCGTGCCGAAGCGTCGGATGCCGCTGATGATGGGTGCGACCATGAGCGAGCGGAACCTTGCTGGAGTATCCATCTTGATGAAGCGGTCATCCACGCTCACATCAAGGATGTTGATGGTTTCGCCGTTAGCGACCACCTGCCCCGCAACACCTTCCCCGAGGCGCATCTTTACCCTGTTTCCGATCGAATCTTTAAACCCCGCCACGGCTTCTGCAGTGAGGAATGTTTCGCTTTCATCCAGCAGGTGGATGACCGCCTCTTCGGCTCCCAGAATCAACTCTCTGGCTGAATCGGCGATCAGGTCCAAGAGTTTTGATAGACCGATGCGCTCCCCCTGGCTCAATGCCTGCGAGATATGATTCAGCGCATCCGTCTCTTTGAGGCGTTTTTGGAGTTCGAACTCCTGTCGGGAGTTCCAGAAGGCGATGGCAACCTGGTTGCCTGCCTGCTCCGCGCGGTTGAGTTCCTCTTCGGTGAATTTATGCGGGGTGTTATAGGCGATCAGGATCGCGCCCAGTTTCATTTGCCCATGAATGAGTGGAATACCGATGAGGGAGCGCGCAGGGAATTGTTTGGCGATATCCGGGCTGATATGGGGGGAGTTGAACACATCCTCTGTAACGAGGATGCGCCCCTCGCGGATCACTGACCTTGTCATCGAAGTTTGTTCCCTGGGAATGTCCATCCGGTGATAGGATGCCGCTGAACTGTTCGAAGTGCGCAAGGGGAGGGTTTTTTGAAGGTCTTCGCTCCATTGCGTAATGTAACAATCATCCGCACCAAGAAGCGTCTTTAAGTCGTGGATCAACGTATCCATCATCTCATCCAGATTTTCGGCGGTGATGATGGAATGGGTCATTTTGTTGAGTAGCAGCAGGAACTGTTCCCGCGATTGCAGCCCGGCTTTTTGTTCCAACTGTTTTTCAAGGTTGTCCCTTGAAAGTCCGGCTAATGCCCCCGTAAATAATAGAATCGAACTGCCAAGCAGAAAGCCCCCATCGGTCAGGGTCCCCGGCAACCCCAAGCCCGTCACAAGGTTTGCCAGCACGAGGTTGATGAGAATCAACAGGAATGCCCCGCCCAGCCCGCCCTGAAAGCCGAACCAGGTGCCGATCATCCCGGCTACGATAACGCCGGAGGTGCCTCCCGCAGCCACACCGTAACGCGACATCATCCATGAGGTGCTGATGGGATAGATCGCCAGGACGATAAAGGCGATGATCCATTTCAAGCGGGGGGAGATCGGGGAAAACCTCATGTCTTTATTTTAACATTGCACGGTCAGATTCCCTGGTACCACAACCTGTTTGTAAGGAAAAAAAACTCCCGCAGGGAATATTCCACTGCGGGAGCGATGATCTTACTTCGCGTATTCTGTTGACCGCGTTTCGCGGATCACGGTCACCCGGATCTGACCGGGGTATTGCATGGTCTCTTCGATCTTCTTGGCGATGTCGCGCGCCAGCCGGGCGGAGCCGAGATCGTCGATCGATTCAGGTTTGACGATGATGCGTACTTCGCGCCCCGCCTGAATGGCAAAGGCTTGCTGCACACCGTCGAACGACATGGACATTTCTTCGAGCGAGCGGATGCGTTTGATGTACGCTTCCAGGTCTTCGCGGCGGGCGCCGGGGCGCGCGCCGGAGATCGCATCTGCGGCTTCGGCGATGACCGCTTCCACGGTCTCCTGATCCACTTCATGGTGGTGGGAGGCGATGGCGTTCACCACGATGGGATTGACACCGTAGCGTTTGCAGAACTCCGCGCCCAATCCGGCGTGTGTGCCTTCCTGGTTGTGGTCCATGGCTTTGCCGATGTCGTGCAGGAAGCCGCCCTGCTTTGCCCATTCCACGTTCGCGCCGATCTCGGCGGCGAGGATGCCCGCCAGCTTGGAGACTTCAATGGCGTGGGCGAGTTGGTTCTGACCATATGATGTGCGGAATTTGAGGCGTCCCATCATGCGCAGGACTTCGGGGTGCAAGCCGGAGACGTTGGCGTCGTAAGCGGCTTGTTCGCCCGATTCGTTGATGATCTTCTCGACGGCTTTGGTTTCGTCTTCGACGATCTTTTCGATGTGGGCGGGATGGATACGTCCGTCGAGCACGAGCTTGGAGAGGGCACGGCGCGCGATCTCGCGGCGCACCGAGTCGAAACAGGAGATGGTGACGGAGTCGGGCGTGTCGTCCACGATGACATCCACACCGGCGGCTTGTTCGAAGGCTTTGATGTTGCGTCCGTTGCGACCGACGATGCGCCCCTTCATTTCTTCGCTGGGCAGGGTCACGACCGCGCGGGTCACTTCCGCCACATGCTCGGAGGCAACACGCTGGATGGCGTCGGCGATGAGTTTGCGGGCGCGCTTTTCGCCTTCTTCACGGGCTTCCGCTTCTATCTGGCGGATGATACGCGCCATGTCGCCGCGCGCTTCTTTTTCGACGGCGGCGAAGAGGTCTTTGCGCGCTTCGTCCTGTGTCATTTGTGCGATCTGTTCGAGGCGCTTGACCTGGTCCTCGTGCATTTTGTCGATCTCGTTCGCGCGCTTGTCAACCTGCGACTGGCGGCGGTTCAAGTTCTGTTCGCGCTGTTCCATCTTGTCGAAACGGCTGTCAAGTTCGGCGCGGCGTTTGTCGAGCCGTTCAGTCTCGCGATTCACTTCAAGACGCCGTTCCTTGATCTCGGCTTCGGAAGCCTGGATGATCTTGGTGGCGTTCTCGCGCGCTCCGCTTTCGATCAGGCGGGCTTGCGTGTTGGCGGCTTTGAGGATGTCGTCCGCCTTGTCCTGCTGCGCTTTTGCGGCGCGCTCAGCCTGGTAACGGTGAAAGAGATAACCGGCTGTAGCGCCGATGATGAGCGCAAGAACATCGATCAATATGACGATTGGGTTCATGTCTGTTCCTCATCTTCGTAATGGATGTCCTCCGCGTGCGCCTCATTCCAGACTTGGGTGACTGTGGGCGCAATGACGGAGTAGGGGAAGCCGCGCCTTGCGAGGTATTCGGAAAGTTTCCTGCGAAACTCGTTCCATTCCAGACTTTTGAGTCTGGGTGCCCGTTTTAGGGCTGTCTCGTACGCCAGGGCTGATTCATCCACATCGGAGACGGCGGATTTCACCGTTTCCTCGTCCAGTCCCTTTTGACGAAGTTCCATCGTCAATGCGCGGCGGCTGCGGGGGCGGAAGGTGTTGCGATTTTCCACCCACGCGCGGGCAAATTCGTTGTCATTGGCAAGACCGCCGTCACGAAGCCGCTGAAGGGTCCCCTCGACCACTTCTTCGGCATATTCGTGCTTGAGCAGGTTCTGCCGTATTTCCTTTTCGGAGCGGGCTCTGTAGCTTAGAAAGAGCATGGCTTGCTGAAACGCCCGTTCTTTAGAATCTTCGGCTTGCAGTCTGGCGATCTTCTCATCATCGAGCATATCGCCGGTCTTGAGCCATGCGGCTGTGATGCGCGCCAGGGCAAAGGCAAATTCCCCGTCGAGGTGGATGTTCACCCGGTTGGGGTTCCTTTTTTGCGCTGTGATGGCGGTTATCTTTTTCATACAATAAATTTAAAGCACACAGCCAAGTCCTCCGACGATTCGGGGTCTCGGCTGTGAAAAAGCTCTGGGTTGGGTGACCAGTCACCGGGTCCGGTGGGAAGCGGTGATATGGATGGGTCAAACCACGCGACAAACAAACGTCACGTTCGGCACATTCGATTTAGGGTGAAGCCATTTTTGTAATCAATTTTTTCCTAAGCAGGACTTCACAAAATAACTCCCAAAACCGGGGGAGGATCGTGCTCGAATTTTCCAGTCAATTTCAAAAGCAAAGACCGCGTTTGCGGCGGAAGATTTCAATCTATTTCATAATTATACATGAAAATTAAGATTTGTTAACATTCTGACAATATGACAAGAACGCGTCCGGTTAGTCCTTGAAAATTAAAAATTAATGAGAGCCCGCCTTGTTTTGATAACCTGACCAGGTTTGTTGGGTATAATTTATCGAAAATTAATCAGAGATCCGAGGAGGTGACATGAGCGAACAACATCAGGAACATTCGGGGGATGTTAAAACGGTCCAGAGGTTTGTCGCGTTTCTTGGGGTTTATATCCTGTTGGTCAGCCAATTTTTGGCTTTTTCACAAGAGGTCGTGGATGGCGTCCCACCTTATACAATGGTGGGGGTCGTTGGGGTCTTGATCATTATTTCGAGCCAGTTGATCACGCCCAAACCTTTCTGGTTAAAGGTTTCTCTTCATCCGCTTTTTAGCGAACGTGTCTTTTGGATTTTTGCCGCAATTTTGTTTTCGGTTCTGGCGGCGGGGGCGACGGTTTTGTTTTCACTTTATACCCGTGTAAATTACATTCCGGTCCTTACTGTTTGGCTCCTGGGTGCGATGAGCTTTGTGTATGCATTCCTGCACACATCTACGAACATCCAGCCTGGCACGGTGGTGGATTGGTTCAGGACCAACCGCAACGAGCTGCTGCTTGTCCTTGTTGTGACGGCGCTCGCCGCTGCCATCCGCCTGTATAGGCTGGGCGATTTGCCGCGCGTATTGGATGGCGATGAAGGAAATATCGGGACGTATGCCCTCTCGACATCTACAAGCGCGTTGCGCAACCCGTTCGCATTGTGGGAAAACCTCGGTGCCTTGTATTTGCAGGCGATCAATCTTTCGTTGCGATTCTTTGGGGTCAATGCATTTGGTCTGAGGTTAATGGCTGCGTTGGGCGGGATCATGGCGGTCCCTTCGAGTTATCTGTTGGCGCGCTGGCTGGGTGGGCGCAGGATCGCGTTCATCGCGGCAATGATCCTTGCGTTTTCGCATTCCCATTTACATTTCAGCCGTATCGTATCAGTCACTTACATTCAGGACACATGGTTGATCCCCCTGGAACTGTATCTCCTGCTGAGTGGGCTTGAAAAACGCGAATCCTGGAGGAGTGCGGTAGGCGGTATTTTGCTGGCTTTGCATTATACGATCTACTTGTCATCCCAAATTGTTACTGCGCTTGTGGTGGTGTACATGCTGGTGGCTGCCTTGTTCTATTGGGCATGGTTTAAACAACGTATTGCGCAGGCTTTGGCGTTCTGGGGTGGATTTGTGCTCACATCCCTCCCCTCGTTGATTTACATATTCCGTCATCCCGATGAATTTCTCAATCGCATGAACAATGCCGGCACGTTCCAATCGGGGTGGTTGGGAATGACCATGCAGGCGACCGGACAGAGCGTGCCTGAGATTTTGTTCGGTCGGGTTGTGCATGCCTTTCTGGCATTGTTCTATTATCCGGCGATCGATTTTTATGGATCACAAGCCCCGATGTTGAGTATGATCTCAACGGTGATGTTCTTCGCGGGATTGGGAATTGTGCTTTGGCGTATCCGCAATCCCGGCTACCTGCTTTTGAACGGATATTTTTGGGGTGCAACGGTTGCAATTGGCGTTTTTGCCACCCCGCCTTCCGCAGATTCGTACCGCATGTTAATGGCACTTCCGGCTGCGGTTATTATGGCGGCGATCGGGCTGGATGAGATCCTTGCGATGATGGGTATTGGTTGGAAGTCCATGCGTAATGCATATGTATTCGCGGCTGCAACCGTCCTTGTGAGTTTGGTCATCTTCAATATGTGGACATATTATGCCGATTTCGCCGGACGCTGTCGTTTTGCTGAAAACCAGATCGGTCGTTTTGCTTCTTATCTTGGCATTCGCCTGGATGAGATCGACAACGAACACCGGGTATATTTGTTGAGCGACGATATTTTCTTTTTTGGAAGTCATGCTTCGGCACAATTCCTGGGAAAAAACCAACCGGCGATAAATTTCCGCGATCCGGTTGACATGTTGGACGTGGTATCCGGTGAGACCATTATTGCTTCCCCTCCGCGTATCGCAGAGCTGGAAGAGTGGGCGCGCGCGCATCCCGGGGGACAACTCCATTACGAGTACGACTGCGAGGCGACCATTCTGTTTTCGTACCAGGTCCCCTGACGAGGCGAATTGGACCCGCGTGAATACGAGTTGATGTACCGCGTCGAAGATCGTCACTGGTGGTATCGCGGCATGGCATCCATCACAAAGGCGGTCATCGAGCGATGGGTGAAGCCTGCTGTGCCCATCAAGATACTGGATGCAGGCTGCGGCACCGGCGCCGCCATGACCACCTACCTGGCGGAATACGGTGAAGTCACCGGCGTGGATCTGTACCCACAGGCGTTGGAGTTCTCGCGAAAACGGAATGCCTCGCGTCTTTCACGCGCTTCCGTACTGGACCTGCCGTTTGCTTCCGCTTCCTTTGACTTTGTCACCAGTTTTGATGTGTTGTATGAGCGCGGCGTTTCTGATGAGGCGAAAGCTTTGCGCGAGTTCGGTCGGGTATTACAGAATTCAGGCAAAGTGTTCCTGCGGCTCCCTGCATATGATTGGCTTAGAGGCCGCCACGATGTTCGGGTACACACCAACCGCCGATATACCAAGGGGCTTGTGAGGCGGCTGTTGGAAGCGAACGGGTTCATCGTTGAGCATATTTCCTATGCCAATACGATTCTCTTTCCACTGGCGTTGCTAAAACGGCTGGGGGAACGGTTTGGCTGGTTTGGCGAAGATGACTCTGACCTTTCGATGGATGCCGGTTCTTTGAATGGCATCCT
>CAYJPO010000017.1:0-60809 GCA_964372045.1 uncultured Anaerolinea sp.
GCTTCCGCCGCGAGAAGATGAGCGCCGGGCGCGATGTGCGCGGCATCAAGCGCGGACATCAGTTCGACAAAGTGGAAATGTACATCTACTGCAAGCCGGAAGAATCCGAAGTCATGCACCAGAAGATGTTGAAAGATGCGGAGGAGACTTGCGCGCAGTTGGGTATACCCTATCGCGTCAAACAGCTTTGCACCGGTGATATCGGCTTCGGCGCGACGATGACCTACGACCTCGAACTTTGGGCGCCCGGCTGTGACGAATGGCTGGAGGTCTCATCGATCTCGAACGATACCGATTTCCAGGCGCGCCGCGCGAATATCAAGTATCGCCCCGAGGATGGCGGCAAGGTCAAATTCCCGCATACGTTGAACGGTTCAGGCTTGGGGCTGCCGCGCACCTTGATCGCCGTGATGGAGAATTACCAGCAAGCTGACGGCTCCATCGTCGTCCCAGAAGTGCTCCGTCCGTGGATGGGCGGCATCGAGGTCATCAAGCTGTAAAACCTTTGGATGTTCCACCCGTAAGTAACATCGGAAGCATGTATACTTGCTTCCGATGTCATATTTAAATGAGGAGACCTGTTTAGAATGACCGATCCACTCTTTTGGGAAACGTTCGCGCAAGTCTTTTTGGAGGTTGTCACCTTTGCCGTATTGGTCTTCGGACTGCTGGGGCTGCTGATCCCCGTCTTCCCCGGTCTGACCGTGATGTGGATCGCCACCCTTATCTATGCGGTCATTCAAGGCATGCTCGGCAACATGAACTGGGTGGACTGGGTGCTTTTCAGCCTCATCACGCTTCTGATGATCGGCGGCAACATCGCTGACAACATCATTATCGCCAAGCACGTCCGCGATAATGATGTGCCGTGGAGTTCCATCCTCTGGTCTTTCGCGGCGGGCATCGTTGTCAGTTTGTTCTTTACCCCCATCATTGGCATTATCGCGTCACCGGTCGCGCTCTACCTGGCGGAATGGCGGCGGTTGAAGGATAAGCAGACCGCCCTCGCCAACACCAAGGCATGGATGACCGGCTGGGGCTGGTCAGTTGCCGCGCGCATCGGGATCGGGGTCGGTATGATCGTGTTCTGGAGTATGTCTGCCTGGTTATAAAACGGGCACCCCTGCTTTTTGAGACAAAATAATAGGTGATGCAAATGAGTACCTTTATGGAAGTTCTGTCCGTGATCGGTTATTTCCTCCGTGCGCTTGGGTTCATCCTGTTGGGATTTGCAGTTGCGCGCTTCACGTTGGATGCCTATGCCAAAGCCGTCTGGCAGGTGCAGGCGGCACTCGCACTCGGTTTCTTCGGTCTGCTCGTTGGGTTGACGAATTACTCCAGCCCGGCTTCGATGGGTATGTTCGCCCTCGGCGCAGGCGCGGCGATGCTCATGTCCATGATGGGGAAGAAGGAAGAAAGTAAAGAAGAAGAGGGGAAAGAGGTGAAGAAGAAGTAGAAAAGAAAAGGGTTTGACCTTGAATCGGTCAAATCCTTTTGATCACTTAACCACTCCCTCTGGAAATGGGCGTGGGGGTTCCCACGCGGGGGAACGTTTGAAGATTGTGGTTTCGCTCAGCATAGCGTTGGGGAGCATAGGGTTGATAGTTTACTTTAATAATTGAATAACTTTCTTGAAGGATAAATAAAAAAATTATCCTCCAAGAAAGTTATTTACGGAACGATAGTGAAGGGAATTTCCTTTTCAATTATGAAATTTTCATTATCACAGAGATGTCCGGTAATTAAAACGTAAGCATCTGTAGCTTTTGAGATTTTATAATCGGATAAATCGGGTTTTATAGTAAGAAAATCAATCGAACCAGGGTCTCCCTCAGGAAGTAGTATGTCAGGTTTATCTCTAACGATAATAACCATGTTAGAGGCTTGAATCCATTTCCCATCTATATTGACGTTGATTGTCATGTTGTAATTTGGCGAAAAATCAATGCAGTAATCCGAGTTATTTTCGATCATCACATCGACTCCGTAACCATTTTGTATCTCCGTGCCAGTGGAATAAGTTACGATTAGCGACTTTTTAATTTCAGCGGGTGTCGGTATTGTTGCCCTTTGACATCCGTTCAAAATCATTGCGGCACTGAGAAACAAATAAATATTTTTGATCAACTGTTGCATTTTTATCCTTTCTTGACATCTTCAATTTACGTTATTTTGCCCAACACAGAAAACGATGGGTATGAGATTACGGAAGAAGTCTGGTACAGCCAGTTGGTGGGATAGTCACAGCAGGAAAAGGCGCTATAACACTATTGTTTTGAAGTAAGCTACCATTTGATCCCATACCTAGGATTAGCGTTGTGTCAACATTCAATTGTATTTGTTGATCTATTGATGCAATATATTTATCGTTAGTGCTTATGTATTCTAAGACATCAAACACGATATCTGTTGTCATATGACCTTCAGAAAACCTTATTTGCCCCCCATTCCACTACATATTGCGAAGAGCCGCTTACCTCGACATCTATAATAAAGAATCCACAATATCTGTACTGCCATTGTATGTTTGTGTAAATCGGCTGAAAATCGACGTCCAAGTGTGTATGCATATCTGAGGGGAACCCAAAACCAAAATAAGCAAGCCATCACAATCCTAGAAGATTTATTTTAGGCGTTACGCCTTTTAATCCCTGCGGAGTAGCTTTTAATGCCAATTGGATATCCTTCAATTGGCATTCAGATACAACTCCCTGAGTATAATGAATTGTCCCTTCGGAAAATATTTGTCTTTCCGATTCTTCCGTGGACAAATCAATTAGAACGAAACCGGCTTGCTCAACATGGTCGTGAGCAGTTTTACCGAGTTTTTGAGGTCATCCGCATCCACCATCTCCGAAGCGGAGTGGATGTAGCGGCATGGAATGGATAACCCGCCTGTCATCACACCGGCACGGCTGACCTGAATGGCACGCGCGTCGGTGCTGCCCACCAGAAGAACCTCGCGTTGGAAGGGGAGTTTTGCTTTTTCCGCAGCGTTGACCATCCACTCCACCACACGCGGGTCGGACAACATGCCCGTATCGCGGATCTTCACGCACGGACCCTTGCCCAGTTCCATAGCCATCTTCAACGAGGCAGGCGTATCGCCCGTGCCGGTCACATCGATGGCGATGCCGATCTCAGGATCGATACCGTACGCTGCCGCACCCGCGCCGCGCACACCGACTTCCTCTTGCGTGGTGAAGACGAAGTACAGGTCATGCGGCGTGAACTTGAGCGCGCGCAGGGTCTCGATCAACACCACCACACCTGCGCGGTCATCCAACGACTTGGCGACGAAACGGTTGCCCATTTCCATGAAGCCTCTTTCGAATGCGCCAAATTCACCGACCTTGACCGGGCAGTCATTCTTGCCGCTCGCACCGACATCGATATACATCTTGCTCATGGCAGGAGCCTGGTCCACCTGTTCGAGGCGGTCGTACCCGATCACGCCGGTCACGCCGTTCATGAAGCGCACGCGCGCTCCGAGCGTATACCTGCCGAACGTCCCGCCGACATTGGTAAAACGGACAAAGCCCTTGCGGTCGATGTGGCTGGCGATCACACCGATCTCGTCCATGTGGGCGGCGAGCATGATGCGCTTGGAATTCTCCGCATCAACAGACGGAGCCTTATGAACGATCAAGTTGCCAAGCGCATCCACTTTCACATCATCGGCGAGCGGCTTGACTTCCTTCAGGATCACCTTGCGGACTTCATCCTCGAACCCGGATGGACCAAATGTTTCGGTGAGCGTTTTGAGTAATTGTTTCATTGTTTTATTGTCCTAGCGAAAATTTTTCACCAGCCTTGTAGCTTATGCTGTCATGTTTCGTGAAAATGTGAGCACCTGCTTTGCCCATCACCGTCCATGCCTCACCGGCTTTTCCGATGATCGCGGTTTCCTCGTCGATGCCGACAAGATGCTCGCCATCTTTCAGGCGATTGCGCGCACCCGCCACGATCGGTTTGAAGAAGATCGGCGTCGCATCGAAATGCGGGATGATGACGGCGGGCACCAACCCGAAGACCGGGATGGCTCTCAGCCCGATGGTGCGAAAATCGGGGACTTCCCGCCCGAGGATCATCGCGCCTGCCGAACAACCCGCATAGGCTCCGCCGCGTTCCCAAACTTTTTGCGCGGACTTCCACACCCGGCTGCCTTTCATGGTTTGATACAGATACATCGGGTTCCCGCCTGAAAAATAGACGAGATCCGCATCGTCCACCGTCGAAGCATTTTCTGCATCGTTGGCGGATGCGGCGTCTGTGACTGGGAGTGCCAGCACATCCGCGCCGAGGCGGGAGAAATGTTCCTCACCCATCCGCATCCAGCGCCGAACGCTGGCATCACCCTCCTGTCCAGCCGCTGTCGGCAGGCAGACCACGCGCGGTTTGCGCCCGTTTGCGCCGCAGTTGGCGAGCAGGAATGAATCCACCTCATCCATCACCGGTAAATATTCACCCGAACCAAGTAAAGCGATCAATCCATTCATAAAGTCACTCTATGGATTCAAGCGGCTGCCGCTTGAATGCTATCTCTTCAATATCTCATGCGACATATTTGAAATTGCGGCATGGATTAGATTCAACGTATTCTTCCAATCGTCCACCCGCGAAACGCTGATGGGGGAATGGGTGTAGCGATGCGGCACCGAGACCGAGACCACTTGCACACCCGAACGGGCTTGCTGGATCGCACCTGCATTCGTGCCCCCGCCTCCCGGCTGGCGGAACTGATAGGGGATTTTGTTCTCAATGGCGGTCTGTTCAAGGAAGTTCACCAGTCGCGGGTCGCTGATGGTGGGGGAATGTGCCGTATAAATGGCGGGACCGAAACCGAGCCTGGTGTTGTAGGTGTAATTTTCCCTGCCCTCGTAATCCGGCAGGTCGCGGGCGGGCGTGGAATCGATGGCAATGGCGATGTCCGGATCGAAATAATACCCGGCGACCTTTGCTCCGCGCAGACCGATCTCCTCCTGCACGCTGAACGACAGGCACAACTCGATGTGCTTTGGCGCATTCTTGAGCAGTTCGATCAGGATCGCCACACCGATTCGGTCATCGATGGATTTGGACATGATCGAAGGACCGACGCGTTTGAATTTCGTTGCGAACGTGGCGCGGTCTCCGACTTTGGCTTTTCCTTCCGGTCCGAGGTCGATGCGCAGCCCTTCCAAATCTATCGAATGTTTGCGTTCCTCAGCGGTGGTCATGTGGACCGGTTTCGCGCCGATCACACCAGGGGTATGGTCCTTGCCGACGATGACTTGTTTTCCGACCAGGTGGCGCGCGTCGATCCCGCCGACGGTTTGAAATTCATAAAACCCGTCGCCGTCATCATGCACGATCATGAAGCCGATCTCATCCATGTGGGCATCGATCAACACGCGCAGCGGCTTTTTACGGCTGCTCGCGGAAGCCGCCGCCTTCTTGCGGACAAGCACGCTGCCGAGCGCGTCCACTTTGACTTCGTCGGCGTACGGCTTGACCTCTTCCAGCACGATGCGGCGGACTTCACCTTCGTCGCCGGAGACGCCCATGGCGTTGCAGAGTTTTTCGAGCAGTTTGATTTGCGTTTGTCCGATGGAAAGCATAGGTTCTCGTTATTGGAGGGAGTGCAAAGTCTCCAGACTTTGCATTACCAACGACTGGAGTCGTTGGAGTCCGACCTGATGATTAATCCCAAACAATTCTTTCGATAAAGTTCGCTTCGAGCGAAGCGACGAATTCCGCGAGCAGGCGCCCGGCGCGTTGGACATCCTTTATCGCGATCAATTCCACCGGGGTGTGCATGTAGCGCAGGGGAATGCTCATCACCATGGTCGGGATGCCTTCCGCCTGGAGCTGCATGTCATCGGCGTCGGTGGAGGAGTATTCGGGCATCAAATCGTCGGCGACGGGGATCTCGATGCGCTCAGCAACCTCCTTGAAACGCTGATAAAGGAATGGATGAATATTCGGACCGATGCCCAACGTCACGCCTTTGCCAATGGCGAAAGTCTGGTATCCGCTTGCGCCCGTGCCTTTGCCAAACGTTACGTCCAATGCAATGGCGATGGTGGGACGCACCTGAAAGGTTGAAGTGGATGCGCCAAACCCGCCGACTTCTTCCTGTGTGGATGCCACTGCCCATAGATCCCAAATATGCGATTTGGATTGAAGCTCTTCGAGGCAGATGGTCAGCGCAGCGACGGAGGCGCGGTTATCCAGCGTGTGACCGTTGACGCATCCTCCGGACATTTCAGTGGGTTCCGTTCCGAAAGAGATTCTGTCGCCGACGTGGACCCGCTTCGCGACTTCGCCGGGGGTGAGTCCCGTATCCACGAAGAGATATTTCAAAGCGATGACATTCCCGCCTTCGCCATCAGGCAGCAGGTTTGCAGGCGGCATGACGATCACACCGTAAAGTTCCTCTCCGCTTCCGGTAGCGTGGACCATGACCGGGGTCCCGGGCAGGACGCGTGAATCGATCCCACCGATGCTTGTGATGTAAAGAAATCCATCCACGATGCGGGTGACCATCAAGCCGATGGCATCCATGTGGGTGGCGATCAATACCGAGGGATGGGGAGATTTTTTGGCGCTGCCCCGCTTCAGTCCGTGGATCGAACCGAGCCTGCTTTGGGTGACTTCATCCGCCAGAGGAGTCCACTTTTGTTTGATGAGTTCGGCAACGGGTTCTTCGTACCCCGATACCCCCGCTACAGAAATAAGAGATTTGAGAAAGGGAAGAATGTCGCTCATGGAGTTCCAAATGCGGTCGGTGAGGGGGGGATTGGGGTTGGCGAGTTCGTCGGCGTCGCCGAAGGGGTGATGGGCGTATTCGTGGGTGTGATGGACGGCGTCGTGGATGGGGTGAGTGTGTTCGTCGGTGTGAAAGTGGGGGTGATGGATGCCGTCTGTGTGGCGGACGGGGTTTGTGTGCTCGGTTGGAACGGGGTCAGTGTGATGGTTGGCGTCCCGGTTTGAGTCGGGGTGACCGTGATGGTTACGGTAGCGGTGGTGGTAATGGTGCCCGTGAGGATGAGCGGTGTGCCGCTTACTGTTGGAGTGGCGGGAGTCCCTGAAACGGTTTCAGTGATGGTTGGCGTGGGAGTGGCGCGCGGATTGGGTGCAAAAGAAAGCGCTATGAACCCGGCGCAATAACATGGGATGGTGGCAATAATGACCGCGAGCAGTCTCATGCGGCGTCGTGTGCGGGGAGTGTCGGCGTCGAGCATAGTGGTTCGATTATAATCCATGAGATTGGGTAACTTTCAATGATTCCACTGCATTTACGCATCTCAGGTTTTTTATCGTATCGCGATCCGGTTGAGTTGGATTTCACGTCCATCGACCTTGCCTGTATCTCCGGTCATAATGGCGCGGGCAAGTCCTCGCTGTTGGATGCGTTCACCTGGGCGTTGTTTGGCGAATCGCGCGGCAAAGGCACGGACGTGATCAACCTGAGCCAGGATGTGAAATCTGCCGAGGTGGCGTTGACGTTCGGTTATGAGGGCAATACCTATCGCGTGCAGAGGACATTGCCGAGAAATAAAAGTACGGTACTGGAATATCAAATTTTGGACGGTGGACGGCAGACTGGAGACGGTCAATGGCGTCCGCTGACCGAGAAGACCACGCGCGATACGCAGGCGCGCATCGAGCAGACGCTGCAATTGGATTACGAGACGTTTATCAACGCGTCCTTCTTTTTACAGGGCAAGGCAGACCAGTTCACACAGAAGAAAGCTAGCGAGCGCAAAGCCGTTCTGAGCGCGATCCTCGGGCTGGAAATTTGGGATACATACAAGGAACGCACTGCCGACCACCGCAAGGAACTCGAACGCGACGTGGATGAGATCGACGGGCGCATCGCGGAGATCGACGCGGAACTTGCCGAGGAAGACGAACGAAGGCTTCGGCTGGGTGAACTCGAGGGGACGTTGAAGCAGCTATCAGTGGCGAGAGAGGCGCAGGAGTCCGCGCTGGAGAACATCCGCAAGAATGCGGCGCTGATCAACGAGCAGCGCAAGATCGTGGCTACATATCAGGTGCAGTTGCAAAAGTCACAGGTTGCGCTGGCGAATATCGAAAAAAAGATCGCGGACAAAGAGTCCGAGCAGGCAGGCTATGCCGACCTTGTGAATCGCGCGAAGGAGATCGAAGCGGCGTACAAGGCGTGGCAGAAAGTCCGCAAGGAATTGGAGAAGTGGGAAGAGACCGCGCTTCAATTTCGAGAGCATGACGAGAAACGTCAGCCGTTGCTGCGCGAGATCGAAGTAGAAAAGGCTAGGTTGGAGCAGGAGGGGGAAGAGCTAAGTAGACAGTGGACAGTGGTCAGTGGTCAGTTGGCGGTGGTGGGTGGGTTGCAGAAACAACTTGATGTGGCGCAGTCTTCGCTCAAGGAAGTGGAGGCGAAGATACAGGAGCGTGCCGAGTTGGAAGGCAAACGCAACGAAGCCCGCGAGCGGCAGGCGGCGATGAAGGTGGAGAATGAGACGCTGCGTAAAGAAATGGAAGAGCTGAAAGTCCGCATCGAGGCGTTGAAGGTTGCCGAAGGCGCGGAATGTCCGCTGTGCGGTCAGCCGTTGAGCGAGAGTCACCGCAAATCTACGTTGAAGCAGTTGGAGGCGGAGGGTAAGTCGAAGGGCGATACGTTCCGGGCGAATAAGAGGGAAGCCGAGGAACTTGATGGGCGAGTTAAGAGGTATGAGTTACAAGTTACCGAGTTGGCGAATGCAGAAAATGATCGTTTGCGCTTTTCGAATTCCATCTCACAGATCACTTTGCAGTTGGAGTCGATTAAGCAGCTAGGTAAAGAATGGGAAAAGACTGGCGCGAAGCGCTTGAAAGAGATCGGCAAGCTGCTGGAAAGTGAAAAGTATGCTGCCGAAGCGCAAAAAGAAATAAAGGGCTTAAATACTAAACTCGCCAAACTTGGTTATGATGTTGCCGAACATGACGCCAAGCGCAAAGAGGAACTTGAACTGCGCGAGATCGAGGACGATCATCGAAAACTGGAAAGAGCGCAAGACACCAACAAGCGCATTGAAAAAGAACTCGAAGAGTTGCGTGGGGAACATGGAAAGTGCAAAGTGGATGTGGAAACGAACGAGAGATCATTTGCCGAGGCTTCAGCGAAGTTAGACGAGGCGAAAGCGGGCGCTCCGAACATTCAGGAAGCGGAGAGTAAGTTGTACGAACTGCGCGAAAACGAGAATAATGTTCGAGACGAAGTAGGCGCGGCGCGTCAACGCGTGGATGTGCTCGCCACTCAACGTGTTCGCAAAACGGATCACCAATCCCGCCGCGAAGAGATTAACCAGAACATTCTTCGTCACAAAACGCTTGAACGTGCCTTCGGTAAGGACGGCGTCCCGGCGCTGCTGATCGAACAGGCGCTTCCGCAGATCGAGCAAAAAGCCAATGACCTGCTCGATCGCCTGAGCGATGGACACATGTCGATCCGCTTTGTCACGCAGGCAGAATACAGAGACAAAAAACGAGAAGACCTCAAAGAGACGCTCGACATTCAGATCAGCGATTCTTCCGGCATGCGCGATTATGAAATGTATTCCGGCGGCGAAGCTTTCCGCGTCAACTTTGCCATTCGGCTGGCGCTCTCGGAAATCCTTGCCCAGCGCAAGGGCGCGCGCCTGCAAACACTGGTCATCGACGAGGGCTTCGGCTCGCAGGATTCGCTCGGGCGTCAGCGTTTGATCGAAGCCATCAACGCGGTCAAGCATGATTTCTCGAAGATCTTCATCATCACGCATCTTGACGAACTCAAAGACGCCTTCCCGAATCGGATCGAGATCGAGAAGACAGAGCGGGGGAGTACGGTTAAAGTTGTATAAATTGCATATCACATACTGGGTAATTCGTGATGCGTACGGCGTAATTTACGTTTCACGCATCGCGTCTTACGTTCCATGACCTATCTCATCTTCTCCACTATTCTTTTCCTCCTCGGTCTCGTCATCATCCACTGGATCCACAATCAATATCATCTCGATATCGTTGTCACGCCTGCGCCGCCGCCAGTGGATGCGCCGCTGATCTCGGTGTGCATCCCGGCTCGCAACGAAGAGATCAATATCCGGCGTTGTGTCGAGGCGGCTCTCCATCAGGATTATCCGAATCTCGAAGTCATTGTTTTGGATGATCGCTCCACCGATTCCACTCTGACTCTATTGAACGATATCGCGTCCCGCGACTCTCGTCTCACCCCGATCAGCGGCTCTAACCTACCCGAAGGCTGGGCGGGAAAACCCCATGCCTTGTACCAGGCTGCGAGCGTCGCCCGTGGACAGTGGCTGTGCTTCGTAGATGCGGACACCTTTCTTGCGCCAAATGCTCTCTCGGCAGTGTTCGCCAAAGCCGTCGAAACAGAAGCAGACTTGTTCACGGTCATGACGCGCCAGATCCTCGGCTCATTTTGGGAACGGACGGTCATGCCGCTCGTGATGACGGCGCTCACAGTCGGCTTTTCCCCGCGCAAGATCAATGACCCAACGCGGCGTGACGCGGTTGCCAACGGTCAGTTCATTTTTATCAAACGCAGTATCTATGACCTCATCGGCGGACATGAGCGCATCAAAGACCAGATCGTCGAAGATAAAGCTCTATCTGAAAATGTGAAATGGAATGGGCACCGTCTCATCGTTGCAGATGGGATGCAAGTGGTCAGCACGCGCATGTACACGTCACTGCCTGCCATGTGGGAAGGCTGGACGAAGAACATTTACCTTGGTTTGCGAGACCATCCTTCCATGCTGCTGCTCGGTGCGTTCGGCGCGACGCTTGCTTTGATCGCTGCGTTGTTCCTGCCGGTCTGGCCCATCCTGGGTCTGGCGTGGTATGCGAACGGTGGCAGTTGGATGTCATTGCTTGTGATCGCGCAGGCATTGAGCGTGTGGGGATATTTGGTTTACATTCGTTCCATCATTGCCGGGGAAATGGGAATTCCGCGCTGGTACGCACTGACCACGCCGTTGGGGGCAGGCGTGTTCGCCGCCATGATGTTGACCTCAGCATGGAAGGTGATCTCAGGGCAGGGAGTGACCTGGCGCGGGCGCAAATACCACGCAAAATAGTGACAAATGTCATCTTGATAAATTTAGGTCAAGTTTGTTATATTACGTCAATTCTTGTTATAGGTAACAAAAAATAACATATGCCTCAATCATCTCTGGACCGTGAAACTAAGATATTGGATTTACTTCACAAGAACGGCAAAGCTTCCATTCAAGACCTGGTGGAAGCTTTTGGTGTTTCCAACATGACCATCCACCGCGACTTGAACAAGCTTGAGGAAGCGGGGCGTGTTCAAAAGAAACACGGCGGAGTCGTCCTCGCGGAGCGGGCAAAATCCGCTGCAAGCTCATGCGACATGTGCGGGAAACCCGTATCAGAGCGGACAATGTTCCTCCTCAACCTGGAAACTGGGGAGCAAAAACGCGCCTGCTGTTCTCACTGCGGGCTGATGATCCAAAGCCGCTCGGAACAGACCTGGCAATCCATGACAGTGGATTTCCTGCATGGGCACATGGTCAGTGCCAATCAGGCATTTTATTTGATGGGAAGCGATATCAGTGTTTGCTGTGTGCCGAGCATCCTAAGTTTTAGCTCTCAGCAGGACGCCGAAAAGTTCCAAAAAGGCTTCGGCGGGATGCTGGTCACCATGGAACAGGCGATCCATCACCTCAAGGGAATGATGCAAGCCCATATGAAGGCTTGATATTCAGATATTAAAATGAAAAAGGATCAAGGAGAGAAAATGAAAAAGATTTTTGTTTTGGCAATGGTGGGCATCTTTCTTTTGGCAGCCTGCGGCGGGGGAGCAATGGGCGGCGAGGAACACGGGGAAGGCGTTGAAGCACACGATTATTGGGCGCGCTCGGGTCTGATGGGTGGAAACAGCGCCGCTTACATGCTGCTCCACAACCATGGGGATGCGGATGACGCCGTGATCGGCGCGACGTCGGATATTGCAGATGCGGTTGAACTCCATTTGAGCCAGATGAAAGATGATGGCACGATGGAAATGATCCAACAGGACAAGCTCGATCTTCCCGCAGACGGTGAACTGGAACTCAAACCCGGAAGCTATCACATCATGTTGATCGGTCTGAAACAGGACCTGAATGTCGGTGACGAGATCACGATCACTTTACACTTTCAGAATAGCGAAGATGTTACTTTGACCGTCCCCGTAAAGGACGCCGCTGAAATGGGCGGTTCCGGCATGGAAGGCATGGGCGGCGACCACATGGACATGGAAGCCACGCCGGCTCCTTAATTTTTTGAATTCGCGTCTTCGCCAGACGCATTCTCCCAAACAGCCTGTCGGTATCATGCCGATAGGCTGTTTGCATTATGGGCGGTTCTTTTATAAGAAAACGGAGTTCAGGGGATTTTGTTTTCGATTTAGATTGGAGGTATTTGTCACACTCAGTCGGGATAATTGTCACCTGTTCGTTTGTGTGTAACTAAAGTCACAGGGCTTTTTTGCCTCATTGGCTATAGTAGGCACAGGTAAATTTAATGCGAGGTTAATCCATGTCTAAACTTCCTATCATTGCCATTGGTGTTGCGGTGCTGGCGCTGGGATATTTTGCGCTGGTATCCGATGCTGCCGCGTACGGCGGGAATGCGCCGGAGACATGCGCGAATTGCCACGCGATGGACTCGCAGTATGAAAATTGGTATCACGGGGGGCATGCCAGGGTGGCAAAGTGTACGGATTGCCATTTGCCTCACGATAATTTCGTCTCGTATTATATGGAAAAGGGTCGCCAAGGTGCGAAGGATACCTACGCCTTTGTGACTGGCAATATCCCGACCTTGATCCGTGCAGAAGCCAGGACGAAAGAGATCGTGCAGGAGAATTGCATCCATTGCCACGAGGATACCGTCGAGACCATTGTGATGGGCGACCAGCCCTTCGACCGCTACTGTTGGGAGTGTCACCGCGATGTTGCCCACGGGCAGCGTGGCGGAATGGGCGCTCCGTATCAGGACTCTAATCTTTATCCGACCAAGTAAGGAGAATGCTCATGAAAAACCATACCACCCTCATTCTTGCTGGATTGGTGATCGTGCTCGCCGCCGTGCTGATCGGCGTGATGGTCTACATCCAGAACCAGCCAGCAGAACAACGCGCCACACAGCCCCTGGTGGAGATCGCCCCTATGGAACCGGACTCGTCCAAATGGGCGGTGAATTTCCCGAATCAATATGACGGGCTGATGAAGACCGAAACCAATAACGTGGACACCACATATGCGGGCTCGTCTGCCTTTTCCTGGCTCGAACGTGACCCGCGTCAAGTCATACTTTTTGCGGGTTATCCTTTTGGCAAGGACTATAACGATGACCGTGGTCACGCCAACGCATTGGAGGATGTCCGCGCGACTGGGCGGTTGAACCTCGATGACAGCGACCCCAAGCACACGCCTGCCACCTGCTACTCCTGCAAATCTTCAGACAACCCAGGCTTGTGGGCGGAATTGGGCATGGAAGCGTACGATGCGATGTCGTTCAATGAAATGACTCCCAATATCAACAATGCCATCGGCTGTTCCAACTGCCACGAAGCCGGGACGATGCGCCTCATTGTGACCAACCCTGCGTTGGATGAAGCGCTCGAACGTCAGGGCAAGGATTGGGAAGCCTATTCCCGCCAGGAAATGCGCTCGCTCGTCTGCGCCAACTGCCACGTGGAATATTATTTCAAAGGCGACGGCAAGTACCTGACCTTCCCGTGGGATAACGGCACGAGGATCGAACAGATCATCTCCTACTACGAAGAAGCTGGTTTCAAAGATTGGGCGTACCCCGAGACGGATACTCCCATGCTCAAAGCCCAGCACCCGGAATATGAGTTCTTCACCGCCGGAAGCACGCACTACGAAGCCGGTGTTGCCTGCGCCGACTGCCACATGCCCTATGTCCGCGACGGTGCAAGCAAGTACTCCTCGCACGATGTGCATAGTCCGCTGCTCAACCCGGAAGCATCCTGCGGTCAGTGCCACACTGATACCGAGTTTGTTTTGGAGCGCGTTGCGGTCATCCAACAACAGGTGGCGAAGACCAAGATCAATACTGAAGACGCCATCATCGACGCCATCAACGCGATCAAGATCGCTGCCGCCGACCCGAACGTGGATACTGCCCTGCTCGACGAGGCACGCAAACTGCACCGCGAAGCGCAATTCATGTGGGACTTTCTCTCCGCCGAAAACTCGACGGGTTTCCATAACCCCGAGTACGCGCTGGAAGTGCTCGCTGAATCCACGAACCGCGCACGTCAGGCGCAGATGCTTGCCGCCCAATCCGTGGGAGATGCCTCTCTGCTGACCACCGGAACGTACTACGAAAACAAGTAACCGAAAGAACGTCAACTCCCCGCCAGCACTAGCGGGGAGTTTTTATTTGAGCGGGAACAATTCATGGGATATGATCGTCAAACATGTAAAGGAGTAAAAATGAGGAAGATAACTTTATTTGTATTGACGATCATTCTTGCCGCTTGTAACGGCGCATCCGAATACGATCAAAACCTTGCCAAATGGCAGGCTGCGGATATTTCCCATTATCGCTATGAACTTTTCATCGGCTGTTTCTGCCCATTTGCGGAGGATATGCCGCTGACGGTTGAAGTGCTGAATGGCGAGATCGTTTCGATCACGAGCGCCGATGGCAGCCCGGTCGAAGCGACGAACCCTTCCCTCGAAGTGTATGAATCCTACGCGACGATCGACTTACTCTTCGCTGAACTCGAAACCGACCTTTCCGGTGAAGCCGACGAAGTCGTTGTCACCTATGACCCCACCTATGGTTTCCCTGAGAACATCGCCATCGACCGGATCAAGGAAGCGATCGATGATGAGCTATCCTTGCAGGTCTCGAACTTCGAGGTACTCGAATAAAAAAAGTACTGCGATGTTTATATCGTGGCTGAAAAGAAAAACGGCGAGATCATCTCGCCGTTTTTCTTAATTGGGATGTGCCCACTGTTCGAAGATCTCCCGGTCCGCGATCTGGATGCGGTGATTCTCCACCTTGATCGCGCCGCTGCGTTCCAATTCCTTCATCGAGCGCGCCACCACCTCGCGGACAGTTCCCAGCCGCGCTGCGAGCTGTTCCTGAGTCCAATGCGGCGCGGATTTGTCCTGCGGCAGATCCTCGATCAACCGCGCCAGGCGGTGCGTCACCTGGTAGAACGCCATCTCGCTGACCATCCTCACCATGCCGCGCAGCATCTTTCCGAAATTTGCCAGCACCTTCTGCGCAAAGACCGGATGGGACATGACAAGCTCATGAAGCTTTTTGTTGTTAATGACCCACACGCGGCAGGTTTCGAGCGCCTCCACATTGACCGGGTTCGTTCCCTCGTCAAATGCGGGGACTTCGGCAAAGGTATCGTTTTCCTGCAAAACGCGGACGATATACTGCCGTCCCTGCGGCGAGAGGCGGAAGATCTTGGCGCTGCCCTGATGAACGATGAACAATCCGTCGCAGGGATCGCCTTCCCAGAACAAAACATCCCCGCGCTGATATTCGCGCAGGTGCGTGTGATCTGCGATCTCTTTTAGCATCGACTCGGGCAATTCATCGAAGTATTCGTTGCCCCGCAATGCTTCGAGCTTTTCCTTGAATGACGCTTCCAGTAATTTCATGAAGGGTCTAGATCTGTCCCAGAAGGACCTGGTCTGTGCCGCGGTTGATCTCCCACGGGTAGACAATGAATGCATCGGTGATCGCCGCAAAATAATCGGGACGGGTGTTGCCGAACAGGTTGCGATACGGATTGAAATGCAGTACACAGGTTTCTGGGAAGCCGCCCGCCGCCGACACGCGGTTCTTGACCGCGGTGATGGTTCGTCCTGACCCCCAAACATCATCCACGATCAGGGTGGGGCGGCCGCGCAGTTTGTCGTCTGAGGGAAACTGGATGAACTCGGGCCAGGACATGAGCATGGATGATTTTTCACTCTCGGTTTGGGCGGGAAAATCCACGGCAGCGGTGAGGATGTGCGTGATGTCCATCCCCTCCGCCAGCATCCCGCCGGGGATGATACCTCCGCGCGTGATCATCACCATGGCGGTGAACTCACGGCGGAATTGAGGGATCAGATGGTCGATCAGCTTATCCAATTCCTCCCAGGATACTAATTCGCGGCGTCGGGGCTCTGGTTTCATGGGCTTATTTTATACCAAGCGTGGTCAGAAATAGTGCTTTTTTAAGAAGTGGAAGATGGCTATTTCTGACCGAGGTTATTTCATCAAAAAGAAGACCCTAACGTTTCAAGAGCCGTTAGGGTCTTTCTATTTATTGAGCCAACACAGCTGCCAGCGGAGCAGGCGCATGCACTTGGGCGGTCGCTCTGCCTTCGGCTGTGGCTTTTTCCACATCACGCGCCCAAATGTACAGGCAGGTGTGATACGCGGTGCTGGTGTAGGAGCTGAAGACGCTCGCCACCATCACGAAAGTGAAGAAGATCAACGCGCCGATGGCGATGCCGATGATCGAGATCGCCGCTTCGCCGCCGGCGAGATATGCCATCCCGCCGCCGACCGCGAACGCGATGATGAAACCGATCAGACCAAATACGAAGCCGATCAAACCGGTCACGAAGCGCACACCGACCGTGCTGATGCCGATCAAAAGCAGGTTCTCTTTGGTGATCTTCCACACACGCTGTAACCCATCTTTGAGGTTCAGGTCGTCGATGACCATGGCGGGCAGGACGAGGTACGCGGCTTCCGTCCACAAGGTTTCCAGCAAGCCAGTTGCCGTGCGGGCAAGGCTGGCGGCAATATTATTCTTGCGGTTGCGCCGCGCCGCACTGCGGAGCAAGTTGACTGCCGTCGAGGCGGCTGCCAGGGTCAGGATGTCGAAGAAATCGCGGCGCACGATCGCCCACGCCTTATCCATGCGACCATCGCCTTCGGAGAGATACCCGAAGATGAGATACACCGTCATGCCGGAAAAGATATACGTCACCACGAACTGAACGAAAACAAGGATACCGCCAAGCACAAACAGGATGATGTTCCCAAACTGCGAATCTCCAACGAGCAATGCCGCGCCAATGATGGGAACGATCCCGATCACCGAAACGATCATGCCCACGACCAAGGCATAGATGGATGGCTTGATCAAATCCATGTCTTTAAACGCCATGCCCCATGCCTGCTTAAGAAACGACCAACCACGTGAAAAACTCTGCATATGTCACTCTCCTTTGGTGAAAAGAATTATAGCAAACTTATCGGGTCGATTTCCACCCGCCACTCGTTTGCTCTGACTTCCTTCAAGATCGACGCGGGATCCGGTCCGCGCAGGATGACCTGCCAGCGATACTCACCGTTCTCTTTTGCGAAGAAACACGGGACGGGACCGATCATTTCGGTCTGACGACGCCCCTCCGCCTCCAACCGGACCCGCAGCCTGCCAGCCATTTTATTGGCTTCTTCCTCCGCCTTGAGCGGATCCTGATCCCGGTACTCCAGCCGCACCAGCTTGGCGAACGGCGGATACCCCAACTGACGGCGGTATTCCAACTCGCGCGCATAAAATCCATCCACATCATGCCCGGCGGCGAATTGAAGTGCATAATGCTCTGGGTTGAACGTCTGCATGATGACCTTGCCCCCGCGAGCTGACCGCCCCGCGCGCCCGGCGACCTGCGTCAACGTTTGGAAGACGCGTTCATGTGCAAATGGGTCAGGCAGATTCAAACCCACATCCGCGAGCACGATCCCCACCAGCGTGACGAGCGGCAGATCGAGTCCCTTTGCGAGCATTTGCGTGCCGACCAGCACATCCGCCTGGTGATTTGCAAAATGGGTCAGGATGATCTCGTGGGCATCCTTTTGGCGGGTCGTGTCCCAATCCCAGCGTAACGTCCGCGCGGTGGGGAACATGGCTTTGATATCCGCCTCCACCTTTTCGCTCCCCAGCCCATACTCGCGGATCTGATTACTTCCGCAGGTGGGGCAGGTCTTGGGCATTTTACGGGTGTAGTTACAACGATGGCATAGCAAGTCAAAAGTCGAAGGTCGAAGGTCAACGACCTTCGACTTTTGACCTTCGACGTGTAACGTGAGCGGCGTTTCGCAATTCGGACATTTCAACGTCGTCCCGCAATCGCGGCAAAAGATATACGTAGCAGTTCCGCGCCGGTTTAGATAAATGATCGCCTGCTCGCCGCGTGAAATAACCTCCGCCAGCGACTCGCTTAGCACGCGCGAGAAAACCCCGCGATTGCCGTTCTTCAATTCCTCGCGCATGTCCACCACTTGCACCGGCGGCACGACGGAATCGGTCACACGCTTGGGCAGGTCCAGTTTTTGGATATGGTCATGTTCGGCAATATAGCGCTGCTCGACTGTCGGTGTTGCGGAACCGAGCACACACACCGCGCCGCAAAGTTTTGCATATTCCTGTGCCGCAGTGACCGCATTATAGAACGGCGGCTCGGATTGGTGATACGAACTGTCATGGCACTCGTCCACCACGATTAAGCCGATCCTCGGCAACGGCGAGAACAACGCCGAGCGCGCGCCGATAATGACGTTCAGTTTGCCGTCACGCGCACGCCGCCACGTATCGTATCTTTCGCCTTCGGAAAGTTTCGAGTGAACCAACCCCACCTGCCCTGGAAAGCGTACGAGGAAACGTCTCACCGCCTGCGGGGTCAACGCAATTTCAGGGACGAGGATGATCGCCTGTTTTCCGCTCTTGATGACCTCTTCTGCTGCACGCAAATAAATTTCGGTTTTGCCGGAACCCGTGACGCCGTAGAGCAGGAACGAAGAATGGGTTCCGAGAGACGAGAGCGCGAGTTTGATATTTTCAAATGCAATGCTTTGCTCAGCATTCAGCAGTAACCCGTTGCTCGTTTCTTGTTTCTCAATTCTTTCCAGCGGATCACGAAATATCTCATTCTCGAACAGACGGATCAAACCGCGTTCTTCAAGTTCCTGCAAGTCGGCGAGGTTGCAACCGGTTTGCGCATAAATCCACGAAAGGTTGACCGGCTCCGGTTGTTTGATGAGGAATTGCAAAGCGGCTTGACGGCGCGCCTGAGTCTGCTTGGTGGAGCCGAGTGAGTCCATTTCCGCTTGCGCCGCCTCTGGCATGACTGATAGCTGGGCAACGCGAATGAGCTTGGGTCTCACCCTCGGCGGGGGCAACACATTCCTTGAAGACAGCACGCCTTTCTTTACCAACATGTTGGCGGTCTTGCGCCAATCCACCTTCGCGAAATGCGAGTCGATCTGACGTCCACGCAGGGAGCCGCGCTCTCGTAATAAATTTAACAATCGGGTCCCCACAGTGGATGGTTTATCCTCGTAACTCGTAACTCGTAACTCGTAAATAACATCTGCTTGTTGACTCAACCCGGTGGGGATCATCAAGCCGACAATCGCGGCAAGCGGATTCAGTGTTGTCTCCGCCATCCGCATGGCAAGAGAAATCTGCGGCGGAGTCAGAAGCGGGGCAGGGTCGAGCAGGTCAAGGATCGACTTGGGATTCGCTATGAGGGTAGAGTCGCTCAACTCCACAATGATGCCCTGCACAGTTTGATTCCCAAATGGGGCTGTGACGAGACACCCCGGCTGGAGGTGCGCGGCAAGGGCATCCGGGACGATGTAATCGTAGATTCCGGAGATTGCAGGATTATTAACGGCGAGGCGTGCGAACATGAGAGTGATTATAATTGCTGAAACGGAGGATGATATGACGATAACTGTTTTGATTGTCGGCGGGGCAGTGGTCCTGGTTTCGGCGCTTTTGCTTGGGTTTATGTTCATCAAATCCAATCAAGTAAAGTTGACCGGGAAGACTGATTCGAAACCGGAATGGATGCGCTCCACGCCTCCGGAAGAAACAATGAAAGCCACCCGCGCGGAAGGGGTTGGGGTAGCCTTGTACGGCAAGAATGAAGGGGAGCATTTTGCCGCGCCGTTCGCAGAACAGATCGAGGATATTCTGCGGGCAAAGTTGGAGGGTGACCCGGCGCTGAAATCGTTCAGGGTCGATTTTGGGACGGCTCGCGACGGTTCGCTGGAGATCTGGATCAATGGTGACAAGTTCGACAGCGTGGATGCCCTGCCCGATGAAAAGTTGAAACAGGCATTCAAAGATTCTGTCAGCGAATGGGATGGCAAAAAATAGTTTGGAAACGATCTGGCGCAAGAGAAACCTCTTGCGCCTTGTTTTTTTGTAGGGTGGATTGTGACTCGCCTGCTTACTTTTTTGACCTCAGCACAACACCAGCTCCATAACCGACGACGGATGAATAATCCCCGGTCACATCGCCGGAGGTGGCGTAGTTGAGGATCTGAACCTTGTCTGCGCCGAGAGATTTGGACGCCCACAATACGGCTGCCACGGCGCCATGTCCGCATGCGAAACCTTTGCCGGAATGTTCCGCTTGAAAGATGGCATTGGGGTCGAACGACTCGAATCGTTTGAGCATTTCATGGTCGAGCCTGTTCGCCGTCCCCTGGTCGTAAAAGTGCGAGAGGTCTGTCGATGCGACGAGGATGGCGTTTTTGCCTGCCAGAGTTTTTGCCAACGCATCCCCAAGTTTTTTCGCAACGATCTCCCCCTGTTCGCGGATCATGATCGGTAGGAGTTTAAAGCCTTTGGCGAAGATACGTTGAAGAAAGGGAAGTTCGATCTCGAGCGAATGTTCCCGGTCGTTGGCTATGGCAGTGATGGGAATATCGAGTTGGTTTTGTAACTCTGCGAGCGCATTCTGATCGACCTCCACCGGACCAAGAGGCGTGGTGTATGCCGGGTGCGCCGTTGTCAGCAGGGGATAAGCGGCATAATTGTGGAAAGGCGAGATGACGACGACAAGGTCGGGTTCCAGCCCGCGCAGGGCGGCGAATGCGTGCGCAGCGACCCCGCCGGAGTAGCGATGTCCTGCATGGGGGACGATCACGGCTGTGACCTCACCTTCGTACGGCGGGGATTTTGCATCTGCTAGAAATTTATCCACCTGTGCGGCTAAGGCTTTTGGGTTGCCTTCGTACCACGTCCCGGCGATCGGGGAAGGGCGCAGGTCGAGTGTTTTCATAAAATTATTGTAGCATAAACAAAAATCGATAATGCAGGATAAATGAAGAGCCCCGCGATATTCTCGCGGGGCTCAACGATACAACTAAATTTGAACGGTTACGGGATGCGGTACGACCCGATGGCAGCATTGATCGTATCGAAGGTCGCCTGATCCACGTTATCATCCCACCATGCGGTGAACATGAGGAAGGTGGTGTTGGTATCGCCGCGGGTCTCGAAGAAGGAAACACCGGAGTAACCGCCGCCCTTGGAGGTCCATTCGAGGCGTTCCGAACCGTCAGGCATGATCTGGTCGCTCGAAATGCGGATGTCGCCTACCTGACCGGTGTTGCTGTAGAAGGTATTGATGAGGTTCAATGCGAACTTGCCGTTCTGGCTCTTCACAAAGGGTTCACCGTCATCATAGACCATGTTCTCGATAAAAGCGGTTTCATCCGGGGAGCCGAATGTATCCACATAGTAATTGTCTCCCGTGCTGTGCTCGTACGTCCAGTCTCCGGGAAGGTCAAAAGCGCAAAGACCATTTTCATCAGTGAACGTGACCAGGTCACTGCTGACCGGCTGCGGATCCTGATTTTGATTTTGTTCCTGCTGCTGGTTTTGCTGCTGCTGTTGCACCGGCTCCGAGGTCGGGACAGGGGGTAGGGTTGGGAATGGGGTCGGTTCGCTGTTAAACGAACTGCATGCCATGCCGACGGTCACGATCAAAATAACAAACGCGGATAAGTAACGAAAATTGGGCTTCATTTAGGGTCTCTCCTTTTCTCTGAATGGTGCGCATGATACATGATTATTGCGGATTATGGAAGGTACTTTGGTCATGCCAGATCGAAAATGATCGCCTGCAAAAAAACAGCCGCTTATGGCGGCTGTTTGGGTAATTACTTTCCTGCGGATTTTTTCGTCCGCTTCGGCTTGGGTTGTTCCGGCAATTCCGGTAATGATGCCGGTTCAGATAATTCTGGGAGTGGCGCAGGCTCCGGCAAAGGTTCCGGTTGGACCGGAGTCTGTAGCGCGACGGGTTGAGGGTTGGCAGGGGTCAATCCGTTGATGCGGTTGAAGTAATCCTTCACGGTCACATCATTGTAGAAGATCAATGCCAGGATGCCCGCCACCATCGAGAAGACGTTGCCCAACAGGAAGGTGAGGATTTCAAGCACCGCGATCGAGGTTGAAGGCTGGACGGGTTGAGGCTGGGCGCTCAGAAGTTTTGCAGAGTAAATGATCTCGAAGATGCCAAGGATGGTCGGCAGGATCGTGATCGGCAGGCAGACCACCCCAACGATGGTTCCAAGCGCCGTGGCAGATGCGACGAATCCCCAGAAGAGATTGATAATACCGCTGACGAGGGTCATCAAGGCTATGGCGGTGACCAGACCGGGTTTTTGTTCAGAATAGACTGTATTCATTCGTTTCTCCTTATTTTTTCTCTTGCACCCGGACAACCCTGCCAAGTGTTTTCTTGGGATGTTTTGCTGTTCGAGTGCTAGATATAACGAATGAATCTTGCTTTGGTTGCAGGCATCATGGACGTTGGAAGGTGAGCAGTAACCCGCCGAGGTAGGAATTATTGTTCGGGTCGGTGCAGGTCGGTGCCGTTATATTGGGGATGAATGACCCGCCGGTGACCACTTGAATGTTATACACAGTGTCCGCTTGCATGATGAAATCTGCATACCCATCGCCGAGTTCAGGCTTGAAGCCGGTGAAGAAGCGGTCTTCCCCTAGATTCCATGTGACGACGATCTCGACACCCGCAACTTGTCTGAGGCGTCCATCCATCAGGATGAATTGCATCAGACCGGGAGTCAGACCCGGGTCACAAACCGTGTCCTGACCGACAAGCGCGAACGGAGAGCCGGGTCCGGGCGTGGCTGTAAATGTTGGGCGCGGTGCGGCGCTTTCGGCCGCAACGGGCACAAGCGCAGTCTGTTCGAAGAACGCGGTTGCTTGTGGAAGCGGTGTTTCGGTTATTTCGATCTCAGGGCTCGGCGTTTCATCGGTTATGGCTGTGGAGTTGGTCACGGGAGTGTTGAATGTTGGGAATAGAGTGACGGTGGTGATGGGGTTGCTTGCAAAACCTTGAGTCAGGTCGGTGGCAAGCTGTGCGAGCGGACGCACTTTGTCGAAGGATTCACCGGCAGCCAGCATTCTTTGAGCCTGCGCGCTGAGCTCGCCGACCGGGTCCACATCCCCAAGCAGGTCGAGGCGGGAGCGGGCGCGTGCCAAATCCTGGCTGGCGGCATATGAGTCGGCGATGACGATGCGGAATTGATCCTTGAAATCTGCGCGTAAGAGGGCGGGGTTGGCGTCCACATAGGATACGGGGGAGAGACGCCACGAGTAAAGCAGACCGATCCCAAATCCGATGATGACCGCCGCCGCGATATGGAAGAGCGTACTTTTTAGAAATCGGGTCATGGACTGACATTCCCCTGCGGCTGGTAGGTTTGCATGGCGGTCAATAAATTTTGAAGCGCCTGCATTTCCTCCGGGGCGAAGTTGTTACGGGTTGCGTAGTCCAATGCAGAGGCGGTGATGGATGCGGGCGGCTCACTCCCAAGCGCGGCGAGACGTTGATTGGCTTCGTCCGCGTCGAGGTCGTTCTGATAGGACTCAGCCACCATGAGCACGTAGTCCACGCGGTAATCTTCTCTGAGAATGTTCGGTGTGACATCGGTGTATTCGACCGGGTCGATCACCCACCCATATGCAAGCCCAAGCCCGATCCCAAGGATCAGCGCGATGGCAACCATGACCAATTTCGATGATGACATGTTGGGGATTATACCCATCACGGTCGTAAATTGCGCCTTTTCCTGGGCGGAAAAGAGGAGGGTTAGCTTAAATAAAAAATGCCGGGCAGGTTACCAGCGGCACCCGAAGACTCTTCCTTACCGTTGCTATCTTTCGATCCTGGCGGGGTTCGAAAGGCTTCGCCGCGCCGGACCTGCCCGACAGCCGCAAGCATACTCGAAGGTGGGGGGCGTGTCAATTCAATCCGGCTCGGATTCGATGACCGAAAGGAAGATATCCACCAGCTTGGGGTCGAAGAGTATCCCGGAATTGTTCTGCAAATATTCGATCACTTGCGCACGGGGGAGCTTTTTCCGATAGGGGCGGTCACTGCACAGCGCATCCCATACATCAATGATGGCGAACAATCTTGCGGAGAGCGGGATATGCTCGCCTTTCAATCCGTGCGGATATCCGCTTCCATTCCAGCGTTCGTGGTGGAAGAACGGGATTTCGAGGGCGGGATTGAGGTAGGCGATGGGAGAGAGCATCTCGTATGCGTAAATGGGATGCCGCCTCATTTTCTCCCACTCCAATTCGTTGAGCGGACCCGGTTTTTGAAGGATCTCATCCGGGATGGCGATCTTCCCCATATCGTGCAGAAGCGCACCGCGTTTCAAGTGGGATAGCTGTTCGTCTGTAAAACCGACTTTTCCTGCCACCTTTACAGTGAGTTCAGTCACGCGCTGGGTGTGACCTTCCGTTTCGCGGTCGCGCAAGTCGAGGGCGCGCACCCAACCTTCGATCGTCTTTTCGTAGGCTTCACGGAGTTGGACATGCGCCACTTTCAACTCTTCTTCGGCTCGTTTCCGTTCCGTAATATCGCGGGAAGTGGTCTGGATCTCGGTTACGTTCCCCGTGTTGTTGTCGATGATCGCGCGCGCTGAAGATTCCAGCCAGATGTAATTTCCGTCTTTGTGCCGGGCGCGGTGGGCAATGGTGTACGTATCTCTTATGATCGCGCCCCTGAAAAGCCGTTTGATGCGTCTGCGGTCTTCCTCGTGGAGCAGGTCGAAGCAGATCACTCCGATCATTTCATCCGGTGTATAACCGAGGATGGTCCTACAGGCGGGGGAGACATACAGCAAACGCCCATCCGTCATGAGGCGGGAGATCATGTCGCTGGCGTTCTCTGCCAGCAGGCGGAATTGCGCTTCGCTTTCGAGCAGGGCTTTTTGCATGCGTGCCCGTTCGGCGCGCGACTCCCATTGTTTGATGGCGCGTTCGGCGATGTGCGGCATATCCAGCATGGATTCGAGGGATTTGACCACGTAATCCACCGCGCCGGATTTCAGAGCTTCCACCGCGATGCGTTCGTTGCCGTAGCTCGTCATCAAGATGATGGGGATCGCCAGCGGGTCGTGATGGTCCGGGAGCAATTCCATGCTTTCGCCGTCCGGCAGGCGCCAATCCGCTATGATGAGGGCGGGTTCCTGTTCCTGCAATTGCTTGCGTGCTTCGGTTAAAGACCGTGCCCGGCGCAGATGAAAAATGGG
Organism: uncultured Anaerolinea sp.; assembly: GCA_964372045.1. Taxonomy (GTDB): domain Bacteria; phylum Chloroflexota; class Anaerolineae; order Anaerolineales; family Villigracilaceae; genus Villigracilis. The sequence goes on from CAYJPO010000017.1 coordinate 25,384, forward strand.
CGATTGGTCTTCAAATGCCCGTTGTATCAGTTCTGCGTGAGGGTCCTCGTCTTCGATTAGTAGTATGTTGATTATTTCTTCTGACATATTAATTGCTTGGGTGCATATTCCAGCCCAACCAGTAAAATCCGAGATCGGTCATCAAGCGGTTGAATTCCTCGAAACCGACCGGTTTTACAAGATAGCTGTTAACATGGTTGTTGTAGGCGCGCATCATGTCCTTTTCTGCGTCAGAGGTGGTCAAGATGACGACCGGGATGTTCTTGGTCTCATCCAGTTCTTTGATGACGCGCAGGACTTCGAGTCCATCCACGCGGGGGAGACGCAGATCGAGGAGGATCAAATGAGGACGCGGGCTTGATTCGGGAGTTTCGTAGCTGCCCCTGCGGAGAAGGTAATCCAGAGCAACCTGTCCATCCGGGAAATGGATGATCCTGTTGGCAATGCGATGTTCTTCCATTGTGCGGATGACAAGTTCAGCATGGTCTGCATTGTCCTCCACTAACATGACTAATACCGGTTCGCCCATCATTTCATTCTCCTGACTGGTTTGCCATATTGTAAACGATTTGGGAGTAATAGGCATGGAATCTTTATTGCCAAGGTGTGCTAAAAGTTTGTAGATGAGATTGCTCCCTTCGCAGTCCTCGGCGAAGGGAGCATAGTTACAACGAACTTTGAGTGCCCCCTATTGCCAGGAGTCTCTAAAAGGACGGGCAAAAAAGTTTCGCACCACAGAGGGCACGGGGTTCCCAGAGCGCTCTTCGAGGGTCTCTTTGTGCTGTTGCGCGCGGAAAAACATATGGATTAAATCAATTTTCTGCCCATCGGGAACGTGTTATAATTTCGCCGTTCAATATCCAAAATCACCAGTTGGCGAAGGAGAGAAAATGGAAATCACCACCCAGGAGTTCAAGCATTGTGACTTGATAAAGGTTAAAGGGCGTGTGGATAGTGCAACAGCCCCCGAGTTCTCGAAAGCTTTAGAGAGTGCCAACAATAACGGACGTTTTAAGATCGCGATTGATATGAGTGATCTTGAATATATGTCTAGCGCCGGGTTCCGTGCTCTTCTCGCCACCCAGCGAAACTGCAAGCGATATAACCGGGGTGAAGTTGTGCTGGTCCTGGTCCCGGACCGGATCCGCGAAGCCCTCGAACTGGCTGGTTTCACCGAACTCTTCAAAACCTTTGACGATCCCGTCGAAGCCGTCGGAAATTTCTAAGCGCTATCGGCGCGATCTTTATCACCAGGAAATGCCGTCTCGACTGAAAGAGGCGGCAATTCATTTTTCTTTATGCCAAGTTTATCTTACCCAGCCAGGTTCGAAAATCTGGATGAAATCCGCGAATTCGTTGCGGAAATCGCCCGTATGGGCGGTTTTACCGAGAAGGCAGTCTACTCTCTTCAACTCGCAACGGATGAAGCAGCCACCAATATCATCGAACACGCCTACGGCGGGGAGTCAGATGATCTGTTGGACTTAACTTGTGAAATGCGGGGGGATGAGATCGTGATCATCCTGCATGACCGTGGCAAGCCGTTCAACCCCGCTTCCGTCAAAGAGCCCAATCTATCAGCCGATCTGGCAAGCCGTCAGGTGGGGGGCTTGGGCATTTATCTCATGCGGAAGCTCATGGACACGGTCTCGTATGATATTGACCCGCGCACAGGCAATCTGCTGACGATGACGAAGCGGAGGGATTAACCTCATGTGCGCCGCTACCCGGACGTCGTGGGACTGGTTGGAGATCGCCAGTCTTGGGGAACAACTGCGGAGCGAAGATTCTCTCAGCGCCCAACGAGATCGTATCATTGCGATGACGAGCCACCTTATCAAAGGCAGGGTGGAGGTCTGGCTTAAGGAAAGCATTTTCCGCCTGCCAGATTGGGAAGATGGTCAACTTTTCCCGCCACAGCCTGCCAAGGATGGATTGCGGCGTGCTATCAAAGCGGGGAAGCTTGTCACAAAGAACGGCTCGACCAAAAACACCGCCTCACGTTCAAAATTTGCAGCGATCCCACTCGATGATCAGGGGATCACGCTTGGAGCGCTTCAGATCACCCGTCCGCAGGGACCGAAGTTCACAGCCGACGAATTGAGCCTGCTCCAGGGACTGGCGCAGATCATTTCCGTAAGCCTTATCGCCTCTCATCGCGCCGAAGTGGAACAATTCCGCCTGCGGCAGCTCAACTTGGTGCGTGAGGTCAGTGCGCAGATCGCCAACGTGCTTAACCTGGACGATCTTGCGGCGCGCGTTACCCAGCTCATCCAAAAAACATTCAATTTCTATTACGTCGCCATCTTCACGATGACACGCAACTCCACCGGTCTGCGCTTCCGGTCCAGTGCGGTTGCCCCGCGCAAGGGACGCAAGAAAGCGACCATTGCACTCGAAGTGGAACTGGGTCAGGGGTTGATCGGCGAAGCCGCGGAGTCAGGGGAAGAGATCGTTTGCGGCGATGTTCAGGCAGACCCCCGCTTCCGGTACATCGACAGCCTGCCCGAGACGCGCTCCGAAGTCGTCATCCCTTTGAAAATGGAAGGACGCATCCTGGGTGCGCTGGATGTGCAGAGCAACCAACTGAACGGATTCCATCCGAACGATCTGCTCATCCTGCGTGCGCTCGCGGATAATGTTGCCCGCGCCGTGGAAAGCGCCCGTCTGTATAGCGACCTTCGCCGCCGCGCCGACCAGCTTACCCTGGTCTCTGAAGTCAGCAAGAGCGTGACCTCGACCCTCGACCTATCGGCGCTGATGCGAGATGCCGCTTCACTGATCCACGATAAGTTCGGTTATCCGTATGTCTCTCTTTTTACTGTGCATCCCAACCGCCGCATCATCGTCTTTGAAGCCGGGAGTGGAAAACGCAGTAAGGACCTGGAAGGACATACGATCCCATTGGAAGGGTCAGAGGGCATCATGCCCTGGGTGGCGCGGAATGGACAGACCGTGCTTGCCAACGATGTCTCGAAGGACGATCGTTATGTCCATTCGCCTTTACCTCCCAGGAATACCCAGTCTGAACTTTGCGTGCCGTTGATCTTCGATGGGCGGGTCGTCGGGTTGCTGGATATCCAATCGGACAGGCGGAACTCATTCACTGAAGATGACCGCATCATGTTCGAAGCGGTGGCAGATACGATGGCGGCGGCGATCCGCAATGCCAACCTGTACCGCTCAGAGCAGTGGCGCCGTCAGATCGCGGACAGCTTGCGTGAAGTGGCAGGTTTGGTATCCAGCAATGCGGGCGTGGAGGAAGTGCTCGCGACGATCCTTTCAGAGTTGGACCGCACTCTGCCTGTGGATATTTCCGCCATCTGGCTTTTGGAAGATGGGGAACTTTGTATTTCCGCCGTGCATGGCATCGACGCAGCCCGGCTCGAAAATACCTGCATAGCCAACCCCAGTGCGATCTATTCCATGGCGGAAGCCCTGATGTCCGAAGAACCGGTCGTTCGCCGCCCCGAAGACCCGATGTGGCCCGGCGGCATTACGGCAGGATATGAGCAGGATTATTCCTCTCTCGTCGCTCCATTGCGGGTGGGGGACCGTCAGCTTGGCTTGTTGACCCTCGCGCATCACGCCTCCGGTCGGTATGGTCATGAAGCGCAGGCGATCACCGCCACCTTTGCCAATTACGCTTCCATCGCCATCGAGAATGCACGCTTGTTCGATTCCGCGCAGGAGCAGGCATATGCGTCGGCGGCTTTGTTGCAGGTGGCGCAGGCGGTCGTAAGCTTGAGCGACCTGGATGAAACCCTCGGCTCCATCATCCGCATTATGCCGATCCTGGTCGGTGTGAAGCGTGTGGCGTTGTACCGCTGGGATGCCGAGCGTATGAGCTTTTCCGCATCGCATGAATATGGATTTTCCGAGGAAGAGGAAGCGCTGATGACGGAACAAGCGCTCCCTTGCGGTACGTTTCCCATCCTCGATTTTTCGCTGGAGCAAAACTCGAGCATTACGCATCCGCTCGACCCGCAAGCGACTCCCAAAACCTGGTTTGAGATTCAGCCGGAACCTTTGGGCGCAGGGGATGTGATGTCTGCCGAGCGGCTGTTGATCGCCGTCCCGCTGTCTATCAAGCAGGACATATTCGGGGTCATGCTGATCGAAGAGGATGAAAATGCGCGAAGGTTCCGAGTACGGCGGCTGGAGATCATTACCGGTATTGCACAGCAGGCGGCGATGGCGATCCAGAACGATCTTTTGCAGCAGGAAATGGTGGTGCGCGAACGCCTCGAAACCGAAGCCCAGCTTGCCCGTCAGATCCAGCAGACGTTCATCCCGAGTGTGCTGCCGGTTTTCCCCGAATGGCAGATCGCAGCCCGCTGGCGGACGGCGCGTCAGGTGGGCGGTGATTTCTACGATGTCATCGAATTGCCGAATGACAAGCTCGGCATCTTCATCGCAGACGTGGCGGATAAAGGCATGCCAGCCGCGCTCTTCATGGCGTTGACACGTACGCTTGTCCGTGCCGCGGTGCTCGAAACACAATCGCCCGCAGCGGCATTGCGGCGCGTGAACGATTTCCTCCTGCCCGACACCCAACAGGGAATGTTCGTGACGGCGGTCTACGGCGAATTGGATGTAACCACCGGTTCCTTTACCTATGTCAACGCGGGACACAATCCGCCGTTCCTGCTGAAACCCGGCGGCGCGATGGAAAAACTGACCCGCACCGGCATCGCCCTGGGTGTGACCAATGAACCGAACATCTTTGAACGCACGCTCATCATGGTGCCGGGTGATACGCTCCTGCTTTACACCGACGGCTTGACCGAAGCCTTCTCACCGGATGGAGACCTCTTCGGCGAAGGACGCTTGATCGAATCGTTTGCGGATCTGAGGGTGGATACAGCAGAAGATGTTGTCCGCGTGATCGAGGAGCGCTTGAATGAATTCATAGACCCCAACCCGCTCAGCGATGACCTGACGATGCTGGTCATCCGAAAAATTTAATTTTTGGAGTCAGGCGGCTTGCTGCCTGATTTTTTAGAGCTAACTGATTTATCGTAGTAACGACATCAGTCGTTGGTTTCAAGTAAAAGCGACTTCAGTCGCCACTATGGAGTTGAGCGGTTGGAGAATTTAGCTAGCTGATTGCACCCGTCGGCGGTAGAGAAGCAGACCGACTGCGCCGAACAGGAGGGAGACGAAAATACTTTCATTGGTGGGGGTGAGAACGATACCCATTGTCCCTTTGACCTCGATAAATCCGTTGATGAGGAGCGGCATGCTCAGGGCGTTGATGACATTGTGCAGGATGAAAACCGTCCACACTGATTTGCTCAACAGCCGCAGCTCCCCGAAGAGGATGGCGGTGGGGAACATGACCAGATAGCCGGTGGCGATGAAAACGGGAACGCTGGTGGTAATCGCACTCTCCAGAATGGCGCGATCCAAATAGTAATAATAGTAGGGCAGATGCCATGTCATCCACAGGATGCCGACGATGAGATGATTCAAGAGCGGGTGGACGCCGGCCGCTTCCAAGCGCGGGGTGAGGTAGCCGCGCCACGCGAATTCCTCGAAGATGTTCTTCATCAGCGAACCGACGAGCATCATGCCTGCCACAGATAAGTACGCGCCAAAGCCCTGCGAGGCGAAGCCGTCAGCGGAGATAACGCCGAAGAGGGCACCGAGCCCAAACGTCAGGAGTGCTGCGAGCGGATAAACGAGGATCGCTACGAGGTACCACTTCCAGCCTGAGAGGAGATGAAGCCCAAAGCCAGAATCCTTCCAGCCATCTCCGCCAAAAGCACGCAGGAGAATGCCGGATAACGCAGGTGTCACCAGCCATACTAATGAACCGAGGCTTTGCATAGGTGGCATGGTGTTGCCGGTGACGTTGTTGAGCCAGATGCCGAGCCAGCCGCCGCCCACAGTGAAGAGCGCCATGATGATGATGTTGCGAACAGTCTTATTCATTTGTTATTTCTCCGGGATGTCGATTGAGTAGTTTTTTTGTTGGATGCGCTGGATCGAGGTTCGCAGCCATTCGGCGACCGCCTGGTTGGTTTTGAAACCGGCTTCAAGGGTCAGCAGACTGAAGAAGATCGTCCGCTCTTCGATGCCTTGGTTGGGAATGGACCGTGCTATTTGAAAGACCGATCTGTACACCGCCAGTCGCTCTTCAGTGGACTTGAGATAGGTTTGCAGCAGGTTGAGAATTTCATCGTCACTGAGCACACCTGAAAAATATACCTGGATCAGTATCGGTTCGCGGTCATCCTGCTCGGGCAGGGGTGTGGAAAGCCAGCGGTGAAGTTCGCCGCGCCCTGCCTCGGTGATGGAATAGATCTTCATGTCGAGCCGTTCTTCGCGTTCGACAACCTGCTTTTCGACCAAGCCTTCTTCATCTATTTGCGCGAGCGTGCGGTAGATCTGGCTTTGGTTGGCGCTCCAGAAATGCTGGACGGAGTGGTCGAAGGCTTTTTTCAGGTCATAGCCGGACAGTGGTCGAAAAGAGAGAAACCCGAGGATGGCATGTTTGAGGGACATTTTATTATCCTTATACTATAGTACTAGTATTATAGTATAAGGATAATATTTGTCAAGGAAATAAAAAGCTCACCAACTGGTGAGCTTCGTGTATCCACTAATGAGATTGACTTGAGTTACAGACCGCCTGAAGTTCCCTGCAAAGCTTGATAACTTTGGAACGCGAGAAACCCGAACAGGATACCCATGTAAACGCTGCTTAGGAAGACCAGTCCGATAACGGCAGCCACCGCACCCGCGATGACCGACACCCAAAGCGATGTGCGCAAGCCAGACCACGGATTGCGTTGGATCAAAACGTGACGGGCGACATGTCCGCCATCGAGCGGATAGACGGGGATGAGATTGACAAACCCCCAAAAGATGTTGACCCACAGGAAGGAGATGAATATCTGGTTGAGGATATCGCTCTGGAACAACACCATCGGAATAGGGATGAACCCGAGCAGGTTGGACGTGACGATCGAGCCACCCATGAATAAACCGGTCGTCAGGGTGACGGCAGCAAGCAGAAAGCCCGCGCCGGGTCCGGCAAGCGAGACGAATATCTGCTGATTCGAGGTTAGCCGCACGTCGGCATATCCGCCGCCCCAGGGCACGGATTGCGGCACGGTCAGCCCGCCCGCGAAATGCAGGATGACATGCGAGTCCTGCCCGAACCTGCGAAATGCGAAGGCGTGCCCGAGTTCGTGGACGAGGATGGAGATGAAAATGACCACGACCCAGATCACGGCGCCGATCACTCCGTTCGAGCCGGACCCGAGCAGGAGTCCGATCACCCAGAAAAGTGGGTGAACGCGGACGGGGATCCCAAAGATCGAGAAACGAAGGTCAAACTGGGTTGGGGGAGGGACTTGAAATAACATGGGCTTCTCTCACTGACTAATGTTGTAGCCCCAATCTTACATCAAAACAGGGCGAAAAACCTCCAACCACGGAGAACAGAAAGTTCACAGAGATTAAAAGGTTTTTTCTCTGTAAACTCTGTGCCCTGTGGTTAGTGGGGTCTTTCTTGTGCGCTACCACAACTGCGGCTTGGTCACCATCAGGAAGGTGATGCCGATCGTGATGACCACGATGACCGTTCCCAGAATGATGCCGTTGTGGGAGACGCGCTGGTAGTCGGCGTCATCGGCACCTTTTTCTTCGGCAAGCTTCTGCTGTTTCTTGAGCATGGGCGCGTAGACGAACAGTCCCAGCACGGAGATGATGACATACAAGATGAGGGAAACCGTCATCCACGGCGTGGAGTAATGGATCCCGCCGCCGACGCGCATCATGATCTCGCCGGTGATGTAGGCGAGCACATACGATGGGTTGGCGATCCAATTGTCGAGGAGACGGATGGTGCTGATGGTGAAGATCAACGTCTCACGGTTCTTGCCGACCCGCATGAACCAGGGAAAATAGGTAAGGTTGGCGCCGAGCGAGACGATGGCGCACAGGATGTGGATCCATTTGACGATAGGGTAGAGCATAAGACACCTCTTTTTAAATTTTCTCGGATCTCCAATGGCGAAGTTGGGGACCCGGTTTGAGCGACTACTTGCTCTTAATTCTTCCTGTAAATTTCATTTGCGGCATGGATGCCCGCGATGGCTGCTGCTTCCACTCCGCCGCCCATTACACCTGAGCCAGCCACATACAAATTCTTGACCTGCGTCTTGATGGTCATGCGCTTTTGCCCGGCGGCGGGTCCGTAGATCGAGCCGTTCGTTGTCCACGCATACCGGGCGAAGGTGGCGGGGGAGCCTTCCTGCCGGTAGGTGATGTGCTTCTGTAAGCCGGGGATGATCTCCGCGGCGGAAGCGATCATCTCGTCTGCGAATTTGCGTTTGCGCTCGGAATATCCCGGTGACTTGCGGTCCCATGTAGCTGTTTCGGTTTCAGGCAGAAGCTTCAGCAAGGTGATGGCTGAATGTCCTGCGGGCGCAAGCGTGGCATCCACAGTGGACGGGATCATGATGCCGATGTCATCCAACATCGTGATCGGAGCCAGGTCGGGGACGATGTCAGTTCCGAGGAAGACGATGAAGGCGGTGGCAGACGGCTTGAGAGATTCGATCCGCTGCATAAACTCTGCTGGGACATGTTTGCGGTCGATCAGCTCCATGAAGGTCTTGTGTGTATCTGCGTTCGAGAGGATGGCTTTCGCGTGATGCGTCTGTCCATTTTTGAGTTCGATGCCGGCTGCAAAGCCGTTTTCGATGATGATCTTCTGGACCGGCGTGCGAAGGAATATTTTCCCGCCGTGGGTTACGATCACATCCACGAGCGCATTGGGGAATGCCTGCGAACCGCCGACGGGATAGTATCCGCCGTCAAAGTGATACCCAAAGATGGGCGCCATGTCCCCGACACTCAGTGACTTGGGATCGTCACTCAGGTAGCCGGTGAGCGCACAAAGCAACTCCTTCACACGCGGATCGGTGAGAAACGCATCGAGAAGCTCGACGAACGGTTTATCCATCCACTTGTAGGAATGCGGATTGCGCTGGGGGTAGGTCAACAGGTCTTCGACGTTATCGGGTGTGCGCGGCGCGCCGCCGGTCTTTTCCATATTGGCGAACATATCGCGGTAGACATGCAGGATCTCGTCAAAGAATTTGCGGATGTTCCCCGCTTCGGAAGGGAAGCGTTCTCCCAACTGCTGGATAAATTCCTCAGCATCATGTGGGACCTTGAAGTGCGTCTCCCCAATGAAGTACTCCTGCTGGTTGAGCTTCCACTTGATGACGTTCTCGATATCGAGCATCCGCAGCAGCGAGCGGATGCCGCCGCGCTCGCCAAGTCCGCTGAAATCGTGGACGCCCGCATCGAAGGTATATGTCCAACGTTCTTTTGTGTCCGGTGTGGAATTGGTAGGGCGCACGCGTCGCTCCCAGGCGGTGCAAAATCCGCCTGGCAGATAATGCTGTTCAAAGACCGCCACTTTGAGTCCGCGTTTGGCGAGCAATGCCGCGGCAGACAGCCCGCCGATACCCGAGCCGATGATGATCACATCATGTTCGTTCTCAGCGGTGGGACGTCCGTTGAATTTAGGCGCAGCCCACTTGTACGGGTCCCAGGCATCGAGCCGCGCCTGAACGCTTTTGCGGGAAGCATAGGCAGGGAAACGCGAGGAAAACACAATGCCAGCCACCACACCCACGTTCGGAAGGATCACTGCGAACAGCAGTTCCTGTGCCGGGAAGGCAAACACTGCCAGCGAACCTAGTAACGTATTGAAGAGGAAAATTCCGCCCCATACACTGGTGATGATCACGTTGATCCGAATGAAGGCGGGGTCATTCCAATAGGACTTATCCCAATCTTCCTTGGCGTATTGATACGTAAATGGATTCTTCATTGCCAGTGTTGAGAATGCCATGCCTGCCAGCACAAGGCTGTTGGCGATCGGTCCGTACGTCATGAGGAATGGGGAACCGAATGCCAATGTGATGACCGCATGGACAATGAAATAACCCAGCGTAACGACTTCCATGGTCTTAACGTCATGTCGTTTGAGCCAACGCCAGGTCACCAGTCCAGCGGCTACTGTTGCCCCACCCAGGATCGCGGCTGTCCATAAACCAGGTCCCGAAAAGCTCCAATACAGGATCCGCGGGATGAAACCAACAAATACTTGAAACATGATGCCCTCCGAATCTCTTTCGATATTTATTTTTGTCAATAATTATTGCCAAAAGTCAACCAATGATGTGCCGCTGACGAAGATGTATGCTCAAAAAATTTTTGGAAACAAAAGCCCTGACCTTCGTTTGTATTCCGTGAATTGCTCATATCGTGATAGGGATTTATCTTTGCTTAGCATATTGCGGACGAAGAAACCGAAGACCCAGGCGCCAAGGATCACGAATGGCAGCCAGTGCATGGACATTGCTGCATATGCTGAATAGATCATGATCTCGCCCAAATAATTGGGGTTGCGTGTGCGGGCAAAGAGTCCATCTTCGATCAGTCCCTTTTTCTGCTGCAAGGTGTAATGCTTTTGCGCATCGCTGACATAGTGTAGGAAAATACCGAAGATGTAGAAAACCAGAATCAGTCCGATGAGAGGCGGGGTTAACGTCACATGACGGCTGATGAGCAGGTATGGGGCGATGTAGTATCCAGCCAGCGGAATGAAAACGAAAATGATCGCGATGGGGGCGGGCATTTTTTCGTCAAAGCGTTTATCCGGGTAGATGGTATCTTTGATGAGCCACAGGATGCTGTAACTTCCATGAATGGCGAGATAAATGAACGCCTCTGTAGACCAGTTATTGAAAAACCACATCAGCCCGAGTACCACCGGTGTGACCAATGCCTTATGAATATTGATTGCAGTTCCAACTTTCATTTTTGCTCCTTGTTTTGCGCTGTGGCGCGTTGAATACACCAACCTTGTTCAGGTGGTTTTACGAACTCTTTAATTTGACCAACGTGATTTTTATTACCCGGGCGGGATCAACGGCGACAAGCAGCGGATGGTTTCCTTTGTCTTTTCGTGCCAGGCTAATTCGAACTCGTAATGTTCGATCCCATAATCGAGTGTGATCTGCCAGAGCTGACCGGCGCGTTCGATACCGATATTCTTCGCATTTTCATCAATGGCAGACTGCGCCTGGGTGCGCAGGGTCTGGATCCGCTCCCGAAGTTGCACCATCCGATCATCGAGCAAAGCGATGATCTCGTCGTTGCTGCTGAAATGCGAAAAGAAGATCTGGATCAAGTTTGCCTGTCGGACCGGCTCCACAGTGAGGGAGGTGGTCAGCCATCGGTGAAGCTCGGCGCGGCCCTCATCCGTAATGCTGTATTCCTTCCGGTTCGGTTTTCCTGCCTGGGGAATGACCTCACCGCTCGCAAATCCGTTCTTTTCCAAGGCTTCAAGTTCTTTATAGATATGGCTTTGGGTCGCTGACCAGAAGTGTGCAATGGAAAGATCAAATATCTTTTTGAGGTCATACCCAGACATGGGTTGGTAATCCAGAAATGCGAGAATTGCGTGTGACAAAGGCATAATATTCCTATTTAGTTAGTAACTATATAGGAATATTACTTTGTAGTTTTATTTTTGTCAAGGGATAAGGAGGCGAAGAAATTTACGATCTCGGTATTGGAAGTGTGTACCCGCCATCCACAACGAGTGTTTGCCCAACGATCATCGCAGCCGCCGGGGAGCACAAAAACGCCACCACCTCCGCCACTTCCTCAGGCGCGATAAGACGCCCAGCAGGAACCTGTTGGATGAATTTCTGGATGATGTTTTCCTGTCCGCCCATCGAAGCGAAGTGATTCAGCGCCTCTGTCTCAACGACGCCTGGTGACACGGCGTTGACATTGATTCCCCGTGAGATCAGTTCCACGCCCAGATAGCGGGTGAGGGATTCCAGGGCGGCTTTGCTCGCGCCGACAACGACATAATCCGGCAGGACGCGCACCGACCCGGCGCTCGAAATGCTGACGATCTTCCCGCCGCCGCGTTTTTCCATCAATGGCGCGGCGTGTTGTGCGGCGAAGAGCAGGGCGCGGGCGTTGATATTCATCGTCCAATCCCAGCCTTTCGGCTTTTGCTCCATCGCAGGGCGGTTGTACCCCGATGCCGCATTGTGAACGAGGATGTCCAAACCGCCGAACGCCGATTCGACTTCATCGAACATGCGCCTAAGGTCGTCAAGATCGCCCACATCAGCTTTGACCAACAGCGCCTGCCTGCCGAGTTTTTCCACTTCACGCGCGGTCTCTTCGGCGGGGGTGCGATTGCGGAAGAAGTTAATGACCACATCCGCGCCTTGTTTGGCAAAATGCAGCGCAATGGCTTTTCCAATTCCGCGCCCGGAGCCTGTGATAAGTGCAATTTTGTTTTCGAATGTCATTGGACCACCATTGAGTTGAGTCTATTTTGAACTTGTTTTAACCGGCTGAATGAAAAAAGCAGGCTTGAAAAAAAACCGTATTTGAAGCAACGAAGAATTCGAATGATCACATGAAATCAGTACTATTGGGTGACCAAATCAGGGTTAACAGAATTGTTAGTGAGTCAAGCGCCTCTTCGATTGACGGATGAGTCCTTACCTTCTATTATATCCTCGTCATTTTTGGCATCCATTGATATAGAACCTGGGAGAAAATATGCGATACAAAATTCAATTTATGTTGTTATTGCTTGCAGTAATGATCGCCTTGCTTGCAAGCGCCGTAGGTCCGCTGGTTGTCTTTGCGGATGACGGAGTAACCCCGGAGGCGCCAAGCGGTGAACCTGCCGGGGATGAGCCTTTGGTGGACGAAACCGTTCCTTCTGATGAAGAGGCTGTGCCTGTGGACGAAACTGTTCCTTCTGAAGAAGAGATTGCGCCAGTGGACGAACCCGCTCAGGTGGCGGAGATCCTCGAACAGATACCGGAAGGGACCGAAGTGATCGTTGTTAATGAAGAAGGCGAAGTGGAGCCGTTGGCAACGGAAGAAGCCGCGGCGATCATTGTTGCCGGGGACCCGGTATGGTGTCCGGTCGGCGATACACCTGGGGATCCAACATGTACAACATCCCAACCCGATTTTGAATCATTGCTCACGGTATTGACCACCGATGGCGGAACCAATTATTCAGGCAATGGCATCATCTGGGTCGAAGATACATACAACGGCAACGACGATGACCAGATCGAGTTCAATGGCTCGACCCTTTCCTGGCTGGATGACCTTGACATTCGCGGCGGCTGGAGCGGCGGGAATAACACCACCATCAATCCGGGCGCCACATCTGAGCTCGACGTATCCATGATCTTTTTAAATTGGGGTGGGAACATCACCCTCAGTAACCTGAATTTTGTCGCTGCGGATGATGCCGGTTTTGGTCTGTCCATTACCAATACGGGAACGGCTACGCTGGAGAACGTCTCGGTCAACAATACGCCTGAGAACAGCTATGGCGCAGGTGACGGTGCGATCATCACATCCACCGGCGATGTGGACATTACCGGCAGCGAATTTGATGGCAACGCTGGCAATGGCTTGCAGGTCACATCCGGCGGGACCATTGAACTGGATACGGTTTCTGCAAGCAACAACACGCTGACGGGGGCTTTCCTCGATAGTTGTGTGTACGATGACGTTACCGGTCTGTGTGCTGGAAATGGCAGTGTTATCGTCAACAGTGCCACCGGAAACCTTTTCAATAACAACGACTACACCGGTTTGCAGGTTGACTCGGGCGGTGGTATTTACATCGGATTTACCCAGGCAAGCGGTAACGAAATGGATGGCGCCAACCTGACGAGTTACGATGCCAATGGTACCGGCGATGTCGAATTGTATATGGGCGATTTCTCCGGGAATTCGAACGGCGTCGGGTTGGAGATTCTTACTGACGGCTATATCATGATGGAAGACATCGTTGCCCAGGAAAATGGCACGGGTGCGCTGCTTGATTCAGGCACTTCCACCAGCATTGCAGACAGCAACTTTGGTGACAGCGCTCTCACCGGAAATTATTGGACCGGTCTGCACATTGACTCCGGCAGCACCGTCACCTTAAGCAATGTCATCTCATCCTTTAACGGCACGAACGGCGCGTACATCGATGCTCAGAGCCATATCGATATCAATGGAAGTGCCTTCAACGAAAACGTGCAGTTCAATTACCCACAGGATCCCGGTCTGTTTGCCAAAAGCAATGGCGGTGATATTACTTTGGTGGATGTGGTCGCCGATGGCAATGTTTTTGGCGCAGGCGCGGTACTGCTGACCAATGGCGACGGTGAGATCCTGGTCGATGCCATTGTCCCCGGGGACAGCCATTTCAATGCAAACGGGATCTATGGCGTTCAAGCGCAGACCCAAAACGGCGACATCACCTTCGAAGGTGTCGATGCCTCCAATAACGTTCAAAAAGGCATTTACGCTGAGACCAATCAGGGAAACGTCTTCGTGAACGATGGCGTGTTCTTCGAGAACGGCATTTATGGAATCTACGTCACTGCCGGAACTGGTGATATTGTGCTCGACCAGGTCCTTGTCGATGGCGACGATGGGTTTGCTCCTTCCACAAACCTTTCGGATGTTGGCGCTTCGCTTCACACATACAGCGGCAATGTCTTTGTCACGGATAGTTCCTTTGTTCAAAATACGAATGCGGGGCTGGTGATCGTTGCCAACTCCACGGTCGATCTGGTGAATGTCACGACCGATGATAACGGTGGCAATGGCGCTGAAGTTTACAGCACCTACACTGCCAGCTGCCTGAACCCGGATTCCGAAGTGTTGAGTGTCGTGGTCAATGTGGACGGCGGCGACTTCACCAACAATGGAAAATACGGGCTCATGGTCAAACCCGGACCCGATGGAACGCTTGTCTTTGTAACACCCGCTACATTTGGCGGCAATGGCTTGGGTGATTACCTTATCGATCTGAGCGACCCGGAAGCCTGTCCCGAAGAACAACCGACAGACCCCGGCGATGATACCGACAAACCCAATTCGCCCAACATAGTGTACGTACCTTCCACTGGCGGCGAACCTGTCCAACAGCAATGTGACTTGTTCTCCAGCACTATCCTGCAACTTCCGAATGGTAATTGGGTAAACGTTGGCTGCCCATTCGAAGGGTTCAGCAATCTTGCAGAACTCCCGGCGGCAAACCTGCCTGGTAATTTGGGAGCCGGTACGGATTTTGTCTCCGGTGTCACGGTCAGCCTGACGGATGAAGAAGGCAATGCCGTCCTCAACGAAGACGGGACCGTCACGATCAACTTCGCCATTCCTGAGAATTCCCGCGCACGGAGTTACTCCATCCTGTTCTGGGACCCGACGCTCAATAACGGCGAAGGCGGCTGGGTAAAAATGCCTGTCTTTGAATTCGGCACCAGTTTCCCGCTCCACCCGGATGATCCCGAAGATGACCGTGTGATCGTCTCCGGCGTTCAGCAGGTTGGGAACACGCTCACGATCACCGTGAACTTCCCCGGCGTCTTCATCATGGTCTCCCCGTAACAAGTAGATAATCAAAAAGCGAGGAACGGTCAAACCCGTCCCTCGCTTTTTGTTTGGGATGGATAGCGCGTAGTCATTTGTACTGATTTTTAAATCAGGTATAATGAACCTGTGCAAAATCTCCAGATTTCCCGCAAGTCCCTTGAGGTGATCCTCCACGATGCGATGGATCGTGACATCACCACCTCCCGCCGCGCGGCACTTCTTCAGATTTTATGGAATGAACGCTACCTGACTCGTGCTCAATTGATCGCGCGGGTTGAGTACAGGCTTGGACAAAACTGTTTTGGGATATCCGCCTGGGAGGATACGTTTTACAGGGACATGCGCGTGGTCAGACAGGCATTTCTGGCTGCCGGTCATCAATTGGAATACAGGCGGAGCAGGGGACAGCATGGATACTATCTTCATGGACAACCCGCCTTATCACCTGAATTTGGTCAAATGATAAATGCCAGCGCCGTCGAAGCTGACCAGCGTCAGATCGACATTTACAGCCAGCTATCTCCTGCCGACCGCTTCCGGCAGGGATGTTCCATCAGCGATACTGCCAGGAACGTGGTGGCGTATCGAATCAGGCAGGAAAACCCTGAGCTGACTTCCCAGGAAGCGAACCGGTTGGCATTGCAGAGGGCATACACACAATGAATGAGCGACCCCTGGACATCACCGAATTCATTAAACTGATCCTTGAAGCGCTGGCTGCCTCCGGTGTCGACTACCTGATCGGCGGCGCGATCGCGGAATGGGCATGGGGCGAACCGCGCGCGACCCAGGATCTGGATATTGTCATCAACCTGCCGATCAAATCCATTGGCAAGTTTTCGAAGGAACTTGAAAAGCGAAATATGCTCGTTCCGGCTGACATCATTTTGGATACTCTCGCAGAAGACCGGGCAGATATCCCACTGAATGCGATCCACATGTACAGCGGTCTCAAGGCGGATCTATATTTGATGCGCGAAGGTGACTTGCTCCGCCAAAGCGCCTTTCAACGCAGACAGTTAGTGGACTATGGTCCGCCGATCGGAAAGGTTTACGTCCATTCCCCGGAAGACTTGATCCTCTACAAGCTTATGTACCTGGGCTTGAGCGGACAACCCAAACATGCCCGCGACATTGCGGCGATCCTGAGAGCCCAAAAAGATAAACTTGAATTTGGATATATTGAAGAGTGGGTGAGGCAATTAGGATTGAGTGCTGTTTGGAAGGAACTACAGGATAGTACCTCGTAGGCGAAATTAAAATGCCTAATCAAAATACAAATTCAGATCCGAGCAATCAAAGCGGTTTCCGCAATTGGGACAGGTGACC
The DNA here is from genome assembly GCA_964372045.1 of uncultured Anaerolinea sp. GTDB lineage: Bacteria > Chloroflexota > Anaerolineae > Anaerolineales > Villigracilaceae > Villigracilis. Next base: position 42,178 of record CAYJPO010000017.1, read on the forward strand.
TTGCAGTTCTTCTCGAACATTTCACTGCCGCAGCGGTCACAGACCCAAAGTCTTTTTTCATTCCACTGGATCGGCTTGAACAACGACCGATCGAACTCGCCGATTCGTCCTTTCCCCAAACGATCCAATTCATTCTTCACCACTTCCGCATCATCCCGTAATTGTTTTACATTGATCCCCCGACAGACATCGCCCCAGCCTTGAGTCCATTTCTGGCTCCTGCCATACACCTTGACCGCGCCATCAAAATTTCCGCGCGTGATGTGCAGGTACGCCACCGCCACCTGCAAGATTCCGCGATATAGCTCACGCACTTCGCCAGTCTCATCGCGCCATGCCGCCTCCAACTCTTCATGCGCCTCGAAAAACTCCCCGGCATTGAACAGCCGAATTCCCTCAATCGCCTTCGGATGCAGTTCGCCATTACAACTCTCGACACTTCTCATTATCTCTACTCACCAGCCACTAACCACTATTCACTATTTTCCCACTCAACTCCATGACTTCGCGTACTCGCGCCCTCAGATTCCCAGCCAGCATCTGGATCGTGCCCATTGCCACCTCGATGCGGTCAGACATCAACTCATAGAACGGCTCCTGATCCAGCCGAAATAGGAGCGTATCCTCCATCGCGCGGATGGTCGCGCTGCGCGGCTCGGTATCCAACAACGCCAGCTCACCGAAGACTGCCCGTTCGCCGAGCACATTCACCACGCGTTCGCCATCCATCACCGCCACACTGCCGTTGACGATGATGTACATGCTGCTGCCCTGTTCGTCCTTCTCCACAATGTTCGTCCCGGCGGGAGCCTCCACCTCGCCGATAATGTCGCACAACTCCGCCAGCGCATCATCCGGCGTGGACTTGAACAGGTTCACCGATTTCAAGATCAACACCTTCTCGACCGTCGAATGCATACTCATTCCTTTCTCCAATAAAGCGCGCGCACAGATCCCCAGCCAGCCTTGTGCCGCGTCCGCAAGCTCACGCAGACTCATCGTCTCGTTGATGCCGATGCGATTGCAAGCCTCACTACCGGTCAACTCTTCTGCCAACGGTATAAGCACCTGCTTCACATCGCGCGGAAGGAGCGTATCCAAGGTCTCGATGGCATACGGCAGCTTCGCCTGATTCTTTTGCAGGATGATCCTGCGCGCATCCATGATTGCTTTTCGATCAACCGTGAATGACAGCAGATAAAAGAGCCGGTCACGCGCATGACGAAGTTCAATGCGGATGGCTTCCGCCAGGAGACTCATCTCCCCTTGAGATTCAACTTCTCTCAAAGCGGAATACATCCTGCGCACATCCGCCGCCTCTTTCTGGACCTGGAGCTTGATCGCCCCATCAGCCTTCCCCACACTGAAAGCGGATTCGCTCAACGCGGCGAGCACCGCACTCCGCACGTCATTTTCCGGCGTGGAAATATATCCATGCAGAATGCGATTGACCGCTTCCCCGCGTATGTTCCCGCAGACACGCACCAGCCTGATGCGTGCCGAGCGGGGCAGGGTTACATCCGCAAGTCCGCGCTCGATGTAGGGGATGGAAAATTCCCCGGCGGTTTCCAATGCCTTCGCCGCCGAGTCTCGTAGACGCAGGTCTTTCAAGGCGTCCATAATTTTTGAGGCCAGCCGCGCGCTTCGGATCTTTCCTGCCGCGAGTATCGCCTCTTTACAGACCGAAACTTCGCCATCGTCCATGAGGCTTTCAAGCACATCGTCGAATCCGTCGCTGCCAAAGCGCCGCAGCACCTGCGCCGCGATCATGCGGTTCTTTGGGATGGAATGCCCAGCTAACTTTTCCAATTGCCTGCGAGAAAGCGAGATGCCCTGCTCACCGCCGTATTTCAACAAGCCTGCCAGCGCACCAAACGTATCCGCGGAATTGGCGGAGTTCAAATACGGCAGCAGCAAATTGACATCTTCAGCCGTCAGCGCGGAGAATGCCTGCACCGCCGCACTGCGGGTCTGCGGAATTTCTTCCGCTTCGATGCGTGGAGGTAATTCCGACCGCGCTTCTTTTGGTTTCAAACGTTCAATGCGTTCCAACACTGAAATGCGCACGCTCGACGACGCGTGACCGAGCAGGGTGATCAGTTCGCTTTTCAAGTCGGGATGATTCATCTCTTCCAACAGGTCGAGCGAATAAATGATCGTCCCGTCATATTGGCTTTTCAGGCTCTTGAACAGAACTTCCGCGCTGATCTCTTCCACGTTGATGAGTTCTTCGCGCTTGAAGCGTCGTTTTTGAATGGCTGCTACCAGTTGATTGGGATATGCACCGGCAAGGATGATGCTCAACACCAGCCAGCCAACCGCGAGGATGAGATAGACGAACGCAAGTTGAATGACATCGAATTTCAATCCATTCGAAAGCAGTGTGAGCAGCAGCCCTGCAATGCCGATCGCCGCCGGTTGGACAATTCCCTCGCCGATGGCGCGCGCACGAGGGCGTAGTGCATCCGCTATCGGCTGGTACAAGATCGAAGATGCCGATTGGTCAAGGGTGAAGCCGAGACCCTCATTGTTGAACTTCCCAGCTATGGCGAACCAGAACAAGCCCAAGGTCCAGGAAGAGGCGAGCAGACCCGCGCCAGCAAACCCGCTCATGGAAAGGATCAACGCCAGCGGCGTGGTCAACAATCCCGCCCATAAGCCATAGCGGCTGATGATGCGACCGGTCAAGAAGGTATCGGTGACAAAGCCGAGCAGACCGACCATGCTGAAAAATCCGCCGATGAAGGTGGCGCTGTCTGCCGTGTTCGGGTATTGGATGGCGGTCATATTGTAGAAGACGGCGTCCATCACGAAATACGCCACACGCCAGATCGCTGCCAACGCAAAGACCAGCAGGATGTAACGGTTGCGGAACAATGCGCTGAGCGGCGGCTGTTGCCCCGGCGTGGAACTTTGCGATTGCGCCTGTGGTTTTTTCATACCGCGCAGGATGATGCCTTGAATGAACAATGCAATGAATAAGCAGACGGCGATAACGATATAAAGATTTTCAGTCCCCAGTGCATTGACCAGTGTGCCGGTGAACGGTCCCGCCGCGACATACGAAAGCCATGACCCTGCATTGAGCAGACCAAAAAGCCGTTTACCCTGACGCACATCGAAGAGTTCGGCGGCGAGCGTCCAGAAGGCGAGCACGGCAAGGTTGATGAGGGTTTGGGTCCAGATGGGGAGGAGCAGTGCCAGCCACTTTGACGGCGCGAAGGCGAGACCGGCGCGCAGGAGCAGATTGGTGACCGCGATGAAAAGAACCGTCAGCCACAGCCAGCGTGAAAGTGAAACGCGCCCGGCGATATTCAGGAAGACTGCGGTGATGGAGGAAACGACGACCGCGATACCGATGTAAGTGAAGGGAATGGAGGAGGCGTCCCAATACTGCAAAAAGATCGGCATCGAGACAGTCTGCGCGAAGAGCATGGCCGCACCCATGAAGAAATACTGCGCCAGCATAAGATACACATTGCGGCGTTCCTCAGGGCGGACGTTAAGAATTGCGTCTATTCGAGAGAGCATACCTTTAGCGTTCGCGAAGTATATCACGCGGAAATGGTGATTTTTTATGTCAGGTTAGGACTATGCCCACAGAGATTTTTTAAAGGGATTCTCTCATTCATTTATTCTGTCTAAAGCGGGTGATAAAATTCACTCATGATCATCCTTGCGCTTTTATCCAGTATTGCCCTCAGCATCGGGTCGTTCGCATGGGGATATTTTCAAGCGGATTTCGACCGGACCGCGGGTTGGATCATCGCCTTCGGCGTGTTGTGGCTCATCTCCATCTGGAAAAAATGGCGCTGGTTTTCAAGTGCTGCCGTTTTACTCGCAATTCCGGCGGCACTTTTTGGGTTGTGGTTTAACTTCATCGCCGGGTGGATGTTCAGTGGGGCGATCTTCGCTCTCTTCGCCTGGGATCTGACCGAGTTCCAGCGCAAGATGAAATTCACGCCGATGCGCGAAGATATCCACGGCATGGAACGGCGCCATCTGGCGCGTATCAGTTTTCTCGCGCTGGCGGGTATGTTGCTCGCCTCCTATTTCATGTTCCGCCGTGTGCAATTGACCTTCGATTGGGGGATGTTGAATCTGATGGTGGTCATGTTGGGTCTGTTGCAAGTCATCGCCTGGGTTCGGCGATAAAAATTATTGTATCGATTTCTCTTGTGCCTTTGTGGTTGTTGTTCATTGATCTCTAGAATGCAATGCCTTGATGCTGTTGATCCATGCTTCCGCTTCGCGCGGATGTTTGAAATGAAACGTCTTGAGATGCCTGTGCTCGGGCATCTCAAGTAGACGCGGGATCTCCCGTTTTCTGCGCCAGTAGGTTTTGAAAAGCCAATGAAACAGTGAGTCTTCTGACCAGAGTTTTAGATGTCCCCAAAAGGATTCTCGGTTGCCATTCCATAATTCCTCCCTTGTGACCGTCCTGCGAATGGTGCGTGTCAGCAGCCGCCAAAATACGATTGGGAATGGGTAATCCAGCCAGATGACGGCTTGAGCCTGTGACCAGACGATATCGCGCACCACGTGATAATTTCCCGCCACAACCCAGGCGTTCGAACGCAGCGCGGATGCGACCCGGTCACGGAAGACGCCGATCTCCGCCATATTCCAATTCGGTTCCCAGTGTAGAGCGTCCAATTCGACGAAGTCCAGGCAGAGTTTTTCAGCGAGCGCTTTCGCCAGCGTGGATTTGCCCGATGAGGTTGTGCTGATAACGATCATGCGTTGGTATGGAAATGGTTTCATAGCCAAAGGATTATATAATACCCACGGTCATAAATTGCACTTTCCACCTTTTGTAAAAGCGCAATTTGTGACCGCGCTGGGTATAATTCTGATACGTGATGCGTAATCCGTAATTTTCGTATCACGAATTACACAACACGAATAAGGATTCCCATGTTTGATCTCCCCGATGACGAAATTCTCCCGCTTTCCAAAGAACATGTATTTTGGACATGGTCCGCGCAAGCCAAAGTCAACCCCATTGCGGTGAAACGCGCCAGGGGTGTGTACTTCTGGGATGTGGACGATAAAAAATATCTGGATTTCAATTCGATGACGATGTGCGTCAACCTCGGTCACGGCGATGAGCGAGTCATCCGCGCGATGCAGGAACAGGCGGCAGAATTGCCCTACGCTGCGCCGGGGATGACCACGAAAATCCGCGCGCTGGCAAGCAGGGAAGTGGCAAGCGTCACACCGAAGGGCGCGTTGAGCAAGGTGCTGTTCACCCTCGGAGGAGCAGATGCGAACGAGAACGCCATCAAACTGGCGCGCGGCTACACCAAGCGTCACAAGATCCTCTCGCGCTATCGTTCCTACCACGGTGCATCCGCCGGGGCGATGGCTGCAACGGGGGATCCGCGCCGCGTGGCTTGGGAACCCAATTTGATGCCGGGTGTGGTGCATTTCCTCGACCCATACCGCTATCGTTCCACCTTCCATCGCACGAACCCGAACATTTCCGAAGAAGAGTTCACACAGGATTATCTCAACCACCTGGAGGAGATCATTCTTTACGAAGGTCCCGAATCCATTGCCGGAATTTTGATGGAGTCAGTCACCGGCACGAACGGCATCATCATCCCACCGAATGGATACATGCAGGGTGTGCGCAAGTTGTGCGATAAATACGGCATTGTGATGATCGCCGATGAAGTGATGAGCGGATTTGGGCGCACGGGCAAATGGTTTGCCATTGAGCATTGGGATGTGGTGCCCGACATCATCACGATGGCGAAGGGGCTCACGTCCGCGTATGCACCGTTGGGGGCGGTGGCAATGAAGCCGGAGATCGCGGCGGCTTTCGACGAGCATGCCTTCGAGAGCGGGCTGACGTACACCTCGCATCCCATTTCACTGGCGGCGGCGGTGGCGAACATCCAAGCCATGAGGGAGGATAAAGTCGTCGAGCACGCGGCAGGCTTGGGCGGAGTCCTGAGGCGCATGTTGACCGACCTCGGCGAGTCGCATCCTTCCGTGGGGGAAGTCCGCAGTATCGGCTTGTTCGGCATCCTCGAACTGGTCAAGGATAGAAAGACGAAGGAACCGGTCGCGCCGTGGAATGGCTCATCGCCGGAGATGACCGCGCTGCGAAAATACTGCCTCGACCACGGCTTGTTCCTTTACACACACTGGCATACGGTACTTATCATCCCGCCGTTGATCATCACAGAGGAGCAGTTGAAGGAAGGCTTTGCTGTGTTGGACAAGGCGCTGGCGATCACGGATAAGGTCACGAATCGTTAACTGTATTCGGATTTGTTTTCATGTAGAATTGAATAAACCAATTCAAAAGGAGATGCGAAATGGAACAAATGCCCTCGAACGACCCTGTTGTTGAATCGAAGCCCGGACCCGCAGGCTGGGTCCAAACATGGATCATGGCTGTGACCAAGCCCAATGAGAACACATACGTGATCCTGACCGAACACCCGGAAGCTACATCCCGCACCGCGTTCATCTGGGTGTTTATTGCCGGTGTGATCTCGTCGGTCATGTCTACGATCCTTCAAGCCATTTATGCCGCAATGGGCAGTGCGCCGCAAATTCCCATCCCAGGCTTGGAAGATTTCCAACAGTTCAATCAATACAATCAGGGCGGCGGCTCCATCGGCGTCACTCTGCTGATCGGGCTTTGTGCTTCCCCGTTGGGCGGTTTACTCGCTGTGGTCTTCTTTGCCATTATCACCGCCATTGTGCAGTGGATCGCCAAGCTGTTTGGCGGCACGGGCTCATTCGAAAAATTGGCATATGCCCTTGCTGCCATTTCCTTCCCGTTCACGCTCGTTTCTGCGGTGTTGACGCTGCTTGGCGCGATCCCGTTCGTGGGCTACTGCACAGGGATCATCTCGTTTGGGCTTTGGATTTACAGTATTGTCTTGCAGGTCATGGCGGTCAAGGCGGTGAATCGCTTTGGCTATGGACCGGCGGTTGGCTCGGTGTTCATTCCCGGGTGTCTGGTCTTCCTGATCTGCGGCTGTGTTGTGATCGGCGGGCTTGCGCTTCTTGGACCTGCCATCAACGAGGTCTTCCAGGGCATTCAGCAGGGGTTACCCGCCGCGCCGTAAGTTTTGTTCTATTCATGTTGCGATAAAAAAAAACCGGACACTCCCTGTGGGTGTCCGGTTTCATTGTTGGAAGGAAAGTATCAATTGTCTGTTGAAGCAGGTGGCGGGATGCGGTGTTCACCGGTCAGGAGGGGCATATCTGCCATTTGGTAGGCTTGCGTATACGCCGTATCTGCGCCGCCCTCGCCGACGATCGGCTCGATCAATCCGTTCGCGTTCGTATCCACGCCGTAAAGCATCTGGCTGGAAAGGTTCACCATATCCGCGATCAACGGTTCCATGTCTGTGCCGAATGGGGTTTCCTGCAATTCGGTCGCGAGATGTAGCAACTGGGATGCCCAGCCTTCGATATTGTCGATACTGGTGACAACATGGTCGGCCTGGGTCTTGATATTCTCCGTCGCATCGGGGGCATCGGCGGCAAAGTTGGCGTGGCTGATCGTTGTGGGCACATACCCTCGCGTGATTCCATTTTCCTCGTTTTCAAGGAGTCCGTAGTCATCGCTTGGGTTTGAGATCTTCCCATTCTGATCCCAGTCTTTGTAATCTTCATTGCCCTTTCCGGCAAGCTGGTTGATGATCTCTTCCGTTTTGGCGCGAACCAGTTCTTCGTCCCCGGCAACATACGCATCCTGCATTTCGAGGACGGAGGTATCAATATTGTCGACGGTTGCCCATAAGCCCTGGATCAAAGCTGTCCCTTCGGGTGCGCTCGAATATGAAACGACAAGATGCCGTACATGCACAAGGGCAAGCGGAGGGAACACCGATGAAGCGGCGATCTCCCCTGAGGGCTGGTCGGGGTTGGGATCATTATCCGGTTCGATCGTGATCTCGACCTGATCGTACAACGCGAGGATGTTGTCCGATTGTGGATCGACGAAGGTCACCTGACCGACCTCTCCATCCATTTCGATCCTGCCGACATTACGCCGGAACTCTCCGCCCTGCGCGAGATACCAGACCTCGTAATGCGTTCCCTTATCCGGGACGGGTAGTTCGTTGATAGAAATGAGCGCCTGGTCCATGACGAAATTGAAATCGTCATAGGTGACACGTCCCACGGGACGATTCATGCGCGGGTCCAGTACGATTTCCGGGCGGAACAGGAAGATTCCCAGGGCGATCAGCGCGATCACGCCCACGGCGATCCCAGCGTATGCAACGGAGAAAATCGGTTTTTTTGCTTGAGTCTTTTCCGCAGTAGACGGTCGAACGGCTTTCAAAGCGGACATGGTATCCGATGAGATAGTCTGCCCATTGAAAATGGCAATAAATTCGTTTATGAAGTCGGTTGCCGTGTTATAGCGGGTTGCCGATTCTTTCGAGAGTGCGCGGTCGATGACAAGCTGCAAGTCCGAGGAAATGCCTGCGATGGGTGGGGGCGGGTCGTTGAGGTGCTTCATCAGCACGCCGAAGGTCGATTCTGCGTCGAAAGGCACATTTCCCGCCAGCATTTCATACAGGACCACGCCGAGCGAGTAGATGTCTGTCTTGCGGTCTACTTTATCGCCGCGCGCCTGTTCGGGGCTCATGTAAGCAGGCGTGCCGGAGACGGTTCCGGTCGAGGTTTGGATGGAAGAATCGAGGAGCCGCACCAGCCCAAAGTCGGTGAGGACCGGTTCCACATCCGCAGGCAGGGGCGCGTTGACATCGATCTGTCCGCTGTTCGAGCGCAAAAGGATATTCGCGGGTTTAATATCACGGTGGACGATCTGATGCGAATGGGCGTAATCGATCGCTGATGCGATGGGGAGCAGCAGGCGGGACATTTCCCTGAAGTTGAGTTTTTCGCCCCGTTTTTGAATCGCTTTTAGATAACCAGCCAGCGAAACGCCCTGCACAAGTTCCATGACGATGCAAGGACGTCCGTCGGTCAGGTCGTAATCGAATATCTGAATGATGTTGGGGTGATGCAGCCCAGCCACCACGCGGGCTTCCCGTTCGAAGCGCGCGCGGCTCTCCGGGTCGTCGTCCACGTGGTCGCGCATGATCTTGACGGCGACTTTGCGATTGAGCATGACATGCTCGCCGTAATAGACTTCCGCCATGCCGCCGCGGGCGATCATCTCGCCGATCTCTACCTTTCCGAGTGTTTTGCCGCTCCAAGAAGCCATAGACGAATTATTATAACCCATCGTCCTTTGCGAAGAATTTAATAAGATCAACTGTGTGCAAGCAAAGGTTGTCCCCGGCTGACACTCAAGCCGCCGTCCCCGGCGGTGACTTACGAGAAAACTCTACGCCGGGGAAAGTGCCCAGAATGGGTACGGCGCAGGGAGCAATTTACCTGACATGTTTTGCTTGCACACGATCAACTTGGAGCACTCAAAGGTTGTTGAATTTATGCTCAAAGCCGCGGTCCTCGGCGAAGGAAGCAATCTCATCTACAAACTTTTTGCACACCCGATAATCTTGTAATACAGCCAGATGAGCACAGTATTATGTTATTCACGACAAAATATTGTTGTGCCGTGAGTATTCTTAAATAAAACAGGCGGTCTTTTCAGACTGCCTGTTGGCTCCGCTTATAGTGTGCCCTTTCCTGTTAAATGACACCACGATCTAATGAATGGATATAAGCGGAAAAAAACATGATGGGCGATTACAGGATATTCATTATTATTTCTCTTCAACGAAAACGAACGAACCCGTAAAGCTTTCACTAACTTTGAAAATATTACCGTCAACCACTCCATTTAACTCGACCCAATTGACTCCGTCCCAGAATAGGACGTGGACGGGTTTATCTTTGTTATCTTCAGTGATATCAAACATGAGGTCGAGCATGGCATCTGCTGGCAGCAGGTCCAACGGGCTGCCATCTTTCAAAATTGAGATCGTAAAGCCGTTGATCAGGGTGTAGTTGTCAGGTATCTCATGTGAAAGATCTTCTGAACTAATTTTTTCGATGCTGACCTGATATCCGCACAGATTCACGAATACGATGGATATCCCTGGAGTTTGATAGGAGAAATTGTTCGGCGGACAGACAATATCCAATTCCTGGGCACCGCCAGTCAGTGGAATGAGATATGTATTGGGTTCATTCCTGGTCGGATCCTCCTCTCCTCCAGTTGATCCCGTCGATGGTTTATTGTGTCCGTTTACAACAACATTGAAATTACCTTGAGTAATATTGCCAGCTTCATCCTCAGCCGAGCAAGTGACAGTCGTTGTCCCGTTCGCAAAAAAAGAACCTGATGCCGGCAAGCACGTTACTGTTGGGAGCGGGTCAAGGTTGTCTAATGAATTTGCCACAAAGCCGACAAAAGCGCCAAATTCATCCGTTGCATCGGCGCTGATTTCAATCGGCAGGCTGAGGGTGGGTCCCGTTTTGTCAATTTTTAGCGTCAACGGTGCGGCGTCAGCGGTAATGCCTGCCTGGTTCGTGCAAGATCCATTGACAGTGATACTTGACGATTCCATGTTGATCGTTTGATCGGCAGTACAGGTTGCCGGGCTGCTGATGCTGTCAATGCCGGATGTTTGTGCAACGATATCACTGGTGTACCAACCATTCGAGCCCGGGGTGCCTGATAACACTCCAAGATTTGCGGAAGGACCGGTCTTGTCAATCATAACCGTCACGGTGGCTTGTGCTGAAAGCCCGGCAAGATTTGTTGCAACGCAAGATACAAGTGTGCCCGTCGTCTCATCCGTCAGGATGACCGGTGAACAACCCATATAGATTCCGGATTCTGAGTCGGTAAATTCCCATGAAACGGTGACGTCACTTGTATACCAGCCATTTGAGCCTGCCGTACCTGTGATCACAGGTGTAACAGAAGGCGCGGTGTTATCAAAGATTGTCGGACGATTGTAGCAACCGCCACCGTTGCCTATACAGGAGGTAGGATTGGCGCTGACATAAATGGAGTTATTCAAGGTGTTGATAACTTCAATACCATAGCGCTCATTGTTGTTGAAGACTCCCCCAGCTAATTGGACGAGGGTGGTTCCAGTTCCGATCACCCGGACGCCTGACCCCAGGTCATTGCTAAAGCCGCCGTTCCCACTCCCACCCGGAATATCAGTGCCATTATTGGTGGCACTGACTGATTCGAGTGACACCAGAGCAGTACCTTGCACAAAAATGCCGTCCCTGTTGTTATTGTCAACAAAGACATTGGAAAACCGAGCGCTGTCGGAATTTAGGACCACGATACCGTTAATCCCATTGGTGTCTGCATTCGAACTGTTGTCAACGGTAATATCTTCAGCGTTGTTGAAGATCATGCCGTTCGAGCCATTGCCATCTGTACTGGTGTTGCTAATGCTTATATCATCCGTATGATTTAGCGTGAGCCCGCTGGCAGTATTTCTGCTGGCGGTCGTGTTCGAAATGAACACATTGCTGGAATTTGTAATGGCAATACCGTTCATGACATTGTCTTCGGTATTCGTATGGTCAATGAACACATTTCCGGAGGCATTAATAGTAATGCCATTGATCCCATTATTGCTTGCTATTACATTATTGAGGGAAAGGTTCACGACCGCATTTGATATAACGATCCCACTCCCATCATTCATTTCAGAGGTCGCATGGTTTAAAATGATGGAAGGCGCATCGAGGCTTGCCCCTGCATTGTTCGCTGCTCCCGGTCCCTGGGCATCGGAGAAAAGGATGGGAGCGCCGTTTGAACCTTCAATCGTGATTGTTCCATTGATGGACGTTGCGCTGAATCCTGAGTTGTTGCCTATTCCATCGAAAACACTCCCATTCTGGATTGTGATATTTCCATTCGTGGTCTGAAGGGTGGCGGTGTTTCCGTTTGTTTGTGCTGTTATGTCGACATCGTCAAGGGTGATGTTTCCGCTGGCAGTTGTCACATCCGCGCCGCTGGCGCTATTTGAATTCGCGATATCCAGATCGAATATGGAAACGTTTCCAGAATCGGTCAAGACAGATACAGTGGAATTATTCGTAGAGTTGTTTACAGTTACATTTTCAAGAGTGACATTTCCACTGGTCGTGGAAACAAATAAACTTGAGGCGGTATTGATATTGTTATCCTGAAATAACAGATCGGAAATGGTTATATTCCCGATCCATGGATTTAATGCTGAGCCAATGTTCAGACTGGCATTGTTATTGTTATCGAATGTCGTGACACCTGAGATGATGCCAGTGTTGATATCCCACCCACCCTGGATTGTCAGGTCATAGACGCTGAAGTTATTGAATAAATTTGTGTACGTCGCCGAGGTGATGCTGATCTCAGATGTAATTGTGGTGGCGCTGTTTGTTGTTTGTTCAAGATAGATCACCCCGTTGTGGGAGTAATCGGCTGACCACGCCAATGGTTCTGCGTCATTCATATTGTCAAGTAGATTTTCGAATGATGTGAAGCTCTCTGAGCACCCCTGGGTTCCAGGCGTATAAGGTGGGACCGCGCTTTCCGGACACCAAATTGGATCAGCGATCTGAACAATGGTTTCTGCTGCCTGGGCTGCAAGTGGAATGGAAGTTCCATTTTCATCGAGCACGATGATGTTCGTGTTATCCGGTATCTCCAACAATATTTCAGCCACCGATATCTCGGTATTTGGCACTTCTGACTGGGGATTGGGTTCGGGGGGGATCTCCGGAGCGGTTTCGTCAATGGGATTTATTTCCTCTGTCACCGAATCAAGAGTGCCTTCACCAGTCTCCCCAAAAGTATCGTTAGTGGGAACCTCTGTTACCGGAACGTTTTGCCCCTCATCCAATTCTGTGATTGGAGTTTCCTCACCGATCCCATCATCTGTTGATGTTGGACCATCGTCAGCAAATGCCGACTGAACTCTTGTCAGACAAATTGCTAGAATGAGCATAATGGTTATTGCCGATGTTTTCTTAAACCAAGACATATCGTTCCTCCTCAGGGTTGAAGCTTCATTGGCACTTGGGCATTCTGAGCATATGACAGGATTAAATGCTCATGATTATGACTATATTTCTAAAAGATGGTTCTTTGTCGCCCTATACCATCGAGGTGAAAGTGACAATTTGGCACTCATACCCTGGAAACATGGAAACCTCGTAAATTTGGAAAAGAGATTTTGATTCCATTTATAAATATAGCGATATACTTTTTTTATATCATTTGAAAGTTATTTGAATATTATTTAGCTGTGTCTTAGGACTTTTAGGGATAAAAAAACAGACGGTCAGTTAAGACCGCCTGTCGTTCAGATTTGGCTTACTTACTTCTCTGGATGATGAAAATCAAAAAAACTCCACCTGAAATGACCCAGGTAGGTGGCGTGAAAAAAATGCTTACAAGATATTGCTCATTTCGGCAGCAATGTCCCGGTGATGACCCTCAGCACAACAGCCGCTTTTCGTAAATTGCTGAGTTGGAGGTTGTTGTCGCCAAAGTCCTCGAACTCTTCATATTCCCCGCGCCAGATCTTCAAGGCGGTGGGCTCGCTGCATCCGAGTTTTCGCATTTCTCCTACAAACTCATCGACGGACATGTTGATACGTTCGGCCAGTTCCTGTACTCTGCTTTTCATAGTGGTTACACTCTCTATTATGACATTGGGTATCTGAAATTTGTATTACAAAACGAATCAAAATTTATATTTTTAAAAGTCGACAAAAAAATTTCTGGCTTCCCAGCACCCTTACATTTTTGTAAGGCATGAATGAGATTCTAATGGATTTTGTGCAAAAGTCAACGGTTTTAGAGCACCGGATCAGCCATGTAAGATAAAATCAAAACAATTACCTGCCTTTTCAATGGAGAAACGAATGGAAATATCACCCGAGATGCGTGTAGGAAATATCTTGTCTCAACGCAAGCTCACAATTGCCACCGCAGAGTCTTGTACAGGCGGATTGATCTCTCACCGCATCACAGATGTCCCAGGTTCGTCCGCCTATTTTATGGGTGGGATCGTCGCTTATTCTTATGAAGCCAAAGCCGGGATGTTACATGTATCGTGGGAAACATTAAACACAAAAGGCGCCGTCTCACAGGAAACCGTGCTTGAGATGGCTCGAGGTGCAGCCCAAGCCCTCGGCGTGGATATCGCTGTCAGTGTCAGCGGCATCGCAGGTCCGGGTGGTGGGACGGCGGAGAAACCGGTCGGCACCACGTGGGTCGGTCTGGTCACGCGGGATGGGGAATGGGCGCGTCATTTCATCTGGGATGGCGACCGTGAGCAGAACAAACTTTATTCCAGCGACGCCGCGCTCGAACTCGTTCTCGATTATCTTGAAGGGAGGCTCAAATGAATGTAGTTGTCATCATCTCTGCCATTGCCGAGTGGAAGGCTGTCCGCGAGATCTTTCCGCAGCTTGCCGTTATGAACTCCCCCTATGGTGAATCTGCTCGCTTGAATTTAAGTGGATGGGACCTCGCGCTTCATCACAGCGGCTGGGGCAAGATCGCCTCGGCGGGGATGATGCAATATGTGATCGATCATGACAAGCCCGACCTCACGGTCAACCTCGGTACCTGCGGCGGATTTGAAGGTGTCGTCAATTTGGGTGATGTGGTTCTCGTCGAGCGGACCGTGGTTTATGACATCGTGGAATTGATGGGTGATCTCAACATCATGAACTACTACACCTCGACTCTGAACTTGAGCTGGTTACCTGACCCCCAGCCTCATCCTACCCGCCGCGGACTGATCGCCTCCGCCGACAGCGACCTGCCGCCCGAAAAGATCGCTCACCTCAAATCCTACGGCGCGATCGCCGGAGATTGGGAATCAGGCGCGCTGGCATGGGTGGCATCCAAGAACGGCGCGCGATTGCTGATTTTGCGCGGCGTCAGTGACCTGGTCAACGAGCAGGCGGGGGAAGCGTACGATAATTTGGCATTGTTCGAGGAACGCACCAAGGGCATCATGCGCAAGTTATTCGAGCAATTGCCCGATTGGTTGAACGGGATAAAAAATAAGTAGGTCAGGCTTGTATCAGACTAACAGTTAAACCTAGCAATCCGCCCAAATTGGCATCGCACGGGGATACCCTGACGGGCACGCGTTAACCCCCGTGCTAGTCCTACCAAGTCCGCTCAAGCGGACTAGCCGACTTCCAGTCGGCTTGGTAATCGTAGCACGAACGTTTACGTCCGTGCGGGCATGGCAGAAAATGCGCCTCGTTTTGCTAGAATAATTTGGAAAATTCCAATTAGCCTGACCTCGATCGATGGCTCAAATACCTCAGTACTGCGACTTTATGGTCTTTAAGAAATTAATGCCGTAAGACTACTTTAAAGACCGTGTCACCCTGAGGGAGCGATCGTTGCGACCGAAGGGTCTCTTACTCCGGGGTAGAGATCCTTCGCTCCGCTCAGGATGACACATAACGGTATTTAATACTTAAATTTCATCAAGTCGCAGTACTGTTATTAATGGCGAGATGAATCTCGCCGTACTCTACTTTGGATTCAAAACCCGCCCCACGAACAGGATCTGTCCCGTCTCCAGGTCTCGGATAAAGAAGATGAATGGGCGGTCAATAACTAGATTCAATTCGCTATACACCGCTCCGGCAAGTTCCATGAAGACCACGGTGGCGGCAGCGGCTTCGGTACCTTCTTCATCCACAGCGACAAATGCCTTGTGAATGATATCCCCAATGAACAGGTCTTGCTTGCCGGTCATGCCGGAAAAATCAGCCAAACCAGGGTCGAAGGCGTCGGTCATGCCCATATTCGACAAGGTGTCGGGGAGCGAGAACGAACTTTCGAATTCGAACTTGGGCATTTTCAACATCACGGAGTTGGCTTCCATGCTCCCCAGAATTTCATTCAGCGATTCACCCGTCAAAGCGGATTCGATCTCCTCGAACCTGCCTGCATCCGGCACGATGATATCCATGGCGGCGGTGTTCCCGGCATAGGGAAGTTCGACTGCCTGGTATCCGTCACCGGCGGCGTAGGGGACGTACATCATCTGCCCCATCATCGGCACGGTGACTTGTGAGCCGTCCAGCAAATAGAATGTGTAGTTGTATGTATCGTTCGACTCGAATTGGTCGAGCCAATCTGCTTTGAAGTAGATGGCATTGACCAGCACCATGCGTGTGTCGGCATTGAGTGAGCCTTCGGGGATCAGATTCTTGATCTTATTCTTCGTCTCATCACCGACCCAGTTGTTGATCTCTCGGCGAGTCGGCTCGTAGTTGTTGACGAAGTCCGAGAGATGGATGCCCGCGCCGTAGTTCGTTGCGATCGTATCCAGATATTCCTGCAAAAAGGAAAACGTCTGCTCGGCCCAGACGGCGTTGGCGATGTTGAGCTGCATCGGTTCCTGGTCTTTATCGAGGTTAATATCCTGATCTTCGAGCGCGAGGTCGAGCGCATTGAAGGCGGGATGTAATTGCTCCTGCGCGGAGAAATGCAAAGCCTGTGCCATTTGGGCTTCGGTCTCGCCGCGGGCGCCGGCGTACGTCATGGCTAGGGCGAGGGAAATGCTGAACGGGGACAGGATCAAATTATCGCCCTGGGAACGAAGCGCCTGGTATACATCCAAAGCGAAGGCATTGTTTCCATCCACCAGCGTAGTTATATCCGCATCGCTAACGCCTGGATTCCTCTCGCGCGCCCGATTTGATTCCACAGTTCTGCCCGCTGAACCCATGCAGGCTACGATCAAAATTGACGTTGATATTAAGATCGCAAACAGCCTTTGATGATTTTTCATGTTCTCTCCTTTTTACACTGACGAAAACCGCGCCGAACTTGTTTCCATTGTATCCATCGGATGCGGGGTTATATCGATCTTCGTGTCACCCATTTCTCCTATGAACATCGAATAACTTCGAAGACAACAAGATAAAGTGACCGCCTCAGACTCCGCTGGATGGGCGCAAGCCTCAAGCCGTTATAGAATCATAAACGTGATTTATCCCGAATTTAATATAGGACGCGGACGAGCGCGGATTGACGCGGAAAAAGGATTAAAAATCCGCGTTTTCAGCGTTCATCTGCGTCCCATTTGCTCTTAAAAATGAACTCACCCACGAAAAAATTAATTCGGGGTGAGTCATGTTTTGTCTTCTTGAATTTGTGACTATTTACTTCTTCGCCGCCGCCAACGCATCCTTGACTTGCTGCATGTGCGCGCCGATGTGGAAGTTCGGCTGTAGGATGCCGAAGCCGTAGCGATAGTAACTGCCTTTGTTGGCGACAAAATCATCGGGGATCAACTCGGTGTACGCGAGGACTTCCTCCACGCTGCGGCGCAGTTCGGCGAGCATGAGCTTGATGGACGGATTGACCTTCACCGTCGCCTCCACCTGCGCGTTGACGTTGGTCCCGAATCCATCGCTGGTCAATTCGTAGCCGTCGATCAGGCTGGTGAGGAAGGCTGTATTTCCGCGCTCGCCATGGACAAGATGCGCGACGATCTCCAGCGCGCTCCATTCTTTGGGATCAGGTCGCTGCATGGCTTGCTGGTCGGTGAAGCCTTCGAAACATTTTTCCAATTCTTTCAGCGCGGGGGCGATCAATGCGCGGGCTTGTTTGGCGAGTTCGATCGGGTCGGATGGGACATCAGCCATCGGGCGTTTGCTCAACTCCATTGTGACGGTCTTTTTCTCCGGTCCGCGATAGAAGATGACCTCGATGCTGTCGCCGCCTTTCTTGCCTTCGATGGCGGTGGGCAGACTGTTGAAGTCGCTGGTGATGGGTTTGCCCGCCATGCCCACGAGCACATCGTCCCGCTGAAGACCGGCTTTCTGCGCGCCCATGCCGTCCACGGTGCCATCGATGCGCAGCCCTTCGCGGACGGGGACTCCCAGCGCGGTTGCCTGGTCTGCGGTAAAGTCACCGGGCAGGATGCCCAGCATTGGGCGTTCAGCGATGCGCAGGTCGATGCCCGTTTCGAGCACCGACTTGAGATTGCGCAGGCTGTCCACCCAGTTCTCGCGGAAATCCTCAGCCTTCTTTTTCCATGATTCATCATCCGGTACTTTGTGATCCATGCGGACGTTCACGCCGCCGTCCTTTTCAGTGAAGGTCACTTCCACTTCGGTGGGGGCGGGGTCGGCGTTCGAGTACCAGCGGAAGTTGACGCACTTGTTTTCCTCCAGCGCGAGGTAGTGACCGCTGGAATAAAAATCGCCGCGCCACCACAGATACATCCGTCCGTTGGGATGCGGCGCGACGGTGGCGACATCGCACAGCCACTCTCGCAGGGACGTGGAATTGGTGAAGGCGCGATAGGCGAATTTGAGCGGGGCGTTTACAAATGTTTCGGCAGTTACAGTTGCCATGACATTCTCCTTTGGGATTTGGTCTCCTTCGTTTATACAGGACAGGCAAGGATTTTGCACCCTACTGGAGAATGTTGTTTTGTGGACGGATCGAACGAAGGACACGGAACTTGCTATGTTCTCTGGTGAAATCCAATTTTCTATTTTGACACAGAATCGGTGCGGGCTGAAGCCCTGCCTATGAACATGGAAGCCCCTTCGGGGCTGATGCCTCAGTCCGTAGGACTTCCATGTACTGAGGAAGGGCTTTAGCCCGACGATTTACCGGGCGACATTCCACGTCATCGTCACACTCTCCGGCGTGATGCTCACGGATTGCA
>CAYJPO010000018.1:0-41204 GCA_964372045.1 uncultured Anaerolinea sp.
TGCAGCTCCAGATTCGGGTTTGCCCTAATGGCATGTAAAGCCGTTCGAATACGGCTGTAACTTGGGCGTGCCGTTACAACTACGCACACTTTTCGTTTCATAGGATTTAGGAAAAATCTCCTTCCAGAATTTGCTCATCTGTCTTGATATTCCGCAATAAACGTTTGCCGATCAGATCCTTCATCCGTTCGCCAGGAAGTCCATTGCCGGGTTTTTTTATGCGGAGGTGTTTTTCTTCGAGCAGAGTGCCTTTAGGAAGATCCATGCCTGCCACGATGCTTTTTGTGAAAAGCTTGCGTAAAGGCAAAACTTCTTCGGCAAAGCCATTCTTGTCCACGGGATTGTTCCGCATCCGCTCGATGAACCGGATTCCCTCAACTAGCTGACTCAACTCACCCGTCGTCACAGAGGCGGGCACGTCCGGTCCGAACATTTCGCGGCTGAATGCCACATGTAATTCCAAAACTTCGATCCCCAATGTAACGGCGGCCAATCCCGGGTAGATAGTGCCAGAATGATCGGAGAGTCCGACTGCACATCCATAGCGTTCGCGTAAATGGGGTATAAGATTCAAGCCGATCTTTTCCGGCGGACAGGGGTAAGCGGTTGAACATTGCATGACTGCGTACTCGACGCCACTTTGGCGGATGTATGCCACTGCATCATCGATTTCAGCCAGGTCGCTCATGCCCGTGGAAAGCAGGATCGGATTGCCTGTCTGAAGCATTCTGTCCATTAATTGCCGGTTATTGACTTCACCTGAAGCAACCTTCCATGCGGGCATTCCGATCTTGTCGAGCATATCCACCGCTTCGATGGAAAACGGAGAACTGAGAAAGATCAGCCCCTTTTCTTTTGCATGACCTGCCAGTCCATGCCATTGTTCAGGGGAGAACTCCATGCGTTTCCAATACTCGTAGCGGGAGGCATCCTGTTTACTGAACTTGACCCGCCACGGCTCCAGCGGAGTGCTCTCCGCGGCAGCAATATGGGTTTGGAATTTAACCGCATCGGCACCTGCACGAGCAATGGCATCAATAAAAGCATGTGCCATGCCCAGGCTACCGTCGTGCGATTGGGCAACTTCACCGATGATCATACAGCGTGTAGAGCTGAGAAATTTACTCATGGCTCTCGCTCTTCCAATCCTCGGGTTTTTTTCCGTGTCCAACTGCAAGGATCGCTTTCGCCATAACTTCTGACGCCGGAATATCCATCCCCTGTGGACGGATAAATTGATGCACAAAGGTGCGGCGGTTTTCTTTTTTATCATCCGCTCCGCAAACAATGTGTTCCAAAAGGGCGGCTACCTCAACATAACTGAATGCTTGTTCAATAAACCCGGCGCGGATCAAATATTGGAAATGCGCGTTCTGCCCATCTTTTGTAGTTTCATTCATCAAAGTTAAACAGGGTCTATCTGCAATTGCAGCATCCAAAAAGCCGGTAGTATTTATACCAATAACAGCCGCACTATAATGCAATGTATCAAAATACACCTGACGGATGTCTTCAATGTCGGGGCGTCCGCCTTTTTTGGGAAAAACCTTAACCCAACTACTCTCAAAGATAGTCATGTCATACGAAGCATACGGGTGCGGGCGGATAAGAATGGAAGGACGCTTATTCTCATCCGTCTTTTCAAAATGAGCCACCAAGGCTTTGATGAACTCAACATCAAGGTTGGTAATACTGGGAGAGGAACCAAGATATAACAAAAAGGGACCCGTTGTAGGCAATTCGCTTTGTTCATAAAACTCACCGCGTGAAACGGATGGCTTAAGGGAAAACCAGGGATCATATACAGGCGCACCAGCAATAAAGACTTGCTCATTCTTAAACTCATGAATGGTGGTTGCTTCTCTCAATAGATCTTGATTCCAAACGAACAACCACTCCGGTTTGACAAGATACGTTCCTTTGCTTACCAGATTATCCCAACTCAATACTGGCGAAATAGTTGGAATCCCAAGATGCTGTGCCGCTTTGACATATTCGATTTCCAGATCAGAGGTCATGTTATAGGGAGATGCCACCACGACATCCGGTTGATAGTCTTGTAACCAATCAAGAATCCGCGGTTCTGGATCAAAGAAGGTTTCCAGCTTTCTCAATAACCAACGCACAAAACTGGTCGAAAAAATTGCCGCTCCAATACGGGTTTTGGCTGCCCAGTATATTTTGGGATGAAGGCGGCCGCGCATATAGATATTTTCCCAAGGCAGGGGCGGCGCCATAGGGTGATCTGGTTTGAGAAAGTTCGCATAGTTTGCCAGTTCACGAACCGTACCCGCCCAAAAAGCATGCTTTGCACGAAAACGGGCATCCTCAAGTTTTGCCTGCGGCACATCAGCAAGCAATTTGAGAAGGGTCCGCCCAGATTTATTTCCATCCGCTTCAAAACCAGGGCGGCAGACAATTCGAACGTCATGTCCCTGGTCATACAACGAACGTACAGTATGATCGAAAAAGAAATAGAACATGGCTTTAGTAAGCACGATCGCGATTTTCACGGTCGATCCTCGCCCATGTATGTCTTTTCCCAGAAAAGCGCCGGGCGCAAAACACCTGCAACATTCTGGGCAAAATCCCCTCGTGAAGAATTTCCTGTGATGTAATCCACCACTTGAAAGGTGAAAACGTTCTTTGCACGAACATAACGGATCTTCAAACCCTTCGAAGCAAAGATCGAAACCGAAATGCTATATTCGCCTTCCGCCAAAAGATTGGCTGGAATTTCAACACGCGAAACATAGTGTCCGACGCGGTCATGCCTGGTTTCATACGGCTCGTTGGTTGTGAATGCGACCACGCCCTGCGTATTGAAGCCTGCCGAAACGCGGAACTTTAGATCAGGCTGACGTACATCGTATTCGATCTCCAAATAAGAAGGCGCATTGATCTCCACCAGTGACTTACCCTGCCCTTCGCCGTCCACCAAACGGATGGCTGTGAGTTTGACCTCATCGGTCCCAGGCGCATCTGCACCGGACCATGTAATGGCTCCCTCGGCATTATCGTTATTGTTCAGGTAAAAGTTGGTTACATCGACTGCACTCCCCTGCTTAACGAGTCTTCCTTTGTCTAACATAATAGCAGTAGAACACAATCGCAAAATCGCAGGCATGTTATGACTCACAAACAGCACCGTCCGCCCGGCTTGTGCAACATCGCTCATCTTGCCAAGGCATTTGCGCTGGAACTCCGCATCGCCAACCGCCAAAACCTCATCCACCACCAAAATCTCGGGTTCAAGATGAGCAGCAACTGCGAAGGCAAGCCGGACATACATCCCGCTTGAATACCGCTTGACTGGTGTATCAATGAATTTTTCCACACCGGAAAAATCAACGATCTCATCATATTTCCTGGTCACTTCAGAGCGGTCCATTCCAAGAATAGCGCCATTCAGATAGATATTCTCGCGCCCAGTTAATTCAGGATGGAAACCGGTTCCCACTTCCAGAAGGCTGGCAATCCGTCCTTTAACTTTCACTGCGCCGGAAGTTGGAGCTGTAACACGCGACATGATCTTTAAAAGCGTGCTTTTCCCCGCCCCATTGCGTCCGATAATGCCCAACGCTTCCCCTTGCTGTAATTTGAAACTAACATTATCCAGCGCCCATAACGTTTCACCAATACGGTTGCCGTGATCAACTTCACCGATCTTGGCGTAGGGGTCTGGTTTACCAAGCTTTTTTGCCCACCAGCGATTTAAGTCGCCAAAAAATGTGCCCGTCCCGATCACACCCAAACGGTATGTCTTTGAAAGGTTTTCAACGGAAATAACAGTATCAGACATTCTTAAACCGTATCCATAAATGTATTTTCGACGCGGTTGAAGATCAACACACCAACCAAAAGCACAACCAACACAAAGGCAATACTGTAGACCAGATAAACCGGTGACAATGCACTTGTGCCTAAAAATGCCAGACGAAAAATTTCAACAACGGGTGTCATTGGGTTGATAAGGATCAGCCAGCGCCATGTCCTTTCAATCGAAGAAAGCGGATAAATGACCGGCGTACCATACATTAACAATTGCACACCAAAAGCCACCAATTGCTGCAGATCACGGTATTTGGTAGTGAGAGATGAAACGATAATTCCCAATCCCAGCCCCAGCCCCGCCATAATGAACAACAGAACAGGCAGGCTCAGAACCCACCCATTGGGGTGTACATTGGCACCAGAAACAATAAAGTAAACAAGAAATCCTAAAAACACCAAAAAGCGGATGCCAAATGAAATAATCTGGGAAATGACGACCGATAAAGGCATGGCAAGCCGCGGAAAATACACTTTACCAAACAGACCTGCATTGCTAGTAAACGTATTGGATGTGCTGGTAAGGCTCGCAGAAAAATATGTCCACACTGTATTGCCTGCCAGGTAGAAAAGAAATGGCGGCAACCCGTCTGTGGAAAGCTGCGCAATGTTCCCAAAGATGACCGTGAAAACTACGGTTGTCAGGATCGGCTGGATCAGATACCACAACGGACCGAGGATGGTCTGCTTGTAATAAGCGACGAAATCACGCCACACAAACATCCAGACCAGATCTCGATATCGCCATAAATCGCCAAGCCGCAGGTCCCACCATGCGCGCTGTGGGCGGATGACAAGCGACCAGTTTTCTTTATCAGAGGAGGGTAAATCCATATTATCCTAATTTCACGCGAGCATTCATTTTCTGAATTCTCACACACTTACTTTCATTTGTCAACTCAGACGTAGAACAATGTCACACCACTCACAAAATTCCTGCCACCACTTCTGCTACGCGTTGTACCTGCTCGTCGCTCATGGCAGGGTACATAGGCAGGGACAGTGTGGTCTTTGCAACTTTCTCTGCATTTGGGAAATCGCCATTCTCATATTCCAAAAATTTGTAGGCAGGTTGAATGTGCAGCGGGATAGGATAGTGAATTCCCGTTTCAATACCCTCCGCCTTGAGCTTTGCCTGCACATCATCCCTATTTTCGATGTTGATGGCATAGTGATGCCACACCGAACCGTAATCTTCTGTGATGATCGGAAGCTGAGTCGGGCAATTCTCCAACAAGCGGTTATACATGACCGCGATTTCATGGCGGCGGCGGTTCCACCCATCAAGGTATGTGAGCTTTGCATGCAAAATGGCAGCCTGCAGCGCATCAATGCGCCAATTGAAACTTACCACTTGGTGCTCATACTTGCTGGTGCGCCCGTGATCACGTAATAATCTAGCTTTCTTCGCAAACTCTGCATCGTTGGTTGTGATGGCTCCCGCATCGCCATAGGCACCAAGATTTTTTCCGGGGTAAAAGGAGAAACATGCCATATCGGCAAGCGTACCAACACGCCGACCTTTATATTCCGCTCCCTGTGCCTGTGCCGCATCTTCAATCACTTTCAGATTATGCTTTCGGGCAACGTCCAGGATCGAGTCCATATCCACCGGATACCCATGGATATGAACTGGAAGGATGACTTTGGTGCGAGGCGTAATAACCGCCTCAAGGAGCTTGGGGTCCATGTTGTGCGTGCCGGGGTCAACATCCACAAAAACCGGCTTCGCACCGCAAAGGGAGATCGCTTCGGATGTCGCGATGAAGGTCATTGGGGTGGTGATGACTTCGTCCCCGATCTCCACGCCACAAGTTTTCAAGGCGACATAAAGCGCATCGGTGCCGGACCCAACGCCGATCGCATGATCCGCGCGGCAGAATGCAGCGTAATCCTTCTCAAACCCGGTAACCTCCTCCCCCAAAATAAAGCGGGCGCTCTCCACTACACGCTGAATGGAAGCATCCACCGAGTCTTTGATCTCGGAATATTCTGCATGCAAATCCAACAAAGGTATCTTTTCAACCATGAATTCTCCTACTGGTACTCCGAGATGTTCGTGATGTGATTAATAAGCCGGGATGGATTCCCAACTACAACACCATTCTCTTCGACATCGCGCGTCACCACCGCGCCGGAACCGACCAGGGCATTTTTGCCAATTCTCACTCCGGGCAAAAGCACAGCGCCCGCACCGATCTTCGCACCCTTTTCGATGATCGCACCGGTGAGTTTTTCCTTCACGCTTTTCGAGCGCGGATAGTTTGCATTGGTCATCACCACAGCCGGACCGATCCAACATTCCTCTTCAAGGATGCAATATTCCGGGATGAACACATTCGAATGAATACGGACACCATTCCCAATGAAGACATGATGCTCAACGATAGAATGTGTTCCGATACTGACGTTATCGCCGATCTGATTCAACTCGCGCACCATCACTCCATGACCGGTCTGGAAATTGTTCCCGATCTTGTTCCCGGCATAAATGACCGTATGTGAGCGGATAAGGGCATCATTGCCAATTTGTGTTTCCAGTATTTTCCCTTCACTATCGGAAAAGGGCTGACCAATAACGGAAAAAACGCCGATTTGAAATTTTCCACCCCAGATAACATTGGGGAAAACTATTGATGTTCCAGATTGGTCTGAATATGGGTCTACCATTATCGTTCCCTCTCGTAAATCGTCACGGGTCCAAACTCAGCAACCAACACAAAACCATGTTTTTGCTGTTCCATTGCATCATAAAATTCATACATTTCCATATATCTCTCTGGTCCTTCTACATAGCCGCTTGCAGCAGATGGGTCACGATAAATATCACGAATAGCAGAATTGATGACTATAACGCGTGGACGAAAACCCTCGATCAAAGTTGCATCCATGTTAAAAGTACCCCACACTCGGGTAAATTTTGGGGGGATATAACTATATCTGTCATATACGATACGAGTGGATGATTCATAATTCCTTTCCAGCCATTCCCCCGCTTCGATTACAGGATTATTAATCTCCCTTGCCGTTCGCGTTGCGATCAAATCAAATTGGCGCGTAAAGCCCCCCCACATCTCCACGGCAGAGATTACCACAAGGACTCCAACAACAAAGTATGAGGCAAATTTTCCAGAGAACTTTCTTCTAGCATAGTCTAAGATATCAGCTAAAAAGGACGCTAATAGGATAAAAATAAAAGGGATAATTACAAGCAGGTACCGATCTTCTCGAACATTGACTGCAAAAAATGGGATGGCAAAATAGTAGAGCACCCACGTCCACAACAGCCCTTTATGTGATCGAAATTCCCCACCTTTTGTTTTCCAAGTCTTCACAAAAAATGATATCAAAGCAAACGCCAGGATAATACTATTAAGTTTTCCAATTAATGAAGTTGAGCTTAATATTTCGAACCATTCCGTGCGTCTATAATTAACTTGAAATAAAAACCCTCCAGTAGTAACGTCCACGACTCTTGTCAACCCAAAGACAAAGTCCCAATCCAGCAACAAGCAAGGAGACGTTATAAAAAAAGCTATCAAGAAAGAAACACCTGTGGCAAGCATAAGGCGAAGTGCGGACAGGAGTCCGGGAAGATGACTAAGCTCCTTCTTGAGAGTTGATGGCGACTCCTCAAACACTCTTAAACACACCAACCAAATTACTGGCAATAAAAACAACCCAGCATACTTTGTAGAAAATGCGAATCCAGCAAAAGCCGCAGAAATGATCAACCATCGTTTTTTCTTTGATAACAAGTATTCAGAGCCCGCAAATAAGCTTCCCGTCACTGTGAACATCTGAAGGGCATCTGGATGAGATGTAACAGACCAAAAATTGAATATAAATGGGACAACCATCAACAAGAGGCTACTCATCCATGCAACCAGCCTGCCAAAATATCGTCGTGCCAGACCAAATGTAAGTATCACTGTGAGAGCAGCTGAAACAGTGGATACATAACGCAAGGCTAAAATGATGAGCTGGTCATTAATGGGAGAAAATCGCTGCAGCACATAAAGAGGAAATAGTATGATATTGAAAAAGAATTGTCCATACACCGACCAGTTCACACATACTGTATGGTTGGTTAATGCTTCACGTATAATAAAAAAATGTTCATATTCATCAACGATAAAAACATCGAGTAAACGACCATTAGCAGAAGCGGAAAATATAGTATTCGTAGAAAGCCATAGGTAGTAACCGACCACAACGAATATTAGGAAAATCCATTCAAGCCAGGTATTCTTCCGTTCAATTGAGTGTAACGAATTGACCATAATTATTGAGCCTTATTTTTATTCAAAAACAGATTAATCAAGCCGAAATTTATGACGCGTTTTCCAATTCACTGATGAATACTTCGCGAGAGCTTTGGGCGGATGCATACATGGCATTGACCAATAAGAGAGATTTTCGCCCCTCTGCCCCACTGGTCTGAGGCTCTCGGTCTTGTGTCACAGCTTGAATCATATCCTCGATAACATAGCGATGGCTCGCCCCGTACACGGACGGAGGGTCAACCTCCTCCCGCGTCAGCAACTCCTTTTCATGTTCAATCTCCCCAGCGATCTTCCAGAAGACCTTGCGATTGAGTGCCGTGCCTCCCACTTTCAGTGAGCCTTTTTCACCAAACAATGCCACTGAAGCTTCCAGATTTTGCGGATAAGTCACCGTCGAGCCTTCGATGGTCGCCAATGCGCCATTTGCAAAACGCACAGTCACCACGCCGACATCCTCCGCCTCCATCTGATGTGCGAGTGTCGCAATATAAGCAAATACGCTTTGCACAGGCTCCCCCACCAACCATTGCAAAGCATCGATATGATGGATGCTCTGATTCATCAAGGCGCCGCCGTCCATGGACTTTGTTCCATGCCAGCCGTCATTGTAATATTCCTGCGGACGATACCAGCGGACCGTCACCGAACCAAGCAGAATGCGCCCGATCTTTCCAGCACGGACAGCCTGATAAAAATCCTGCATGGGAGGGTTATATCGATTCTGGAGAATGATGCACAGCTTGCGTTTCATCTCCTTCGCTGTATTGATCATTCGGTCTGCATCAGAGACGCTCATTGCCATCGGCTTTTCGACAATAACGTGTTTCCCAGCTCTGAGAGCGTCAATTGCCATCGAAGCGTGCATTCCGCTGGGTGTACAAATATTGACGATGTCAATATCTGGGTTGGCAAGCAGTTCGTGGTAATCGATACAATACTTCGCCCCATGTTTCTCAGCAAAGTGATGGGCACGGTTCTCGATGACATCACAAACCATCACCAGTTCCGCCTCCGGAATCTCCGCCAGAGAGTCAGCATGACGCGGCGCGATCCGCCCGCAGCCAATGATCCCAAATCGTTGCTTCATTGATCATTATCCTTGTGATTTTCTAACGTACCAGATACCCATGTCCACTGAACTCGAGCACACAGCCATCGGGCAAGTCACTGATCTTTAGCCCCGCTTCAATACAGGTCAATCGCAGAATGTCCATCGTCTGGTCATCCCCATTGAGGTACACGTTCTTGACGCCTTTTTGTTTCAACTCTGTCACCAGGCTCCTTGCCTGTTCACGGTAGTTTCCGTAGACCTTAAGCGAATCCCGCGCATAGTTCATGGCTCGTTGAGTAAAGACCTTCATACCTTCGGGCGTGAGGTCGTATTGCAGGCGGGTGCGGTCAAGATGAGAAACTTTGATCCATCCACGAACAATAAGTCGTTTGATGTACCAGTTGACACTGCCAACAGCAATGCCGAGGCGCTTGGAAAGGTTCGCCTGTGTGACGAGAGAATCCTGTGCGATTT
The DNA here is from genome assembly GCA_964372045.1 of uncultured Anaerolinea sp. Classification (GTDB taxonomy): domain Bacteria; phylum Chloroflexota; class Anaerolineae; order Anaerolineales; family Villigracilaceae; genus Villigracilis. The sequence continues at coordinate 9,643 of CAYJPO010000018.1, forward strand.
CGTCGAGCAAGGCATATTCGTGAGGTTTGATCTTCGTATTCATAATTGAGCGTTCAGATTTTGAATTCTGACACAAATCCCCCATTGAGTCAAGCCGTTTCAGGAATGAGAATCCCTCAACTCCACTATGGTTACAAGATGCAATCAAATATGGCTACTACACTAATCGGTTCGTATTAATCCATGATCGCCTGATATCATTTCCAGAGGTTTCTCATGTTCCAACCAAGTGTGTTTTTTGATTCTGCAATACTTGTAATATCGAGAGGTGTAAAGTCTTTAGGCATCAGCATTTTTTCACGAAAAGTCAAACTCTAAAACAGCCTCTATTACACGTTGCTGTTCCTCGTGGGTCAGGGCATTATTGAATGGCAGGCGTATTAATTGATCACTAATACGCTCAGTGACGGGGCAATCTCCTACTTTGCCGCCAAACTGAATCCCCATATCCGAAAGATGCAAAGGGAGGTAATGGAATACTGCAAGAATTTTTCGCGCAGCAAGGCTGGCAATGAATTTTTGGCGTAGTTCGAGGGTAGGCAGGAGAAGATAATACATATGGTAAGCCTGCTGACAGTGATCCGGAACAACCGGAAGGGAAACATTGTGCCGGGCAGCCCAATCTTTTAACTCCGAATCGTATGTCTGCCAAAGATTTTGTCGATGGGCTTGTATTTTAGAACGGCTCTCCAATTGGGCATACAGAAAAGCGGCAAGGATATCTGAGGGCAGATAGGATGAACCTATATCCACCCAGGTATACTTATCCACCTGGCCGCGGAAAAACCGAGATCGATTGGTGCCTTTTTCACGGATGATCTCCGCTCGTTCAACCAATGTCTCATCGTTAATGAGCAGCGCGCCGCCTTCACCACAAGAAAAGTTCTTGGTCTCATGAAAGGATTGAGCGGAAAGTGAACCGAACGTTCCTAAATATTTCCCTTTGTATTTTCCGAACAATCCGTGCGCATTATCTTCCACCACTCTTATTTGATATCGGTTCGCTATTTCGAGGATGCTATCCATTTCACAACCAATTCCGGCATAATGTACGGGGATGATCGCTTTTGTATGTGGAGTAATGAGTTGTTCGAGCTTTGATTCGTCCAGATTTAGTGTATCAGGCCGAACATCAGCAAAGACCGGCTTTGCACCTCGTAAGATGAAAGCATTGACTGTGGAAACAAATGTAAAAGCAGGAAGTATAACTTCGTCGCCGGGTTTAAAATCCAGCAGAATAGGCATCATTTCTAATGCATGACTACAAGAAGTGGTAAGCAATACCTTTGAGACGCCTAACTCTCTTTCAAGGAGAGTATGGCATTTTTTGGTAAAAGGTCCGTCACCAGACAGTTTTTCCCCGGCAAGCGCTTCCATCATATATTGCAGTTCGTTGCCAACTGTAACAGGGCGATTGAAAGGAATATAAACGGGTTCAACCATAATTCTGTCCTTTATCAAACCATTTATGGAGTGTATGGAACGAGATCCATGGTTCAAAACCGACACGGACACACGCTTTCTGCGAAGCAATGTTTGTGATCTGTGTGGAAAGGGTCATCACATTGAGGTCATTTGCTGCACACCAGTGCAAAGCCTCGATCAGCAATGCCTGCCCTACTCCATTTCGCTGGGCACGCTGTGAGACTGCATACAGGCGGCAATCTGCTACTTTTGTTTTATCCATTTTCATTGCCAGAAAACCAAGGATGCCTTTGGTAGAGTCTGCCACAAAAACCACATCTGCCAGTCCTTTTTGAGAGCAGGCGCGTTCCGCCCAATCTACATAAAGTTCATCGCAGGCTAAACGGTCAAGCCGTGGGTCGGCATGATAATGACTATCGTATCCGCGAAATGCCTGGCGCGCAATCTCCTTCACTGCATCGATATCCTTTGGTTGAACCGCCCGAATACTCAAAGCACGACGGGGAGGCAAGGCTTTATGATGAAAGTCGAAAGCAAAATAGACCAAAGTATCCATCAACAGGAATCCGGCTTTTTCCATCGCCTGCAAAGATGGGAGCTCGCGGGTGGAACAACGCGCGATCAAGAAATGTACATCTTGAGCGCGGCAAAATTCCAGCACTGCAGGCAAACGTTCCAATGTTATATCCACTGTACGTGCGGTACGAATGCCAAACCGAGCTTCATCGAGTGGCGAGAGCCAAATAAAATCTGGCTGAGAATCAGTCATGAGGTTCTTCCCGATTGGGTGAAAAGCCGACAGTTTCGCGCTCAACGCCCAGCGGACGTCCCATGATGCTAAAAAAGATCTGTGCCAGATACTCTCCAAATATTCCGGTAACAAATAGCTGGACTCCGGAGAATAAGGCAATAATGGATGCCAGGAAAGGAAAACCTTGCACGGGGCTGCCTTCGATAAAATACCGCCCAATTACAAATATCAGGACCAGAAATCCAAAACCGGTAAATGCGAACCCGAGAAAACTTGCCAATCGAAGTGGTAAGGTGCTAAAACCGGTAAGCATATTCACTGTATGCCGAACAAGCTTACGGAATGTGTAATTGGATTTGCCTATATGACGCGGCTTATGATCTACAACAACATACCCAAATCGAGAAGTTCCCCATGCAAGCAACGCGTCTATCGAGACGGACCGACTGCGATAACCTCTGAATGCTTTCCGAACTTCGATCCGAAATGCCCGAAAAGCCCCGCTTTGTTCAATAGTAGGCAACTCTAGTGCCATGCTCATAACCGACTTAGTAACACGTGATGTAAGAGAACGGAATGCAGTATGCTCCTGCATTTCAGGAACACCATAAACGACATCAAGGCCCTTGCTAATCAGTTCGTTTGTTAATTTATGGATCTCTTCAGGGGGGTGTTGTAAGTCATCATCCATTGTAACAATGATCTCATACTCTGCCGCAAAAATACCTGTTAACAGGGCATTGTGCTGACCAAAGTTCCGCATTAGGTTTATGCCCTTTACCCAGGGGTATTGCTCCGAAAGCTGGACAATGACTTGCCAACTATTATCGTGGCTGTCATCATTAACGAAGATGACCTCGTATTTAGACGCCAAATTATGCAACACACTGCCAAGGCGCTTCACTAGTAATTCGAGAGTGCTAGAACTATTAAAAACCGGAATAATTACAGAGCACCGCAGTCTATTATCTAATTTCATTTTCGATTTTTTAGCTGTTGATTTTTTACTCATATTTCCATACATCCAGACGACTATTTTTCTGAACACAAGACCACCAAATTTCGTCACAGACTAACAATCTTTATGATACGTCGATTTACATCACACTCTTCGTCGCAATTTCCGATAAAATTCATTCCAATATATCAAAACGACAGGAATGGCGATGACAAACCTAAAAACAATCAGTGATGGGTTGAAACTGGGCAAGGACGGGCTTTGGTACAGTTCCGATACTCAACCAATCTATTATCCATTGGATGGCAACGATGCCTACTTCAACATTGAAGATTTCTCATTCTGGTTCAAACATCGCAATAATTGTATTATATCCATCGTCAAATTATACCCGCCAGAAGAAGGAGGGACTATTTTCGATATTGGAGGAGGAAATGGATTCGTGTCCCTTGGTCTGGCAAATGCTGGCTATGATGTGGCACTGGTGGAGCCAGGGCAAAACGGTGCATTGAACGCGAAACGTCGAGGAATTCAGACGGTTATTTGCGCGACCACCGACTCCGCCCAATTCAAGCCCCATTCCCTGCCTGCAATTGGGTTATTCGATGTGATCGAGCACATCGAAGACGACCTGTCCTTTTTGAAATCCATCAACCGATTAATCAAACCAGGTGGGCATCTTTATGTAACTGTTCCTGCATATCCGTTCCTTTGGTCCGATGAGGATATTGCCGCAGGACATTTCAGGAGATATACAACAAAAAGCATCAGCAATGTACTTAAAGAAGCCGGGTTCATGGTTGACTTTTCAACATACATATTCTGGTTTTTACCAGTCCCAATAGCTTTTTTACGAATGCTTCCCTTCCGCATGGGACTCTCGAAAGCTGGTACAAAAACCCATAATATTCCCCGCGATCATGCAACAAAAAGTGGAGCAGCATCACACACTCTTGATTTGATATTACGCAAAGAAATAGATAGGCTCAAACAAAACAAACCCATTCATTTTGGAAGCAGTTGCTTGGTGGCAGCCAAAACACTGGAATAGTGCAAATTTTTATTGGTGATCAAGATGCATTGCCCGATCAGATGATCGATTGCTCTTTTCTATCTGTTTGACCTATTACATCCCGCATGATCGCTTCGTATTGATCCACGATCTTCTCGATGTCGAAATTCTTCGCCTTCTCCAAACTGGCGCGGCGGAAATTGACCAGGCGTTCGCGATTGGAGAGCAAGTCTCGCAGAGCGGATGAAAACGCCGCTTCATCCTTGACCTCGATCAGGTAGCCGTTCTCGTTTGAGGTGACCAGGTCGAGAAAGCCGCCGATGCGGCTGACGACGATAGCGAGTCCTTTCACCAGCGCATCCACGCCGACAACCGGCAAGCCCTCGGAATATGAAGGCATGTACAGAATATCGCTCGTGGAAAATTCTTTCAGCACATCGTCGGGGGTGACCCAGCCCGTCAGGCGGAAGCGTTCGGTCATGGCCTGCTTCTCGATTTCAGCTTTAACGTCCGCGAACATGGGACCATCGCCCAGCATGGAGCACGTCCAATCCAGATCTTTGAGCGTGGACAAAACCCGAACGATCGCCAGCGGATTTTTCTGCGAGACGAATCGTCCGGCGAAGACGATACGCGGCGTCTTATTAACTTCGATACGCTCGGTGACCAGATGTGTAAAATCCGCGCCGTTGGGGATGACGCGAATATCCACCGGATAATTCTTCAAAGCAAGTTGGCGGGTGAACTCACTCACCGCTACCACCTGCTTCGCGCGCCGCCAGATCGGTTTTGTGAAGGGCTGTAACCAACGGAACCAGTACGCGGTCTTCTCCGGCACACCACCGGGCACATCACCGAGATGAGCCGTCAAAATATACGGCACCCCTGTTAACAACGACAAAGCAAACGCAAGCGCACCAGCGGGAACGGCAAAGTGGGTGTGAATGATCTCGGGGCGAAAACGCCAGATCAGCGACAGACCAGCCCACAGTCCGGCAAGATCGAAGGCGAACATGGTCGCAAAACTTGCGGAGAACGCCTCTGTCCGTTTGGAAGGAATGCGCACGAGTCGAATCCCATCCTGCATATCATCGAGAGGCAGACCATCCATGTGCGCGGTCAACACGGTCACATCATGACCGCGCGCCGCAAGTTCACAGCAGATATCATACGCAGCTCGTCCGCCGCCGCCGCCGATGGGAGGGAATTCATGAATGACCGTGAGGATGCGCATGTTATTCTTCTGCAAAGGGGTCCCTGCATTCCACCTGTTTTGGACGCGGCTCAAACACCTGTATGTTGTTCGAAGTCAGTGTTACAACAGGTTTGTAATTGCACAACAACGGTGCACCCACAAAACGAACCCATGCCACATTCTCTTCTGCGAACGCGCCTTCTTTTTGACGCGTGAATGTTTGGTCCTCTGCCACGATCAACGCAAAGCGACGCTCGCGCAGTTCGCTATAAAACGTTTCGAGATACGGACGATTGCGCGACATCGCCATCTCCATCAGCTCACTTTGTTCGTATTCCGGCACGAGCGTCATGCCGTTCAAATAATCGAACGTGATAAGTTGACGTTCGGTAATGAATAAAATCTCGCCACCACCTTCAAGGGTTTCCTGCAAAAGTCGAATATCTTTTTCCGTGACGGTTTTATCGAATGAAGGAAAAAAGCCGATGCTGCGGATCGCAAACCCAAGCGGAATCAGCAAAGCAGCCGCGGCAACACCCCAGCCGACTCTGCCAAACATCGGCTTAGCATCTGACTCCGCCGAAACCCTCCCTGACCAGAAAGCCGCAGCCAACACCGACAGCATCACCAGATACGCGTCCATGTTGTGTAAATCGCCACCGCCGCCGATCTTTGTGCTGACCACCGCCCCGCCGACAAGCAACACGCCAAGCATGGCAAGCAGCGCCAACCAGCGCAGCTGATGAAGATATGTCATCCTGCCGCGAAGCATTTGATACAACGCGACCAGCAACGGCGCGGACACCAACAAACTCCCCGGCAAGATTCCCATTGGGAAAGTTTCATTCGGAAGCAAACGGCTCCAGATCAAATCAGATGTGAAGCTGGAACTAAAAGCGGCTACATCTGCGTTGCCGGATATTTGGATGTAAACGAATTGAGAGATAAGCGCAGCCGCAAGTCCACTGACGCCCCAGATGAATGGAGTGAGCCAGTATTTCCAGTCTTTGTCATTGATCGGCGTTTCAAGAATGTAGATCGCGATCGCCAACATCGCCGGGACGGGGTACCAATTCACGCGGCTGATCCCCGCCCAGACCGAAGCGAGGATGATGAAAATGAGCGGCTTAATTTGGATTCCATCAGCTCTGCTGATGGACTTATCAGACAGCAAGTTACCCGACTCCATAACGAGGATCAAAATCACCATCACATGCAAGTGATAATAGACCGCACCCTGGAAGAAAAACAGGAATGCCCATGCGGTGGCGAGAAGTGTTATCCCTCTGCTCAGTTTCATTCGGCGAGCAAGCAGAAAAGATGATGCCAGCGTCAGCCCGAACCACAACAACGCCTGCCAAAAGCGGTGGAACCAAAGCGGAAAGCCGTCGATCAAGAATGGAATGGATAAAAGCAAATACCTTGAAGGGTGTAGGAACGGAAGCGGGAGTTTCATCCCATACAATGATTCGGAGAAAAATAGCGAGGCATAAAAATGTCGTCCCGCCTCGGAGTAGCCCATCGAAAAAGGATTGGCAGACGTGATTGCAAAAATGCCATAGGTCTGATAAATAAAACCTTGCGCCAAGATAACGACAGCAAAAGCGACATGCCAATCCAGCTTACGAAGCGACTTTAAGCCAACCGCCTGCGTGAGGCTTGCCCAAAGGAACACCCACAGGATCGGCATAACTTGCGGAAGGATACTGCCGAAAACGTATAGGCGGATGAACCAGATTGAGACGAGACTGAGAGTGATGAGTGAAACGTGAAGCGTGACACGTGAAGGATTAAGGGATTGAGTTGTGAACTGATCCAGCAAATCTGAAATGCGATTTAAAAATACAGAGAAGGAAAGCCACGCGGCGAGGATGGCGGTGGCAGCAAAGACGCCCACCAACCCGATCCATTTGGAGCGGAGGAGAACGATCTCTAATTCAGTTGTGCGTTGAATGGTCTGGAGAATCGCAAGCACGCTGACGACGACCAGCGCCCACAGCCAAACCTGTAAAAACTTTTTTGTAGAAACATTTTCCATGGGAAGAACTACTCAACTGCTGGACTATCCAACTACTCCACTACTTTCTTTTCATTCATCGCCGCCAAAATGGACGGCAGGAAGAACGCACCCGGCAGACTGGCGAGGATAAATAGCACGCGGGTCAACAAGGCGATGGTGGCACTTTCAGACGAGGTCAATCCGCCAAGTTGGGTCAACAGGAAGGTCATGGAAAGTTCCTGCACACCCAAGCCGTTGATGGAGATCGGAATGAGCGTGACAAAATACGTCAGGGTGTACATCCCAGCCACCAGCCAAAAAGAGACGTGATGGTCAATGCCTTGAAGCAAAAGATAAATGGCAAGGTATATAAATGCCTGATTCCCCAGCGTGAACAACAGAGACCCGGTCAACGTCAGTGGTTTTTTCAACCAAATGGAAAGAGACTCGAGCGTGCGTTTGGCAAAACCAATCCCCTTTTGGAATAACGCGGAGACGGCAATGGATTGTGAAGCATTGTTTCCGAGAGAAAAAGCGGGGATCAAGCCCAAGGGGAGCGCCAGCCCCATTCCGACCATCCCGATCAACCGGTCCGCGACAAGCGAGGCGAGACAGATGGCGCGGTTATAGCCCAATTGCATCGCACCGCCGAGCCGCACCACATCCCCGCCGATGGTGGTCGGCAAAAAGTTGGAAGAAAAATTCCCGGTAAAGGTCAACATGGCGGAACGCATGAAGGAAATATCCACCTCTGCCGATTTGAGCAAAATATGCCAGCGCGCGATCGCGAACAGACGTGAGACCAACAGAGCGAAAACCGCAGCTACAAAATACCCAAAAGAAACACGGCGCAGTGCTGAGAAAAGCTCCCCATCCCCCTCCTCGCGGATCAAAATGAGGAGAAGTGCCAGTGCCAGAAGACTGCCAAAACCGCGGACGATCATCTGGCGGTTTTCACGCAGCCATTTACTCATCTTCATCCAGGTTGATCTTCGTGCGGACGGTGTACGTCGGCTTGCGCTGGGACTCATGATAAGTACGCACCAGAAGTTCCGCGATCAAACCCATCAGCATGGACTGAAAGCCGAGGATGAAGAACATCGTGCTGGTCTGGAAGAGCGGCGACCCGGTCACACCGACGAGGAAAAAGATGCGCCGGATGAACAAATAGATCATGATGATGGCGCTGAGCACCATTAATCCCAAACCAGTTCCACCGAATAAATAGATGGGCTTGGATGCAAAACTGACCAGGAACTTGACCGTGAACAAGTCGAGGATGACCTTCACGGTCCGCTCCAACCCGTATTTTGTCTTCCCAAACCGGCGCGGATTATGATTTACGACAACTTCCGTGATGCGCGCGCCGATCGAATTAGCGAACACCGGAATGAACCGGTGCATTTCGCCATAAAGGCGAAAGCCCTCGAGCACGGGGCGGCGATAGGCTTTGAGCGTGCAGCCGTAATCGTGAAGTTCCACCCCAGTAACGCGTGAGATCAGCTTGTTCGCCAGCATGGATGGAAAGTTGCGGGTAACGGCATTATCTTTGCGGTTCTTGCGCCAGCCGCTGACAAGATCATAGCCTTCGTCGAGTTTCGCCAGCAGCATCGGAATATCGGCGGGGTCGTTCTGCATATCGGCATCGAGCAGGATGATGATATCGCCCCGCGAATAATCCAAACCGGCGGCGATGGCGGCGGTCTGCCCAAAGTTGCGGCGGAAGGAGATCACACGCACATGCTCCGGGTCTTTTTCCGCATGTTCCTTGAGCACAGACAGGCTTTTATCACGGCTGCCATCATCCACGAGAATAACCTCCCAGGGCTTTCCAAGGGACGGCATGGTCTGGTTGATCGCTTCAAAGAGCATGGGGAGGTTATCCTGTTCGTTATAGACAGGGATGATCAGGGAAAGGTTCATGGCAATCGTTGAAATATCCTTAATCCGGCGCCGTCTTCGCAGGATGGCGAATGGGTGGGTTGAGTGAATTCCAGGAAATCCTGCGGGGTGAGGAAATCCTTCCAGTTGACGTATCGCTTCGCTTCGATGATGAAGATGTCGGCTTCACCGCGCCAGCGCGCATCCAGTTCGGCATTCCAGTGGCTGAAATAATACAGCACATCCGGGTCGCCGCCGATGTGGAAAGTATAACCATCATTGATCTGCGGCGGGAAGATACGCGCTTCAGGCACGTAGATCATCGGGGTGTAGGCGTTTCCGCCGTCCCAATATACCAGACTATCGGGCGGGATGATCGAAGCAAGATATGCGCCAAGTTCTTCATGGTCGCGAATAACATCCGTCTGGCAGTTTATTTTGCTTTCACCAAGGTGCAGGATGGGGGAAAGAACAAAGCCAGCAATGAGAAACGAGTTGACGAGGGTGAGGGAGAAGTTCGTTTTTCTTTCGCGCCGCCGGATCAGGAACGCGATCAGCAAAACACCGATCCCAGCCAGAAAGCCGAGCGAGGCACTCAGCCAGCGTTTGACAACTGCCAGCGGCATATCCAAACCCTGCGTCAACGCATCAGCAATGGCGATAAAGGCGACTCCACCTGAGCGCATCCGCGGGACGATGGGCAAGTCGAGCAATCCGTTGCCGACCTGCTCGAAAAGCGAAAAGCCGATACCCGTGGAAACGACGACGACCAGAAATACTACAAGGACTCCCACCGCCCGGTTCGGTTGACGGTTCCAGGCATATGAAAAGGCGATGACGAAGAATAGGATACCCAGAGGGTCGAAGAAGCCGAGGTAATTCGAGAAACAGAAGACGCAGCTGTAACTTTCATACTGACTCGCCAGCGCCGCCCAACCGTGCATGAGCACAAGGGTGAAAAAGCTCACAGCGAGAAAAACAGCCGCCCGCATGGCAGGAGCAGACTTCCAGTCCGCGCGACGCGGGAGGAGCATTAAGCTGAAGAGGCTGCCCAGGATCGGGATGAAGTGGTAGCGAATCCCCTGATATAAAGAGTTGAGACGATTCCAAACATCGATGCTCGGATCCCAAATGGGAACGGAATCGGTCGGGATGCGGAACGGGTCGAGGAATGGGGTCAGGTTCTCCGGCAGCCACGGCGACCAGATGGTCATGATGCGGGGCCAGTAAAAGGCGTGAACCGCGAGGAACACGAATGCGCCCGAAGCGAACGCCCATATCGCTTTTGGTTTTCCGTGCTGCCAGAAGATGTATAACACCAGAAACGGAAGGATCGGCGCCATGTTCTGGCGCGTCAGCACCGCCAATGCCGCGATCGCGGACCCGAGAATGATCTGCCACAATGGACGCCGCTCATCCAGGACGAGGACGGTGATCCACGCCAACATGCAGGCGATAACCACCTCGGAAACCGCGCGCGCATGGAGTTTGATGATCATCGGGCTGAGCGCAAAGACCCACACCGTTCCCGCCGCGAGCCAGGCACCCGCCCACCGGCGTGCAGTGATCCAAACACCAAGCACTGTGAGCAGTCCAAGAAAGATCGAGAAGTACCGTCCCGTGCGGAGACCTGCGCCAAAGATAAATTCTGCAAAACCGGGGATGAGGAATGCAAAGGGTGCCTTGTTGGTCAACGGACCATACGGCTCGAAGGGCTGATAAACCCCATTGAGGTAGAACATCCCCTTGATCAGGTACGAGCCTTCATCCAAACTGCTGACGGTGGTATGGGCATAGACCAGCGCGCGGATTAAGTAAAGAATCGCCCCCAAGCCAGCCAGCACAAATGGCAACCATGAGGGCAATTCCCTGTTCTTCAGAAATTTGAATGGGGTCATAGAATGAAAATAGGTGACAGTCACCCACGCGGGCGATTGTCACCTCCTCATTACACTAGCTCATTTTTTGATGGCGCTTCATATCAGAATCCACCATCATGGTAACAAGTTCTTTGAACGTAACCTCAGGCTCCCACTTCAACTGAGTACGCGCCTTGCTCGGGTCGGAGATCAGCAAGTCCACTTCGGCGGGACGGTAAAAGCGTTCATCGACAACTACGAATTCCTTGTAATCCAAGCCGACGTGAGAGAACGCCACCTCGCAAAACTCGCGCACCGAATGGGTCTCGCCCATGCCGATGACATAGCTATCCGGCTTATCCTGCTGGAGCATCAACCACATGGCATGGACATAATCCCCCGCAAAGCCCCAATCGCGCTGGGACTCGAGGTTGCCGAGGCGCAATTCCTTCGCCTTGCCATGTTTGATCATTGCCACTGCGTTCGAGATCTTGCGCGTCACAAATTCCAAACCGCGGCGCGGACTTTCGTGGTTGAATAAAATACCAGAAGTGGCATAGATATCGAATGACTCGCGGTAGTTGACCGTGATCCAGTGCCCATACACTTTCGCCACGCCATACGGACTGCGCGGGTAGAAGGGCGTGCTTTCTTTCTGCGGCACTTCCAACACTTTGCCAAACATCTCGCTGGACGAGGCCTGATAAAAACGGATCTTCGAGTCTACGAAGCGGATGGCTTCCAAAATGCGCGTGACGCCCAGGGCGGTCACATCGCCGGTCAACGCCGGCTGGTTCCATGAGGTCGGCACAAAAGACTGAGCCGCAAGGTTGTACACTTCCGAAGGTTCGTATTCTTCCAAAAGGGAAAGCAGGGAGCCTTGATCCTGTAGATCGCCTTGAACAACGGTAATATCATCTAAAAGATGATCAATGCGCTCATAGTTCACAGTACTCGAACGACGGGCAACGCCGATCACGCGGTATCCTTTTTTTAATAACAGTTCGGCAAGATATGAGCCGTCCTGTCCGGTAATTCCGGTAATAATTGCTGTGGGCATGTTATCTCCTACTTCAAAATTCAGCCGTTGAATTATACACTATGTCTGAAACCCCTGAACCGGTCACGCCATACCCCCCAGGCGAGGACAAGCATCCACGCCCCAAGGATCAACCCAACCATCACGGCGAATGGCAGCTGCACTCCAATTTGAAGATAACGATTCACATACCACTGACCGAAGACAATCACAAAGACAACTTCCATGAAAACTACACGCGTGAACCATGCGTTCCGCGTTTCACGCCACCAGACCCAGACGTACCCCGCCAGGACCGCCTGCCAAAGGAATAGGATGGTGCGATAACGCGGATTGTCCCATTGATCGCCGCCGCCGCGCATTGCGGTGAACAGGATCCAGCCCCAGGCGACCAGACTCAGCCACATCCATAACTTCCGCTTCGCCTCGTGACCTGAGCCTGATGCCGCAACCGGGGCAACGATCAACGCCGGAAGCAGGATGTACCACCCCGCCGCCCGCAGGATGCCGATCACCTTCCAGATGACCGTCGTCGGCACGACAAGGATCGCTGGGAGGACGGGTTGCAGCGTCCCATAGACCATCACAAAAGGCAGGCGCATCCACGAAGGCATTGTGTCGAACAATTTCTGCACCCAGCCGGATTCCTTTTCGATCTGATAGACATTCCACTTCAACGACTCGCGCACGAAATTGTTGATGACCGCGAACGGCGTCCTGCCGAGGTGCCCCTGCCGGTCCATGGAAGAGGAAAGCAGGAGCAAACCGGCAAGAAAAACAAGCACAGCAAGTACGATCATCCACCACGAGATACGATGTCTTTCGCTGTAGAAATACATCCAGCCGCCCAAAATGACCAATGTCACCAATGCAATGGACGGCGAGACGAGCAACATGCCTGCGATCGCGAGCCCGATCCAGAGGATCCCTTTTTTATTTTGATTGACCTGCCAATCTGTAAAGCCCCAAAACGAGAAGGCACTGAGCGCCAGCAGATAGGGTTCACGCATGGCAGAGCCGCCAAGCAGGATACTTTCGGGATACAAGGCGAATATCCAGCCGGAAGCGCGCGCCACTTTCTCTCCCCAATGGACATGCGCGGCTCTCCACAAAAACGGAAGTCCTAATGCGCCCATCAAGGCAGAGAGCAAGACCAGCATCAACAGACGATGGGCATCGGGCGAGACGTAGCGATACACGAGCGCACTGAACGCGAGCAGACCGCCGTACTGGTCATACGCGAACCGGCGGTTGAACGCATCGAAGATTGGGCGATCGGAGGCTGCCAAACCCCAAGCCTGGTCATCGCGGCGATGAGCATCGGTGAATACATAGCCGGCTTGTTGGTCGTCTGAGTCGTCGTAGCCGAGAACAGGCAGCAGAAGGTAGGTCGCCACGCCGCCTGCAAAACGCAGTACGAAGGCGAGCACGACCATCCACGCCAGGGCTTTTCCCCCCCTCGCCCAGCGGACCGATGATGAAAGCAGAAATAAGGAAAGAAAAAAGAGGAAAGAGAAACCCAGCCAGCCAATGAACCAATTCCCCGGTTGGATGCTGGCTAACCCAGCGCCCACCGTGAGGGATAGGGGAATGCTCCAAAGCAGATCGCGTTGTTGAAACGATGTCATAGCCCCACTTTTACCATGAAATCCAATTCCGTTCCCTGCTCAATCGCACCCAACCACACGGTACACGTTTGTCTTGGGCAGGGAAAATACCACCTGATACAGACCGGGCAGACCATTCAATTGCCCGGCATTGAAACTTTGCGGCATGCCACCGGCATACACAAAAATCTCCGGGCTTAATCCGCACAGACGGGAATGATCCTCCGGCAGGTCAAAAATTAACCCCGCCCAGGCTTGGACGGTTGCCCTGGAGATCAGCGGCGTGATCCAAATCCCGCCGTCCACGCCCGCTCGCGTATCGGAAGATTCGAAGGAGGTTACATATAAATTATTTGAGGGGATCATGATCACTGCATCGGGCGGGAGGTTTTCATCCATCCATGAAAAAGCGGCAAGGTCATCCCGGCTGGCGAATTGACAGCAATCTGAGGGATAAAAACGATGGTTGAAAGATGCATTGAAGATGACCAGCCCAAGGGTAAGGAAAACTACAAGGCGGGCTGGCAGGCTGCGGGTCGGGAAGAGGCGGGTGAGCCATTGAGTCGAAGATGCGAGTCCCAATCCAGCCATGATGGTGAGCGGAAGATAGATCAACATCTGCACATAGGGGCGATCTAATAATGTCAATATCTCATATCCGGTTAAGTTGATGGGGATGAACAGACCCAGCAAAAGCAGTGAAAGCCAGACGAGGAGAAAGAAGGTCAATTCCGAATAAGCTGGGATGGCGAACAAAAGCAGGAAGGCTGCCAAGGCGACCATCCAGATATCATTTTCAATGTATCCATCAAGCAGAGGTTTGAGGACATCGCTCTGCCAGATAAAGCCGACCTCCGCCATAAGGACGATGAGCACGAGACCGATGCCGATATAACGCGAGATGGGTTGCAGGCGCTTTTGCAAATTCAAGATGAAGAGAGCGGCAAACATGCATGCAATGACGATGACTGATCTTGTGTGGATCAACGCGGAGAAAAGTACCGCGCTGCCGAGCAGTACATAAATTCCGCGACCAGTCTTCATTTTCCGATATGTCAGATAGATCAACCCGAAGACAAAGTGAATGCAGACCAGGCTCAAAAGCGCCGGGTACTTCCCCCAGTTCATAAGATGAGCCGGCATATGCCAGCCAACTCCCGCCAGCAGAACAGCGAACAAGGCGGCGGCGTTCGACCTTGTTTCCTGACGGACTATAAAGAACAATGGAAGCGGGAGTGACGCCAGCAGGACCTGCCCGAACACGAGCATCACATCCACGATGCTCAATTGCAAAAAATTCACGAATGCCGCGCTCAAGACATGAAAACCTGCATGGTAGTATTTTTCAGAACCAGCGAATGAAGAACTGATCGACCCCGAAATATTTTTTATGATGCGATAATGCTCCGCCGAGTCGAAATATGACGGAAGGACGGCTTTCTGCAAGAACGCAAAATTCAAGACAAGAAATATGGCAAAGAGGAGCATCAGCAAGAACACGGGCAAGGTGATGCGAACGCCCCATTTGAAGCCGATGAAAAAAGTAATCACAAGCGAGAGAAGAGAAAGAATCCTCCCCGCTATTTCGCCGAACAGAAAAACACACACGAACAACAGAACCGCCCAAACCGCGAGCGGAACGACCCAACCCGCCGCGGACAGAGACAGATATTCTGCATCCGTGAAGCGCTCTTGAACCATCCACGTCAACACCCTGCGGATGATGATCTGCCCCCAGAGGAGCATGGAGAGTATGCCCGTCAACGTCCAGGCATAATTTCCCAGCGCATGCCAACCGTCCAGCCAGATCTGCATGTTAGGTGATTATGGGTAATTGGGGGAGTTTGGATATGAAACCGTGGGAGACGACGTTAAATCCTTCGGAGTACCGGATGTCCTGGGAGTTGGCGTAGGTGTCCGCGTTTTGGTACCTGAAATTGACTTCGGCTCGGTCGCACTAGGCTGAGACGTCACCGCCTCGTCGGCTGCGATCAACACGGCTGTCATCGTAAACCTTCCCGTTGCAAGCAGGGCGTCATCCGCTTTCGAGAGGATGCTGATCTCGATACGCTCGTCGAGATTGATCGGTTCCCCAACACAGTACACGGTCGTCGGGATCTCTTCATAGCTGTTGCATTTAGAGATGCTCTCCCCTGTTACACGGCTGACCTTCAAATAAAATGCCGGAAATTTCCGCTTGGGAACGAACAGGTTGATAATGCTATTCCCATCCCCATCACGCCCGAACGAGAGGATGCAGAGAGTCTCCAGTTCCGCGCCGCAGTATTCAAGCCTGATGGGTTCCGGGATCGCTGCGGCTGGGACATCGCCTGGTTTAAATAGGATCCAAAGGGAAAATGCGAAACAAACAATGAAAATCCCCCCTAGGGTAGCTATTATTAGAAGCTTGTGCTCATTAAAATATTGCCTGACCATGCAGAAATTCTACCATCATGAAATGGAATACCACTACCGCAGAAAACGAATAATTCGGGAACCTGACTAGAAGATCCGTCGTCTTTAGAAACAAGCCATTGAAAAGGAGACCTTATCATGAAACAAAACACAAGCTTTTTCCTATTGATCGCCGCCCTCATCACCGTCCTGTCTGCCTGCGCGCCCTCCAGTGATGGAACGACTCAAGCGCCCACCGGCTCTCAAGATTTGGACCACGTTATTGAAGTCGTCCTTAGCGGGGATGCAGATGAGATCCGCACGCTCATTCACTTCACACCAGCCAAATGCACCAACGCCGAAGGACTGGGTGGACCGCCCAAATGCGAAGGCAGCGAAGCGGAAGGAACCACTGTTGAGGTGCTGCCGCTCCTCGGACCTGAAGGCGGATTTGTTCGCAAGGAAAATATTGAGTCTTGGGAAGTACCCCAGGTTTCCGAACTTTTTGCTGTCTATGAAACCTCAGATGCCGTGTACACCGAAGAGAATTATCCAAAAGGAATATACGCCATCGTTTTCATCGAAGAGAACGAAGCACAATTGAGTTACACGCTTCAGGTCACAGATGGGAAGATCGTACGGGTCGACCTCGGGTTTGAATTCCCGCCGCAGATCCCAGAGAACTATGTCAAGCGGTTCTTGGTGGAACCGGGCAATTGATCTCTTCCTTTCGAGTACACTGAAAATATGAATCTATTTGAGACACCCCGTTTGCTTGTCCGCAGGCTTGAACTGACTGATGGCGAAGCCATGTTTGCGATCTTCAGCCTGCCTGAAGTTACAAAATGGATGGGAGACGGCGAACCTCTCAGCCGTGAATTATGCGAGAAATGGATCCAGGTTTCGCAACGCAACTACGAGACCAAAGGCTTCGGTGCCTCTGCCGTGATCGAAAAAAGCACAGGCGAGTTCATCGGTTGCAGTGGTATCGTCTATGATGCGGAACGGCAGGAGCCGGAGATCATCTATGCGTTTCTTCCCAGAGCATGGGACAAAGGCTACGCAAGTGAACTTGTCCCTGCCATGCTCAACTACGGCTTGACCCAATGTGGTTTGGACTACATCCTTGCCACCATCGCAGAACCGAACAAGGCATCGGCTCATGTGGTGGAAAAAGCAGGTATGAAATTCGTAACGGAAGAACCCGACTCAGACGGACACACAACGCTTGTTTATCGGATCGAGAATGGAGCCCATGGAAGCGATCAAACCGAACATGCAAGCAGATGATGTGGTGCTGCTGCTCAAACTTTTTGAAGAATATCTGGTGGATATCTGGGTGGACGGCGGCTGGGGCGTGGATGCCCTGCTCGGCGAACAAACCCGCATCCACGCGGACCTGGATATTGCCATTGCCCATCGAGATGTCCCTGCGCTGAAAGCATTGCTCGCCAGAAGCGGCTACCGCGAGATACCCCGTGACAACAGTTGGGAATGCAACTTCGTCCTCGAAGACGAGCAGGGCAGGCAGGTGGATGTCCACTCCTGTACTTTCAATGAGGAAGGCAACAACATCTTCGGCGTCGCTTATCCCCTCGACTCGTTGACCGGCAGTGGAGTGATCGGTGGCTATCCGGTCAAATGCATCTCACCGGAATGGATGGTCAAATTCCACACCGGTTACAAATTGGACGAGAACGACTATCACGATGTCAGACTGCTATGCCGAAAATTCGGCATCGATATCCCGCATGAATATGAGGAATTTATCAATCAGGAGAAAAATGACGCCCATCGTTGAAACATCCACCCCGCCCAACACTCCCACGCCTATCGGACCCTATAACCACATTGCCAAAGTCGGCTGGTTCATCACCATCGGCGGGACTGCGGGTGTGAATCCCGAAACCGGTCAACTGGCAGGCGGGGATGTCTTTTCGCAAACCGCCCAGATCCTGGACTCGTTCAAAGTGATGCTGGCGTCGGACAACTCCGACCTGAGCCATGTCATTCACATCAATATCTTTCTCAAGCACATGAGCGACTTCGAAGAAATGAACCGGGCTTATGTCAGCAAAATGGGCGACCACCGCCCCGCGCGGACGGTCATCGGCGTGAACGAACTTCCCAAACCCGGCGTACTGCTGACCATGAATCTGACGGCGGTAACGCTGGAATAAACTATAATCCTGCCAACTTATTAACAAGTTCACACCACAGCAAGATACCTGCATTCCAATTTACTTTTACAAGGCAAGGGAAATATGACCGACACAACAGCGCATCCTATTATTTGTATCCACGATGACCGTCCGACCCACTTGGTCGGCATAAAACTTGCTGTTCTGAGCATTCGGCATCACAGCCCCGAATTGCCGATCGTCGTCAGTTACCCGAATCCATCTGCGACTTTCCGAGCGTGGATCGATAAACAACAGAACGTAAAGCTGGTCTCTTTTCCTGAATTCAAAGAACTGGGTTGGAACGTCAAACCGGGCGTTCTGATGCGCTTGTTCGAATCCGGCTATTCCGAGATCATCTGGGTTGACTCGGACATCATCGCGAATGGGAACATTTTATCCAGCCTCTCATCATACAACCCGGAAACCCTGGTCGTCGCACAGGAAACCTTTTGGGGGCACAAACAAGGCGGTGATTTCCGTACACGCGCATGGAAATTAAAGCCCGGGCGGAGTCTGCCTTACTCGCTTAATACAGGTTTACTCCGGGTTACAACCCGCCATCTCCCCTTGCTCAAAGCGTGGCAGGATCTGATGAATCATCCGGCGTATATCAAAATCCAATCGATGCAGTGGTATGAGCGCCCGATCCACATGCTGGGCGATCAGGATGTTCTGACCGCGTTGATGGGCTCTGCCGAATTTGCCGATGTCCCTTTTGTGTTATTAAGAAGAGGCGTCGACATCGTCCAGTGCTTCGGACCGTCTGGGTACACACCGGCAGAACGTCTCCATAACCTGTTCAAGGGTCTGCCGCCATTGGTACACGCCATGGACCTCAAACCGTGGACAAAACCCAACGAGCCGCCGAAATTATTCGGCACAGAAGAATCGTTCAAGTCAAATTTACGTGAATACCTTGATTATTTATCCCTTGAATTTTCCCCGTATACATTCGTTGCACGTCGTCACCGCGATGCGATCGAAGAAGATCCAAGCTGGATGGATATCAAAAGTTCTAACGGAAAACTGATGAATTTTCTTACAGGCGGCAACCCGACCATGATCGGCTTTCCGCTCTCTCTTTTTGAGACCATCATCCGTGCCATTCGCCGGGCACTGAAGGTCACAAAATACACCGCCAGCCGGGAAACAGAAACGAATAACCCGCTGTAGTTCGATCTCAATACTCGCTCCATCACCCTGCGGGCGGTCATCGGTGTGCATGGAGTTCCCAATCCCGGTGTACTGCTCACGATTAATGTAACGGCGATGATGAAGGAATAATTCATGCAAGATTTCCCACCCATCCAAACTGAACGCCTGACCATGCGCCCGTTTCAAGCAGACGATCTTGAATTTGTTTTTCAGCATTTCAGCGACCCGCAAGTTGCACAATATCTTTTGGACGAACCACCCGTCACCGACAAATCTCAAGCGCAGGAGATCGTGCAATTCTATTTGGACTCAGTGGGAAAG
The DNA here is from genome assembly GCA_964372045.1 of uncultured Anaerolinea sp. Taxonomy (GTDB): domain Bacteria; phylum Chloroflexota; class Anaerolineae; order Anaerolineales; family Villigracilaceae; genus Villigracilis. Next base: position 29,422 of record CAYJPO010000018.1, read on the forward strand.
CCCTACAACCGCTGGGTAATTGTCTCCAATACAGATGATCAACGCATTGGCACTTGCGGATTCCACAAGTGGAACAGAAGCCACCAACGCGCCGAGATCGGCTACGACCTTAGTCCGAAAGCATGGGGACAGGGCTACATGCAAGAGGCGATACGCGCCGCGATCCAATTCGGCTTCGATCAAATAGGGCTTCATCGGATCGAAGCACTCATATACCCAGAAAACACGCGTTCCCTTCACTTGTTAAATAAATTGGGTTTCAAAAAGGAAGGTACCCTGCGCGATTATTTTTATCTTGACGGGAAGTTTTACGACCATGTAATATTGTCCCTAATAAAGCCGTAGAAAAAATCTCCGAGACCCTTAGCCTCGGAGATTTTTATTCAACAACTCCATCACCCGTTCCTCGCGTTTGATCCACGTCAACTGCTCCACATCTTTGCGCGCCTGTGCTCCAATCGCAGCTCTACGCGGTTCATCAGCAAGTAACTTCTCAATTTCCATTTTCCAATTTCCAACTTCACCCGGTTCGCAAAAGACGGCATTCCCTTCATTCAACACTTCACGGATCACGCCCAAATCCGCGCACACGATCCCCCGTCCCGCCGCCATATACTCGAACATCTTCATCGGGTTGATGACCTCGGCAATGTCCTGCCCGCTGGATGCTTCGATGAAACGCGAGTACGGCATCAACAGCACCTCCGCCGCCGCTTGATATAACGGAATAGACTCGTGCTTCACAAAGCCGGTCATCGTCACATTGGTTGTCTTTGCTTCTTTCAGCTTGCCGCGCCAAAAATCAACCAACTCGGGTGTGCCGCCCACCCACAGGAAATTCACCGCTGGCATTTGCTGCGCAAGTTCAAAAAGCAAGTCCGCGCCTCTGCCGGGGTAAATATGCCCTGTGAAGCCAACAGTCTGCCCTTCTTTTAGATTCAATTGATGACGCGCCTCTACGGGATTGGGCAGCCCCGCATACTTTTCCAATTCGACGCCGTTCGGCGCGAGCAGCACCGCATCATTCGGGAACTGGAGGTTGGTCGAGCGCTCCAAAGCCTTTCTCAACGCTGACGTGGTGACCGTCATCACCCTGGGCGTTTTCTGTTTCCAAAATTGTCTCATCCACCACACGCCGAGTCTGCCGGAGTTATCCGCATGCATTTCGAGCACGACAGGATAGCCTGACCACGCTCCCCACGCCGCGGATTGCGGCAGCCAGGTGTAGATCAACTCCGCGCCGAATTTCTTCGCGGCACGCTGGGCATGGACGATAAAGTCGAGGCGTTTGAACCGCTTGATGGACGGGAGCAGTTCGAGGTCGGGCGTGATGCGGATGCCGTAATGCGTGAGGAGTGATTCGCGATTCACGGCATCCGCTTCTTTTGGGGCAAACAACTTGATGTCGTGTCCCAATTGCATGAGAGCCTGAGCGACCTTCATCGCTTGAATCGAGTTTGCCGTCAGCGAAGGAATCCGCGAGTTGGTGATGAGCGCGATCTTCATCCTATTCCCTATTTCCTATTTCCTTCAATCCACGCGCCACCATCATCCCCACCGACGCGATGTAATAGAACGCAAGCAGCCCGCCTGCCGCCGCGACACCATACATCGGTACCAGCCAGAACGACAACGCAAGTTTGATGATGCCAACTGTCAATGTGACGTACACTGGGATTTCCGGCAAGCCAAGTGCCAACAGCAGTGGACGATTCCAAAACAGGATGTAATTGAACACAAGCCCGATGGTGAGTGCAACGAGAGCGGGATAGGCGTCGAGATAATCTGCGCCTGAATAAATACGGATGACCCACCGACCGAACAGGATCAATGCGACGCCGATGGCGAGGTTGTATGCGAACGAAAAGGCTGTGACCTTCTTGAGAAAACTTTTCAGCTTGCTCCACGCCTTTTCCACCGCAAGACGATTGATCTCGGGAAAGGTCGTGGCGATGAGCGGGTCGGCAGGGATGACGAGGAAATGCGTGATGGTGTACGCCACGCGATAGTAACCGACGGCGGTCGTGTCGAGGAATAACCCCACCCAGATCAGCTCACTCTCACGGAAGAGTTTGATGATGGTCGCACTGACGTTGGAGCTGAACGCAAAGCGGAAAATTTCTTTTCTTTCGGTCAATGCTGAGAAAGGTGTGCGCCACCATCCGCCGCCGAGTTTTTTGTGCAGTTGAATCTGCGCGGCAATGAATAAGCCCAATCCCATAATGGATTTGCCAATCAGATACCCAATGAGAACGGTCGTGAGATCGCCATTGAAAAAGAATGCCCCCGCGATAATGAGCGTCGTGATGACGGCTTGGATCAGGTTGATCGTGCCCTGCAATTTGATCTTTTCAGTAACCTGCAAAATCCCTGTGGACGTTTCGGTGTTGAAATTCGCCAGCAGATTGAGGGCGAAGAACGTGAACATCCATGCCACGTTTGTTGTTTTGGCAAAGTAGGCTTCTGCAAGGTTCGCCGTGAACATTACGACCAGAAACGCCAGCAGGGAAACTGCGGCTTCGGTCAGGCTGGCGGCTTTCATCAATGCTGAGGCTTTTTCATTTTCTCCCCTGTTGAGATATTCCCCGCCGTAGCGCACGACCAACTCGCTCATGCGGAACGAGAACAGGCTGTTGACCGTGGAAGCGAACGCCATCACCACGCCAATGAGACCGAAGCCTGCCGGTCCGAGCAGACGGGTCGCCATGATGCCCTGCACCACGCTAAATCCAAGCGCGAGGGTATTGTTACTGAACAATGACCCGCTGGAGCGAATGATCTTTGTGAAGAGGGGGTCGTTCTTGAATTTGGAGAGAAGGGACATTGGGATAAATTATAAGACCTCCGAAGTCTTTGAGACTTCGGAGGTCTTAACTTTACGGCGTTAGAACTTCCTTCGCCCACTCGCGTTCGGCGTTGTACCACGCGATGAGGTTGGAAAGTCCCTCGCGCAGATTAACCTGCGGTTCCCAGCCGAGCATTTGGCGCGCTTTGCTCACATCGGCTTGATTGGTGAACATATCCGCAAGATTTGGTGGACCATATTGCACGTTCGCGGATTTACCCGTCAGTTCCTCCACCATCTCAACCAGTTGATTGATGGTGATCACTTCATGCCCGCCGAGGTTGATGACCTGAAATCCCAACGGCTTGAGCGCGGCGATGGTCCCCCGTGCGATATCGTCGATATAGGTAAAACCGCGTGATTGATTGCCGTCTCCGTTGATCCGCACTGGCTGTCCTTCGATGATCCACTGCACGAAGCGGAACATGGCAAGGTCAGGACGTCCCGCAGGTCCGTAGACCGTGAAGAAACGCAGAACGGTCACGTCTATATCGTAAAGATGATGATAGGAATGCGCCAGCGCCTCGGCTCCCTTTTTGCTGGCTGCATACGGCTGCATTGGCTCACTGCTGGAGGCGGTCTCCGGCGTGGGGTACGGCGGGTTCTCACCGTAAATGCTGGAGGTCGAGGCAAGAATGAATTTTTTGCAACCGAACTGACGGCATACTTCCAGCATGTTCAACGTACCGGTCACATTCGAATCGAGGAATGCCCAGGGGTTCTCCACACTATAACGAACCCCGGCACGGGCGGCGAGGTTGATGACCGCATCGATCTTCTCATCCTTGAATAACTCGATGACCGATCTTTCGGAAATATCGCGCCTGTGGAATTTGAAGCCCGGCAAAGTCTGAAGTTTCTTCAGGCGATATTCCTTCATGCGTGGGTCGTACGCGTCGTTGATATTGTCGATACCCACGACGGTATGTCCCTGCCCGATGAGCATTTCCGAAGTCCGCGCGCCGATGAACCCAGCCGCGCCTGTGATTAAATAATGAGCCATGATTTTCCTTTACGCATTACGGACCATGCAGCACGAGTTCCGTATGCATAAAAAATTATAACCGTTCGACCTTCTCGCTTTTGACCCCGAGCTTGCCGGTGGCGTTGCGCGAATCGAACACGAAGGCGGCAGAGTCGACGATGGCTTTGTAATCATAGACCTTGTGATTGGTCACGATCACCACGGCATCCGCCGCTTTGACCGACGCCATCAGATCCTGGATGCTGTCCATTTGCCAGCCATCATATTCGTGATGAATGTGCGGGATATACGGGTCGTGATATTCGACTATCGCGCCCTTCTTTTTCAGCAGCCCGATCACATCCAGCGCGGGAGATTCACGCACATCGTCAATATCCGGCTTGTAGGCTGCGCCCAACACCAGAACCTTCGAGCCTTTCAGGGTCTTGCTCCGGTCGTTCATCGCCTCCAACACACGGCTGACAACGTAACGCGGCATGTTGGTGTTGATCTCGGAAGCAAGTTCAATGAAGCGCGCGTTGTAATTGAAGGAGCGCATCTTCCACGAGAGATACAACGGGTCGATCGGAATGCAGTGACCGCCCAAACCGGGACCCGGTGTGAACTTCATGAACCCGAACGGTTTGGTCGCGGCGGCATCGATCACTTCCCACACGTCCACGCCAAGATATTCGCACATGATCGCCAGTTCATTGACCAGACCGATGTTGATCATGCGGAAGGTGTTTTCCAACAGTTTCGACATCTCCGCCGCTTCCGCAGTGGATACGTGATGCACGGTCTTGATCGCACCTTCATACCAGACGGTCGCCACTTCGCCACAGGCGTTGGTAATGCCGCCCATCACTTTGGGGGTATTGATGGTCGTCCAATCTTCCCGACCCGGGTCGACACGTTCCGGTGAGAAGGCAAGGAACCAATCCTCGCCCACGGTCAAATTATGTTCCGTGCCGAGCTTGGGTAAAAGCAATTCTCTTGTCGTGCCGGGATAGGTGGTCGACTCAAGCACCACCACCATGCCCTTGTGCATGTATTTGCTCAACTCTTCCATCGCAGACATGATGAAGGACATATCCGGGTCACCGGTCTGGCGCAGCGGGGTCGGCACACAAATGCTGACCGCGTCCATTTCCTTAAGGACGGAAAAATCCGTGGTCGAAGTGAACAACCCGCTTTTGACAAGTTTGACAATCTCTTCAGTCTTGACATCCGGGATGTACGACTCACTTTTTTTCAACGCGTCGATCTTGCGCTTGTCCGGGTCCACGCCGGTAACATGAAACCCCGCCTCGCCAAACACCACAGCCAAAGGCAGCCCAACATATCCCAAACCGAGGATGGCGACTTTGGCGCTCTTATCTTTCAACTTCTTGATCAGTTCTTCTTTCGTAGACATAGTTTCCTTTGATGAGTAGGGCGGGTTTTTGACCCGCCCATTTCCAGTATCCAAAAGTTTGTCAGGCTATTTTGCCTGACAACTAATATTCTAAAACAAACTTAACTGCTGCGGCTTTTCAGTTTCCTGGGGAGCCGCGCTCTTTTTCCTCGGAACGACCTGCCTGCCCAGTGCCTTGCGCGCTTCATCCAACTGATCGGGCAGGTTCGCAAAATCCGCCAGAATGGACGGCTTCAATGCCGGTTGATGCAGTGCCGCCGCTGGATGATACATCGGGATGACGAACCGGTCCCCTACCCGGTGCAGCGTGCCGTGAACCGAGGTGATCTTCACCCCGGGGACATACTTGCCCATCGAAATGCGACCGAGCGTCACAATGATACTCGGAGAGATCGCTTTGATCTGTTCTTCGAGATACTCATCACAGGCTGCCAGTTCCTCCGGCTGCGGATCGCGATTCCCAGGCGGACGGCACTTTACCACATTTGCGATAAAAACATCCGAACGCGCCAGCCCTGCCTGCTCCAGCAATTGATCCAGGAACTTGCCGGATGCCCCCACGAACGGACGTCCCTGCTCGTTCTCGTGAAACCCCGGTCCCTCGCCGATGAACAAGATCTCCGCATCCGCAGGACCCTCACCCACCACCGCCTTCTTACGCGACTCGTGCAGCGAACATTTTGTGCAAACAGATACTTCAGTGGCAATGCGGGCGAGTATGGTCTCGGCGGTCATTCAGACTCCTTGCAATCGGTCGAGGTCTTTCAGCGACATCAGGATCGCATCCTCATTATTATCCTTGTAATATTCCTTGCGTCTTCCATCTTCCACATACCCAAGACTGAGGTACATGGCTTGCGCCACATGATTGCTTTCGCGCACTTCCAAAAACGAAGTGAGCGCGCCTTCCAATTTTGCAGCATGCAAGGCGTGAAGCAGCAGGCGTTTCCCAATCCCACGCCCGCGATACTCCGGGTGGGTCGCAAGGGTGGCGACATGAAGTTCATCCACGATCATCCAACTGACGATCATCGCGACCACACGGCCATCCAACTCCACGACCCAGCAGCGGGCGGTTTCGTTATCAGTCAATTCGAATTGGAAAGAACGCTGGGGCCACGGCAGCGAGAAAGATACCTGGTCGATGGCTACCACCTGTGCCAGGTCATCCATTGTCATCTTGCGAATGGAAAGACCCGAAAGGTCTCCAAGATTTCCCTGCTCGTTCGAACTCATATCCACGAAATCACCATGAGTAAATCACCTGCCAGATATTATTGGATCGGTGTCCCTGCTACATGTAAATAGATCGGCGCAAGCGTCGCCGCATCGTCCACTTGATCATCCTGCCAGCGCGCCCAGGCGAGTTCCGCCAACACAGATGCACGCTTCATACAATGGGCAGGCGAAGCCAGTAAAACTTTTTTCTTTTTGGCGAACTTCTTTCTCTCTTCGGATGTCAACTCACCGGCAACAAGGGTGACGTCTTCGATCTCATTGAGCAATTCATCCGCCGTCCCGCTTCGCACCGGACCCTCAGCCTGCCAGCCAGACTTGTGGCTTTTGTACACGCCGAAAGCGATGCGCGTCCGTCCGGCTTGCAGCACTGCCACCAGCGGATGTTTCGATGCGGGTTGTGCCGCCGCGATGACATCCATTGTGGGGATGCCCATCACCGGCAGGCTGCGCGCCAGCGCAATTCCCTTCACCAGCGATAAGCCGACTCTGAGACTGGTGAACGACCCCGGACCGATCGCCACGCCCACAGCGTTGACAGAACTCATGGTCACGCCGCAGCGCTTCAAAAGTCCGGAGAGAGCCGAGGCAAGCTCGGTGGTGTGATGCTGGCGCGATGTCCACATCATTTCGCCCAGAACCTGATCCCCATCATACAAAGCCAGTCCGACCTGCGCAGTGGAGGTATCGACAGCCAGCAGCATTACGCGCCTCCAAACATGGCTTGGCGGATGCCATCCAGCAATTCATCGTAGCGTTTGCCGTACGCGTGAAAATTCATCTGGCGGTGTTCCTCTGCCATATGGTCAAGTTGGATCAACAGGTTTTCCTTCGGGAGCAGGTTGCCAAGGCGTTCGGGCCATTCAACGATAAGCGCGCCTTCAGCGAGGTAGGAGTCAAGGTCGAGCTGCTCCGCTTCCGGCACGGATTCGAGCCGATAAGCATCCAAATGATAAAGACATCCGCCATCTGCGCGGCGGTACATGTTGACAAGGATGAACGTCGGGCTTGATACCGAGTCGAGCGAACCCCAACCTTGCGCCAACCCCTGGGTGAACGTGGTCTTTCCCGCCCCAAGCTCCCCTTTCAAACAAATGATATCGCCAGCCTTGAGCAAACCGCCAAGCCGCATTCCAATGCGACGTGTTTGTTCCGGGCTTCGGCTGAAAAACTCCAGCATGTGTGCATCCAAGATGGGCATAGCGCTTGAATTATACCCTCTCGGGAAAAGCACACCGCACCTGTGGCGCAGGTGCGGTGGATTTGATCCGGCAGTTATTTCTGTTTCATTCGTCCGGGAATGATCTTGTTGATTTCATCGCCGATCCTTTGCGGGATCTTGTGGATATCCTTCGGGATGAACTTTTCGATCAATCGTCCGCGCCAGTTTTGCAGGATGGCTTCCAAATATAATTTTTCCAGCGTCTTAACCTGCCCTTCGATGGAATATTTCTCGCTCAACATGGCGGAATGTTTCCCGAAGCGTTCGAGCTTTTCGCTGTCCACCAAAGTTTGGGCGATGGTTTCGGCATACCCATCCAGGTTGAGCGGAACCTGATAACCGTTCAGGTCATTTTCGATCATGCCTTCGAAGGCTTCATCCTGCACGGCAACGATGGGCAGACCCGATGCGATCGCTTCAATGACCGAAATGGGATGCACCTCGGTCGTGGATGCGGACAGGAACAGGGTCGCATCGTGCAGGACGTCAGGCAATTCGGCGCGGGGGATCATCCCTAAAAAGTGGATGCGGTCCTTGACGCGCTTCCCCGATGCCTTGGACTCGATGCTCTTGCGCGCGCTGCCATCCCCGGCGAAGACGAGATGTGCGTTGGGGATATTCTCAGACAAAATGGCGAATGCATCCACGATGAAATCGAGCCGCTTTTCCGGGTCCATGCGTCCCACAGTGAGGAGGATGGGCGCATCGGCGTCGATCCCCAACCGCTTGCGCAGGCTTCCGGGATTCTTCGCGGTTTGGAAACTGCTCAAGTCAATGCCGTTAGGCACCACATGGATCTGCCTGCGGACTTTCTGTTCCATAAGCAGCCGTTCGAACTTGGGCGACGGAACCACAATCTGGTCGCCCAAATTTGTAGATGCGGCGCTGAACCAGCGCGCGGCATATTTCATTACACCGGTCCCGCCGATGAATTTGACGTAGTGGGTGTAATCGGTGATGGAGGTGTGATAGGTGTAGATCAGCGGCAGGCGTTTGGTGGAGGCTGTGAGATACGCCAGCAAGCCCACGCTGAGCGGACTGTGCGCATGCAGCACGTCGAAATCGCGGCGCGTCAACGACCAGGTGGAACGCGGCGTTCCCAGCACCGCCACATAGATGGGAGGGTTGTTCAAATATTTGAGCGACGGCAGGCGCATCACATTCGACTCGCTGTCTTTGTAGCCGGGGAAGCGCGGTGCAAAAATGGTGACCTGATGTCCCCTTCTCGTCAATCCATCCGAGATCAATTGCAGGGAAACGGATACGCCGTTCACTTGCGGTGCATAGGTATCGGTGAACAACCCAATTCGGAGCGAGCTCACGGGTATTTCCTGCTCTGACTGTTGTATTTCCATGAAATCTCCTTGGAAAACTCAATGAAGGTATTTGGGCGGTAATAGAAACCCTAAAGGGTTATACGCCTTTAGGGTCTGCTGGTTTTTCACGTTCCTGCTGTGAAAGATTGGTCTTGAGGCGTTTCGCTAATTCACGGCGGGTCAGCATAACCCGATGACTGCATCCTTTGCATTCCAGACCAATATCCGCTCCGAGGCGGACAACTGTCCACTCATAGGAACCGCAGGGATGCGGCTTGCGCAAGCGCAGGTGGTCATGCATTTGCAGGTCCGGAAGCATGGAAGGATTATACCTTTACGGACAATGGACGTTGGACAGTAGACTGTTAACAATTGAAGAGTTTCCGTGGTCTATAGTCTGCGGTCTATGGTCTGCTCTTGGGAAATATTTCCCAGCCATCGTGCGAAAACTTTCCTTGAAGAAAACGCCATTCCAAACATAATTACAGGTGACAGTCACTTTGGAAATGACTGTCACCTCAACAAAACGGAGGCAGACATGAACAAGGAATTCACAGTCAAATTCTGGGGCGTGCGCGGAAGTTATCCCACACCGGGTGCGGGCACCGTCAAGTATGGCGGTAACACCTCGTGCGTGGAGATCAACGCGGGCGGGCGCACCATCATCCTCGACGCGGGTACGGGCATCATTCCGCTCGGGCGTGAGCTGGTCAAGCGCCAGGACCTCAAACTCTTGATCCTGTTCAGTCACTTGCATCATGACCACACGCAGGGTTTCCCGTTCTTCGTCCCGGCATATCTGCCGAAAGCCAAATTGCACATCTATGGTCCCGGCGGCACAGCGGAGACGGTGAAGCATGTCCTCGAGCACAACCAATCTTCGGATACGTTCCCGATCAGTCTGCGCGACATGGCGGCAAATAAGGACATTCAATCGTTGCGCGAGTCGCAGATCATTGTTTGGGGAAGTGCCCAGCATGGGTATGAGGATGGAGTCCGGGTTGTTGAATCAGATCCAGGTCCAGGTTCTGATGCGGTGGTCATCCGCATTCAAAAGTCACACGCGCATCCCGGCGGCGTCTATCACTATCGCATCTCATATCAAGGCAAATCCATTGTGTATGCCACCGACACCGAAGGCTATGTGGGTACCGACCGCAAACTGGTAAATTTTGCACGCGATGCCGATGTGCTCATTCACGACGCGCAATATTCGGATGACCATTATTACGGATGCCTCGCGGGTTTCCCCTCCACGCAGGGATATGGTCACTCGACGGCGACCATGGCTGCACAAGTCGCCGCATCGGCTGAGACGGGTGAACTAATCCTGTTTCACCATGACCCATCCTACGCTGACGATTGGGTGGCGGCGCAAGAGCGCGAAGCGCAAAAAGTTTTCCCCGATTCGCGCGCAGCGTATGAAGGATTAACGATCAAGCTTCCGAAGTCTGACAGCGAGACTGAAAATCTCGGCATACCCCGGACTTCGGAAGTCCTACGGGAAAGGGAAGTAAAATATGCTTCGCATGGTTGAACTCAAGAAAGACGACACCCGCAACATCCTTTCGGACATCCGTCTATTCGAGGGACTCACCCCCTCGCAGTTGGATTGGGTGGCGCATCGCGCACATCGGCGAGTGTTTCCAACCGGCAAGAATGTGATGTTGATCGAACAGCCCGGTGAAGCGGTGTATATCATTTTGCACGGGACTGTAAAAGTCTACACCGAGCAAGGCGGGCGCGACGCGATCCTGTCCATTTTGGGCAGCGGCGACCTGATCGGTGAGATGAGCCTGATCGACAGCGTGGGACGTTCCGCCAGTGTGGTGACGCTCGAAGACTCGTTGATGTTGTGGATGGACAAGACCACTTTCTATTACATGCTCGATAACTTTCCACCCATCGCTCGCAACTTGGTAAAAATTCTTTCGGCACGGGTACGGCTCTCCGACCAGATGATCCAATCGCTCGCCACGCTGGATGTGAACGGACGGGTGGCGCGTCAACTGCTGGCATTCGCCGAACGGTACGGTCACGAGGTGGATGGCGGATTGAAGATCCGCATCGCGCTGACGCAAAGTGACATTGCCGATCTCGTCGGTGCCTCCCGCAAACGCGTCAACCAAACGATGGTGTTATTCAAGGAACAAGGTCTCGCCACCACCGAAGCGGACGGGAGGATCGTCCTTCAAGATAAGGCGGGGTTGGCAAGGTTTTGTAATTGAGGAGGGTTGGTAAATTGGTAGATCGGTAGTCGACAGTCGTGGATGAATTTATTATTCCACGACTGTTTTTTTGACCAACAGACTACCCGACTATTTGACTACTTGGATACCCAACTAACAGACTACACGACTATAATCGCCCCATGGCTGACTACAACTTCTTCCACCCCACCGAAGTCCGCTACGGGGATCTGGACCCGCAGGGACATGTCAACAACGCAAAATACCTGACGTATTTCGAGCAGGCGCGTGTCTATTACTTCATGAAAATGGGCTTGTTCAACAAAGACCAGTCCTTTATGGAGATCGGCGTCATCATTGCCGATATCCATGTCACCTACCATGCGCCCACTCACTACGGCGATAACATCAAGACCGGCGCGAAGGTCACCAAGCTCGGCAACAAGTCGATGACGGTGGAGCAGTGTGTGATGAATACCGAGACCGGCAAAGTGATGGCAAGCGGCGAAGTGGTTCTGGTCACGTTCGATTACAAAACCATGAAGACCATACCCGTGCCGGAGGATTGGAAGAAGAAGATCAGTGAGTTTGAAG
>CAYJPO010000018.1:41304-60652 GCA_964372045.1 uncultured Anaerolinea sp.
ATGAAGACCATACCCGTGCCGGAGGATTGGAAGAAGAAGATCAGTGAGTTTGAAGAATTATAGCCATCACTGGCGGTTTCAAGTTATTTTCTATCTCTTGTGTAATCTAGTGGTCTCGATACATTCCTCGCTATCGCTCGGAACTACTCGACCACCGGAGTAAGGTAAAAAATGTCCCTCCCAAAAATTGACGAAAAATATTTCACGCAATTCCTCGTTGACCTGCTCAACGTCCCCTCGCCGACGGGTTTTTCCATTGCAGCGATCGACTTCGTGGAAAAGGAACTTTCTAAATATAAGCAGTTGGAATTAAGCAGAACCCGAAAAGGGGCGCTTGTTGCGAAGTGGAAAGTAAAAAGTGATCTACCTCCCGTTGCATTGACCGCCCATGCCGATACTCTTGGCGCGGTGGTCAAAGAGATCAAAGGCAACGGACGTTTGAGACTCAGCCGTATCGGCGGAATTCAGTGGCACACGGTTGAGACCGAGGGCGTGTGGGTGTTCACTTCCAAAGACGAAAAGATCCGCGGCTCTGTTTTAATTGACGTGGCATCCGGTCACATCCACAGCGGACCTGACCTCCCGCGCGATGATAAGCATCTGGAAGTCCGCCTCGATGCGCACACCACTTCTGAAAAAGAGACCCGCGCGTTGGGAATCAATATCGGCGATTGCGTGGCGTTCGATACGCGTACCGAAGTCACGAACGGATTCATCCGCTCGCGCTTTCTCGATGACAAGGCTTGTGTGGCGAATCTCGTCGCGGCGATCAAGTCGATGGTGGATGCGGGTCAAAGTCCGGCGCGAACCGTTTACTTCCACATCTCGAATTACGAAGAGGTCGGTCACGGCGCGTCGGCGGGCATCCCTGCTGAAGTGGCGGAATTGGTGACCGTGGATATGGCGGTCGTCGGCGAAGGGCAGGAGTCGGATGAGTTCCATGCGACCTTGTGCATCAAAGACAGCGGCGGTCCGTATCACGAAGGCTTGAATAAAAAGCTGCGCGGCATTGCCGAGAAGCATGGCATTCCTTACAAGACCGATGTCTACCCGTTCTATGGCTCGGACGGTGAAGCGTTCTGGCGCGCAGGCGGTGACGTGGCCCTGTCGCTCATCGGACCCGGCATCGACGCATCTCACAACTACGAGCGCGCCCACATGGACGGCCTGAACGCGACCACAAATTGGATCATGGCGTACTTAATTGATTAACGTCATTGGGAGGCGTGATCTTCCCGCCGAAGCAATCTCTGAATTAATCATGGGATTGGCTTCTCCTATTGGCTCACAATGACAAAAGGTGAAAATATGAAACTCGATGCCGCACTTCCCCCCGTTCAACTGAAGGACATATCTGCCATTGCGAAAGCCGCCGAAGAGACCGGCTTCGCCGCGTTGTGGACCCAAGAGACCCAGCACGACCCATTCCTGCCCTGCACATTGATCGCGGAACATTCAGCGAAGATGGATTTTGGGACAGCCATCGCCGTGTCGTTCGCGCGTTCGCCTGCCAACCTCGCCTACACCGCATGGGACCTGGCAGCTCAATCCGGCGGACGATTCATCCTGGGGTTGGGCACCCAGGTCAAGGCGCATATCGAGAGGCGTTTCGGTATGACATGGCCCGAATCCGTGACGGGAAAATTCCGCGAGCAGATTCAGGTCATCCGCGCGTTGTGGGATACATGGCAGAACGGCACGAAGCTGAACTTCCGCGGCGAACACTACAAGGTCACGCTGATGTCGCCGTTCTTCAATCCCGGTGCGATCGAGAACCCGAATATCCCGATCTATATCGCGGGCGTAAATACAGGCTTGGCAAAATTGGCGGGCGAACTGTGCGAGGGATTCCATGCGCATCCGTTCAATAGTCCGCGCTATATGAATGAGGTACTTTTACCCGCCATCGAAGAAGGCTTGCAAAAAAGCGGACGCAAGCGCAATGACATCACCGTGTCCATGACTCCGTTCATCGCCACCACACCTGAAGAAGAAGGCTTCGCGCGTATGCAGGTCGCCTTCTACGCTTCGACGCCCTCCTACAAATCCGTGATGGATCTGCACGGCTGGGGCGAGACCGCCGAGAAACTCTCCGGCTTCGCCTCCAAAGGCGAGTGGGCGGAGATGCCCATGCTCATCACTGACGAGATGCTGAACGAGTTCTGTCTGATGACCACCCAGGAGAATCTCGCCGCGGACCTGATGAAACGCTTCGGCGGCATCGCGGACCGCATCACGCTGTACACACCTTTCGTTCCGGGAGAAAAAGATGCGTGGTGGAAGAAGTTGACGACAGCGTTTAATTGATCGAAAAACTAGGAGGTCAACTCCTTGTTTTTGTATGAAAACAAGGAATTGGGTATAGTAACCCCATAAACTTTGGTTATCAAGGATATCTTATGAACTTCAACGACTACCAACAAAAATCACGTGTCACCGCGCAATACCCAGCCATCGGACATCCCGTCATTTACCCGACTCTCGGACTCGTCAACGAGGCGGGAGAGGTTGCCGGGAAGATCAAAAAGGTCTTCCGCGACAAAAGCGGCGAGATCAACCCCGAGACGCGCGAGGCGCTTAAAGCGGAATTGGGAGACGTGCTCTGGTACATCGCCCAGGTCTGCACCGAATTAGATCTTCCCATGGACGAAGTCGCCGAAGCCAACTTAACTAAACTTTTGGATAGGCAGGCGCGCGGTAAGATAAAGGGTGATGGAGACAACCGATAACATTGAAAGAATTCGTCCGATTCTTGGCTTTTTGATGAAATTGGACGGAAATCACACCTTTATCGTCAGGAAACTCTAACCTTTTTCCTACGCACACTTCCCCTGCATTTGGTAGAATCCTTATCAGGTATTATAGGAGAAAACTATGGCTGGCATGGAAAGATTTACACAGCGAGCACGGCGTGTCCTCAGCCTCGCCCATCAAGAGGCGGAGCGCGCCCGGCAGAATAGTATTGGAACCGAGCACCTTCTCCTCGGATTAATGGATGAAGAAGGCGGCGTGGCTGGGCGTGTCTTGCGTGAATTGGGCATGACCTCAGACCGCGTCCGTGAAGTCGTGGGACGCATCTCTGGCAGCGCCGCAAACTTTGACCCCAACCGCATCGAACTTGCGCCCGAAACCCAACAAGTCCTCGAATATGCCGTGGAAGAGGCGCGCCGCCTCGGACACCACTACATCGGAACCGAACACATCCTGCTCGGTCTGGTCCGCGTCGAATCCACTGCGATGGAAGCCCTGCGCCGACTCGGCGTGACTCCCGACCAGATCCGCCGCCAGACCCGCCGCGTGTTGAACGAATCCGCCTCACCCTCCGCGCCGACGCCTGCTGGACCCCAACAAAGCGGACGTGCCGCTGGAGGCAACAACCCCAAGACCCCGCTCGTTGATCAACTGGCAACCGACCTGACCTCCAAAGCCGAGGAAAAGAAACTCGACCCCGTTATCGGTCGTCAGATGGAGATCGAACGCGTCATTCAAATCTTGGCGCGCCGCACAAAGAACAACCCCGCGCTCATCGGCGAACCCGGTGTCGGTAAGACCGCCATCGTCGAAGGGCTCGCCCAGCGCATTGTGGAAGGCGATGTCCCTGCCCCGCTCATGAACAAACGCCTGCTCCAATTGGATGTGGGCTCGCTCGTGGCTGGCACCATGTATCGCGGTCAATTCGAAGAACGCCTGAAGCGCATCATCGATGAGTTGAAGCAATCGGGTGCGATCCTCTTCATAGACGAAGTCCACATGCTCGTCGGGGCAGGAGCCGCAGGCTCTTCCGTCGATGCAGCCAACATCCTCAAGCCCGCTTTATCCCGTGGTGAGTTGCAAGTCATCGGCGCGACCACGCTCGACGAATACCGCAAGCACATCGAATCCGATGCCGCGCTCGAACGCCGCTTCCAACCCATCCAGGTGGATGAACCCAGCGAGGAAGAGACCATTCAGATCCTCAAAGGCATTCGCGGCGCGTACGAAGAACACCATCATTTGGTTATTTCGGATGAAGCGCTCGAAGCCGCGGCGCATTTATCGTCACGCTATGTGACCGAACGCTTCCTGCCGGATAAAGCCATCGATCTTATTGATGAATCATCCTCGCGCGTGCGCATGTACAAGAGTCCCGCCGCGAAATACGCCAAGGACCTGTTCAGCCAACTGCGACAGGCGCGCCAGAACCGCGCCCTCGCCCAAGAGGAAGGCAACAACGAAGATATAAAGGAATGGGAAGAGCGCGAAGGTGACCTGGGCGCGCAGATCGAACGCCTGCGCACCGGATGGGACCGCGCCACCAGTCCCGTCGTCTCTGCCGAAGATATCGCCGAAGTCGTCTCCATGTGGACGGGCGTGCCGCTCATGCAATTGGCGGAAGAAGAATCACAGCGCCTGCTCAAGATGGAAGACGAACTCCGCAAGGGCATCATCGGTCAGGAAGATGCGATCATCGCCATCTCCCGCGCTGTGCGCCGCGCACGCGCCGGTTTGAAAGACCCCAAGCGCCCCATCGGTTCGTTCATGTTCCTCGGACCCACCGGAGTGGGCAAAACCGAGCTGACCAAGACGCTCGCCAAGTTCATGTTCGGCAGTGAAGACGCCGCCATTCAACTTGATATGTCCGAGTTCATGGAACGTCACACGGCATCCCGTCTCGTGGGCGCGCCTCCCGGATATGTCGGCTACGAAGACGCCGGTCAACTGACCGAAGCGCTGCGCCGCCGCCCGTACTCCATCGTCGTCTTTGACGAGATCGAAAAGGCGCATCCCGAAGTCCACAACATGCTGCTCCAGATCATGGAAGAAGGTCACCTGAGCGATGCAAAGGGACGCAAGGTGGACTTCCGCAATGCCATCATCGTCATGACCTCCAACATCGGCGCAGATGTTATCAAAAAACAGACCTCCCTCGGCTTCGCATTGAAACGCGATGAAGTCACCGAGGAAAGACTTTCCTACGAAGATATGCGCAAGAAGCTGGGTGAATCGCTCAAGCGCGCCTTCCGCCCCGAGTTCATCAACCGCATGGATTCAGTGGTCATCTTCCGCTCGTTGAACAAGGAAGACATCCAGAAGATCGTCTCGCTCGAACTGGATAAGGTCGCCCTGCGCCTCAAAGACCACGACCTGGTGCTGACCGCCACCAATGAAGCTTTATCTTTGCTGGCAGAGCAAGGCTACGACGCCGAATTTGGCGCCCGTCCGCTGCGCCGCATTATTCAGCAGAAGGTGGAAGACCCGCTCTCCGACAAATTGCTCTCCGGTGAATTCACCGACGGCGCCTCCGTTCAAGTCAACGTGAACGAAGATGGCGAGATCGTGCTCAACAAACTGCAAGAAGTTGTTGCCGAGCCGAGCATATAAAAGAAACGTGTTGGGGCGCGATATATCGCGCCCCAACGATCATCATGACCAAGCAAGAACTCCTCAAGCAAGCTGATTACACCTTTCAGCGCGGCAACCGCGAGCTGGCAAAGAAATATTTGTCAGAGTATTTGGCGTCCTATCCGGATGACGAAACCGCGTGGATGTTAATGGCACGGGTCACAGGGGAAAAGGAACAGCAGATCGCCTGCTACGAACGCGTGCTCAAACTCAACCCCAACAATCAGGAAGCCAAGATCGGTCTGGTCCGCATTCGCTCGGCGATCAGCCCCACCCTGCCGAGGTCGGCTGTGATGGGAAATGTCAACCCGAATCTCTGGCAGCCCAAACCAAAGGCGAATAAGGCGCTCTTGCGCGGCGCTTTGATCGCCCTGGTCATCTTTTTCCTATTTGGGACGACCACTCTCGTTGTCGCCCGCAACAACCCGGCTTCGAAAGTGGCGCAACTGCTGGCAATGACAACCCCGACCATGCAAGCCTCCTCCCTATCGGATGAGATCGCGCCGCAGACCCGCGCCGAAGTCAGCGAGAAATATCCCGAATATGCCCCGCTCGTCGATGCATTGATCAGCTTTGCCGTGGACAATGCCGGGAACGGAATGGAAGGCGCGCCCGAACGCCCCGGAGCCGAGATCATTATTTCAGATCAGTCGGGAGCCGAAGCGCAAGCCATGCTCGAAGATGCAGTGCCCCAGCCCGGGTCCTTGGCTTCGGTCACAATCACCGAACAGCAGATCACATCCATGCTGGCAAGGGAAATGAAGGGCAACCCCGACCTGCCGTTGAGCGACCTGCAAGTCTATTTGCGGAATGGCAAAGTGCAAATTTGGGGCATCGTCAGCGGAAGCGACAACACCACCTCCGCGCTCATCGTCGGTGAATTGAGCATCGATGGGAACAAGCTTCCCCATCTCTCCATCGAGTCGATGCAGATCGGTCAGCAGATCATCCCGGATTTCATGGTCTCACAAATGGAAGCCTGGTTGAACCAGATGCTGTTGACGGAGATCAATTCGCAGGCTCCGGGATTACAGTTGATGAATCTAAAAGTCACCAACGGGTTAATCACCCTTTCGGGAATGAGATGACAAAGATGACCGCCTGACGGCGGTCTTTTTTATTTTCAATCTCCGTACTGCAACTTTCAAGTCGCAGGCGAATGAATAGCCACGATATAAATATCGCGGTACTATTTTGTAATACTTCGTTAAGATAATTTTCTTGTCACACCGCGTCTATTGCACAGGAAGACATGCTGTCTTAGAAAAGGAGAAATTATCATGAACACAAATGTTGAGACCGTCACGCTGGCTGGAGGATGCTTCTGGTGTTTGGAAGCGGTATATGACGAGGTGAAAGGCATCCTCTCCGTCGACTCTGGCTACGCGAACGGACATGTCGCCAACCCAAGTTATCGCGCCGTCTGCAACGGGGATACGGGGCATGCCGAAGTCGTGCAGATCAAGTTCGACCCGTCGGTGATCACCTTCAAAGATATCCTGAACATCTTCTTCACCATCCACGACCCCACCACATTGAATCGCCAGGGCGCGGATGCGGGCACGCAGTACCGCTCCGGCATCTACTATCACACGCCTGAGCAAAAGGGTATTTCCGAGCAGACCATCCGCGAGATGGATACGCAGAAAATTTGGGATAATCCAATCGTCACCGAAGTGGAGCCGCTCAAGGATTTCTACATTGCCGAGGATTATCATCAGGAATACTTCGCGAAGAATCCATTTCAGCCATACTGCATGGCGGTCGTCGCACCGAAGGTTAGCAAATTCCGCAAGCACTTTTTGGAGTTGTGGAAGAAGCAGGCAGCGTAAATCAAAAAAAATAATAAGCCAAAATAAATCCAGCCGCGGACCTCACTTATCGTAAAATCCGCGGCTGGTTGTTTATAAAGCGTAAAGGTTGACCCAACGCGGGTTATTAACCCGCTATACAATTATAAAAACCTATTTCCAGAATTGCGGCAGGTGCTCGCGGTAGGCAGCCAAATAATCGTCGAGGATGTTACGGGCAACCTTCATGTCGGTGATGACGGGGTCGAGCAGGAGACATTGCAGGGCTTTTTCGTAACTACCTTCCACAGCGGCATCGATAGATAGTTGAGCGACCATCAATTCGCGGCGGCAGAGTTCGGCGACTGGTTCGGGCAATGCGCCGACGTGAACCGGGTGAATTCCCGCCCCATCCACATGGACGGGAGTCTCCACGGCAGCGCCCAGTGGAAGGTTGGAGATCTGTCCCAGATTCGGGAGGTTTGCCGCCAGATGATAATGATTGCCCGCATGTGCAATGTTCTCGATCATCTCCAGCGCACCCTCGGAATCGGTGTCGAGCAGACTATCCACGGTCATGCCACCATCTGCCATTTCGTTCAGGCGGTCGAGACTGAAATCACGCAAGCCTGCCATCAGTTCCCAGTCGTATAAGCGGATGTTGAACTTCTCCCACGGTTTGGTGACCGGGTCGCTCATCCACGGGAGATACTCGCAGAGGTGGGTATCGCCGGGGACGGGGAAAAGATCAAAGGCGTTGAATACTTCCCGGGTCAATGGCTCAAATTCCGGGTCGTAGGATGCGAAGCGTTCCCTGAAAAGCGGATATAGATCCTCACCGGTGCGCTTATCGATGATGGACAGGATCCAACTGAAATGATTCGTCCCGGCGGCGCGCAGATCGATAAGCGGCAAGGTTTGATGGACAACCTGCTCACGCAGGGGATGATTCAAAATGTCAGCCTGCATTCCGGTGATGCCTTCAGGGACGTCGATGCCGAGGTCTTTGCCAAGCATGATCCCAACGAAGCAATAGCCGATAAAAATTTGATGACACAACCCCACCGCCTTGATCTTGCTGTGACGGTTGACCAGGTCGCACATGCGCACCATCGGGTTGGTGAAATTGATAAACCACGCGTCGGGACACGCCTGCTCCATATCGCGGACGATCTCCAACACAGGCTTGACATTGCGCGCAGCGTGGGCAAAGCCGCCGGGTCCGCCATTCTCGGCATACGGCTGGCGCACACCGTATTTGAGTGGAATCTCGAAATCGGATTTCCACAACTCTTCACGCGGTCCGACCTCGATGGCAGATACGACAAAGTCTGTGCCGTCGAGCGCATCCTTGTGATGCATGTGCGCCGTGACGGTCAAGCCGGAATCCCACTCCGTGTTCAAACGGTTGGCGAGGCGATAAACGATATCAAGGCTCTGCTGGTTGAGGTCGACCAGACGCAAAGTGGAACCGCGAAGCTTCTTCGAACGCATCAGCGCCGAGAGGGTATTTTCACCAAATGAGGCGCTGCCTGCGCCGATGACTGTAATGACGGTCATGCTGGTTTCTCCTTCAATTTACTTGAACCCGAATGGGTGTTTTTTGGGATATACAGGATTGCGATAACCAATTAATCTATTTTACTTCCCTATGTCTGGCACTGGGATTACTCTTAAATTCCCCAGCCTCCCCACCCACCCATAGGGACTACTCCTTATTTGATTGGTATATAATTTATACATTAATGGTCCGCTTTTATCCGTGAGCGAGTTCGCTTGAAAGTAAATCTTCCAATCCCAGATCAGGATCTTGCCGATGTCATGCGCCGGGCGGACATTCTTCAACGCGTCATGTCATCCATCAGCAGCGGATTGGCTTTGGAGCCCCTGCTTTCGAACATCCTCGACAGCGCAGTGACCTTGATCGAAGCCACACACGGCACGATCGGTCTTGTGCTCGAACGGAACGGCGAACCTGTGGTGCGCACCATTGCCGCCCACAACATGCCGGACGAAGAACTGGGCGCGGAAATGGCATCCGGCATCGGCTTGGCGGGAAGCGTGCTGCGCGAAGGGCGAACGATCAAACTGGATCAGTACGGCGATCTTGAACAACCCACTCTGGCTGAATTCATAAAACATTCTGTGATCGGCGTGCCGATCCTGTGGGGCGAAGAGATGATCGGCTTCTTCGGCATCGGCGTGGAAGCGCCTCATCGCTTCAGCGACCGCGATGCGCAGACCCTGGAACTCTTCGCCCAATATGCGGCTGTCGCCATCCACAACGCCAATATGTTCGACGCGACCCGGCATGCACTCGATGAAATGCATTTGCTTTACAAGACCAGTCAGCGTATCGGTGTATCGCATGATCTGGACGGGGTCATCGATGCCTATCTTGACCAGGTCGCGGCGGGGAATCAATACATCTGCACGATATGCCTGTATGAATTCGATGAGAACGGACAACGCACGGACATCGTGGTGCGGGGACAATGGAGTCCGCAGGGCGGTTCAAAACGTCTCGAAGAACGCATGCCCTATTCCCGCGATGAGCTTGACCCGACGCTGGATACCGGACAGACCATCGCCATCGCAGATGTACGTCATGATCCGCGTGTGCCCGAGTCGCTTCGCAAAATTCAGGAGGAATTCGGCAGGTGGGCGCTGGCAATGATCCCATTGATGGTGCGCAGTCAGCGCATTGGGCTGGTCGTGCTCAGTCACCCGGGCGTCCATAAATGGACAGAGGAGAGTCTCAGTCCCTATCGCGCGGTGGCGGCACAATTAGCCATCGCCATCGACCACCGCGTGCAGGAGACGCTTTTGCATGAACGCGGTCAACAACTGGCAGTCTTACAGGAACGCCAGAGACTCTCTCGCGAACTGCACGATTCCGTGACCCAGTTGATCTTCAGCACCACGCTGATGGCACAATCCATCGCCCCGGCATGGCGGCGCGATCCGCTCGAAGGAGAACGCCGGGTGGAGCGGATGCTGGAACTGAGCCAAATGGCGTTACGCGAAATGCGGTCGCTTCTTTTCGAACTCAAGCCGGGTGACGACTCACAGGATAAGGATATCCCGACCACTCTGACCGGTCTGGAGCGCATCCGCCACTACGGAATGTTGGGAGCGCTGCGACTGCTGGCCCAAGACTTCTCGCTCGACGGGGTGAATGTCAAGGTCGAAGTGGATGGGGACGGCTCAAAATTTTTCAGCGCGAGCGCGGGGCGGGTTCCTGGAAGCGCTCCGGTGGTCGAAGAAGGTGTTTATCGCATCATTCAGGAAGCTCTCCATAACGCGATCAAACATGCCCGCGCGTCTCACATTTCCATTCGCGTCAGAGGAGTCGCACCGGACATGCTTCACGTCTCGGTCAGCGATGACGGGGTAGGCATCACATCCAAAACCGTTCAACAGGGAGATGGAAGCCCGGGCAGCGGACTTGGTATGAAAACCATGCAGGAGCGGACAGATGCGCTGGGCGGAACCCTGCGCGTCCTCTCCGAGCCGATGAAGGGAACAGTTATCGAAGTCGTTGTTCCGTTGAAGGAGGTCCACGCATGAAACCGATCCGAGTGTTGATCGTGGATGATCATGAGATCGTCCGTGAGGGGCTGCAAACTTTATTGAGCGAAGAGACCGATTTCGAGGTCGTCGGTGTGGCTGGCGAAAGCGAGCAGGCGCTGGCATTGACGAAGAAGCACCATCCCGATGTTGTCTTGATGGACCTCGTCCTGCCGGGGTTGGACGGGATCGAAACGACGCGCCGCGTGTTGGAGGTCAGTCCCTCCACGCGCGTGTTGGTGCTGACATCGTTCTCCGAGAACCAGCGCATCCGCGATGCGATCCAGGCGGGCGCGATCGGGTATCTGCTCAAGGATGTGCTCAAACTCGAACTGCTCAACGCCATCCGCTCGGCGGCTGCGGGAGAACCTGCTCTGCACCCGGAAGCCCAAAAATTCCTGATGCGGCAGGTCTCCGGCAATGAAGAAGCCCGCCATGACCGCCTGACCGAGCGCGAGTTCAACATTCTACGGTTGATCTCGGAAGGCAAAAGCAACAAGGAGATCGCGCTTGCCCTGCATCTGACCGAAGGAACGGTCAAAGGCTATGCCAGTACGCTCTTCGATAAACTGGGAGTAGCCGATCGCACACAAGCCGCGCTGTATGCCATAGAGCATGGGTTGGTGAAATTGAAATAACGCTTGCAATTACGCATCAGAGGTAGTTCGCAAAAAAACAGGCTCATACAATAGTCACTCGCATCCCCTAACTTTGGTTAGCCTCAATGGCTAACCTTTTTCTTTGCTTTTCCTCCCCCAATCCAGTGTGATTCAAAAACACTTTCCTCTATCATGGATAGATAAAGGCGCGTCCCCTCGATGTGAGGGGCGTCATTGGTTACGTATCCCTTTTATTTCGATACAAGACCGACATATCCATAGGAGAGATGTTATGCGAGCAAGACAATCCACCCATTTTTTTCGATTTCTTATTGTGGCACTCCTCGTCTTTTTGAGCGCGTGCGGCGGAGGAGAACAAGCCACCTCCGATGTCCCGATCCCGGTGACGAGTTCAACGATCGCGAAGAACGCAAGTTACTCCAGCCCGATCGCCATCAGCGACGATGACTCATTACTGGCGGTCACGAACACCTTGAACGGTACCGTGACGTTGATCAACGTGGCAGGAGACGCCAACACCAAACTTGCTGAAATTCAAGTTGGTGAAGAGCCGCGTTCGGTGGTCATCACGCCGAACAAGGCGTTTGCGTATGTCACCAACCAGGTCAGCGGCACGGTTTCGGTGATCGACCTTTCGACCCAGACCAAGGTCGCGGACATCCCTGTCGGCGCAGAGCCGTACGGCATTGCGCTCACACCAGATGCCGCCCGTGCCTACGTGGCGAACTCCGCTTCGAACAGCGTGTCCATCATTGACACGGCAACCAACACCGTGGTCGGCACCATCAACATTCCCGGCGTTCAGCCGCGCGGCGTGGCGATCACCAACAACAACGGCGGCACGGGTCAGCAGTTCGTTTATGTCGCCCAGTTCCTTTCCCAGCCAACCGCATCTGGCGGACCGGGGTTGGATCAGGGCAGTGAAGGTAAAGTCTTCGTGATCTCCACGACCGACGACGTTCAAATTCAAGGCGTCATCACGCTCGCGGCTCACGATACAGGCTTCGCCGCGGACCGAAGCGTGTTCGGCGGAACCACAGCCGACCCCACATTTGCATATCCGAACCAGTTGCAATCCATCGTCCTGAAGAATGGACGCGGATATTTGCCGAACGTGGCGGCATCGCCTGAAGGACCCGTCAAATTCAACGTGGATACGCAGGCGTTCCTATCTGTCTTCGATGTTGCTGCGAAGTCCGAGCTTTCCGGCGGGACGATCAATCTGCATGCCGCCGTCAAAACGCAGACATTCACGCCTAAATTATTCGTCGCCAATCCCTGGGCGATCGCGTTCGAGCACGCGTCCAATGAAGGCTATGTGGTCTCCGCCGCCAGCGATGTGCTTGTGAAGATCACCCTCGACGACAGCGGAGTTCCAACCGTCGTCAGCCTGCCCGCGGAAGGGGAAACGACCCGCGTTCACACCATCGAAGTGCATAAAAATCCGCGCGGGATCGTGGTGAACAATGCGGATACGCGCGCGTACGTGTACAACTTCATTTCGAAGGATGTCTCCGTGGTGGATTTGACCGCATCACCCGAAGCCGAGACAAGTCGCATCCAGTCAACGGATCTACCCGCAGCCGGGTCTGATGCGGCGAAGTTCCTCGCGGGCAACGAGTTGTTCCATTCCTCGCGCGGCGAGTTCGACGAAGGCGTGGCAGAACGTATGTCGAATGAAGGCTGGCAGGCTTGTTCGAGCTGTCACCCCGATGGGTTGAGCGACGGGGTGGTATGGGCGTTCGCGTCCGGTCCGCGCAAAAGCATCCCGTTGAATGGCACCTTCAGCCCCGATAACCCGACCGGCAACCAACGCATTTTGAATTACTCCGCCGTGTTCGATGAATTGGAAGATTTCGAGTTGAACATCCGCGGCGTTTCCGGCGGAGCAGGTTTGATCGTCCTCGAAGGCACCACAAATCCAGACCCGAACGTCAAGGCGTTCGACCCGCCCAGTGCCAATCGCGTTCAACTGCACATCGGCGGATTCAACGCATGGGATGCCATCGTCGCCTGGACTCAGTCCCGGGTCCCGTCGCCGGTCTCGCCTTATCGCGGCGTCGACCCGAACAGTGAAACCGGTCAACAGATCACAAAGGGACGCGAGCTCTTCACGCAGGCGAATTGTCAGGCATGTCACGGCGGAGCGAAGTGGTCAACGCCGCAGGTCGATTACGCGCGCGTCTCCCCCTTCCCTGAGACGATCACGCTCGGCGCAGCGCCGGAACCACCCGTTGGTCAGCTCGCGCGCTTCCTACAGCTTGTTGGCACATTCGATCCCGCGAACCCGATCGAGAAGAACGCCAATAACTTCACAGCGCTGGGGCAGTTGGGCTACAACCCACCGTCCTTGTTGAGCATCTCTGCCTTCCCGCCTTATTTCCACAACGGCTCCTGCCCCACATTGGATTGCGTTATGGAAAATCAGGCGCACCGCGAAGCGGGTGGAGTGACCGGCTTGCTCGATGACCCGGCGAACCGCGCCGCGCTCATTCAATTCCTGATCTCGATCGATGGCACGACGGAACCGATCAATCCGTAACTCGATAAACAACATTTACAAGGGTGTTTCGCAGATCGGTTCGATCTTGAACCAGTCCATATGACCGGTCTGCGGGCGCCCTGCACAGATAATTTTTATTTTAGAAAGAATAGGTACACCATGTTAGGAATAAAGAGTAAGTCAAAGCGTTTTACGCACATCACCTGGAATTTACTGGTCGCCTTTCTGATCCTGACCCTGCTGAGCGCATGCGGCGGGCAGAATGTAGACACCACATCGGCTGGAGCCGTTTCGTACATCGCTCATATTGCAGATGCCCCTGAAAGCGCGCGCGTCGGGATCGTGGTTGAAGATGGAAAATTCGCGGTCTACGTGTGCAGTCTGGATGATGCGTTCAACCTAAAAGCCGCCCGCTGGTATTCCGGGGATATCGGCGCGGATGGTGTAGTGAAAGGCGTCAGCCCGGATGGAGTTCAATTCGAAGGCACAGTGAGCGCTGATTCATTCACCGGCACCATCATCAACACTGAAGGACGCGCCTGGACATTCAGCGGCACACTCGTGACCGCCGGTGGACCTGCTGGGCTGTATCGCGGTATTACCGAATACAACGGTCAGCAAGTCGTCGTCGGCGCAGTTGTTGACCCGGATGGTTCCTTCGCGTCCACAGTCCAGGTACGCGGAAAGATCGAATTTGTCACACCGGTTGCTGGCGCGCCTCTGCGCGTGGATACGACCAATATCAAAGTGACCATTGGCGACCCCAGCCTGCAAGCGGATGCCGCTTTGGTCACCACGTTAAAAGGCGTCGAGCTTTTTTAGCATCGGCAATGAAACATCGCAACCCTTTGTGTATGGAATCTTTTTCCAACCCCTTATTCTTCCAGGAGAGTGATCCCGGAAGATCGGAGAACAACCCATGAGTAGATTCACCAATTTACGAAAATTTATCATCCTGTTGGTCATCAGCCTGATCTTGATCTCCTGCGGCGGGTCGGCAGCAGATGAAACTCCCGCGATCCCTCCTACTGAGGCGCCTGCAACGGCTGAACCCGCTGCGACCGGTCCAACATTCTCGATCATTGGCACGGTCAATCGTGACCCGGCACAAGCAGCGCAAAGTCCGTTTCTCACGTTGACCGCATCGAACACGCTTCTGGCGACCTGGTCTGAGAATTCCTCAGGCGGGGTGCGGCAGATCTTTGTCAGCGAATTGGTCGGCGATGCCTTTCAGGCACGCGGCTCCTCGGTAAACATTCACATCAACGTGCTCGCCGATTCGCCGACCATCACAGTAGCAGGCGAGAACCGCGCCGTGCCGTGGACCGCCTGGTCTGAACCCAGCCCGGGCTTTGGTGATGTCTCTCAGATCTTCGCCAGCCGCTTCAGCGCCGACACTGGTTTGTGGCAGCAAGCGGGTCAGGATAGAGGCGGCGGAGAAGCCAGCTTGAACATCGCCACGAACCGCAACGCGACTCACCCATTCATCTTCTCCGGCTCGACCGAACCCGGCACGCCGCCCGTCCCATGGGTCGCGTGGGAGGAAGTCTCGAACTCGAACCCATCTTCGGTGCAGATCTTCGTCGCCAAGGGTGTGAAGGATGACTCCGGCGACCCGACGATCATCGGCGGCTTCAGTTGGGAGACGGTCGGTCAGGTGCGCGAAGACGGTGAGCAAACCTTGAACGTGGACCGCTTCCGCATCTCGCTCCATCCCACCGGCGTCTTCGCAGAGACCGCGAACTCCGTGCCATGGGTGACCTGGCATGAGACCGGGCGCGACGAACCCAGCCGCATCTTCACCGCGCGCGGCGTGGCAGATGCCAACAGCCCGGGCGGATTCAAATGGATCAACGTCCCGACCTGCGACCCGAACGATGACGCGTCGTGCGCCTTGAACATCAACCCGCTGCAAGATGCAAAGGATGCATCCATGGCTGCGGGTAGCACCATCGCAGGCGAGAGCACAGTCCCGTGGATCGCATGGCCCGAACTCGGTCAAAACGGAAAGTGGCAGGTCTTCGTCTCCCGGCTCGATACAACCACCCGCAACAGCTTCCTGCAAGTGGGCGGCAGTTTGAACGTTGACCCCAATCATGATGCGCGCACGCCGATCATTGTCTTTGTTGGGAATGTCCCGTATGTGGCATGGCTGGAGGATGACGGCACGGGTAAATTCGAAGTCCAACTGCGCCATCTCGCGTCCGACCCACAGACCGGCACCTGGGCGCTGGATACCCCCGCGAATGGATTCAACCTCGACGCGACCTTGTCCAATTTCAATCTCGCCGCAGTCGCTTCCGCCGACACTTTGTTCCTCGCCTGGGGCGAAGGTGACCCCGCATCCGTGGCATCGCAAATGGTGATCGGCGCATTCAAGCCGTGATGATCCCGGTCAGTTATGAACCAGACCTCATCCGAACCTGGACAACCATCAAATGCACCCCGCCAAAACCTCGCGAGACATGTGCCGCATTTTAATTGTGGACGATGCCGCTTCCGTGCGGGAGAGTCTGGAGTGGCTGATCGAAGATGAACCGGGTCTGACCGTAATTGGCAGCGCCTCCAATGGTTCGGAGGCGCTGCAACAGACCGCCCAGCTCGACCCCGACCTGATCATCCTCGATATCGAACTGCCGGATGTGGACGGATTCCATGTAACACGTCAGCTAAAGGCGATGCCGCTTGCCCCCATAGTTGTATTGCTCTCCGTGCATGGCGACGCCCAATCAAGAAAGCGCGGCTTTGAGTCCGGCTGCGATGCCTATGTGGAAAAAGCGCTGGGCTGGCCCGGTCTGCTTTCGGTCATTCAAAATGTGCTGGCAAACAAGGATTCAAAGTCCCCATAAAAACCGTAGGAAAAATCTCACTGTACTTAAATAAAAACAAGTCCCTGTTGCCAGGGACTTGTCGTTTACTTGGTTTCGATCTGTACTTCGGCGCTCATGCCCCACAACAAGCCATCGGGTTGTTCGTCCAACTCGATGGTGACGGGGTAGACCACGTCTCCGCCGACGTTTTCGGCGATGGGTGAAATGCGGACCACCTTTCCGGTGACGGTCACGTCCAACGCTTCGATGGTAACTTCCACGTTCTGACCGATTTTCACACGGGCAATGTCGCGTTCGCTCAAGTCGGTGGTGGTGATTTGAAGATCGTTCAGGTCTGCAAGCACAAGCACGACCTGATTGACCTGCACCAATTCACCGGGAATGACGGCAATATCCACCACGGCTCCATCAAAGGGCGCATAAATGGTTGCTTGTGCAAAACTCGCCAGTGCGGAATCCCACGTGGCTTTCGCCTGGTCTGCTTTCGCCTGCGCCTTCTGAAGGACTTCAGGGGGAAGACTGTACCAGCGCTTGAAGCCTGTGTTCGGGTCGACGTACAGCACCTTGTCGGCTTTTTGCAGTTCGGCGGCTTGAGTGCGCGCATTGAAATCTGCTTCGGCAGAGATGATGGCAAATTCAAGATCGGGCGTGTTCAAGACCATGAGAACATCGCCAGCCTTGACCACATCCCCTTCATTGACGGGGATCTCTTTCACAAGCGCTGAGATGGTAAAGCCGATCTGCGAAACCTGCGCGGGTTCAACTTCCGCTGAAGCGATGACTGCATCCGGTGAAGAAACATAGACATCTTCCACCGGCGCGGCGGTCGGCGCGGGTGCGGCGGGGGTCGGGCTGGCACAAGCCGTCAGCACGAGCAAGCCAATGGCTAAGAGGATCAATCGTCTCATGGCAGCCTCACTCGCCAACGCTGATCTCGACATCTGCGCTCATACCCCAAAGCAAACCTTCGGGTTGTTTGTTCAGGTCGATGGTCACAGCATAGACCACATCGCCGCCGAGTTCGGAGGAGATGCGGGCAACATCAGCGACCTTGCCTTCGAATTCTTCGCCGAGGGCTTCGATGAAAACCGTCGCCGACTGCCCAACCTGGACGCGGGTGACATCGCGCTCGCTCAGGTCGGTGGTCTCGATGCGATACTTCGACAGATCACCGATGGTGACGACGACCTGCCCCGGTGACACGGTTTCGGCGGGGGCAACATCCACAGAGACGACCGTCCCCGCTATCGGCGCGATAAGATTCGATTGAGCGGCGAGGACAGCCTTGGCAGAATCAACCAATGCCTGGGCTTTGACAACGTCGTTCTCAGCCACTTCGATATGCTGCTGCGATGGCGCGCATCCCTCACCGCGACAACCCATATTGCGGACCAAATAACTAAGCTGGATCTCCGCATAATGGAGATTCGCCTCTGCTTCTCGAACCCTCGCCTCCAACACTGACGTGTCGAGCTGAACCAGCACGTCCCCGGCGCTGACCTTGTCGCCCACCTGCACGTTGACCTGAGTCACGCGTCCGACGCTGGTGAAAGCCATATTCACTTCCTGGATTGGCACAACAATGGCGGATGCAGCGACCGTGTCACTGCTGCTTTGAGACTGCGAGGTGGTCGAACTGCCTCCTTCCAACACGACAGTTGGCACAGCTTCGGTCGTGCCGGATTGTCCGCAAGCTGACAGAACGATCGCCAGCAAACTAATAATTACCCAAAACGATTTTTTCATTCTATTCTCCAAACCTGTATTTTCAGTTTATGTCCTACATTATAACAGAATGCACAGGTTTTGCAAAGGTTTTATCAGGGAATGTTTTTTACTTGGTATCCTTGATAATCAAACCATCCTGCAAGGTGACTACCCGGGTGGCGTACTTAATGACACGTGGATCATGTGTCGCGAAGACAAATGTAACGCCAGTTTCTTGATTGAGTTTCTTCATGATCTCCATCACCTGTTCCCCGTTGGTGGTATCGAGGTTGGCGGTGGGTTCATCTGCCAGGATCACGGTGGGATTGGTTGCCAGCGCCCGGGCGACAGCAACGCGCTGCTGCTGTCCGCCGCTCAACTGATCGGGGCGGTGATGCGCGCGGTCGGTCAGATCAACTCCTTTGAGCAATTCCATCACACGTTCTTTTCGCTGTGCCGGAGACTTGCCGTTCAACAGGAGCGGCATCTCCACATTCTCGTATGCGGTGAGGGTCGGGATGAGCGCAAAGAATTGAAATACAAATCCGAGCGTGCTTTTGCGCAGGTCTGCACGTTGGTTGCGGTTCAAGTTGGTGGTTTCATTTCCAGCAATGAACACTTTTCCGGTTGTGGGTTGGTCGAGGCAACCGATCAATTGCAGTAATGTCGTTTTACCAGACCCGGACGGTCCGACCAGCGACGTAAATTCACCATTTTCGATCGTCAGGCTCACACCATTCAAGGCGCGGGTTTCCACTTCACCGATCTTATAAACGCGAGTGACATCGATTAATTTTGCGACTTCCATGATATTTCTCCTTTATTGTGCCTTGTGCAATGCTTCAACAGGTTCCATTCGGGAAGCCATCCGCGCCGGATAAAGTGAAGCGACTAGAAGTTATCTCAAAAATGGTAAACTGGCGCTCAAACCCAAGTTGGGAGCGA
>CAYJPO010000019.1:0-3321 GCA_964372045.1 uncultured Anaerolinea sp.
GGCTTGGGCGGAATGGATGCGAGGATCGCGGCGATGACCAAAATCACCGCCGAGACGATCAAGCCGACCACCAGCGGTGCGAATTGGAATCCGGGGATGGAACTGAAATTGACCTTGTTCGTTTGCACTTCGTTGTAATCCGCGATGACGACATAACGCTCGTCCCCGAGCTTGCCGATATCGATGCGGGTGATGCCGGAGGAATGGTCGGGCAGGTTATTGCGCGTGCCGTTCTCGGTGAAGACCGCAACATTGCCCGCGTCGTCGCCGATGACCGCTTCCTGCTTGCCGTCTTCGTCGATGTCGAGACCGGCGATCTCGGTCACCTTGTCGGATAACGAACCGGTCCACATCTGGCTGACAGTTGTGCCGTCGAAGGAGAACGCCCACACGCCGCCATCTTTTCCACCTGCCACGATCTCACGCGAGGACGGGTCGCCGTCCAACTCCACTTCGCGGACTTCGCTGATGGCTTGCCCGAGCGACTTCTCGAAAATCACACTGCCGTCAACTGCACTGTAAATTTTAAACGCGCCATATTCGCCGCCGGTGATGATCTCGCTATTGCCATCCGCGTTCAGGTCGAAGGCGCGCATACGGCGCAGTTGTTCCTGATTGACCTGCCAGACCAGACGCCCGTCCGAAGCGAAGATATTGACCGTCCCATCGTTGGAAGCGATCGCCACGTGGACTTGTCCGCCGATGCGGGCATCATCCATGCCGCGGATCTCAGCCGAGCCGACGTTGCCAGACCAAAGCGGTGCGCCGTCCGTGCTCAAGGCGAGGATATTGCCCGAGGAATCGCCGAGGACAATTTGAGGTCCGGTTGTGAAGCGGATGACCGCCACACGCGCAGGGGTAACAACACCAGTAAGATATTGCGCCAGTTGAGTCGCATTCCCTTTTGAGATCACATCCACCGATGGACCCGAACTCATGTGGTAAACGACAATATCTTCAACACCGTCGCCGTTCACGTCACCGAGGGTGGTTTTGGGTTGGGAATAATTGAGACTCCAAAGCGGTGTGCCTGTGCCGTCATACGCGCTGACATTACTTGTATTTTGGATGAACAATTCATCCTGTCCATCTCCGGTCAGGTCGATGACCTTCATGCTTTCGGCTGTGGAGTAGGGTTGTGACCACGCCACGTCACTGCCAAATTTTTCCGCGCTGACCGCGCCGCTGAAAGCGAACACGCCAGCCACGACCATGACGAGACAGATCAACACGAACGCGACGATAAAGGGGATGATTTTGCGACTCATTTATGCAGCCTTTCGTTCCAAAAGAGAATATGCAGATTTGAGAAAGCCGAGGATGTGTTCCTGTTCGACCTCCTCGAAGGGGGAGACGGCGACGACGTTGATCATGCCGCCTTCCGTGCTGATCTGTTCGATCTTGTACTTGCCTACATCTTTGTTCAAAGAAAATTGATTGTTCGGCTTGATGACATACGCCTCAGGGTTAACGACGATGCGCACCTTCAGTTCCTGCTGGGAGCCTTTGAATTTTTCCGGCTTCATTTTCATTTTCCCGCTGATACGGCTGCGCTTCCAATAGGATTTGCGCTTCTTGGTTTTTTGCATGGCGGTCACGCGCAGCACATTGCCATCGAATAATTTTGCTTTGAGCGAAAGCCAGGGATCGTTGAAAAGTTGGGTCGTGCGCTGTTGGGTGTCCTGCGTTTCGCGCGCCACTTTGGTTTGCAACATGGAACCCGTCAGGTCGAGATGACCGAGGAAAGTAGCGCCGGGTTTGAGGTCATCACGCAGGGTGTGAAGAATTTCCTTTGTGCCGGTATAGCGCGGCGAAAAATCGAGGATATCGCTCTTGCGCAGACTGCGCGCCATCACGACCGCGGCGATCCAAAGGATGAATCCACCTGCGATGAAGACGAAGGATGTGTATCCGAGCAGGAAAAGCAGAACGTCAATCAGCATCAACCCGATGCCCGCGAAAAAGATGAGCATGGGTATCCAGCGCCACTTGTCGCCGGTGGTCTCGGTCTTTTGCACCTTGGTGACGAATTCGTTCATACCGCGGATGATCGCATCCGGTTTATCGGCAATGGAGACATACACCGGCGCATAATTCTTTTTCCCGAAATCGTTGGTAGTCTTGACCTTTTTCCGGGCGGTGTTCAACAGGTAAAAGAATAGTGAGATGATGATAATGCCCGCAATAGCGGAACCGCAAAGAAAAGCCTCCATCCAGTCCTCCGAGTTATAATTTTGTTACTGATCATGTCACCCTGAGCAAAGCGAAGGGTCTCTACCGAGCGGCGAAGATATTCTTCGGTCGCTTCGCTCCCTCACGTGTGCCTGTTGCGCGTTGCAGGTAGAATGACACAATAAAAATGACAAATATTCTCTACACAGCCTTCGATATCGTTCCGAGCCCAAAAGGGGCAAGTACCCATATTCTCCACAACTTGCGCGGATTGGTCAATGGGGATTACAGCGTCCATCTTATCACGCCGAACGACGGTTTGCTCCCCCCCGAAGATACTATCGAGGGCGCGCGCGTCACCCGCATTTCGCAGGATCTTTCGCAGAACTTTCTTGCGCGTGCCGTGCATTTTGGCAAGTCGGTTCTCGCGCATCTCGCGCTGCATCCCGATTATGACGTGGTCCATTTCCGAAATGTATGGGATGGTTTCCACATCACGCAGAACAAAAAGAAATTCGGTTACAAGACCTTGTTCGAGGTGAACGGACTTCCCTCCATCGAACTCAAATATCATTACCCCGGCATGGATCCAAGTCTGCTTGCCAAGATCAAGGAACAGGAATTGGCGACTCTGCACCTCGCGGACGCGATCATCTGCCCATCGAACGTGACTCGCGATTACATCGCCTCGCTCGGACCAAGCCGGAAGCTGGTGACTGTCATCCCGAACGGGGTCAGCCCCTCAGACTTTCCCGTCACGCCGTTACCTGTCCGCGATGGGTGCGATCCGGTTTTGTTATACATCGGCACTCTAGCCGATTGGCAGGGCTTGGACATCGTCATCAAAGCCTTGCCGAAGATTCTCGAACAGCAACCGGTTAAACTCCACATCATCGGGCGCGGACGTTCCCGTCAGCGTAAGATGTTGGCAAAGCAAATTAGAAAACTTGGCTTGGAAGAGCATGTGACTGTCCAACCGGCTGTCCCGCATCATGAAATCCCCGAATTGATCTCCCAAGCTGACATTTGCGTTGCGCCGCTCAGTTTGAATGATCGCAACGTGACGCAGGGAGCCTGTCCGATCAAAGTGCTCGAATACATGGCGGCGGGACGTCCGTTGTTGGCGTCAAACATGCCCATCGTCCGCGA
>CAYJPO010000019.1:3421-60633 GCA_964372045.1 uncultured Anaerolinea sp.
GGAATCGCCTTCGGGCGTCCCGTTTTTATATCCATAAAGACCCAATCGGTTTCGCCTTTCACCAACACTTTCCCGTCATTTTTTCGCACAAATTCATATTTCCGCAACGACCGTACTTTACGCAAATCCTCCACCCAGGTGCGGATTTCAATCTCCTCACCCTCGAAGGCTGGCAGCAAGTATTCGACGCGATGTTCGCGGACAACCCAGGTGGCATCCGCTCCCTGTGCTTCGACACCGCCGATGAAAGCATAATGTTCGACAGCGATGTCTTGCATCCATTGAACGTAGACCACGTTGTTGACGTGTCCGTTCTCGTCAATGGCTGAGGGCAGGATGGTGATAGTTTTGGAGTAGATGGAAGAAATGGGCATATGCTGATTTTACCGAAATAATCCCGAAGGGATGACATGATTTTGGAATGGGGTAACAAAAATTAAAAACCCCGAAGAGGTGACATGGTTTTAGAACAGAGACAACACCAATCCAACCAACGCGCCACCCGCGATCAGCCAGGTGGAATTGATCTTGTAGCGCAAAAGCAAAATCAACGAAACGAGGGCGATCAAGATCGTCGTGAAATCTGTCAGCGAGGAGAATGATAACTGGACGGTCACAGCCGCCATCAGTCCCAGAGAAGATGCGTTTACTCCATCCAGTAGACTGCTCATCCACGTCGAGTTTCTAATTTTTGGAATCAACGGATTGGAAATCGCCACAAAAAAGAAAGATGGTAAAAAGATTCCAAGTGTGGCAAGCAGTGCGCCGCTTGTGCCGCCGAGAATGTAACCGATGAAGGTTGCCGCTGTGAATAGTGGACCTGGCGTAATCTGCCCAATGGCAACCGCGTCGATGAGTTGTTGGTCGGTGAGCCAGCCGAGGCGCAGGACGAAGTCGTTGCGGAGAAAGGCAAGCAGCACGTATCCGCTGCCATATAGAACGGAACCGATCTTGAGAAAGGTCAGGAACAGGGTGGATAGGCTGAAGGGAATCGTTTGCGCGAGCGCCGCGCCGCCAAGCGGAATGAAGATCGCGGGGTTGATCTTTCGGAGACGTTGAACGTTGACGATGAGCATGACGAGAATACCGCCAGCGAAGAGCAATGCGATCTCGTTCAATTTCAAAAAGTAGAGCGCGAAGACTGCGACCCCGATGAAGATCAATAATTTATTTTTGAAGGCTTTATTTCCAAGATTCCATAACGCTTGCGCGATGATGGCGATGACCACCGGCTTGATGCCGTACATCAGCCACTCAAGCTGTGGCGTGGTTCCATATTGAACGTAAAGCCAGGAGAGTCCGAGCACGATCAGGGTCGAAGGCAGGACAAACGACACGCCGCCCGCTATCAGCCCCAGCCAGCCTGCATGACGGTAGCTGATGTGAATGACCATCTCGGTTGAGTTTGGACCGGGGATTAAATTCGTTGCGCCGAGCAGGTCTAAAAATTCTTCGTCGGTGAGCCACTTGCGGCGGGTGACAACTTCATTATGCATGATGCCAATGTGAGCGGCTGGTCCGCCAAAGGCGGTGAAACCAAGTTTGAGAAAAAGTTTTACGACATCGGCAAGGTTGGACATGCACCAAGTTTACCCGATGGAGACTTCCCCCAAACGGGGGAGTTGGCTTTTGATTTTAGATTGATACAATGACTTTGTTAAATTTTATTTTCATGGAGAACTCAAATGGAACTTCTTGGCGGCGCTTCAATTCTTATTACACTGATTTCTGTCGTTTGCGGATGCGTGCTTACCCTCGCTGTGCTCGGCGGAACCGGCTTTCTCATGTATAAAGCCTTCGGCAGTACTTTCAAGAATATGGCTGGTAATCGAAATGTGATCCAATCCGGTGTGTCTGCCCCGGCGGTCATTCTCAATGTGCAGGATACCGGCGTGACGATGAACGACAACCCGCAGGCTCGCATTCGGGTGCGGGTCATGCCGATGGGCGGCGAGCCTTTCGAGGCGGAGACGACCACATTTGTTGGGCGTTTTCAGGTTGGAATGTACGTTCCCGGCGCATCGTTGATGGTCAAGTATGACCCCAACGACAAAACCAAGGTCGCTATTGAATCGATCGCGCAGCCGGGTATGACAACGATGGGTCAATAAAATTCCGAACCGACAAAACAAAAGGACGCGGCATAGGCTGCGTCCTTTTTCTATTAATTGAACTTCGCGTCTTTTCTGGATTATGGCGTATTCGTCACTGCCGGGGTGGTGATGTCGCCGACAACGATCTGTACGGTCAGCGTATCGCCGAAGAAATTGCCGGTATCGTCTGCCATGCGCCACGAGCTTTCGATGATCCCATTGATTCCGCTGGGTACGACGAGTTCAACTGAAAGTTCACGTTTCGCGCCGGTGGGGATGGCTTCAGTGAGCGTGACGGTGCTTCCGCGCATTGGGTCGCCGCCAAAATGCTGGAAGGTAAATCCCGCTCTCCAGGCGCAACCCCCGATGTTTTGCACCAGCCACGTTTTGGTGAAGACTTCGCCCGCTTTCATTCGTGTCCCGTCTTCGATGGTGACATCGTCAATGTAAAGCAGGTTGAAGCACGGATTTGTCGTCGCCGTGGGTTCAGGTGTGGTGGTGAGAGGTGTCGCGGTGACAGTCAGCTCAAGTGTCGGCGTGGGGAAAGTTGTAGGGACGGCTGCCACGCTTTCGGTCAGGGAAGAGGCGAATGTCGCCACAGCTTCCGTGCGGACAGCGTTAGTATCCACCGCGCCGGTTTGTTCCGTCTGGTTGTTGGCGCATGAAAATAAAAATGCGCCGATGACCAAAAGTAGAACGATGATCAAAAGTCTGGGTTTCATCTCGAACTTTAAACCTTTTAATCCTTTGTCAGCCACTCTTTTGCCTCGGTCTCGTTATCGAAGTACTTCAATTCCTGCCCGGTGATGCGGGAAAGCAGGTCACCCAGGGCTTGTTTGATCCCGGACACCCCAAGCACCGCCGTTTTACGGACGTTGTCCTTGGTCTTGCTGGAGGCTTCATTGAGCAGAGGCATTAATTTTGTAGTGATCTCGGTATTTGAAAAATTGGAAAGCACCAACGTGGTATTTTCCGGTTGGCTGAGTACGACCTCCTGGACTTCTCTCAACTCTTCGATGACGGCTTTCTCGTTGAAGAAATTGTTCGAAAAATCCTGATAGAAGATCTTCTTGCCGTTGAACTCGATCCATTTTGATTTCATGCCAAACTCTCCCTGGCTTGAGGTGACCCTGGTGTTTCCAGGTAAAGAGCGATGCCGGTTGCAATTGCGCCTGTCAACTCCCAGATGCCAACACCCAGGAAGCGCTGGGGAGCAACGCCGAATAACACCAGGGACGTGAATACGAGGAAGGTTACGCCCCGGAAGGGAACCGTCCAGCGGTAGAAAATTTTCACATTGTTCAAGGCGGCGAAAACATAGTAGATGCCCATGTTGAAGGACGCCATGGAAGATGCGGTCATGAATACGATGGTGTAATCACCCGCAGCCCGCTGTGTGCGTTCGATCACTTCGAAGCCGAGGATGGATAGGAGGATTTCAGGTCGGACCAATCCGATGATGCCCAGCAGCAGCGCCAGAATTCCAAAGATGAACATGGTCCAACCGGACGCGTCGCGAATTTTCATTGATGATATGGTCTCCTTTTGATAAATTATACCCGCAACCGCCGGGCATGATAAAATACCCCGACTATGGCAAAACATCTTGTTTTAGTGGCTGGCAACATTGGCGCAGGAAAGACAACGCTGACAGAACGCATCGGCGCACGGCTTGGCTGGTGGACAGGGTACGAGTCTGTAGCGGATAATCCCTACCTCTCCGATTTTTACGGGGATATGGGCGCATGGTCGTTCCATTTGCAGGTTTTCTTTCTCGGCCATCGTGCAGATCAATATCTGGAAGCATCGCGAGACGCGCGCTCGTCCATCCTTGACCGCAGTATTTATGAAGATGCGCACATCTTTGCGCGGGCTTTGCATCACATGGGGAATTTGAATGAACGCGATTACCTCGCTTATCGAAAATTATTCCAACTGGTTGTGAACGGTCTTCCCAGACCGGACCTGTTGATCTATCTCAAGGCGCCGGTGCCTGTCCTCGTGGAACGCATTCGCAGGCGCGCACGCAATATGGAAACAGGGATCACCTCCGAATATCTGGCGCTGCTTGATTCGTTCTATGAAGAGTGGCTTGGCGCGTTCGACCTCTGCCCGGTCCTGACCATCCAAACGGACGACCTGGATTACGCCAACCGACCCAGTCATCTCGATCTGGTCGCGAGCCGTATTCAGGACAAACTTGCCGGGAAAGAAGTCATGGACTTGCGCGGTGAATAGCGATGGATGAGACAGTCTTTCTAAAGATCCCCTTATTCAAGGGTCTGCCGCACCTTGACTTATTCAAACTGGTTGACGAACTCCCGGTGGAAGTGTACGAGGGGGGGCATTATCTTTTTCATGAAGGGGATGCGGGGGACAGTTTATATGTGGTCATGGATGGAAAGCTGGAGATCGTTCTGGCAGCCGACAGCAAGGATGAAATGCTCCTGCGCGTCAGCGGACCCGGTGAATACGTCGGCGAGATGAGCTTGATCATGCCCGAAGGCAAGCGGACAGCCAGCGTCCGCGCGCGGGAGACCAGCAAGGTTTGGGTCATGAGCCGCGAGAAATTCAACGAAGTCCTTCAGCGGTGGCCCCTGCTCGCGTATTCTATGGTCGGGATCATGAGCGAGCGGCTGGACTCATCCAATGAAGCAGCCTTCCATGACCTTGTGGCAAAGAACCACGCCCTTCAAAAAGCATACGATGAATTGAAAGCCGCGCAGGATCAGTTGATCGAAAAGGAACGCATGGAGCGCGAACTCCAGGTTGCCGCCGATATTCAACTGAGTATTCTGCCGGATGTCCTGCCTGAGACCGATGGGTTCGGATTTGGCGCGCGCATTCTGCCTGCCCGTCAGGTGGGCGGCGATTTTTATGATGTCTTCCGCCTCAAAGGGGAACGCATCGGTGTTTTGATCGGTGATGTGGCGGATAAAGGTGTGCCATCCGCTTTATTCATGGCGCGCGCGCATGCGCTCATCATGGCGGAAGCGGATATCGGTCTCACTGCTGCGGATGTGATGCGCCTGGTGAACAATCACATCACACGCCTGCAAAAATCCACCCAATTCGTCACCGTCCTTTATGGCATCCTTGATCTGGACACACGTGAGTTTTCCTACGCGCGGGCAGGTCACGAGCCGCCGTTGGTCTTGCATCCGGATGGCAGCGTCGAGCGGATTCCGCACAGCCCCGGCATGGCGGTCGGTTTGTGGGATGAGATCAAACTGGACGAAAAATCGATCACCCTCGCGCCCGGCGACACCCTGCTCCTGTACACGGATGGGATGACCGATTGCCGCGATCCAAAAGGCGAGCCCTTCGGCTTGGAGCGGATCAAAAATTTATTAAGTAGTTTATCTGTGTTGACCGCCCAGCATGTGTGCGACCGCCTGTTGGAAACCCTGAAAGCGTATCAGGATGGTTCCAAACAGGATGACGACGTAACCCTCGTCACGATAAAGGCAAAATAAACCTCCCGATCGGGAGGTTTATTTTTTACTTCAACGCTTGTTCAAGATCTGCGAGCAGGTCGTCCACGTTTTCGATGCCAACAGAGATGCGCACCAAACCCGGGTCAACCTCGAGCGTGGAACCTTGTGTGGAGAGATGCGTCATCACCGCAGGGACTTCGATGAGCGATTCGACGCCGCCGAGCGATTCTGCCAGCGTAAATAACTTTGTGGATTCAGCCGCCTTGATCGCTGCCTCGCGTCCGCCGGTCAGGATAAATGAGATCATGCCGCCACCGTTGCGCATCTGTCGCTTCGCAATCTGGACTTGTGGGTGACTCTCATGAAATGGGTAGATCAGCTGTTTGACATTTTTATGCTTCGCAAGAAATTCGACGATGCGCTCCGCATTTTGGGCGTGACGATCCATGCGCACAGGCAGGGTTTTGATCCCCCGCAGTACCAGGAATGAATCCATCGGTCCCTGCACGCCGCCAATGGCGTTTTGCAGATACGCCAGCTTCTCGCCGAGTTCTTTATCCTTGCCGACGATCGCGCCGCCGACCACATCCGAATGTCCGCCGAGATATTTGGTCATCGAGTGGACAACCAGGTCCGCGCCGAGTTCGAGCGGACGTTGAAGGTAAGGCGTTGCGAAGGTGTTATCCACGACCAGCAAAGGTTTGTTGGGATGATGCTTCACCACTTCCGCAACCGCACGAATATCAGAAACCGCCAACAGCGGATTGGTGGGAGTCTCCAGCCACACGATCCGCGTGGACGGGGTCAGGGCTTCGGCGAGATTCTCAGGGTCGGTCGTGTCGGCAAATGTAAAGTCAAGACCGAAGCGGCGCAGGATCTTGTCAAAGAGGCGGAAGGTGCCGCCGTAGACATCGTTCCCAGCAACGACATGATCGCCTTGCGAGAGCAATCGCAAAACTGTATCGGTTGCCGCCATGCCCGAGGCGAACGCCAATCCCCACTGTCCACTTTCTAATTCGGCTAAACAATCTTGAAGCGCCTTTCGGGTTGGGTTCAATGTGCGCGAGTATTCATATCCCTGACGCGGTTTACCGATCCCATCCTGTTTGTACGTGGATGTGAGATAGACCGGCGTCATCACTGCGCCGTTGTTCGGGTCGGGTTCCTGCCCTGCGTGGATTGCCAATGTTTCGAATTTCATGCCTTTTCCTCTCGCCTTTTTAGTTATCAGCAGATCTACTTGTAATTGTCAGATTATAAGATTATTTGCCATAGGCAATTGGAGAATTATTTACAACCTGTTTTTGTCCGCGGATTTTACGGAATGATTTGAAGGGTTATTGGCGGGATTCAACCTGTCTTTTTTAGCTTCAAACAGGTACATGGATACCCATTGTTCTCGCCATCGAATCGGCTGATCTCCTGAAAGCCTTCGCTCTCATAGAGTGCGATTGCTTTCTTGTTTCCATCAAGCACAATGGTCCACGCGCCTTCGCCGATCTCGCGGATCCCGATGCGGAGGAGTTCACGCCCAATGCCTTTGCCATAATGAGACGGATCAACGTAAAGCCATGCGAGATAATCGTCATCCACACCGACGAACCCGATAACGGTCTCATCTTCACAGGCGACGAATTTCTTGCTTGCTCGCAAGTCTTCGATTTCTTTATCCTCTTCGATGGGGATAAAGCCGCGCGGGTCGCAGGAGCCTTTGAGTTCATCAGGTCTTGCCCGGTCGTGGATCTGACAAATGGCTTTCCAATCTTTGTCTTCGTAGTTTC
Organism: uncultured Anaerolinea sp.; assembly: GCA_964372045.1. Lineage (GTDB taxonomy): Bacteria > Chloroflexota > Anaerolineae > Anaerolineales > Villigracilaceae > Villigracilis. Next base: position 10,733 of record CAYJPO010000019.1, read on the forward strand.
GGTAAGTGATCATGTTACAGTCTCCTATTTATAAATTTTTCCATCGCGTGCCTGCCAAACATCGGTCGCAAAATGTTCGATAAAGCTACGGTCATGAACCACAGCAAGGATCGTCCCATTGAAATTTTCCAAGGATTCCTCAAAGCGCTCCCGCGAAGGTATGTCGAGATGATTGATGGGTTCGTCGAGGATAAGGAAGGTGCAGCCCTGCGCCACCAGCACCGCCAGTTGCAGGCGCGCGCGTTCGCCAAAGGAAAGGTCACCAGCGGGGCGCAGCGCGGCGTCGCCTTTGAAGAGAAAGTAATGCAGGAAGTTGCGCGTCTCGGTCTCGTTGATGGCGGAAATGCTTTGAATGGTCTGAACCGAATTCAATGCCGGGTTGAGCAGTTCCTGTTCCTGCGCCATGTAACCGAGTTTGGTCGCGCCGCCCAAACGGAACGAGCCGGATAGCGGGGAAATCTTTCCGACGACCGTGCGGATGAAGGACGTTTTTCCAGCACCATTGGGACCCGTCAACACGATACGCTGACCGGCTCGAATGAATACGTTAATATTCGTCAGCAACGGCTTTTCTAGTGTGTAGCCAATTGAGAGATTATCCGTCACCAGCACATCTTTCGATTGATGGTCAGGCGCGCCGAAATCCAATTTGAGCTTCCAGGCGCCGTGTGGTTTGTCAACTTTTTCTTCGGTCAGGATGTGTTCGATGCGGGACTCGATATTCTTTGCCCTGCCCGCCACATTCTTGGTGGCGCGGTTGCCGAAAAAACCCTTGGCGAATTTATCGCCGCCATCTGCCTTGCCGCCTTTTTTCATGACCGTCAAACTACGGACGTGTTTCGCCGCGCGCCTTAATTGCGCGAGCTCATCCTGCTGGTCTTGGTAGGCTTGCGCCTGCTTGTCGTACTCGAGCAGTTTCTGCTCCAGGTAGTTGGTGTAGTTCCCGTCAAACGCGCGGATGGTGTGAGTGGTAGCGTCCAGTTCGAGGATGGTGGTGACGGTGTTGTCCAAAAATGTGCGGTCATGCGAGACAATCAACACCGCGCCGTTGAAATGATTGAGCCAGTCTTCCAGCCATTCGAGCATTTCAATGTCGAGGTGGTTGGTGGGTTCATCCAACAATAAAAGATGCGGGTCTTCAAGCAGGACTTTGGCGAGCATAAGACGGGTCTTCTGTCCGCCGGAGAGATGGGCGATGGGAGTATCGGCAGGGAAGTGGGACAAACCCAGTGGCTCCAACACCGCCGACGGCTGGGTGCCGACCGTTGATAGTTTATACAACGCCGAATCATATTGTGCTTGAAGTTCAGCGTCGCCCGGGTTCTGGGATAACGCCAGGGCAAGTGACTCGATTTCAGCGGAGGGGTCGTTTTGAGAATCAGAGTCAAGCCCCAGCGCGGAATGAAGCGATTGCCCCGGGTCGAATTCAAGTCCCTGGGCGAGATATCCTATTCTTAAATTGGGGCGTGTCGAAGCGACATTTCCGGAATCAAGATGTTCGAGACCCGCGAGGATGCGCATCAGAGTGGTCTTGCCGCAGCCATTGGGTCCGATCAGACCCATGCGTTCGCCTGCGCTAATATTGAAGTTGATGTTTTGTAGAATTGGCTGGATGCCAAAATTTTTTGAAAGGTTGTGAATACTAAGCATGATGACTCCTAAACGTTAAATAAAAAAGCCAAGGGCTTGCCCTCGGCTGATAATTTACAGCAGGGTTACCCAACGGTGCGGTTTAGAAAGTCATCTCCATGTCAGTACTCCTTTTCGACGGGCGAAATTCTATCACACTGGGGTAAACTTGTGAACGGTTCCTGCATCTAAAAAATAAATTTAGCGAAGAGGTAAACATGACGAAAAAGATTTTAGCGGTGCTTGCCCACCCCGATGATGAATCCTTTGGCTTGGGCGGGACGCTGGCGTTGTATGCACAGCGCGGATATGAGACCTATTACGTCTGTGCGACGCGCGGGGAGGCAGGTTCGGCGGACCCGGAGTTTTTGAAAGGTTTCAAAGACACCGCTGAGATGCGCACCGATGAATTGATGCGTGCCGCGAAAGAATTGGGATTGAAGAAGGTCATCTTCCTGGGGTATCGCGACTCAGGGATGCCCGGTATGGAAGCCAACCAGCATCCCGATGCGCAGATCAATCATCCGATCGAAGAAGTGGCGGGAAAGGTTGTGAAGCACATCCGCGAGATCAAACCGGAAGTGGTCATCACGTTCGACCCGATCGGCGGATACAAACACCCGGACCATATTCACATCCACAAAGCGACGGTGCTTGCTTTTGCCAATGCCGACGACTCTTCCTTTCACCCGGAAGCGGGGGAGCCGTTCAGACCGCTGGCGCTTTATTTCCAGGTTTTTCCACGCTGGTTCTTGAAAACGATGACCCGCCTCATGCCGCTCATCGGGAAAGACCCGTCGAAGTGGGGCCGCAATGGCGATATCAACTTGAAGGAACTTGCCGAGGTGGATTTTCCAGTGCATGTGCGTTTGAATACCCGCCCGGTTTCAGAGATCAAACACAAGGCGAGTGCCCAGCATGCTTCGCAGGGCGGCATCCAGATGCGGCGCGGGTTGATGGGATTTGTGTCGAAAGTATTCGGCGAACGCGAAGATTTTATGCGCGCCTACCCGCCAGTTTCGGATGGGCTCAAGCGCAAACGCGATCTATTCGATATTTGATCTGGAAAACAGGACAAACGGCATATTTCGATTTTTAGTGTGAAGTGGTAGTATGTGCGAAATGTTGCATTTCCATTCCCTGTACACGGAAGGATATTATGCCTGAACGTCGAACCACCCCGCGTAGAGCCATTTCTTTTTACATGCGCGTTCTCAATGATGACACGGGAGAGATCCTGGGTCACATGGTGGAAGTCAGCGCCATCGGTTTACGCCTTGAAACTGTGGGTCCGTTGCCGATGAACAAGGATTACTACCTTCGCCTCGAATTAACCCCGGACCTGGGTAGTATTCCATATATTGTTTTTATTGGGCGGACGAAGTGGCAGAAGATCGACGATATCCAACCGAACTTGTATCGGGTCGGGTTCGAGCTTATCGAGATCATGCCGGAGGACAAAGACATATTCCTCCGTGTTCTTCAGAAATACGGTTCATAAAAAAAAGAGGCAGGTTATCCTGCCTCTTTTACGATTTCGGGTTTCATTTTGTGCCACTCGGTGGCTTGTTGATAGGCAAACCCCGCGCGCAGTACACCGGACTCATTCCATGCGCGTGAGATGATTTGCAAGCCAATGGGCAAGTTGTCTTTCGTAAACCCGCATGGGACGGAAAGCGCGGGCAGCCCGGTGAGGTTGAAAGGCGCGGTGAAGCGGGTTAACTGACGGGCGCGTTCAACGGCATCCTCGCCTTCGAGAACCGGAGCAGGGATGGGGGTTGTGGGGAGCATCATAAAATCGTATTCCTCGAACAACAATTCGCATCGCCGCTTGACCTCGGTCTGGGTGCGCCTCGCCAGCGCATACTCGCTGGAAGTGAATCTTGCCCCTGTCTCCAGCCGCTGACGCACATCCGCACCGAACCAGTCGGGGTGTTCCTTCATCCGCTCGCGATGGAATGCCGCTCCGTCCGCCTGGGTCATCAGGGCGTTGGCGAGTGAGGCTTCGCGCAGAAAATCGGTATTGACCTCAACGATGGTCACGCCCTGTTCTTCGAGCGATCTTGCGGCGGCACGCACAGCATCAAGGATCTCCGGTTCCGTCACTTCTTCGATGAAGCTTCCAACTGCCAGCGCAGCCTTGCGTTCCTTGATCGGGTCCATCAAATGGCTGGAATAATCTCCCGGCAGGGTTTTGAATGAGGTGGGGTCCTGCTCGTCGTATCCGCCCATCACTTGCAGCATCAGTGCCGCATCTTCGACCTTGCGGGTGATCGGTCCGGCGTGATCGAGATTCCATGACAGCGGCAGAATCCCTCGCAGGCTGACCCGCCCATAGGTAGGCTTGAGTCCCACAACGCCGCACAACGCCGCAGGGATGCGGATCGAACCACCGGTATCCGTTCCAAGCCCGGCGATCGCCATACCGGTGGCGACTGCCACTGCGCTCCCGCCAGAGGACCCCCCGGGTGTGCGTGTGATATCCCACGGATTTCGGCACGCGCCGAAATGGGGATTGTTATTTGTTACGCCGAGCGCAATTTCATGAGTGTTGGTCTTGCCAATGATTTGCGCCCCCGCTTTTTTTATTTTCTGCACGACGAAAGCATCTTCCGTCGGTACATTGTCCGCGAAGAACTTCGATCCGCCTGTGGTGCGTATTCCTTTTGTATCGTACAGATCCTTGACGGCGATCGGGATCCCATATAAGGGCATACTCCCATTGCGTGGGATCTCATCCAGTTCAGGTTGGATGACAGTGATAAAGGCATTCAGTACCGGGTTGAGTCGCTGAATTTGTTTGTAGCAGGCTGCGGCTAGGTCTGAAACGCCAGTGTCCTGAATTTTTGCAGGGTCGCTATTTGTAGTTAAGGGGATAGGGACTCGGTTCATAGTTCAAATTATATTCAAACGGAAGATTTTCCCCATAGCCTATCTGTACTGATGAAAATCGACCCATCAGGCGGGGAATGTCCGATGGGTCGATTTTGACTTTCAAATTTGTTAGAAGAGACCGAGAACTTTACCGGTTTTTAAGTCAAGGTCCACATCATAGAAGACAGGACGGGTGGGCAAGCCTGGCATCGTCCGCATATCGCCGAGGATAGGATACAGGAAGCCAGCCCCAACACTTGCGCGGATCTCTCGCACAGTAATGCGGAAGCCGGTCGGAGCGCCTTTCTTTGTCGCATCCGTGCTGAACGAAAGGTGAGTCTTCGCCATGCACATCGGCAGTTTATCGAACCCGAGGCGCGTGTAGCGTTCGATCTGTTCCTCGGCTGCGGGGGTGTAATCCACGCCGTCTGCACGGTAGATCTCGCGGGCGATGGTCTCGATCTTCTGCTTGATGGTGTCTTCCAGAGGATAGAGGAACTGGAACTTGCTGGGTTTTGCCGCCGCCTTGATGACTGCTTCCGCCAGCGCTTTCGCGCCCTTACCGCCATCTGCCCAGTGGGTGGAAACAACCGCATCCATTGCGCCCATCTGGAGCGCGGCTTTGCGGATGAGTTCCACTTCTGCGGGGGTATCGGTGGCAAAGGAGTTGACCGCCACGACCACGTTCACGCCGTATTTGAGGGCATTCTGAACATGGCGTTCGAGGTTGGGTAAACCCGCGCGAAGCAGGTCGAGGTTTTCATCAGTGTATTCAGGCGCGAGCGGTTTACCGGCAACCACTTTCGGACCTCCGCCGTGCATCTTGAGCGCGCGGACGGTGGCGACCAGCACCACGACCTGCGGGATCAAGCCGGAGTAGCGGCATTTGATATCGAAGAATTTCTCCATGCCGATGTCCGCGCCAAAGCCGGATTCGGTGATGACGAAGCCATCTTTGCCGACGAGCTTGAGTGCGATCATATCGGCGATGATGGAGGATTGTCCGTGGGCAATGTTGGCGAACGGTCCCGCATGAACGGTGGCGGGTGTGCCTTCGAGAGTCTGCATCAGGTTCGGCTTGATGGCGTCCTTCATCAGGACTGTCACTGCGCCGGCTACGCCGAGGTCTTCTGCGGTTACGGCTTCGCCGCGTTTGTTGGTGGCGACCACCATGCGTCCAAAGCGGTCACGCATATCTTCGAGGGAGGTGGTTAGCGCCAACACTGCCATGATCTCGGAGGCAACAGTGATATCGTAGCCGGACATGTGCTCATGTCCCGCTTCATCCTTGCCGCGTCCGACTTCGATCTCGCGCAGGAAGCGGTCGTTGATGTCGATCACACGCCGCCAGGTGATGGTGGCATCGTCGATGTCGAGCCGCGCAAAGAGTTTACGTTCTTCGGGGGTCAGGTCATTGGGATTTGTCTTGCTGATGCCCATTTTCTTCAAGCGGCGCAGCATGGTGGGTGAGAACTTGCGGTTGCCCTTTTTGTCCAACGGGCAGAGCGCATTGAAGAGCTTCTCGTCATCTTGCATTTTCTCGTGCATCACACGCGCATCGAGCGCCGCTGCCACAAGGTTGTGCGCCGCGGTAATGGCGTGGATGTCGCCGGTCAGGTGCAGGTTGAAATCTTCCATCGGGATGACCTGCGAATATCCGCCGCCTGCCGCGCCGCCCTTGATGCCAAAGGTCGGACCCTGCGAAGGCTGACGGATGGCGGTGATCACCTTCCTGTTCAGAAGTGCGCCGAGGGCTTGCGAGATCCCGACGGTGGTTGTGGTTTTGCCTTCACCCAGCGGAGTGGGCGTAATGGCGGTTACATCAATATATTTGCCGTTCGGTTTGTTTTTAAGTCTTTCCAGAATTTCAAGCTTGATCTTGGCTTTGTATGGTCCGTACAATTCGAGCTCGTTCGGGCGGATGCCGAGTTCTTCAGCCACCTGCAAAATCGGCTTAAGTTTCGCGGCTTGTGCGATGTCAATATCGGAAGGGACGGGACGTACCAGTTTCAGCTTGGTCGGTTGGAAGGAAGCTTTCGCGGGGACCGCTTTTTTCACGACCTTCTTGACGACCTTCTTTGCTGCAACCTTCGGCTTGGCTTTCGCTTTCAAAGACTTTTTGGTAGCCATAGATTCTCCTTGAAGATTATATATAATTTTCCTGTCATATTATCGGAATAAACCCCGAAAAATGCAAGAGTTTTTCGTCACAACTTTGTCATATCAGGCAGTTAAAAGAGTTCCAACATTCTCGCCCTTCAGTGCGCGCGAAAGGAATCCACTTTCCTCAGCCGAAAAAATTTGTGCAGTCAGGTTTTTATTATGTTGGATAAGAGATAGCATTTCCTCCACCTTGGCTTTCATCCCACCAGTGACATCGGTGCTCGCCGAACCCTTGATGCCTGCGCGCATCGCTTCATAATCCGACAGCTTGATCTGTTTCACCAGCCTGGTCCTCGCCGGGAAATCTTCCCACACACCGGCTTCGATACCCGCCAGCAAAATGCGGGAGGGGGAGAACTGCTCGACCAAAAACTTGAAGACATCCTCAGTGGAAAGGATCGTCCCACCCAGGGACTCATCGAATGCTACATCTCCATACACAACCGGCAAAAGGTGGGCTTCCATGGATTTGCGCATAGCCAGAATATTATGATGCATGACTTTGCGATTATTGGAGACTATCGAAGACGATGGCGGGAAGGAAATGGCGGACACCCCCGCGTTAAAAAGCGATTCCATCACAAACCGGTTCAACTCCGCAGCCTGAAAGCGGACTTCGGCGAAGCCCTGCCATTGCTCCCGTGTTTGCACGCCGTTGCGCGTGCCGTGCTTTTTCGCCGCCACATGTCCGAACGAACCGGAGCCGTGTCCGAGGATGATGTGCAAGCCCGGGTTCGAGTCCAGGACTGCTTTGATCTCCTGTGAGAGGTCTGCCAGTTTGTCGAGCCGTGGGGTGTAGGGTTTGTCTTTATCGGTGATGAGCGATCCGCCCAATTTGAGAAGAACGATTTCGTTGGTCATATCCCAATTTTTAACACAGAATCGGGCGGGAGTCCAAAGTCTCCAGACTTTGGACGGGAGCACTCAAAGTTCGTTGTAACTATGCTCAAAGCCGCCGTCCTCGGCGGCGACCTATGAGTAAATCCTTCGCTGAGGATGGCGAAGGGAGCAACTTCATCTACAAACTTTTAGCGCACCTCTTTGGACCATGAGAAATGACCATCACTGACCGCATGCTATAATCGCAGACATGGATATTCGCGCAGGGATCATTGTCATAGCCCTTTTTGCCGTTGTGGGTGCATACTTCTCGATACGTACAGCGGTCAAGAATATGCAGACCGCACGCAAGTTGTCCTTTTATAGCCTGCGCAGACGGTACAACGCCTCCGCCTGGCGTTTTTTGTTCTTTACGTTGTTGCTGTTGGTTTTTGCGTATTGGCTTCCGACTTTCGGCGAGTCGATGATCTATGTATATTTTCCGCCCTCGCTGACACCATCCATGACTCCCACGATTACATTAACACCGACCATAACAATGACGCCCACCATCACGCTCAGCCCGACTATGACACTAACGCCCTCTGTTTCCGACACCCCAACGCTGACTCTGACGCCATTCCTGCCGGTGGCGATCGAGGCGTTGTTTACCGGTCCGGTCACGCCGAACCCTGATTCCGTGTTCACTGCGATCCAATTCTCGACGGAGTTCGATGGGATCAATCCCGTCAACCCGAAGACGGTGTTCGAGCTGCCGATCAGCACGATGTATGGCGGCTTCGACTATAACAATACTCAACCCGGCGTGCAATGGACCGCGCTCTGGTATCGCGATAGAAAATTGATTTGCTACGAAACCGAGCCGTGGCGGGAAGAGTGGGGCACCGGTGGGATCGGCGGCTACACGGAATGTTCCACCCCGATCGATGGCTGGCAGGCGGGGCAATATGAAGTTCAGATCTTCATGGGCTACGATTGGAAAGTGGTCGGGCGTTTCGTGCTATTGGAAAGCCTGCTCACTCCCACCTCCGCGCTGATCCCAACAGGCACTCCCGACCTGAGCTTAACACCATCTCCGACACCATAAATCGCAAATCCTAAATCAAAAATCGTAAATCAAAAATCGTAAATCGAAACAGGACTCCTTCATGACAGACAAAGCCTTTCAAGATTTTTACCCCGAATATTTAGCCCATTGTTATGGATGCGGCACGATGAATGAATTTGGACACCAGATCAAAAGTTTTTGGGACGGTGATGAATCCGTGGCGTATTTCCAGCCCAAGCCATTTCATACAGCGATTCCGGGCTACGTCTACGGTGGATTGCTCGCTTCGCTGATCGACTGTCACGGCACTGGCACAGCCGCAGCCGCCGGGTACCGCGCCGAAAACCGCGACATGGACTCGGAGCCGCCGCTGCGCTATCTCACTGCCTCCCTGCACGTCGACTATCTCAAGCCCACGCCGCTCGGACCTGTGCTCGAAGTTCGCGGCAAGGTGAAAACAGTGAAAGGACGTAAGGTGGTTATTGAAGAATGGATCGTAGTGAACGGGGAAGTTACCGTGCGCGGAGAAGTAGTCGCCGTACAGGTGCCAGAGGAAATGGTGAAACAATTAGTAAAAGGTGAGAGCTAAAAAAGGACGCAAAAGTAAAAGAGAGAGCAGTCGGCTTGAGCTGCTCTCTCTTTTGTTATCCGAAATATTCCTTCATCGGCTTGAAGTAAAAATCCAGCCAACCTTGTTTGTAACCATCCTGCTCTTCGGGAATTTCCGTATGGACGAGCGTTAGTTTTGTTTCGTTCCCTACCTGTTCAAAGACAAGCTCCACGTGCGATTCGTCAGCTTCTTCAGGGAATTCACTTGTGCGCCAGGATTGGGTGATCCGTTTGTGTGGCTCTAATTTCAGGAAGATTCCCCAAATGTAACCATCCCAGGCGGTGAAAGCGCCCCCTTCGCGGCCGTCCACTTTTGCAGGGCTGCCCGTCATCAGCGTGTGTCCATCGGTGGATAGCCAGGCTTTGTATAGGGTCTCTGCGCTGGCATTGAACGTCTCTGAAAGCGTAAATTCGTTTTTCATCTTGTCTCCGATCTACTGCACTAATAAACTACCCAACTACAAAACTAAATCGCCCAATCCTTCTTCTTCGTGTTGAGTTCTTTTGCGATTTCTGCGGCGAGGCGGGCGTTATTCAACAACAGAGCGAGATTGGCATGTAAGGATTTGCCCCGCGTCAATTCGCTGATGCGACTGAGCAAGAACGGGGTCAATGCCTGCCCGTGGATCTCTTTTTCCATCGCTTCAATGGATGCCTTGGCGATGATCGGTTCCATTTCTGACTTTGAGATCGCATCCGCTTCGGGGATCGGGTTTGTCACGAGGATGCCGCTGCGCATGCCCAGGCTCCAATGTGACTTGGCAAATTCTGCGACCTCTTGTGGGGAATCAAGGCGGGCGCTTACGCCAAGTCCGCTTTCGCGGGAGTAGAAGGCGGGGAATTCATCGGTCTCGAACCCGATGACTGGGACGCCCATGGTTTCGAGATATTCCAGCGTGGCTGGCAGGTCAAGAATTGCTTTTGCGCCTGCACAAACGACGATCATGGGGATCTCCGCCAGGGCTTGAAGGTCGGTGGAGATGTCGAAGGCTGCTTCCTTGTGGACGCCTCCGATCCCGCCGGTGGCGAAGACCTTGATGCCTGCCATGTTCGCCGCGAACATCGTGCCTGCGACGGTGGTGCCGCCGTTCGAATTTTTGACAATGGCTGTGGCGAAATCGCGTTTGCTGACTTTCAGAGTGGATTCGCTTTCAGAAAGCCGGACCAGTTCCGGGTCGGTTAGACCGATGCGGATCTTTCCATCCAGCAATGCAACTGTGGCGGGAGTTGCGCCGGTATCGCGTACCTGCGCTTCCATGTTCCGCGCCAGTTCAAGGTTTTGCGGACGGGGCAGCCCGTGGGTGATGACTGTGGATTCGAGCGCGACAATAGGCGCGCCCAGGTTGAGCGCGCGTGTGATCTCAGGGGTGATTTGAAAGTTGGGATGTCTCATCTTGAAGTTGAAGGTGGTTTGATATAACGGAATACATGTTGGTCGATTTCGTGCAGGGCACGCTCGATCTTGATCAGGTCTGCTTTCTTTTCCGGCTCGGGCTTGTTCTCTTTTTCGATCAGGTCCATGCCTGCTATGAGTTCTTTGCGGATCGCCTTGAGTATTTCAAGTGCAATGGTGTTGGCGTCCCGTTTGCTGGCGGAGTGTTGCGTCAACTGGCGGAAGAGCAGCGGTGATGCTGCCACTTCGGGATTGTTCTCGATCATTTTTGCAAGTTCAAGCGTCTCTCTTTCGGATAGTCTGCGTGATTCGGTGGTCTTCTCAAAGTTCACGATGATGACGCTGCGTACCAGTTCGAGCAAGCCATCCATTTCGTGTTTTTGTGCAGAGCGTTCGAGCGCGCCGCGTCTTTTTGCGTTCTCGCGCGCGAGCGCCCACGCCTGCTTCAAGTTTTCGAGGATCGTCCCGGATGGGAGCTGCCATGTGCCGATGTCGATCCATTGGATGGTGATGCCCATGTTCGCAGCTTTTTCCTTGAAGGCGTCGCTGAAAAAGATCGCGGTGATCTTGGAACGTTGTTCGAAGTGCGGCAGGCTGAGCGGATTGCCTTTGTTGGCAGTCGTATGTTCGCCGGTCATTTCGACGCGCATTTGAGCGTTCGCATCCTCGCTTTTGGTGATGGTGTCGATTTCTCTCTGGCTGATGCTGGTGAGGATCTCGCTCAACGTGCGCGAAGTGATCAATTTTTCGATCTCGTAAATCACCAGAGGAATGACCGAAGTATCCCATGGGAAGCCGACCCCAGTGGCGGAGGCGGGCGGCGGGGTGATGATGGTCTGGTCGTAGACGAGCGCGCGCACTGCTTTTTCTTCGAAGGAATACGGATCGGGTTCGACCTGGTCGTACCGCGCAGGTTGTTTTCGCAGGATGCTGAAGATGACCTTGATATCGAGCGCTTCGATGAGGATGCCGTCCTTCGTCCGCGCTTTGACGGAAAGCCCGCCGACGAACTGATCGCGCAGGTTGATGACGGCGTACTCGCGTTTGCCGACAGCATCGTACTTCCCGATCTCGCGGATGTGTTCGAACCTGCCGAGTTTCCAGGGTTTGCTTCTGGCATAAATGACCTCGGGGTCGCCGTCCAATTGTTCGAGCAGGGCGGCGCTTCCCAGATTGACCTGGATATTGCCGGGTCCGCCGATGAGGATGATGGGCGATTGCTCGTCCTCGGGGGATATCTTGCCCTCATTGATCGTAATGTTTTCGTATCCTCCGCCGAAGGCTACTTCTTCGATGAAATTTGCGGCAAGCGATTCGTTCTGTAATTCGAAGATATCATCCAGATAATACGCAGCCCTTTGCTTCGCCGCCTCGTACACCACGTAGAGCAGGGGGACATATTTTACGAAGCTCATGACGACGATGACCGCCCGATGAATTGGTTGTTCCGCGAAGAATACATTCAGGAGCATGGTCAGCCCGCTGAGGACGAGCCAAAGGATCGCGCCGGCAGCCATGCGCCAGCGATTCCTGAAATCGACGCTTTTATCGGTCAGACCAAAAAGGAGAGATGCCAGCTCATCGCGCTGGAAGACGGAGCGTTTCATCCTTTTTCCTGATCCTGCTCTTGCTTTTTATTCGCATCACGGTGGTTGATCAACAGCCATTTCCAGATATCGTTCAATTTCTTAAGATGGATCTCTATATCGTCGTTGGCGCGGCTTTCGATGAGAATGGATTCGCGGATCGGTCCGATCAGGTCCTGGAGGATGGTGAACGAGTCGCGCTGGGTTTCTTCAGCCGTCTCGTATTTCTGAGCAACGATCCGGGCGAAGCGTTTGATCGCCGCATCTCGTGACGCGGTTTCGATCAGCGCTTCTTTTTCGGCGAGAAGTTCCTCGTCCTTCTTGGCAACGCGCATCCATTCCGCGCTCCATTGTTTGACCAGGTTTTCCTCCAACGCCGGTTCGAAGAGCACATTGTGAATGCGGACTTCCATCACTTCAAGCCCGCGCATGAGCAGATGTTTGTATTCCAGGCTGTCCTGCCAGCGTTCGGTGGGCGTGCCGGTATCATCCAGCACAACGACCTTTGCCTGCCGGACGCGCATGTTGATCATATCCTCGATGCGCTGCAATCCGCTTTCGCCTCGCGAAGTGAATAACTCCTCCAGCTTGAACTTGCGTACATACTCGCGCCAGAGATTCACCACGAGGTGCGCGGGGATCTTGCTCCATTCCATCCGGCTTTGTTTGTTGTCTGTCCGCCCGAGTTCGATCACTTCGCGGGTAACGGCATGGCGGACGGCATTCGCATCGAATCCGTATTGTGAAGTGACGCCGCTTTCGGTCGGTGTCTTTTTGTTCGGGCGCTTGATGCTGAATTTGATGCTGATGGTCGGGCAGACTTCAAATCCATCGCGGGTCCAACCGGCTGTTTGCTGGCGGCGCTTTTCAAGATCGTTGTAGAGTTTGGGATTCGAGATCGGGATCGGGTTCAGGAAAGGCTGGTCACTCGTCAGCGGACCGATGAACTGCCATTGAGCGCGCAAATCCACGCCGATGTTCTCTGCGATGAACTCCTCACCGTCTGTGAATTTGATCCCGGGTCCGACCGCGCCTTTTATCTCGGTATCGGTGCGCAGGACGACAGCGCTCGCGGTATCGAGAACGATCACACCCGGACCTCGCCTTTGATCTTCGCCCTCATGCGTGATGACCCGACCATTCTTGACGAAAAGCGTGGGTCCTCTCAATCCGGCTTCGAAGATCTTTACCCGCTGGTAGATCTTTTCCCTGTCTTTTGGATTTTGAATGGGAAGGATGAACTGGGAGAAAAAATAGATCAACCGGTCTAACAGGTAGAAGGCAAGGATGAAGTCAAAGAGGAACAGACCTGCGCTGACTAAATAATTGTATGGGATTTTCAGCCCTAAAAGCACTCCATGCCAGAGGATCGTTGTCATGACGATCACACCTGCGGGAGTTTGCAGAAATGAACCAATTCCTCCGAGGGCTTTTTTCATCCTGGATTGATTCTAAAGCAAAATGCGGTGATTCGACAATCGAATTGGTAGAATTGATATATGCTTGCCATAGAATTTCACTGCCACACCCATGCCTCGAAAGACTCCCTCACCCTGCCCGTGGATTTGATCCGCGCTGCCCGTAAAAAGGGCTTGGACCGACTCATCATCACCGATCACAATTCGATCGCGGGGGCACTGGAGGCTCAAAAGGTGGATCCGGAATTCGTCATTGTGGGCGAAGAAATCATGACCACGAAAGGGGAGATCCTGGCGGCGTTCGTGCGGGAGGAGATCCCCGCCGGGTTGACGCCGATAGAGGCGATTCAAATATTGAGGGAGCAGGGAGCGTTTATCAGTGTTTCGCACCCGTATGATACGCATCGCAAAGGCGGGTGGAAGGAAGCAGACTTGTTGGAAATTACCCCGTATGTAGACGCGATCGAGGTATTCAACTCGCGTTGTCTTGACCCGCAGTTCAATGTCCGCGCGCAGGTATTTGCGGAGAAGCACAACCTGGCTGGCACAGTCGGCTCGGACGCCCATGCAAGCTTCGAGGTGGGAATATCTGTCGTTTTGCTCGACCCGTTCCAAGGTCCAGATGGGATGCTAGAGGTGATCCGACGCGCAAAATATCGGACGAAATTATCCCCGTGGTGGGTGCATATCTTTTCGTCGTATGCCAAATATAAAAAGAAAAAGTCGACCAGCTAGCTGGTCGACTCCTTGTTGGGGATGAACCGTTCCTGTTTACCGAGCCGCAAGTGGAGGGAATAGAATGCAGTTGCGGCGACGGCGCATAATATCCCGCCGACATACCAAAGCAGGTTGGGATTCAGATTATCGAGGATGAGTCCGGCGAGCATCGGCGCGAAGGTGGAGGGTAGCAGCCACGTCAGCCCGAAGATCGCCATGTAGCGCCCGCGCATTTCGACGGGGGCGAAGTTGGCGGCGAGGGTCTGGCTGGTGGGCATGATGAGCATCTCGCCGATGGTGATGACCACGATGGCGGACATGAAAAGCCAGTAAACCGAGACGAGCCCGAACATACTGAAACCAAGCATATAGAACAGCGTGCCGACTGCCATGATGACGAAGGGCGGTTTGTCTTTGATATTGCGTGAGACCCAGAACTGAAAGAGGATGACCGTAATGGCGCTGGTAGTCATCAGGAAGCCGTAGCCCTGCGGGTCGATGCTGTGATTGTCGCGCAGGTAGACCGAGAGCGAGTTATACATTTGCTGGTAGACCGCGCCCATCAGAATGGCGGCGACTACGAAGGCGATGAAGGCAAAGTCTTTGAACACGATGCCATACCCGGCAATAGTCTTCCAAATGGATTCGTGTTTTTTGTGCTCTTCTTCGTGGTGTTGTGGTTTGGTCTCCGGCATGGAGGTGTAAAAGATGACCGCCACAATGCAACTGACGATGGCATCAATAATGAACAACAGCATGAAGGAACGGTTGGCGAGGAAGCCGCCGATCGTCGGACCGATGATCCACGCCAGGTTGCGGACGACGCGCAAAAGCCCGAAGCCCTCCTGTCGCTGTTTTTCGGTCAAGATGTCTGCCATCATGGCTTGATGCGCGGGACCGGAGACATCCGAGAGCAAACCAATGAAGGCGGCAAGCGGGAATAAAACCGCCAGCGAGTTGACAAATCCCAGTGTGAGTGTGCTGAGTGCGCTGAAGACCAAGCCGAAGAGGATCAGCTTTCTGCGCCCGAAGCGGTCGGTCAGTGCGCCGCCGATCATGTTGCCGACAATTCCGAAGATGGAGAACATGGCGAGCACCATGCCTGCCTGCGTCATGCCGACGTTGAATTTGTCTGTGATGTAAAGGGAGAAGAAGGGGAAAAGTAACGTCCCGCCAACGCTGTCGATGAAGTAGGTTAGGACGATGATCCAGAAGCGGGGAGGGAACTCATGATAAAGTTTGTTGAGTCGGGTAAACATGCGTTTAGTTTAGCACATTTGTTCGTACTTGCGGGTACGGACTCGAACGACTCCAGTCGTTCGAGTCAAACATGCCTCCCCCCTAAATTAAGGGTTCAAGGGTGAGGTCTTTTTTAAGAGCAAAAGGGACGCGGATCAACGCTGCGAACGCGGATTCTTAAGAACTTTTCTGCGCGCTTCGCAGCCCGCGCTCGTCCGCGTCCCAAAATAAGTTCGATGATATTTGCCTTCGTTCCGGGTAGAGTCAATTACGGGGACGGCGTACTCGTTATCAGCGGGGCAAGAGGCGTGGCAGTCGCGAGAGTCGGCTGCGGAGTCAGAGTCATGAATCCGTGTTGATAATTTAATTGGTTGACATCCCATGTGGTTTGAACATACGAGAGGATGAATTCGATCTCCCAATCTGCCAGTTTGGATTTGAAGGCGGGCATGTGGATGGGCTTGTCGAGGTTGCGTCCTTCTTTGACGGTGGAAAGCAGTTCGGTTTGCGGATACGTCCACGCTTCACTACTACCATTGAGCGGGGGCGCCAGATGTGAGCCGTCCGCCAGTTCGACCTGCCACTGCGGGTTGCCCGCCATATCCATGCCGTGGCATTGGGCGCAATGATGTTCGTACAGCCATTGTCCGTTTTGCACATGAGCCGGGACGAGAGTCACCGCGCATACAACGGGAGTGTACGTTGCGCCTGCAAGGATCTGTGCGCTGATCGGAATCTCATGTTCGAGCAGATAGCGCAGGTCTTCGCTCATCTGGGTGGACGGTGTGCCATGCGCCCAGTTCATCACATAATAACCATTACGGTCGAGCACCATTGTGAAGGCGGAATGACTGACGTTGTAATTACCGCTCTCGTCGGGCGGTTCGATGGTGTACTTTGCCCCGAAGGCATTTACCATCCAGTCGATCTCTTCGCGGGTGCCGGTTGCGCCAATGAAGTCATCGCGGAACATATCCACGTAACGCCCAAGTGATTCGGGTGTGTCGCGCGCTGGGTCTACGGAGACGAAGATGACTTGAACCTGAGCCGCTTCCTCTGGTGTCAACTCGCCGAGTGCCAGTTTCAGGTTTGCCAGTGAGGTCGGGCAGACATCCGGGCAGTATGTATAACCAAAATACAGCAGGATCAATTTCCCATGAAAGTCGCTGATGCGGACGGCTCCATCTGTCGAGCGCAGCACGATCTCCGGGGCTTTGATCGGTTCTGGCAAAACATAGCCATTGAATTTATGGGCTCCGAAATATCGAAACCCGAATAAGGCTGTTGAAAACGCGAGCAGAATACCGATTAAGATGACAGGTCCATGTTTCATGCTAAAACTCCATACCATATTTATACATCCGGAATGGAGTTCTTTCTTTGCGCTTGCGCAAACACTGGATTTGATTGCAAGTGTGCTTTTCTGGGGTAATTACAAAAAATCCCCGCCTTGCAGCGGGGTTGGGATGTTCAATGATGCTAACTTTTATCGTTGCAAGCTAAACGCGCGGCTTGGCAACGTTGACCTTGAGCGTGTTCTCACCCATGGCGTACGCGTTGAACATGGTGATCGCCTTATCAGCTTCTGCCTGCACGGGCATGACCACAAATGCGAAACCCTTTGAGTCGCCAGTACTCCTGTCCTTGACGAGTTCCACCGAAGTGACCGTACCGGCTTGCGCGAATAAGGCGTTGATCTCCGCCTCTGTGGTGGACTTGTTGAGGTTGCCTACGTAAATTCGAATATCCATTTTATGACTGCTTTCTCCAGCTCGGCTGGAACAAAAAATGACCGCGACCCTATAAAAGGGTCGCGGTCAAGGTACGACAGAAAGATCCGATTATTTGTTACCTATTCAGTCTAACACACATTCCGCTCACAGACGGGGCATGGGCAAACGCTTATTATTGAAAAGTGTTTGCATCATTTCATGCGGGCAAACAGGATCCACATCAATTGAATGATGATCCAGCCGACCAGCGCGTAGACGACGATGGCGATGAGTGAGAAGAATTCGATCTGAATGCCTTCGAAGCTGGGTGTGCGGGTGAGATCACGGAACATCCAGATGAACGGGGATGTGATGAAGTAGATCAGGCTGGCGAACGGATTCTCCGGATTCGCCGCCATCAGCTTAAGCAGGAAACGCAACCCGATCATGCCGTTCAACACGCTGAAGGCAAGCTGGATCAAACCGGTCAGGCGCCGCAGGGTTTCCTCGCCGATGGTGAACACACGCATGGCGGAGGTGCGGCTTGTGACTGTGCGGATTCGGTCAGTGTCATTGAGCTGGCTCATGGTTTCTCCTTTCGCTAACAGAACCAGAGATTCAATCCATTGCCACCCTGTCTCTTATTTGTACCGGTTGAAAATGAAAGTTGAGTTAAGGGGATATGACATAAAGATGAAAGTTATTACGGTTTCCTGCAAAGATTACAAATTGCAAGTTATTGACAAAAAAACATGTCATTTGTCTATTTGACATCCCCCGCCTTTTTTGCTACACTATAAGTTGTCAGACAAATTTAGTCTTACTGCCTTGCTCTATAAAGTGACAATTCAACCATCCGAATACTGGACTTTCAGACTA
Source organism: uncultured Anaerolinea sp. (assembly GCA_964372045.1). Taxonomy (GTDB): domain Bacteria; phylum Chloroflexota; class Anaerolineae; order Anaerolineales; family Villigracilaceae; genus Villigracilis. The sequence goes on from CAYJPO010000019.1 coordinate 28,840, forward strand.
TCCCATGACAACCCTCCTCATCAAAAACGCATATATCGTCACCATGGATGACCATCAGCGGGAAATTCCCGAGGGCGGTCTTTTTATTCGTCGCGGCATCATCGAAAAGGTCGGACCGATGAGCGAGCTTCCCGCCATGGCTGATGAAGTGCTCGATCTCAAAGGGCACGTTGTCCTGCCGGGGTTGGTCAATACCCATCATCACTTTTATCAAACCCTCACACGCGCCGTCCCTGCCGCGCAGGATGCGAATCTCTTCAACTGGTTGAAGACGCTCTATCCCATCTGGGCGCGGCTGCAACCGGATGATATTTTCACATCAACTCAGACGGCGCTTTCGGAACTTGCCCTCTCGGGATGTACCACCGCCTCAGACCATCTCTATCTCTTTCCGAACGGATCCAAGCTTGACGATGAGATCGCCGCCGCACTGGAAGTTGGGGTCAGGCTGCAAGCGTCTCGCGGCTCGATGAGCCTCGGCGAATCCAAAGGCGGACTTCCACCCGACAGCGTGGTGGATACCGAAGAGATTATCCTCAAAGATTCGCAGCGTCTCATCGAAAAATATCACGATGCCAAACCCGGCGCGATGACTCAGATCGTGCTCGCGCCTTGCTCACCCTTCAGTGTCACTTCCGATTTAATGAAACAGTCTGCCAAGCTGGCGCGCCAATACGGCGTCCATTTGCACACGCACCTTGCTGAAACCGAGGATGAAGAGCAGTTCTGTATGCAAATGTTCGGTCATCGCCCCGTCGGTTACATGCAGGAAGTGGAGTGGGTGGGGGATGATGTCTGGTTCGCGCATGCGATTTGGGTGAACGACGAAGAGATCAAGGTCTTTGCCAAGCATAACTGCGGCGTGGCGCATTGTCCCACCTCCAATATGCGGCTGGCGTCGGGCATTGCCCCGGTGAAGGAATATCGGGCGGCGGGTGTCAATGTTGGTGTGGGTGTGGATGGTTCCGCTTCCAACGACGGCTCGCATCTGCTGGCGGAAGTCCGCAATGCATTCTTATTGTCGCGTGTCAAAGAGGGATTAACGGGCTATTCCCTTTCCAACGATCCCAATCGAAAATTAATGACAGCCCGCGAAGCCCTGCACCTTGGTACGCGCGGCGGCGCGGCGGTTTTGGGCAGAACGGATATCGGAAGTCTGGAACCCGGAAAATGCGCCGACTTCTTTGCCGTCAACTTGAACAAACTTGGGTACACCGGCATGCACGACCCCGTCTCTGCGATCGTCTTCGGTCAGTCCATGAATGTGGATTACACGGTTGTAGGCGGTAAATTTATCGTCAAGGAAGGTCAACTCGTGACGGTCGATCAAGGCAGGTTGATCGAAAAACATAACAAAGCGGCGAAGCGTCTGCTGGCTGGCTAGAGGAATTATCCAATGGAAGTGGTTGTCAACATGTTGGTCATGCTTTCACGCGGGATCCCCGGTGTTGTCGTCGGTGGCATTGCCTTGATCTTGATGATCTTCGCGCTCGTCCGCAAGGATGCGAGCGTTATGTTGTTTGCTGCTTTGTTCGCGCTCCCAGCCACGTATGTATTCGGCGATTGGGCTGGTTTGTTGCTGGCGGTGCGGTTGATGCCGCTTTTCCTGCTGGGCTCTGCATTTTTCATTGCCAGGGATGAACCCATCTTTGCCTGGATCCTGCCTGTGCCGGTGATCGTTTTCCTCGTTTACCGCCTTATCAACATTGTAGCTTCCGGTTTTGTCGGTGGTTGAAAGGGTGACCGCTACCCGCAGTGGATATGTTAATCCCTTTGCTTTTCTGGGTCTCCATCCCGCTTTCTTTATTCGTTTCGGTCTATGGGGTCTGGAAAAATCTTTACTGGCTGGTGTTTCTAGGCGCGCTTTTTTACCTGCCGATGGCATATTACCTCAACGGCTCGCCACCGCTTAATGGATTTATGATCCTGCTGCCGTTCTTTCAGGTTGGTTCTGCCGCGGCGGTACGAGAAGGTAAAAAATACCTGGCATGGCTTTTGCTTTTACCCGCGTTCCTGGCAGTGTTCTGGTTTCTTGGCGTGGTCTTTCTTTACCACGCATCTTGAATTTCTTTCGACGGAGACATTTATGACCCCTTCCACCAAACTCACCACCACCCTCGTTGACGTTGCCATGGGGCGCGCACACGCAGACCTCGTCGTTCGCGGCGGGAGATGGGTGAGCGTGCAATCAGGCGAGATCATTCCGAACACCGACGTTGCCATCGTGCAAGGGCACATTGCCTTTGTCGGGCGGGATGCCAGTCACACGATCGGTAAAAAGACAAAGGTGGTTGAAGCGAAAGGCAAATACCTCGTCCCCGGTTTGCTGGATGGGCACATGCATGTTGAGTCTGGTATGGTCACAGTGACGGAATTTGTCCGCGCGGTGGCGGTACGGGGCACGACCGGCATGTTCATCGACCCGCATGAGATCGCAAACATCTTTGGTCTCAAGGGTGTCAAGTTGATGGTGGATGAAGCGCAGAAGCAGCCGATCCATGTCTGGGTGCAGATGCCCTCCTGTGTGCCGTCTGCGCCCGGGCTTGAAACGCCCGGCTCGTCGATCGGACCGAAGGAAGTTGCCGAAGCCATGACCTGGAAAGGCATCATCGGCTTGGGCGAAATGATGAACTTCCCCGGCGTATTCATGAGCGATAAGAAGATGCTGGATGAAATGTCCGCGACGCATGCGGCTGGCAAGACCATCGGCGGGCATTACGCCTCTCCCGATCTGGGAATTCCCTTCCACGGTTATGTAGCTGGCGGCGCGGAAGACGACCACGAAGGCACTCGCCTCGAAGATGCGATCGCACGTGTCCGTCAAGGCATGAAGGCGATGCTGCGATACGGGTCCGCGTGGCATGATGTGGCGAATCAGGTCAAAGCCATTACCGAGAAGAAAATGGATTCGCGCCGCTTCATCCTCTGCACCGATGACTCTCACGCCGAGACGCTCACCCAGGACGGTCACATGGACCGCGTCCTGCGGCATGCCATCAGCGAAGGCTTGAACCCGATGACGGCGATCCAGATGATGACTATCAACACGGCGGATCATTTCGGCGTGACCAAGGAAATGGGCATGATCGCTCCCGGTCGCTGGGGGGACCTGCTGTTGGTGGAAGACCTGATGAACTTCAAAGCCGACCTGGTCATTGCGAAGGGACAGGTTATTGCGGAGCGCGGAGAGTGGCAGGTCAAATTGCCGGTGGTCAAATACCCCAAGTGGGCGACCAACTCCATTCACATGAAGAGAAAGCTTTCAGCCGAAGATTTTACCCTTCGGACAAGAGCAGATCACGGGTCCGAAATTGAGGCGCACGTGATCGGCGTCATCGAGAATCAAGCGCCAACCCGCCATTTGCGGATGAAGGTCAAAGCCGAGAACGGCGAGGTCAAGACGGATATCAAACGAGACCTGGCGAAGATCGCGCTGGTGGAACGTCATCGCGCGACGGGCAAGGTCACCGTTGGTTTGGTAAGCGGATTTGAATTTACAAGAAAGTGCGCCATTGCTTCGACGGTGGCGCATGACAGCCATCATATGATCGTGGTCGGTACGGATGAAGAAAGCATGGCAGTCGCTGCGAACGAACTGGCGAAATGCGGCGGCGGTCAGGTGGTGGTTATCGACGGTAAAGTGGTAGGTCTGGTGGAGTTGCAGATCGCAGGCTTGATGTCCAACGAGCGGGCGGACGTGGTGGCGAAGAAAGCCGGAACGGTGCTCGATGGTTTCAAGATGTGCGGCAGTGAATTGAATAATCCGAACATGCAATTGAGTTTGATGGCGCTGGTCGTCATCCCCGAACTGCGCATCTCGGATAAGGGTCTCGTGGATGTGACGCAATTCGATTTCATCCCGGTGCTGGAAGATTGAGGGCGTAATGGCTAACTTTCCGTTTCAACGGTTGCAGGCAGATCTCGCCTCGCTGATCAATAAAACCCCGGCAGGTCAACGGCTTCCTTCGGAGCCTGATCTTGCAAAACAACTTGGCGTTTCGCGCGCCACACTGCGGGAGGCAATGCGTTCCTTTGAAACGCAAGGTTTGATCCGCCGCAGGCAGGGCTCCGGTACCTTCGTGGTCGGCAAGGTGCAGGCGCTCAATAGCGGTCTTGAAGTGCTCGAGAGTCTCGATACCATTGCCAAACGCATGGGCTTGGAGATGTCGGTCAGTGACTTAAGCATCGAGTCGGTCAATGCCGATGAAGAACTGGCGAATTTATTGGCGCTTCCGGTCGGCTCGAACCTGACCCGTGTGCGGCGTGTCGTCCGCGCTGAAGGGCGCCCGGTGGCATATCTGGTTGATCTTTTATCGGAAGATGTCCTCTCTCCAAAAGATTTGCCCGCCGATTTCAACGGCTCGGTCCTGGATCATTTGCTGGAGCGCGGCGACCCGTTGACCACCTCCCGGGCGGATGTTTCCGCCATCGGCGCAACCGCGGATGTGGCGAAGCCGTTGGAGATCCAGCGCGGCGATGTTCTGCTTCACTTCCATGCGCAGTTATTCAATTCTGAGGGTAAGCCCGTGGATTATTCGTTAAGCTACTTTATCCCTGGTTATTTCCATTTCCATATCGTGAGGCGGGTTGGCGGGATTTGATCGGTCACTGAGTATTCATGGAATGAGCTTCACATTGACGGCTCGCATCGAGCGTAGCCGGAACGATGAAAAAGGATTCGAAATTCTACAGATTTTCGAGAGTCCGCACACTATTTAAGTTTCAAGGCACAAGGGAATTTTTTTAAAGTTGAGAGCTGGCTTATTCTCCAGTGAAAGCCGTGCCTACATTCAAAACTGCTCAGAGCGCGAATGGTGCTCTGGGGCAATAAGGAGAAAAAAATGACAGATAAAGCAAAAGAGATCCACCAGCGGGTGGAGGCGGCGCGTGAAGATATCATCAAGTTCATGCGTGAGATCGTTGCCATTCCATCCATGGAATCGCACATTGGGGATGTTGGCAAACGCATCCAGTCTGAGATGCAAGCTCTCGGGTTCGACGAGGCACGATTCGACAAGATGGGCAACACTGTGGGGCGCATCGGGAATGGTTCAAAAGTGATCGTCTTTGATTCGCATATCGACACCGTGGGCATCGGTGATATCGCCGATTGGGAGTGGGATCCATTCAAAGGCAAGATCGAAGACGGCAGGCTGTATGCGCGCGGCGCCTGTGACGAAAAAGGGTCGACGCCCGGGATGATCTACGGTTTGGCAATTGCGCGTGATCTCGGCTTGCTCGATGGTTGGACAGCCTATTACTTCGGCAACATGGAAGAATGGTGCGACGGGATCGCCCCGAACACCTTCGCCGAAGTGGATCCGAAGATCAAACCGGACTTCGTCTGTATCGGCGAACCCACCAAAATGCAGATCTACCGCGGACACAAGGGACGCATCGAGTTGAAGATCACAGCGTACGGAAAATCAGCGCACGCGGCTTCGCATTATTTGGGCGATAACGCGGTCTACAAGATGATGGCGGTCATTTCGGATATCCGCGAGTTAGACCGCCGGTTGCACCTCGGTCTGGGCTACCACCCGGTGCAGGGGAATTCATCCATCGCAGTGACCAATGTCGAGGCACGTACGGCTTCGCTTAACGCGGTGCCTGACCAGTTCACGATCTATCTCGACCGCCGCATCACTTCCAACGAACCGCGTGACGAGGTGATCGCACAGATCAAGGGACTGATCCCCGACTATCTTCAGGACGAGATCCACGTCGAAGAGTTGTTCTATGACGAGCCGTCCTACACCGGATTTGTCTTCCCTGTGTCGAAGTTCTATCCGCCCTGGTTGTTGGAAGATTCACATCCATTGACTCGGGCTGGGCAGGAAACCATCGAAAAATTATGGGGCGAAAAACGGCAGTTGGGCACATGGGATTTCTCGACCAACGGAACCTATTGGGCTGGCAAGGCGGGCATCCCATCCATCGGCTTCGGTCCTGGCGATGAGAAAACCGCCCACATGAACGACGAAAACGTGCCGCTGGATGAAGTTGTGCAAGCCACAGAGTTCTATGCACTGTTACCCAGTGTATTGAAAGAACATCTTAAAAAGTAGAAAGAGATTGAAAAAAGATTACCGGTGTGAAGGAGAGCGTCTAGTCGTCAAATTTCACTTTCAAGCAGGAGGCTCATATGCGTAGTTTTGCAGGTCGTGACATTCTTTCACTCAAAGATTTTGAGCGGAACGAATTCTTCCATTTGTTCGAGGTGGCTCAGAAAATGGAGCCCATCGCCCGATCCCGGAAGAATGTGGATTTACTCAAGGAAAAGACCCTGGTGACTGCTTTTTACCAGCCCTCGACGCGCACGCGTCTGGCGCACGAAGCAGCCATGCACCGCCTCGGCGGTCATGTGACTGGTTTTTCCGATGCCAAGATGACCCGCGCCGGTGACTTCTATCAGGAGTCGATCAAGGATACGGTCAAGATGTTGGAGTACTACGGTGATGTGATCGTTATGCGTCACTTCCAGCAGGGCGCACCGCACGAAGCCGCACGCTGGGCGAGCGTGCCCATCATCAACGGCGGCGACGGCTGGGGCGAGCACCCCACTCAGATCCTCACCGACCTGTACACCGTTCTGCGCGAAAAAGGACGTATCGACGGGTTGAAATGGCTGGCGGTCGGTGACATGCGCATGCGCACCATGCACTCGCTCGGCTATGCCTTGAGCCAGTTCGATTGTCCCATCACCTTTGTCTCCCCGCCGGATATGGGCTTGACCGATGAATTCAAAACCGAGCTCAAGCAGTTTAGCGTCAACTTCAAGGAAGTCGACCATGTGGAAAAGGCGATCGCTGAGGCTGATGTGATCCTGGTCGAACCGGTGGTACAGCCTGATTACACCAAGTCACGCGATGAGCGCGGCGCGGAAGTTGGCTTGACCCCCGCGAATTACAAGATCACGCGCGAACTGCTTGAGAAGAAAGCCAAATCAGATGCGATCCTGCTTCACTCGCTTCCGCGTATGGATGAGATCCCCGCAGATGTGGATATTACCCGCTGGTCGCGTTACTGGCAGGAAGCCTTCAACGGCGTGGTCATGCGCATGACACTGCTGGCGGTCGTCCTCGGCGCGATGGAGTAACCGGCTACTCGCTGCATTGTAGGAAAAGCCACTCCCTTATTGGTTATCTGCTATGAAACTTATCGAGATCAGACGGCATTCCATCCGCGCTACCGGAGGCGACCACCTGAATAAGAAGGGGATCGCATTAGCTCGCAAAGTGGGCAGCAGCATCGGTCCCTTCAACTTTGTGGCGACCTCGGCGCTTACGCGTGCATTCGAAACCGCCATTGCGATGGGTTTTTCTATAGACGAACAGAACGATCTTATGAATACCTATGGCGGCGCGGTGGAACGCGAGGCCCCCTGGCCCCTGCCGTATTTTCAATACGCAGAGATCGTCAGGCAGGGCGGCGCCGCGGCGAAGTATGCCCATCAGTTAATGGATTATTACATAGGCATCCTCGAACGCGTGCCGTCGGGCGGATCGGCTCTGGTCGTCAACCATGGCGGCGTTGTGGAATTAGGCGTGGTCGCCTGTCTTCCCGCCACGGATTTTCAGCCCTGGGGCGATGCGGTGGATTACTGCGAAGGCGCGCGTCTGTTCTGGGACGATGGCAGGTTTGTGAGCGGCGAAGTACTGCGTGTTTCAAAATAAAGAATCAAAGTCATACATTGCACTCATCAATGACTGAAAGACTAAAGAATATAAAACAAGGAGATTAAAGTATGCAAACAAATTTTCGTGGTCGTGATTTCATCGGAGACCTCGACTTCACCAAAGAGGAAGTCGAAACCGTTTTGGATGTCGCCTGGGACTTGAAGCGCAAACGCGCATTGGGCGAACCCCATGCCTACCTGCGTGACAAAGTTCTGGCGATGCTGTTCTTCTTCTCGTCCACCCGCACCCGCGGTTCGTTCGAAGCCGGTATGGCACAGCTCGGCGGACACGGTGCCTTTATCGACAGCAACACCACTCAGATCTCGCACGGCGACACCCCGGTGGAGATCGGTGAGATCTTCGGTCGTTATTTTGACGGCATTGCCATCCGCCACTGCGATTTCGGCGACGGCAACAAATACCTGAACGATGTTGCCAAGTCCAGCCGCACGCCGGTGCTGAACATGCAATGTGACATATACCATCCTTTCCAATGCCTCGCCGATCTCATGACCATCATGGAAAAGAAAGGACGCGACCTGCGTAAGAAGAAGATCGTCGTGTCGTGGGCGTACGCAGCTTCCTACCTCAAGCCGATCTCCGTTCCGCAATCGCTCATTCTCCAGATGCCGCGCTTTGGCATGGATGTGACCCTGGCGTACCCGCCCGAATTTTCGCTCATGCCCGAAATCGTCGAACAGGCGAAGGAACAGGCGAAGATCGCCGGGACGAACTTCGAGATCATCGACAGCAAAGATGGCATGACCGAAGCCTGCAAAGACGCCGACGTTATCTACGCCAAATCCTGGGGTCCGCTGTTGACCACCAATGACAAGGTCGAAGGCAAGAAACTTCAGGATATGTACAAGAACTGGATCATGGACGATGCCAAGCTCAAGGTCGCTCACAAGGATGCCATTTACATGCATCCGCTTCCCGCGGACCGCGACATCGAAGTGACCAGCAGCGTTCTCGATGGTCCCAACTCTGTCGTGTTCGACGAAGCCGAAAACCGCCTGCACGCGCAGAAAGCGGTCATGGCTCTGACGATGTCGTAAGATCGTAAACAAGTAAACACGGATAAGGTAGACACGGAGGCAAGGTTGAGTAAAGAAAACCCTTTGTATCTTTCACCTGGACAACCAGGGAAGCGCGGATTCGAGGATTTGGAATGCTATCAACTCGCGTTGGAAGTTATGACGAAGATACATGTTTTCTCAAAGACCCTGCCTCCAGAAGAGAAGTATGACCTTTTTTCGCAAATCAGACGTTCGGCGAAAGGTGTCACTAGAAATATTGGCGAAGGTTACGGGCGATATCATTATTTGGATAGTCTGCATTATTTTTCAATTGCCCGTGGTGAATTGAATGAGACCTTGGCAAGCCTGATCGACGCAAAGGTTTTGAACTACATTGATCAGACCGATTTTGAATCCATGTATCGCCTTATTCGCCAGACAGAACAGACTTTGAATGGGTATATGGCTAACATTCGTCGTCAGCGTGCGGGTTCTGTTGAATATGGTAATAAAAAGATTGCCGATGAACACCAGGAATACGATTTCTCATCGATCGAAGTTACACCTGCCGATGACTGAATTTGCGATCACTCTCCCTTGTTTACATGTATACAAGGGAACTTGAAACCTTTATCAAGGAGACTCTATGACTAACAAACTCGCAGTAATCGCCATTGGCGGCAACTCGCTGATCTTGGACGAAAAACACGTTTCAGTTGAAAGTCAGTATGTGGCCGCAAAGGAAACCGCCGTTCACATTGCAGACATGATCGAACAGGGCTGGGAAGTTGCCATCGGTCATGGGAACGGTCCGCAGGTTGGCTTTATCCTGCGCCGTTCCGAGATCGCCGCCCGCGTGGAAGGTATGCATGAAGTTCCGTTGGATGTCTGCGGTGCTGACAGCCAGGGCGCGATCGGCTATGCCCTTCAGCAGAACCTGCAAAACATTCTCTACCAGCGCGGCATCAAGAAAAAGGTGGTGACCGTCATCACCCAGACGCTTGTAGACAAAGCAGACCCCGCCTTCGCCAAGCCGACCAAACCGATCGGCGGATTCATGACCAAGGAAGAAGGGGAGCGCCGTCAGCGTGAACAAGGCTGGAGCGTGGTCGAAGATGCGGGTCGGGGTTGGAGGCGCGTTGTCGCTTCACCGCTTCCCAAAGAGATCGTCGAGCTCGAAACCGTCCAGACCCTTCTTGAAAAAGGTATTGTCACCATCACTGTGGGCGGTGGCGGCATTCCTGTCGTTGACCCCGGTGATGGCAATTACGAAGGCATCGCAGCAGTCGTCGATAAAGACTTCGCTTCGTCCCTGCTTGCTCGTGAGATCAATGCGGACCTGTTCGTGATCTCCACAGCAGTAGAAAAGGTCGCCATCAATTTTGGGAAGCCTGAACAAAAGTGGCTGGATAAACTCACACTTGCCGAAGCCAAAGCCTACCTTGCCGAAGGTACGCACTTTGCAAAAGGTTCGATGGCTCCGAAGATCCAAGCCATCATCTGGTATCTCGAAGCCAACTCGAAAGGCAAAGCCCTCATCACCAACCCGGAAAATATCGGGCGCGCGCTGAGAGGCGAGACTGGCACCTGGATCGTTCAGTAAACTTGTAGGTCACGTTATCAAGTGGATAACGTGACCTATTGAAATCATGAAAAAATTTATCGACCGTTTGAATTCCATTACGTTTACACCGCGCAGTACGGTCTGGTTTTTGCTGTTCGTCGCCGCGTTTACCTATGCCTTGTTCTTCTGGCAACGCGGTTTTTATTGGGATGAATTCCCCTGGGCGTGGATCTATTTTCGGCTTGGTCCTGCCATGCTCACCAAGACCTTCACCACCAGCCGCCCGTTCTGGGGCATGATCTACCAACTCACCCTGCCGGTCGTTGGTCCCAACCCGTGGATATGGCAATTGCTTGCTATCATCCTGCGCTGGGTGACCGCGGTATTGCTCTGGAAAATCTTACGCGTGCTATACCCCTCGCATCCCAAGCCAGCCTTGTGGGCGAGTTTGTTCTTCCTTGTATATCCCGGCATGGGGCAGCAATTCATCGCCATGATGTACAGCCATTTTTATGTTGTGCTCTCGGCGTTCTTGCTTTCCATTTACCTTTCCATCCTCGCATTCAAAGATGAAAAACTGCGCTGGTTGTATTTTGCGGTATCTTATTTACTTGCCGCGATCAACCTGCTGACGATGGAATATTTTTATTTCCTCGAATTCGCGCGTCTGTTCATCTTCCTCCAGATCCTGCCCGGTGATTTCAAAGACCGCGCGAAAAAAGCCATCTTGTATTACCTGCCTTATCTCGCCATCTTTTTTGGCGTCACGTTTTGGCGTATGTTCTTCTTCGCATTCCAGAATGCCAGTTATCCTTACGTTCTTCTTGATAAACTAAAAGCAGACCTCTTCACCGGCATCTTGTACTTCTTGAATCAGATGCTTTTGAGCTTTTGGCGGACGGTGTTCGAGGCCTGGTTGATCCCTTTCCTCTCCATTGGTTCCACCGGATTCGGACCGGTCACACTGTCTTTGATGCTGGTCCTGTTATTCTCAGGCATTCTCATCGCTGGGATCTATCTGTTCGCGTTCAAAGCGGAATCTGGGAACGACAACGAGTTCGTTCAAAAAGCCGGTTGGATCGGTTTGGTGTTCTGGGGACTCTCCGGCGGTTCGGTTTGGATCATCGGCGTGGTACCGCAGTTCAATTTTTCCATTGACCGCTTCATGCTGCCGTTCATGTTAGGCTCCAGTATATTGCTGGCTTGCCTGATCGCGCTTATAAAAAATCAGCGCGCGCAGATGATCGTGGTTGCCCTGCTGATCGGGTTTGCGGGCAGCCGTCACTTTCAGTTGGAGGAAGTCTATCGCAGCGATTGGGCGACCCAACAGGAATTGTTCTCGCAAATGACCGAGCGCATCCCCGGCTTGGAAAAGGGAACGATCGTCCTCGCCAATGATCTTCCGGTGACGTATTACTCCGATAACTCATTGACTGGTCCCTTCAATTGGATCTACAGTCCGCCCGGTGAGATGAACGTGATGCTTTACTTTGCATCCATCCGAGTGGGGAAGACCCTCCCGAGCGTCGAGCCGGGTCAACCGCATGAGCTGTACTATATCGGTCCGACATTTTATGGCAATACTGATAATATCCTGGTGGTCAATTTTGAGCCGCCGGGTTGTTTCCGTGTGATCGATGCCGAAGTGGAGTTGGATAATCGGCTCCTGCCGCCAGCCGTCCGGGATGTGGCGCAGTATTCCAATCAGAGTGTGATCCTGTTCGAGAAACAGAGTCAGCTCCCGGTCCAATTTTATGGAAGCGAACCGGAATTGGATTGGTGTTATTACTTCGAACAAGCCGATCTGGCGCGTCAAAAAGGGGACTGGGAAACGGTCACCCGTTTGGGCGATGTTGCATTTGCCTTGAGCGATTTTCCTAACGATCCGCTGGAACGTTTCGTTTTCATCGAAGGATACGCTCATCTGGGCGATTGGAAAAAGGCGGTAGAATTGTCGAAGGCATCCTATAAAATATCAAAGAATTACGTGGGTCCATTATTGTGCAAATTATGGGATCGCATCGAGCGCGATACTGCGGGTGATCCCGAGCAGATCGCGGCTTTGAAACTCGTCCGCAGCGAATTTGTGTGTTCACCTTAGCGGTACTTCTGTTACTTCCTTCACAAAACCGTTGGTTTTGGTAAAATTGTTTAGACAACTGAAAGGAGGCTCGCGCCAAATTGAACCTGTCAGTTATGTCCAAAAGCTTCAAAAATCATAAAAGGAGTAGAAGTATGCAAAAGAATTTCGCACGCCTCACAGCAATGATCGCCCTCGCGCTCTTGCTGGTCCTTGTTGCCTGTGGTGGTCCTGCCCCCACAGAAGCACCTTCAGGTGGCGGTGGTGGTGGCGCTGGTGACGGCTCCGGTGCTGGTGACGGTTCCGGTGGCGGATCTGGCGGCGGTGACGCAACTGCCCCGACCGAAGAAGCCCCCGCTGAAGAGCAATTCGTGTTCGGTATGCTCCTCGTCGGTCCGTACAACGATAATGGCTGGAGCCAGGCGCACTACGAAGCTGGTTTGTACCTCGAGGAAAAACTCGGCGCGAAGATGATCTACCTCGACAAGGTTAACCCTGCTGACCGCCCCGGAACCACCCCCGATCAATTGGGCGAAGAACTGGTTGCCCAGGGCGCGAAACTTGTCATCTTCAACTCGGATGACATGAAGGATGCCGCCACCACATTCGCCAAGAACAACCCCGAGATCCTCGTTATCATGGCTTCCGGTGACCAGGTCTGGGAAGACGGCAAAGCGTACGAAGCCCTCCCCAATCTCACCAATATCATGGGACGCATGGAATACGGTAAGATGATGGCTGGTTGTGCAGCGGCTCTCGCCACCGAAACCGGCAAGATCGGTTATTTGGGACCGTTGATCAACGATGAAACCCGCCGTCTGGCTGCCTCCGCCTACCTCGGCGCGAAGTACTGCTACGAGATGGCTGGCAACGATCCTGCTTCGCTTGAATTCAAGGTCACCTGGATCGGTTTTTGGTTCAACATCCCCGGTGTCACCCTCGACCCCGTGCAGGTTTCGAACGACTTCTATACCACCGATTACGATGTTGTGATCTCCGGTATCGACAACCCTGTCAACCTGGGTGAAGCGCAAAAGCTCAAGGCTGAAGGTAAAGCCGTCTCCGGTGTCGCCTACGACTATGTTGCAGCTTGCGATGCCGCTCCGGATGTCTGCATCGGCGTTCCGTACTTCAACTGGGGTCCGGAATATCTCAAGGCGTTCAATACGGCTATCGACGGCACGTGGGAATCCCAGTTCATTTGGGTAGGTCCCGATTGGACCGACATCAACAATCTCGACACCTCCTCCGTCGGCTTCGTCAAGGGTCCTGCCCTGGCTGAAGATGACGCCGCCGCTGTGGATGCGTTCATCGCCGAGCTCGCTGGCGGTTTGAACCTGTGGTCGGGTCCCATCAACCTTCAGGACGGCTCTGCCTACCTCGCGGATGGCGAAGTTGCGACTGACCAGCAGATTTGGTATCTACCCCAACTGCTCGAAGGCATGGAAGGCTTGAGCGCAGCCGAATAAAGTAATCCCTTTTGTAGGGGCGCGGTCGTACGCACACCGCGCCCCTACATTTTCATCATGGAGGGCCCGCACCGCCCATGAACGTCGAACTCAAAAACATTCATAAGCATTTTGGAAAGACCTATGCAAACAAGGGCATCAACCTGAACATCCCCTCAGGGACCATTCAGGGTATTTTGGGGGAGAATGGAGCAGGCAAAAGCACGTTAATGAAGGTTCTCTCCGGCTTTATTCAAGCCGACCCCGGCGGTGAAGTTATTTTGGACGGCAAGTCTGTCGTCATTCATTCCCCGGCAGACGCAATTCATGTGGGAGTGGGTATGCTGCATCAAGACCCGCTGGACTTTCCGCCGATGCGCGTGCTGGATAATTTTATGCTTGGTCAATCGGGCGGGCTTTTCCCGAACCGTAAAACGGTCTTGCAGGCTTTCAAACAGCTCGCCGAACAATTCGATTTCTCTCTTGACCCTGAAAATTATGTGGATGCGCTGACCGTTGGCGAACGCCAGCAGTTGGAGATCATCCGCTTGCTGTGGATGGGCGCGCGCGTGCTTATCCTTGACGAGCCGACGACCGGCATCAGCGCTTCACAGAAAACGAAGCTCTTTGCCACGCTCAAAACACTTGCCTCGCAAGGCATGACCATTATTTTTGTTTCGCATAAACTGGAGGATGTCGAATTCCTTTGCCATCAGGTTGCCGTTTTGCGGGCAGGTGAATTGGTGGGCGAAGCGAAACCTCCCTTCAACACTTCCAATCTGGTGGAGATGATGTTTGGCAAGGTGGTTACCCTGGGCGCGCGCCAGCCTGCCAAGACCGGCGATGCAGTCCTCTCGCTCAAGGATATTTCACTTGAAGACGTGCGTTTGCGGATCAAAAATGTCAGCGTGGAATTGCGCGCTGGTGAAGTTATCGGTCTCACCGGGTTGGAAGGCTCCGGTCAGGGCATGTTCATTCGTGCCTGTGCCGGTTTGGTGCGTCCGGTCGGTGGGAAGGTTCACCTCAAGGGAAGGGATCTGACCGGGAGGTCGTATCACACCTTCAAGCGTGAAGGCGTCAACTTCCTTCCCGCTTCGCGCATGGAAGAGGGCTTGGTGCCGGGCTTGAGCCTGACCGACCACTTTGTGCTTGCCGAAGAACCCAAGGGCGTGTTCATTGACCATGCCGCTGGGCAAAAGCTGGCGGAGGAGCGCATCAAATCCTTCAACATCCGCGGCACACCGCTCAGCACAGTCGAGTCGCTCTCGGGTGGAAATCAACAGCGCGCCGAACTGGCTTTGCTTCAGTCACCACTTTCGTTGATCCTGCTGGAGCACCCCACCCGCGGATTGGATATCGAATCGGTCATTTATATTTGGAGCAAGTTGAAGGACCGCTGCAAGCAGGACGGCGCGGCGATCATCTTTATTTCTTCGGATCTGGAGGAAATCTTGCAATACAGCGACCGTTTGCTGGTCTTCTTTAGCGGACGGGTTTCCGCACCCATCGATGCGGCGACCACCAGTGTGGAGCAGCTCGGACAATTGATCGGCGGCAAGGGCTGGCCCGAAAAGGGAGGCGCACATGCTTAAGTCACGGATGGGCGGTTTTCTCTTCCAGGCGCTGGCGTTCGTTCTGGCGCTCGGCTTTGTCTCGCTGATCCTTTTGGCAGTGGGCGCATCTCCGTTCGAAGCCTACAAGAACATGCTGACCGGTTCGATCGGTTCCATGCGTAAATTTGCCGAAGTGTTGGTTTCCTTCGTACCGCTCCTGCTCGTCACGGCAGGCTTGTTGATCACCTTTTCCGCAGGGTTGTGGAACATCGGTGTGGAAGGGCAGATCGTGCTTGGCGCGATCGCCTCGACCTGGATGCTGCGCCAGTTTGTGGACAGCACGATGTCGCCTGCGATCGTCATCGCTTTATCCATTTTGGCGGGGATGATCGGTGGTGCGGTGTGGGCATCGCTGGCGGGGATGTTGAAAACCTTTGGCGGTGTAAATGAGATCTTCGGCGGTCTGGGGCTGAACTTTGTCTCCACGGCGTTGACGCTGTATCTCATCTTCGGTCCGTGGAAGCGCGAAGGGGTCGCCTCCATGAGTGGCACCGAACCTTTTCCGGATGCATTCGCCCTGCCTCAAGTACCAGAATTACGTATCAGCCTCTGGGCATTGGGGATCGCGCTGGTGGCAGTCGTGGTGGTGTATGTCATTTTGCAAGGCACGTATTTTGGTCTGCGGATCAAAGCGGTGGGGAAGAACATCCGCGCCGCGTATCTGCTTGGTATTCCCACCTGGCAGTACTCGTTGTACTCGTTCCTCATCTGCGGAGCGCTGGCGGGCGTAGCGGGTGCCATGCAAGTGACGGCGGTCTATCACCGTTTGATCCCGTCCATTTCCAGCGGGTACGGGTATCTCGGTCTCATGGTGGCGATGCTGATCAACTATCAGGCGATCTGGGCGGTGCCGGTGGCGTTATTCTTCGCTGCGTTGAACATCGGCAGTATTCAACTACCGATCGTCATGAAGTTGGATTCATCCCTCTCCGGTGTGCTGCAGGGTGTTCTTGTGCTCTTCGTTCTGTTGATGGAAGGCGCACGTCAAAAATTCGTGAAGAAGGTATGAGGCACACATGAATCAAGAAACTCTTCTCGTTGGTTTGGCTGGTGTCCTTGCCGCGGCGGCTCCCATTATCTTCGCGGTGATGGGGGAGACCCTTTCGGAGCGCGCCGGTGTCATCAACCTTTCCATGAACGGTACGATCCTGCTGACCGCCATGAGCGGATTTGCGGTTGCTTACACGACGAACAGCATTCTGCTCGGCTTTCTGGCGGGGATGTTTATCGGCGCTGTTGTGGCGTTGATCGTGGCATTTGCCAGCATTACTCTTAAACAATCGCAAGTGGCGGTCGGATTTGTCCTCGCGCTCACTTGCCGTGACCTTGCCTACTTCTTGGGCAACCCCTTCATGGGTGTTTCAGGTCCCCGTTTGCAGGCGCTTCCACTGCCTGGGCTGAGCGAGATTCCATTTCTGGGTCCATTGATGTTCAAACAGGAGGCGATCACCTACGTTAGTTTCCTTGCCATCTTCATCGCCTGGCTGTGGATCTATCGCACTCATCCCGGCTTGATGCTGCAAGGTATCGGTGAAAAACCTGCCGCTGCGTATATCCGTGGCGCGAATGTCAATTTCATGCGCTATGTGTACACCGTTATCGGCGGCGCGTTGATCGGTTTGGCGGGCCCGGCGTACTCGCTTGGTGTCCGCGCCGGTTGGATGGGGACCATCTCCGGTCTCGATGGTATTGGCTGGATCGCCCTGTCTATCACTATCTTCGGAGGTTGGAATCCCGCACGCGCGGCGTTCGGCGCATATCTTTTTGCCCTCTTGCAGTGGATGGGACTCGTGCTCCAGCCTGTGTTTACGCAGGTCCCGTCGCAGGTTTTGCAGGTCGCGCCTTTCCCATTGATGATCCTTACGCTCCTCCTGGTCAATATTGGCAACACTGAATGGGTCGAGCGGACGCTTGCCGCCATGCCTGAGGGCGCGCGCAAGTTCTTCTCAAAGCTATTGCGAGCCATGCGCACGTCACCTCCGGCGGCGTTGGGAGTTTCGTTCGAACGCGATTAAGCGTGATTCGTTGACGATTATCGAAAAATACGTCTCGTGGATGCATGGTGAGCAAGCTGGCATTCACGAGACGTTATTTGTAATATTAATTGGGACGAATGTCACTTGAAGTCGATTGTGGGATATAGTACAAAAAAGACGTCAGACGACTATCATCCTACAAATCTCTCCACCTATGACTTTTGTTCAGTCCAAAACGGTTGCAAATCAGGTAGATGAGATCCTCCTGGAACGGATTCGGGATGGAAGGTATTTGCCTGGGAGTAGGATGCCGTCCGAAAGTGAGCTGTCTGAAGAATTGGGGGTTAGTCGCGCTACTGTCCGAACGGCATTAGCCAAACTTGCAGCCAGTGGTCTTATTATTCGCAAACAAGGGGATGGTACCTACGTCAACGCAAAGGCGCGGGAAGCCAGTGCTCATTTTGGGAATTTGTGGGATCTGGTTCAGTTGATCGAGGGAAACGGGTATAAGTCATCCATCCGGTCTCTCTCCATTTCGAAGCGATCCGCATCGGAGAAGGAAGCGCAGGTGCTTGCGTTGGAACCGGGCGATGAATTGATCTGCATCCGCAGATTGTTCTTCGCCGACCAAACACCGGTCATTCTGGCGGATAACGCGATACCGTTCTCGCTGCTGCGTGCGCCATTGGAAGACATCGATGGCAACCTGCATATCCGCGATATTTTCACCAAATATTTTCATCAAAAGATAACGTTCGCGATCACCGATATCCGCTCGGCGCTGATGGATGTGGATGCTGCCGGGTACCTCGGTGGCGAGCCGGGTCGGGCAATCTTGCAGTTGCAAGTGGCGTTGTATGGAAAGAACGATCTGCCGCTTGCGTTGGGCATGAACTTTTTCGACGACACCGTTCTACGGTTGAGTTTGGTGCAGGCATGGAGTTAGCCGCAAGCCTGTTTTATTTCCCGTTCCAAGATCTGTTTCTCAGGAGGAAGTAATCTCGATGCGATCAAGGCTGAGCTCTCTATTCGATGCTTTACTGCCGGTCATTGCCACGCTGGCTGCTCTTGCAGTGGGGGCGGTGATGCTGTTGTTCTTGAAGGTCAACCCGATCGAGGCGTATGGGGCTCTTTGGGACGGTGCCTTTGGCAGCGCCAACGCATTTGCTGAAACGCTGGTCAAAGCCACGCCGCTGCTCCTGGTGGCGCTGGGCATCTGTATCTCCTTCCGCGGCGACGTGATCAACATCGGCGGCGAGGGACAGATGATCATCGGTGCAGTCCTCGCGACTTGGGTCGGTCTCACGTTCACCGGGTTACCCGGCTGGCTTGTCATCACACTTTCGCTGATGGCGGGGTTTGTAGGCGGCGGAATTTGGGGAGGAATTCCCGGTGTGCTCAAAGCGTATTTCAACGTCAACGAGATCCTCAGCACGGTGATGATGAATGCCATCGCCGTGCAGTTGATGAACTTCCTCCTGCGCGGTCCTATGATCGACCCTTCGCAGGCGGAACTGGCGTCGAAAATCCCGCAAACTGCGCGTCTGTTGGATGAATTTCATTTGGCACGCCTGACTCCAACCCGCCTGCATCTGGGCGCGTTGATAGCCGTTGTGTTGGCAATTCTCGTTTACATTTTGCTCTGGCGCACCACACTTGGATATCGCATCCGCGCGGTGGGGCAGAACCCGAATGCTTCCCGGTACGCCGGGATCAAAGTTCCACGCTATGTGGTAATGGCGCTGTTGTTCAGCGGTGCGTTTGCCGGGCTGGCTGGCGCGGTGCAGGTCTTTGGCGTCAACTATCGCATGATCACGGACGGATCTTCCTCAGGCTTCACAGGGTCGGCGGGGTTCAATGGCATTGTCGCGGCATTATTTGGACAGTTGCATCCGATCTGGTCCATCCCAGCGTCCATTTTGTTTGGAGCGCTTCTGGTTGGAGCGAACACGATGCAACGTGCTGTGCAGGTTCCTTCGGCGCTGATCACGGTCTTGAACGGATTGGTGGTCGTCTTCGTCGTCAGTAGTGAGATTTGGCGCCGCCGCAGGCAACGCCGGAGGTTGGCAGCTGCCAAAGATGAGGAATCCTCGCCGAAGCAGGATCAGCCCCAAGTCCAGACAGAAGAGGCGAAGCAATGATCACCGACCTGTTATCCACCACTGTCTTGATTGGGATCCTGGCATCCGGTATCCGTCTTGCGACTCCCTATCTTTATGCTGCCATCGGTGAAACGTTCAGTCAAAAGAGCGGTGTATTAAATTTGGGTGTGGAAGGTCAGATGCTGCTCGGCTGTTTCGCGGCTTTCTATGTGGCGTTGACCACCGGGAATTTATGGCTTGGCTTGCTGGCTGCAATGATCGTTGGCGCGTTGATGGGATTGGCAATGGCATATGTCACGGTCAACCTGCACGCCCAACAGGGCATCAGCGGCATCGGTTTTTATCTCTTCGGTCTGGGCATGAGCGAACTGCTCTTCCAGCGCCTGATGGGAACTGTGGAAACCGTGAAAGGTTTTCCGAAAGTGTACATCCCCGGCTTGAGTGACATCCCCGGCATCGGCGAGATCTTTTTTAGCCAGAACATCCTTGTGTACGGCGCGTACCTGTTGGTGCCGCTGGCATGGTTCGTTTTGAACAAGACCACGCTTGGGTTGAAGATCCGCTCTGTTGGCGAAAACCCGGATGCCGCCGATTCGCTCGGTGTGAGTGTGGCGCGCGTACGTTACTTTACCATCATCCTCGGCGGTACCCTTTCCGGTATTGCTGGTGCTTCGCTTTCGATCGCGTTATTGAATGTCTTTCAGCAAAACATGACCAGCGGACTTGGCTTCATCGCCGTGGCGTTGGTCTATTTTGGCGCATGGCGTCCGATTGGGGTGTTGGGCGGTGCGTTGTTATTCAGTATGGTTAATTCACTGCAATTGTGGATACAGGTGTTGGGCATTCCCATCCCTTCTGACATTGCCGTGATGATGCCGTATGTATTGACGATCCTTGTTCTGGTTGCGACTGTGTCCCGTGTTCGCGCTCCGTCTGCTTTGACGAAGCCGTTCGAACGGGGAGATTAGGATTGCCAAGGAGGTGTGTGCGTCAAAAGAAATGTCATTGCATTGAATTGTTGTCCTGTAACCCTATTTCAAAATAAATTGGAGAAGAAGATGAAGAAATTTGCATGGATCCTGACTTTTGTTCTTGCCCTCTCGCTCGTGTTGAGCGCTTGCGGCACCCCCGCCGTCACCGAAGAAGCTCCGGCTGCCACCGAAGAAGCTGCTCCTGCAGCGACTGAAGAAGCCCCGGCTGCCACCGAAGAAGCCGCCCCGGCGGAACCGTTCCGCGTTGCTGTTGTCATGCCGAGCGCCATCAATGACCTTGCGTTTAGCCAGAGCATGTACGACGCTCTCATGCGCATCCAGGAAGAAATGGGTGGACCCGAAGCCTTCGAGATCGTCTATTCCGAAAACATGTTTGTTGTGGATGATGCGGCTGCGGCGCTGCGTGACTATGCCTCACAGGGTTTCGACCTCGTGATCGGTCACGGCTCCCAGTATGGCACCTCCCTGCAGGAAATTGCTCCTGACTTCCCCGAGACCAGCTTCGCCTGGGGCACCACCGCTGAAACATTCGGTCAGCCCAACATCTTTGCCTACGAAGCGGCTTCCCAGGAAGGCGGCTATGTCAACGGCGTGTTGGCTGCCACTCTTTCCACCAGCAAAGTGATCGGCATCGTTGGACCGATCGAAGTTGGCGATGCGAAATTGTATGTGGATGGTTTCAAGGCTGGCGTTGCAGCGACCGATCCCTCCATCACCGTGAACGTGAACTACATCGGCTCCTTCTCTGACGTTGCGCTTGCTTCCGAAGCTGCCTCCACACATATCTCCGCCGGCGCTGATGTTCTGACCGGTACCGCCCAGATGGTTGTGGGTGCGATCGGCAAGGCTGAAGAAGCCAATGCCCTGTGGTTCGGTACTCAATCCAACCAGACCTCGCTTGCGCCCTCCATCGTGGTTTCCAGCCAGGTCTATCACTGGGAAGTTGCCCTGCGCGAGATGCTGACCCTGATCGGTGAAGGCACCCTCGGTGGACAGTCCTTCAAGGCTGGTCTTGCCAATGGCGGCGAAGTGGTCGAGTTTAACCCCGATTACGCGCTTCCTGCCGAAGCCCAGGCGCTCGCTGATTCCACCATTCAGGGAATCATCGACGGCTCCATCACCATCACCCTGCCGTAATCACGTTTCACCAATTTGAAGAATTGGGAGTCTCCGCAAGGAGACTCCCAACATCCCAAGGATGGCGCAATGACCGAATCCAATAGACTCCCTTCCGGAAAGACCCGCATCGAAAGCCTCGAAATGCGCGGCATTACCAAGCGTTTTCCCGGTGTGCTTGCCAGCGATCATGTCAACTTTGATGTGAAGAGCGGCGAAGTACATGCCTTGCTAGGGGAAAACGGCGCAGGGAAAAGCACCTTGATGAAGATCCTGTACGGCATGTATCATCCGGATGAAGGCGAGATCCTTCTGGATGGCAAGCCCGTTACGATTTCATCGCCCAACGATTCGATCAATATCGGCATCGGCATGATCCACCAGCACTTCATGCTTGTGCCCACTCTGACGGTTGCCGAAAATGTCGCGTTGGGTCTGCCATCCTCCCGCGGAATTTTGACCGATCTCGACCGCGTTTCGAAACGCATTGTTGAACTGGCAAAGATCTACGGCTTGAAGATCGACCCCGATGCCTATGTCTGGCAGCTTTCCGTGGGGCAGCAACAGCGCGTTGAAATTATCAAAGCCCTTTATCGCGGCGCATCCCTCCTCATTCTGGACGAACCTACCGCAGTCCTCACTCCGCAGGAAGTGGATGAGTTGTTCGTCATTATGAACCAGATGGTTCGGGATGGGCACGCACTCATTTTTATTTCCCATAAGTTGCACGAAGTGGTTGAGATCAGCCATCGCATCACCGTCCTGCGCGATGGACGCAGCATCGGCACACGCCTGACATCCGAAACCACAAAGCAGGACCTGGCAAATTGGATGGTCGGACGGGAAGTCGGGTTTGCACCGGATCGCGGCAAGACCAACCTCGGTGAAGTTCGTCTGAGCCTTTCCGAGATCAAATGCGGAAGCGACCGCGGCACTCCTGGTCTTCGCGGAGTCAGTTTCGATGTCCGCTCGGGCGAGATCCTTGGCATTGCCGGTGTCTCCGGCAACGGTCAGCGCGAACTCGCGGAATCCATCACCGGCTTGCGCAAGGTCACCTCCGGCAAGGTCTATCTCGAAGGTCAGGACATCACCAACCTCGCCCCCGGTGACATCACGGAACGCATGTTGTCCTACATTCCCGAAGAACGCATGCGCGACGGCATGATCAAAGATTTCACCATCTCCGAGAATATGGTTTTGCGTGAACATCACAAACAACCGTTTTCCAAGAACGGCTTTTTGAATCTGCGCGGCATTGCGGCGCACACCGATGCATTGATCCAAAAGTTCCATGTCAAGACCCCGTCCCGTGATACCCATGCTAAAAACCTTTCCGGCGGTAACATTCAAAAAGTGGTTCTCGCGCGTGAGATCTCGCGCAACCCGCGCGTCATCCTTGCCGCCCAGCCCACCCGCGGACTTGACATCGGCGCGACCGAATACGTCCGCGAACAATTGATCGAACAGCGCAACAAAGGCGCGGCGGTCATGCTTGTCTCCGAAGATCTCGACGAGATCCTGGCGCTCTCCGACCGCATTGCGGTGCTCTACGAAGGTCAGGTCATGGACATCGTCCCGCGCGAGAACGCCACACCGCAAAAGCTTGGCTTGTTGATGGCAGGTGTGCATCCCGAAGAGGGTACGCCTGTTGTAAAATAAATCAAATTCAATATCCATCGGTTCGGTGGTCGCTGAATGAATCCAGCGGCGTTGGGCTTGCATAGCAGCCCACCGAAAAGTGCCGCCGTCCACAAGAAAGAGGACACACCACCTATGAACCTTTGGCAGGAATACAAACGCCCAACTTCCGTAATGGAGGCGGTGCGATCGCTTGCATCCGCATCCGGACCCGCCTTGCCCATTGCAGGCGGCACTGACCTGTTGCTCGATCTAAAACAAGGTCATCATTCCCCCGTCCACACATTAGTTGACCTGACCTTCATCCCGGAGATGTCCGCTCTCGAGTTGAGAGGGGATGAACTCTTCATTGGCGCTGCCGTCCCGGTCAACCGCGTCGCACTCGACCCGTTCACGGGGGCGCACGCCCAAGCATTAGTCGAAGCCTGTAACTTGATCGCCGGTCCTCAGGTCCGCAACACCGCCACATTGGGTGGTAATGTCGCCCATGCACTCCCCGCTGCAGATGGGACCATTGCCCTGACCGCCCTCGATGCGCAAGCCGAGGTCGCTGGCGTTTCGGGTTTACGCCGTATGCCGTTCACTTCGCTCTTCCTCGGACCCGGCAAATCCGCCATCGACAAGAGCAAAGAAATAATCGTCGGTTTCCACTTACCACTATCCACTCCCCATAGTGCTTCCTGCTTCAAACGCATCATGCGCCCGCAGGGAGTTGCATTGCCTATTTTAAATTGCGCTGTCTGGCTCGAACGCGCCGGGTATGTGGTCAAAGACATTCACATCGCAGTCGGACCTGGCGGAGCGACTCCCTTCCGCGCCACTGAAGCCGAAGCCGCCTTGCGTGGACAAGCCTTGAACGAAGAGACCTTTACCCACACTCTCGCAGTTTTGCTGGGTCAGGCAAAATTCCGCAGCAGCGCCCGCCGCGCAGGCGCAGATTATCGCAAGCACATCGTTGGCGGTTTATTCAAGGATGTGTTGGATACCGCGTGGAAACGCGCAGAATAGGATTACTGGTATGTCAAAAATAAATCTCTCAGTGAATGGCAAACAATATTCTGTGGACGCTGTCGCAGGTGAAACCTTATCCACCCTGCTGCGCGAGCGATTGCGGCTGACCGGTACCAAGATCGGTTGCGAAGAAGCCGAGTGTGGCGCGTGTACTGTGCTTGTAAATGGCGACCCAATGATGTCATGCGTCTATCCCGCCGAACGCGCGGATGGCAAGACCATCGTCACCATCGAAGGGCTGGCACAACGCGTTCATGAAGAAATGAAATTGCATCCGTTACAGGAAGCGTTCGTGGAACACGGCGCGGTGCAATGCGGATTCTGCATCCCTGGGCAAATTCTGACCGCGTACGCTTTGCTCAAACGCAATCCCAATCCGAACAGCGACGATATCCGCTTTGCGCTGAAGGATACGCTTTGCCGTTGTGCTGGGTATCCGTCCATCGAGAACGCCATCATTGCCGCCGCGCAAGCCTTGCGGACCGGTGAACCCGTCCAACGCCCAACCCATATTCCGAACTCGATCCACGAACACAAGACCGTTGGACACAGCCACCTGCGCCCTGAAGCCGTGGAAAAAGTGACTGGTGACGCCATCTACACCGATGACTTGAAATTCGACGGCATGTTATACGCGGTTGCCAAACGGGCAATGATCCCGCATGGTTTCCTGACCAAACTTGATATTTCCAAAGCCAAGGCATTGCCTGGCGTTGTCTCCATCCTGACCGCCAAAGATGTGCCCGGTGAAAAAAATCATGGACTGGTCATCTACGACTGGCCCGTGATGGTCGGCGTTGGCGAACGCGTCCGCTATGTGGGCGATGCTCTTGCCATCGTGGCCGCAGAAACTCAGGATATCGCCGAACAGGCGTCGGCTTTGATCGAAGCGGAATTCGATCTCCAGCCCGTCATCACCAATCCGGTCATGGCTCGTGAAGAAGGCGTCCCGCAGATCCATGAAAAAGGCAATCTGCTCAAGCATATCAAAGTCCGTAAAGGCGATATGGACGCGGGTTTTGCCGAAGCCGATGTGATCCTCGAACATACCTTCCACACCCCGACCACCGACCACGCCTTCATCGAACCGGAATGCAGTATTGCCGTTCCGCTGCCCGATGGGCGCATGGAAATTTACGTCGGCTCACAGATCCCTTATCAGGATCGGACACAGGTCGCGCGCGTGATGGGCTGGCCCGAAGAACGCATCCGCATTGTTGGGCAGTTGATGGGCGGCGGTTTCGGCGGCAAGGAAGACGTGATGGGGCAGATCCACACTGCCATGCTTGCGGATGTGACTCAGCGCCCGATCAAGTTGCTCTTTGATCGCCAGGAAAGTTTGCTCGTTCATCCGAAGCGCCACGCCACGCAGATCCGCGTCAAGATCGGCGCAAAGAAAGATGGTCACCTCGTCGCAGCGGAAACCGAATTGTATGGCGACACGGGCGCGTATGCTTCGCTCGGCGAAAAAGTAATGACCCGCGCCACCACGCACTCTGCCGGTCCGTACGACATCCCGCACGTCCGCGCCGATTGCTATGCCATGTACACCAACAACCCGCCCTCGGGCGCGTTCCGCGGTTTCGGCGTCACGCAGTCTGCGTTCGCGGTCGAGACCATGATGGACATGCTCGCCGAAAAATTGAACATGGATCGGGTTGAACTGCGCCGCATGAATTCCCTGCATGTTGGCAGCATCACCAACACCGGGCAGGAATTGCGCGACTCGGTCGGCTTGGTGGAATGCATCGATAAAGTGGATGCTGAAATGCGAAAGCAGACCCCGCTTCCCTTCGCCCCGAGAGTTGATTCGAACAACCCGAACCTGGTGCGTGCCTGGGGCTTTGCCGCCGCGTACAAGAACACCGGTCTCGGAGGCGGTGCGCCAGATAAATCCGGCGCGGATGTGGAACTTTACGAAGACGGTACGTTCCAGGTCCGCAGTTCTGCCGCTGAGTTGGGTCAGGGACTCGTCACCGTTATGCGCCTGACCGTCGCCGAAGAGATGGCGGTCGCGCCCGAGAGAGTCCGTGTCCTCGTCATGGATACCGACCTGACACCCAATGGCGGTCCCACCACGGCATCCCGCCAGACGTATGTGACTGGCAATGCCTCCCGCTATGCCGCCAAGACTCTGCGCGACCAGATCACCGCTTCGATGGCTGAGAAGTTTGACATCCGCCCCGAGCAGGTGCGCTTCGAAGGCGGCGTTGTCCACGTCAACGGACATTCGCTGACCTACGCTGAAATCTACAAAGAAATGACGGATATGGGGCAGCAGCCAAAAGTCCGCTATGAATATGAAGCGCCCAAGACCCAACCGCTCGGCACAGGTGGCGATATGCACTTCGCCTTCTCTTTTGCCGCGCAAGCCGCCGAAGTGGAAGTGAACAAGCTGACGGGTGAAGTCCGCGTGCTGAAGGTCATCTCTGCCAACGATGTAGGCATGGCGGTTAATCCGCTGGGCTTGCAGGGACAGGTTGAAGGTGGCGTGATGATGGGACTCGGCAACTGCCTGACCGAAGAATTTATCGTCGAGAATGGCAATGTGGTCACCGATCATCTTGCCCGTTACCGCGTGCCCGGCATCATGCTCACACCGGAGATCACTTCCATCATTGTCGAACATCCCACCGCCGAAGGTCCGTATGGTGCGAAGGGAGTGGGCGAAGTATCCAGTATCCCCACCACGCCCGCCATCACCAACGCCATCTACAACGCTGTCGGCGTCCGCGTGGATAAACTGCCTGTGGATCAGGAAAAGATCGCCAGGGAGTTGTGGGAGAGAGAAAGTCAAAAGTAGCAAGCCGAAGGTCAAAGGACTCTCCCAACGAAGGGAGAGTCCTTTTTTGTACATCCGTTGGAGGCATGTCAGGTCTGCTTCTATCGGGTAAAATCAAGTGGAGAAAAGGGTCCTTATGTCAAAATTCACTGGCTATAAATGCTCTGTTTGTGGAACTGAATATCTGCCGGGGCAGGTCACATACACATGCCCGAAAGATGGCGGGAATCTCGATGTGGTTCTTGATTATGATTCCATCCGAAAGAAGTTCCAACTGGAGGATATCACCTCGCGCAAGGAAGCCTCCTTGTGGCGCTACCTGCCGCTTCTGCCGGTCGCTGAGCCGGAAGGGGCTTCCACGCCGTTGCACGCCGCCGGCTGGACCCCGGTCTTTGCCATGCCACGGCTGGCGGAGAAATTGAACCTGAAACATCTCTGGTTGAAGGATGAGTCCCGTAACCCAACGGCTTCCTTCAAAGACCGAGCCAGCGCCGTGGTTGTGACGCGCGCGCGTGAATTGAAATCCGAGATTGTGGTCACGGCTTCCACGGGCAACGCGGGAGCCGCATTGGCTGGCATGGCTGCAGCGATCGGACAGAAAGCCATCATCTTTGCGCCCAAGTCTGCGCCGCAGGCGAAGGTGGCGCAGTTGCTCGTCTTTGGCGCGAAGGTCATCCTTGTGGATGGAACCTATGACGATGCCTTCGACCTGACTGTCAAAGCCTCGAATGAATTCGGTTGGTACTGCCGTAACACGGGCTACAATCCGTTCACTCTGGAAGGCAAGAAGACCGCCGCCTTTGAGATCTGGGAATGGTGGCTGGTCGCCCATCGCGACTGGCACAAGAAGGATAGTCCGCTGGATAATCATTCGCCGCTCAGTATCTTCGTCTCGGTTGGGGACGGCAATATCATCTCCGGCATTCACAAGGGTTTTAAGGACCTGCTGGCTTTGGGTTGGATCCCGAATATGCCGCGCATTATCGGTGTGCAGGCGGAAGGGTCGGCTGCGATCGCAAACGCGTTCCACGAGAAGTCCGAAAACATTATCCCCGTCTCGGCGACTACCATCGCGGACAGTATCTCCGTGGACCTGCCGCGTGACGGCGTCCGCGCGGTACGCGCTGCGATGCACACAGGCGGGACGTACATTACCGTGCCCGACGATGAGATCATCAAGGCGATCGCTGAGTTGGGCAGGATGGGAGTCTTCGCCGAACCGGCTGGAGCGACCGCCTATGCCGGTCTGGTCAAGGCAAAATCTCTCGGCGTGGTCGGAGGCGATGATCCCATTCTGGTCATGAATACCGGCAGTGGGCTTAAGGATGTCCGCGCTGCGATGCAGGCAGTCCAATCCGCACCCATTATCGAACCTACTTTAGAGGCAGTCAAAAAGATTTTATGAAGAAA
Source organism: uncultured Anaerolinea sp. (assembly GCA_964372045.1). Classification (GTDB taxonomy): domain Bacteria; phylum Chloroflexota; class Anaerolineae; order Anaerolineales; family Villigracilaceae; genus Villigracilis. Next base: position 57,270 of record CAYJPO010000019.1, read on the forward strand.
ACTTCAAGTCAATGGAGTCTTCCCTTTCGTTATACGATGGGGATCGTTATATTTATCGCCATCGTGGCGCTGTTGATCTATGCGCGCGAAGCGGTGAAGATGCTGGTCATCGCGGCATTCGCGGCGTATTTGATCAGCCCGGCAGTGACGTTCCTGATGGAGCGCACGAAACTTTCGCGGACGGCGGCGGTCAACATGGTGTATTTCTCCGCGTTGGTTTTGCTGGTCGGGATTCCCTCCGCATTGACACCGATCTTTTTCGATGAGATCAAGATCGTGGCAAGCGACCTGCTTGATCTCTCACGTCAGATCAGTGTGCTGTTGACCCGCCCGGTGCAATTCGGCGGCATGGTCTTTCATTTTGAGCAGCTTGGTCAGGGGCTGGGGCGCTTGCAGGAATCGATCCTCACACCTTTGCCCGAAGAAGCGCTGGCGTTGTTGGAGTCCACTTCGATCAACGTGTTGTGGTTTCTGGTCATCCTCGTCAGTGTGCATCTTTTTATGACCGAGTGGCCCCGCATGCGCAATTGGCTGGTCAGGATGGCTCCGGAGGAATACCAGCCGGACATGCAGGAAATTTATGCCCGCCTGCGAAATGTTTGGATGGCATACCTGCGCGGACAGATCGTGTTGATGGTGGTGGTGGGCATCGTCTTTACCATTGCCTGGACGATCCTGGGGATTCCAGGCGCGCTTGTGCTGGGCGTGATCGCGGGGCTGTTCACCCTGATCCCCGATGTGGGACCATTTCTGGCTGCCATGCTTGCCATTGGCGTGGCGTTGTTGGAAGGTTCCAGTTGGATACCGCTTTCGAACGTGTACGTGGCGCTTATCACCACTGCGGCATATCTCGTCCTGATCAACCTCAAGAATTTCTTTGTGCGCCCGATCATCATGGGACGCAGCCTGCACATGAACGAAGCGTTGATCTTCATCGCCATCATGGTCGCCACCATCCTGGAAGGCATCATGGGGGCGCTGCTGGTCGTCCCGGTGCTGGCTTCCGCTGCGGTCATCGCAGATTACCTGCGCCGCCGTATCCTTGGCTTGCAGCCCTTCGAGGATGATGATAGAGAACGCTTTGGAGCGCCAAAAGAAACGAAACAGTCGACCCGTAGGCCTAGAACTTCAACAAAAAATAAACGGAACTCGAACACATGAAAATCACCTATTCCATTATTGCCCCGATCTATAACGAGATCGACAATCTTCCCGAGTTGTATCGGCGGGTCAAGGAAGTGATGAATTCGGCGGGTGAACCCTGGGAGCTTATCCTTGTGGACGACGGCTCCACGGACGGCTCCACCGACAAGATCCGTGAACTTGCCGGGCAGGATAAAACCGTACGCCCCGTGATCTTCGCGCGCAACTTCGGTCACCAGGTCGCCATCACTGCCGGGTGGGATTATGCCCGCGGCGACGCGATCGTTATCATCGATGCCGACTTGCAAGACCCGCCAGAGGTGATCCTTGAACTGGCAAAGAAGTGGAAGGAAGGTTACGAAGTCGTCTATGCGGTGCGCGGTGAGCGCGAGGGCGAATCCTGGTTCAAGTTGTGGACAGCCTCTATTTTTTATCGCCTCATCTACCGCATCACCGATGTGAAGATCCCCGTGGATACAGGTGACTTCCGCCTGATGGATCGCAAAGTAGTGGACGTGCTCAAGCAAATGAAAGAGCGTCACCGCTTTCCACGCGGCATGTCGGCATGGGTGGGTTTCAAGCAGATCGGCGTGACCTACAAACGCGCTGCGCGCGTCGCCGGTGTTACAAAGTACCCCTTCCGCAAAATGCTCAAGCTGGCGGTTAATGCCATCACCGGTTTTTCATATTTCCCCTTACAGGTGGCGACATTCTTTGGGTTCGTCTCTGCAGGCGTGTCCATTCTTGCCATCCCTGTGGTTGCGATCCTGCGCCTAGCCGGTTCGCATTCCTTCGAGGGTCAGACCACTACGTTGATCTCAGTCTTGTTCCTCGGTGGCGTGCAGTTGATCTCGCTTGGCATCCTCGGTGAATACGTTGGACGTCTCTATGATGAAGCCAAGGGCAGACCGCTGTACATCGTCCGCGACGCGCCGGAAGATTAGCCGGGTTATCCAGTAGTCGAATAGTCTAGTAGTCGTTGGGCTTTCAATATATAAAGTTCCAACGACATTTTTTCTTCCCGCTTCCAAATCATTAATTACCAATCACCAATCCTCATCCTTTTTCTGTCCATGTCTCTTTCCTTTCTCAAAGACCGCGCTTTTCTACGCGAGATGCTCGTCATCGCGATTCCGATTTCATTTCAACAGCTCATCAATGCCTCATTGAACATGATCGACGTGCTCATGGTCGGGCAATTGGGCGAGGCGTCCATTGCCGCACTTGGGTTATCGAACCAGGTGTTCTTCGTATTCATTCTTTTGCTATTCGGTCTCACCAGCGGCATGGCGATCTTCACTGCGCAATTCTGGGGCAAGCAGGAGGTTGAACCCATCCGCAAGGTGCTTGGTATGAGCATCCTCATCACGTCCGGTATTGCGCTCCTTTTCACGCTCGCCGCCACGCTCATGCCACGTACCGTACTCGGTTTCTATACGAACGACGCCGAAGTCATCGAGATCGGTTCCCAATATCTGGGCATCGTCGGCTTTTCATATATCGCCGTTGCGATTGCCACTTCCTATATTGCGACGATGCGCAGCATCCACCTCGTCAAGTTGACGGTGATCGCCACCATTTCCGCGTTGATCTTCAAGACGATACTTGGCTACATGTTGATCTTTGGGATCGGCGGACTGCCCGCGCTGGGTGTACGGGGTGCTGCCATTGGCACCGCTTCAGGCTGGACCTTGGAACTGGTGCTGCTCCTCATTCTTATCTACTCTCAAAAGACTCCGCTCGCCGCGAACCCTCTGACCTTCTTTGCTTTCGACTTGGCGTTCTTCGCCCGTGTCCTAAAAACAACCCTGCCCGCGCTTGCCAACGAAATGTTCTGGTCTTTGGGTATCACCACATACAATTCCATTTATGCCCATATCGGCACGGATTCCATCGCCGCCATTAATATCAACGCCACCATCGAGGAACTTGGTTTTGTCGTCTTCATGGGCTTGGGCAACGCCTGCGCTGTCATGGTTGGAAACCGCATTGGCGCGGGGAAAAAAGAGGAAGCCTTCGAGACCGTCCGCCGCGTGGTCATCCTCAGTGTGCTTTCAGCCTGGATCGTTGGCTTGCTTGTACTCACGCTTCGTGATGCGGTCATCGGTTTGTATCATCTTTCCCCCAGCGGCGAACACAATGTCCGCATGTTGATGTTGATGATGGCGCTCGTCCTGTGGATCCGCATGTTCAACTTCTCCACGTTCATCGGCGCACTGCG
>CAYJPO010000020.1:0-60169 GCA_964372045.1 uncultured Anaerolinea sp.
GCTCGACTGACGTCATTCAAAATCAAGCTTGTTTCATGCTTTCGTGAAGTACTGAGAATGGAAGGTAAAAAAAACTGATCCGACAGGCAGATGAACATACACGCACCGTGCAGGCGTGGCTGGCATCTCGATCACCGCAGGGAAAACAATTCTCGTCATCATCGGGACAGGCATGGTAGGCAAGCCCGTGGCTCAACAACTCAAAGCGGACGGGTTCAATGTCCACTTGCTGGCGCGGAATCCTGAAAAACGCAAAAACCTACAGAGGAAATAGCAGGGACTTTTAACGCTCTTCACAAGTAGCAAGGTGAATTGATCGGCGCTGTTCTGCCACACGATAGGCTTCAGCATAAACAGGTCTCCTGGGCGAAAACCGCTCAGGAGATCTGTTTTTCAAGGGAAAACGCATTCAAGGTCAAAGCCGAGACAAGCAATCGCTAAAATATGCCTTTTTTCACTTGACAACAACCTTACAAAAACGTAAACTTGCCCTAATATATTATTAATTATATTTTAAAATAAGATTTTATGGGTGAAAATCAGCACAAAAGCATGTAATTATTCAATGGGAGAGGTAAGCTATGAACACTATGTCAAACATTCCCGTTTCATCACAGCAGAAGTTTTTCGCAATTTTCCTGATCTTTATTTTGCTGGCTGGTGCCGTCGGCACCCCTGGAAGCACAGCACAAGCACGAACAAACTCACCCGAATCTCTGGGCGTACAAGTCGAGGCTGCTATGCCCCGACCGGCGCTTCAAGCCGGATGTACTCCCCCCTATGAGAATGAGATCGAGGAAGAGAACTGCCTGCCCGGCAATCCGCCCAGCGAATGGGATGTGAGCGGCGCAGGCGACGCCAACATTCAGGGGTTCGCAACAGACATCAGTGTTAATCAGGGCGGGACAGTTCACTTTAAGATCGATACCGACTCGAATAACTATCACATCGACATTTACCGAATTGGGTATTACAACGGAGACGGCGCGCGCCTGATCACAACCATTTCCCCTTCCGCGGCAGTACCGCAGACCCAGCCAGCTTGTTTGTTCGATGCAGCCGGCGGCGTAAATCTTTTGGACTGCGGCAACTGGGCAGAATCCGCTTCATGGGCAGTTCCCGCGAATATGACATCTGGTTTATTTATCGCCAAACTCGTCCGGGATGACGCGACACCGGGCGCGAGTCACATCACGTTCATTGTCCGCGATGATGATGGCAACTCCGACCTGCTGTTCCAAACATCCGATACCACCTGGCAGGCGTACAACGGATATGGCGGATACAGTTTATATGCCGCCCCAAACCATGCGCACAAGGTCAGCTACAACCGCCCATTCCTCACGCGCTCCAATTCCACAGAAGATTTCTGGTTCAACTCCGAGTATCCGATGATCCGCTGGCTGGAGCGCAACGGATACGACGTCAGTTATTTCACGGATGTGGATTCGCATCGCAATGCAGCAGAAATTTTAGAGCACGATGTTTTCCTCTCTGTCGGGCATGATGAATATTGGTCTGCCGAACAGCGCACCGCCGTGGAAGCTGCACGTGACGCGGGTGTGCATCTTGCATTTTTCAGCGGCAACTCCGTCTATTGGAAGACACGCTGGGAGAACAGCACTGACGGTTCGAACACGCCTTTCCGCACGCTTGTCTCTTATAAGGAAGGCTCGCTGGCAGGCAGTGAACATTACACCTGTCAGGGCAACGACAACTGCGACCCCGACCCTGATACATGGACAGGTCTGTGGCGTGACGGGTGCAGTGTCGCCGGTCACGATGGTTGTAACCCCGAAAACAACCTAATGGGCACCATCAGTTGGATGGGCAACACCGACACCATCCAGGTTCCCGAAGTTGACGGCAACATGCGCTTCTGGCGAAATACAACGCTCGCCTCTCTCCCAATTGGAACGACTGCTGCACTCGAAGGCAGCACACTCGGCTATGAATGGGATCATGAACAGGCGTTGTATATCGACGATTATCCCGATGGTCGCTTCTGGCTTACAAGCACAGGCTCCAATGGGCAGACGCATCATCTCTCGATGTATCGCGCGCCGAGCGGAGCATTGGCATTCGGCGCGGGAACCGTTCAATGGATGTGGGGTTTGGACGGCAACCATGACCGCGGCGTTTCAACTGAAGATGGGGATATGCAGCAGGCGACAGTTAACCTGTTCGCAGATATGGGTGTGCAGCCCGCCACGCTTCAAGCAACGCTTACAGTTGCCAGCGCATCCACAGATTCAGCCAACCCGACAGCGGCGATCACCTCCCCCATCAGCGGCGCAGATGCTCCCAGCGGAAGCCCGCTCATCATCAGCGGTACCGCATCAGATACGGGCGGCGGTGTTGTCGGAGCAGTAGAGATCTCCCTCGACAACGGCACAACCTGGCTAATGGCAACCGGACTAGAATCCTGGACATACACGTGGATCCCCTCGACGCCCGGCTCGACAGCAAATATCCGCGCCCGTGCCATCGATGACAGCGGCAATATCGGCGCAGCAACTGCACCCATTTCCGTTAACGTGATCGAACGTGTTTGTCCCTGCTCGATCTGGGATGATACCTTCACCCCCACTGGTTCCGGCAATGACGCGCAACCCATCGAGGTTGGCGTCAAATTCCAATCCACCGAAACGGGCTACATCACCGGCTTGCGCTTCTATAAAGATGCAGCCAATACCGGCACGCATACCGGTCATCTCTGGGCAAACGATGGGACACAGTTAGCCGAAGCCATCTTTACAAGCGAAACCGCCTCCGGCTGGCAGAACGTGTATTTCAGCACACCGGTTCAAATCCAGGCAAATACCACCTACGTGGCTTCCTATCATTCCAGCGGCGGCGGATATTCCTTCGACGACCAGTACTTCACTGCCGAGTTCAATAGTCCGCCCTTGCGCGCCCTCGCGGATGGGGAAGACGGTCCCAATGCCGTTTACGTTTATGGCGCGAGCGCTTTCCCCACGCTGACCTATCAAAGCGCCAACTATTGGGTGGACGTCATCTTCGACGCCACACCGCAGGTTTATAGCGTGTGGGAACAAGCACCCATCACAGGCAGCGCTAACTCTGGCGATACGAATGCCATCGAAGTCGGTATGAAGTTCCGCGCGGATGTGCCAGGTTCGGTCATCGGTGTGAAATTCTACAAAGGCTCGAACAACACCGGTCCGTTCCTCGGTCACTTATGGAATATGTCCGGAACACAACTTGAGGAACAAAGCTACACCAACAATACAGCGGATGAAGGCTGGCAGGAGATCATATTCGACACGCCCGTGCCGATCGCCGCCAGCACCACCTACATTATTTCCTATTTCACCCAATCGGGAAATTATTCGTTCGCGGGCAATTACTTCATAGCGGATATCTATAACCCGCCTTTGCGCGCCCTCGCCGACGGTGTGGATGGACTCAACGGTGTGTACAACTACTACGCCAGCGGCTTCCCCGCCAGTTCGTTCAACGCCAGCAACTACTGGGTGGACGTGCTCTTCGCGCCCGACACCCCCATCGACAACACGCCGCCCACCGTCACCTCTGTGACTCCCTTGAACGGCGCAACCAACGTCAGCCTGGGGACAGCAGTCACTGTGACATTTAACGAAGCGATGGATTCACAGACGCTGAATACTTCAACGTTCGAACTGCGCGACGCATCGAACAACCTCGTGCCTGCTACTATTTCTTATAACTCCGCCACGCGGACAGCGACTCTCACTCCCGACTCCCCGCTCGCGCTTACAGCGACGTACACAGCCCGGGTTATTGGCAGCGCTTCCGGCGCGGCTGATGCGGCGGGTAATCCGCTTGCCGCCGACTACAACTGGTCATTCTCCACGTTAGGACCGCCGCCCAACGAAGGTCCGGGTGGACCGATCCTCGTGCTTTCGAGCGCCGCCAATCCGTTCAGCCGGTACTATGCTGAAATTCTGCGCGCCGAGGGCTTGAACGAATTCACAGCCACCGATATCACCAACCTGACCGCCGCATTGCTCGACAGCCATCAGGGGGTCATCCTCGGTGAAATGACGCTGACCCCCACCGAAGTGGGCTTGATCTCGAACTGGGTCAACAACGGCGGCAACTTGATCGCCATGCGACCTGACCCGCAACTGACGGGCTTGCTCGGCTTGACCACCGCCGGGGGAACGCTCGGCGAAGGCTACCTGCTTGTCAACACCGCATCTACGCCGGGACAGGGCATCGTCAACCAGACCATGCAATATCACGGCACGGCTGACCTTTACACGCTCAATGGCGCAACAACGATTGCGACCTTGTATTCCAATGCAACGACTGCCACCGCGAACCCGGCAGTGACCACGGTCAACGTCGGCTTGAACGGCGGACAGGCTGCGGCATTTACCTATGATCTTGCGAAGTCGATCGTGTACACCCGCCAGGGCAACCCGGCGTGGATGGATATTAACGGCGACGGCAGTCCTGGTCCCATCCGCGCCGATGATATGTTCCATAATGGCACCGACCCCGATTGGGTGGACTTGAGCAAGGTCGCCATCCCGCAGGCGGATGAACAACAGCGCCTGCTGGTCAACATGATCCTCTCGATGAACGCTGACGAAAATCCATTGCCGCACTTCTGGTATTTCCCGCGCTTCGAAAAAGCGGTAGTGCTCATGACAGCGGACGATCACGCCAGCGCCAACGTCGCTGGAAGATTCGATCAGTATATCGCCGCCAGCCCGTCAGGATGTTCCGTCGCCGATTGGGAGTGCATCCGCTCCAGCATTTATCTTTACCCTGGCTCCACATTGACAGCAGCGCAAGCCACTACCTACACGAATCAAGGATTTGAAGTCGGTGTGCATGTCGATACAGGTTGTGGGAACTTCTCTCTTGCGCAACTGGACACCTACTACACCACGCAACTGGCGCAGTTTGCGGCGCGCTTCCCCACCCTGCCTCAGCAGGACAGCGAACGCACGCACTGTATCGCGTGGAGCAATTGGGCATATCAGCCGACGATCAAAGAACAGAAGGGCATCCGCCTCGATACGAACTATTACTTCTGGCCCCCCGCATGGGTCAACAATACGCCGGGCTTCTTCACCGGCTCCGGCATTCCGATGCGCTTTGCCGACCTCGACGGCACGATGTTCGATGTCTTCCAGGCGACCACGCAGATGACTGATGAAAGCGTTCAGTCTTATCCCTTCACCATCGATACGCTGCTCAACCGCGCGGTCGGCGCAGAGGGATATTACGGCGTCTTCACAGCCAACATGCACTCCGACAATTTGAACTCATCCGGCTCGGATGCCATCGTCGCTTCCGCACAATCTCACGATGTGCCGGTCGTTTCGGGTCGGCAACTGCTCGAATGGATCGACGGGCGCAACTTCTCTGCCTTCAGCGGCATTAGTTGGAACGGCAACGCGCTCGACTTCCACGTCTCTGTCGGCGGCGGCGCGAACGGACTCTACGCCCTGCTGCCGACTCAATCCAACGCCGGTCCGCTGCAGAGCATCACGCGTGACGGCACCACGCCTGTCACCTACACCATCGAGACGGTCAAAGGCATCGAGTACGCGGTCTTCTCTGCCGCACCGAGCGGTGACTTCCAAGCCGTCTACTCGCTCGATACCACCGGACCGGTCATTTCGAACATCGCCGCCGCCGTCAACCCGGATGGGACTGTGACCATCACCTGGGATACGGATGAAGCCTCCGATTCAAGCGTGGACTTTGGAACGGATTCGAACATCCTGAACCTTAACTCCACCGACGGCGCTTTGGTCACCGCCCACTCCATCACCTTGACCGGGCTCACGCCGAACACCACGTACTACTTCCGTGTCACCTCGGCGGATGCCAGCGCGAACCCATCCACTTCACCCACCGCTCCGGCGACGCTGGACTTCACTACACCTTCCGGTTCGCTCAATGATACGCTGCTGACCGACTTCAACAGCGGCACATTGGGATGCACCTACCCGATGCAGATCGGGAACGGCGCATTGATCCTCACTCCCACCATCGCCGCGGAGTTCGACGGTTTTGTGCTCCCGGCTGGCTGGTCATCAAATTTGTGGACCGGCACCGCTCCGACCTTTGGCGGCGGACAAGTCACATTGAACGGCGTTTCGATCCGCAATGACACACTTTTGAACGCCGGGACCTCACTTGAATTCGCAGCGACATTTGGAAATCAGTCCTATCAACATATCGGCTTTGGCGGCGGTGACCCAACCTACAACGCACCGCCGTGGGCAATGTTCTCCACCGGCGGCGACGGCGCACAACTTTACGCCAGAGTCCACACCGGAAGCGGCGGCGATGACCTGACCCCGCTCGGCGCGTCCTACCTCGGCAGTTCGCATCAATACCGCATCGACTGGAACGCGGGCAGCGTGGATTTCTATATCGACGGCTCGCTCGTGCTCACGCGCGCCATTGCCGTCCCAGGACAGATGCGTGTGGCAGCCAGCGATCTAACCGTTGGCAACCCCGCCCTGATTGTGGATTGGATGCACGTCAGCCCGTACGCTTCACCATGCACCTTCACCTCACAGGCTTTCGATGCTGGACAAGCCGTCAACTGGGAGACCATGTCGTGGACCGGACAGACCCCGGCGGGCACATCCTTTGCATTCTCCTATCGTATCGGCAACACGCCCACACCCGATGGCACGTGGACATCCTTCGCCCCTGTGCCAACTTCCGGCTCGGCGTTGACCGGCAACACACGTTACATTCAATATCAAACCGTGCTCACCACGACGAATAATTTGGTGACCCCCGTCCTCGAAGATGTTTCCATCACCTACTCGCTCGGCGCAGACGTCACCCCGCCGACCATCGTCGGACGCGACCCCGCCCCGAACGAAACCGACGTGGACGAAACGACCGACATCACAGTCACGTTCAACGAGCCGATGGACCCAACGACCATCATCCCCGCCAACTTCGCGCTCATCATCGACGGACCGAACACCCCCGTGCCATTTACGCTCACGTACTCCGGCGTGACTGCCACGCTCAACCCCGATAGCGACCTGACACCCGGCACGCAATACGCCATGCATGTGGATGGCGCGGTCGAAGACCTGGCGGGCAACCCGCTCGGAACAGATTCTGACTGGACCTTCGTCACCACGGCAAGCGGATTGATCGACACCACCATCTCGAACTTTGGTGCCGGGGCAAACGCCTGCTACATTGCTGAAACCGCCAACGGCGAGTTGATCCTGAACCCGACCGTCGCTGTGGAATTCAGCGGCGCAGCTCTCCCCGCCGGTTGGACAAGTACTCCGTGGACACCGCCAAATGGCACTTCCACCGTCAGCGGCGGACAAGTCACTGTGGATGGAGCGCTGGCGTACTACTCAACTTCCACCTTCACACCCGGTCGCAGCATGGAATTCGTTGCAACGTTCACAGCCAGTCAGTATCAACATGTAGGCTTGCTCGGCGCGGCAACTTTTACCGGCACCTGGGCGATCTTCAGTACAAACGATACAACCAACCAACTTTTTGCGCGCACCAGTGATGGCACAAACACGCTTATCCCCGGCACATGGCTCGACTCACCTCACCGCTATCGCATCGACTGGACAGCCACAACCGTATCCTTCTACATCGACGGCGCGTTCTACGCCCAGCACAATGTCGCGCTGGCAGATATGCGTCCCGCCATCAGCGACTACAACGTCGGCGGCACGGCTGCGATCGTGGACTGGATCCGCATGTCGCCCTACGGCACACCTTGCGCCTTCGAGTCGCGCATCTTCGACGCAGGTTCGGTTGTCGACTGGCAGAACCTGATCTCGACCGGTTCCACTCCTGTGGGCACGAACGTCGCTTTTGAAACCCGCACGGGTGACACCGCGCCCCCCGATCTCACCTGGTCCGACTGGGAACCCACCAGCGGAGTCATCACCAGCCCGAATGGACAGTACGCACAATATCGCGTCACGCTCGGCACCTCGAACGTGGATATCACCCCCGTCATCGAAAGTGTGGAATTGACCTACCTGGTCGTCGTCAATCACGCGCCGACGACGAGCGGCATAGCCGACGTCACTGTCGATGAAGACGCATCAGACTCGACCCTCGACCTGTGGGCATCGTTCGCAGACTCAGATGAACCCGACAGCGCCCTGACCTACACCATCGAAGCCAACACCAATCCTACGCTCTTCACATCCGCGGCGATCACGGGCAACCAGAACCTCGTTCTCGATTTCGCACCGAACCTATTCGGCACGGCAGACATCACCATCCGCGCCACGGATACGGGCGGCTTGTATGTTGAAGATACCTTCACAGTAACCGTCAACTCGGTCAACGATATACCGACCACCACTGGCATCGCGGATGTCATCGTGGATGAAGACGCGCTCGACACCACTATTGACCTGTTCCCCTCCTTCGCGGATGTGGAAGACGCGGACACCGCGCTGACCTACACCGTCACGGGCAACACCGACGCAACATTGTTCACTTCGGTCACCGTTACCGGCGGACAGAACCTCGTCCTCGATTATGCACCGAACGCAAGTGGCACGGCACAGATCACGGTCCGCGCTACGGATACGGGGACAGGTTACATCGAAACAACCTTCACCGTCTTAGTAAACCCGGTCAACGACACGCCGACCGACATCGCGTTGACGAACGACAACGTGGATGAAAACCTCGCCATTGGAACGCTCGTCGGCACATTCTCCACCACCGACGTGGACACCGGCGACACATTCACCTATACCTTCTGCGGGGGCACAAACGATAGCTCATTCAGCCTGAGCGGAGACCAACTGCTCACCGCCGCCAGCTTCGACTTCGAGGCCCAGAACAGCTACAGCATCTGCATCCGCAGCACCGATTCGGGCACTGCCTTCTTCGACGAGACCTTCACCATCAGCGTGAACAACGTCAACGAAGCGCCGACCACAAGCGGGATCGTACCCGTCACTGTGGATGAAGATGCGGCGGATTCCACGCTCGATCTGTGGACATCCTTCGCCGACGCCGAGGATGCCGATGGCGCATTGACCTATTCCATCGAGAACAACACCAACCCGACGCTGTTCACTTCCTTCACCATCACCGGCGGACAGAACCTCGTCCTCAACTATGCGCCGAACACGAGCGGCACCGCAGATATCACCATCCGCGCCACGGATACGGGTACGCTATTCGTCGAGACCACGTTCACCGTCACGGTAAACGCTGTCAACGACAACCCAACTACCAGTGGCATTGCCAACCTCAACGTCAATGAAGATGCGGTGGATTCCACCATCAATCTCTTCCCATCCTTCGCAGATGTCGAAGATGCCAACGCGCAACTGACGTACACCGTCACGGGCAACACCAATGCGGCGTTGTTCACATCCACCAACGTGACCGGCGGGCAGAACCTCGTGCTCGACTTCGCGCCGAACCAAAGCGGCACCGCAGATATCACCGTGCGTGCCACTGATACGGGCGGCTTCTACATCGAAACCACCTTCACCGTGACCATCGCGCCGGTCAATGACGACCCGACCACGAGCGGTATTGCGGCTGTCATCGTCAATGAAGACGCGCCGGACACCACCATCGACCTGTGGACATCCTTTGCCGACCTCGAAGATGCCGACGCGCAACTGACATACAGCGTCACCGGAAATACCAATGCGGCGCTGTTCACCTCGGCTGGCATCGCGGGCAATCAAAACCTCGTCCTCGATTATGCGCCGAACGCAAACGGTTCATCGCAGATCACCATCCTTGCCACGGATACGGGCGGCTTGTTCGTCCCGACAACCTTCACGGTCACAGTCAACCCGGTCAACGACGCGCCGTTCTTCACCAGCGCGCCCATCACCAGTGGAACGGAAGACGCCGCCTACACCTACAACATCGTCACGCTCGACCCGGACACCAGCGACACGCTCGTCATCACCGCACCGACCCTGCCGGGTTGGCTGACCCTGACCGATAACAACGACAGCACCGCCACGCTGACCGGCACGCCGGCCAACGCGAACGTAGGCAGCAACAACGTGACCCTGCGCGTCAACGACGGCACCACGGATGTGGATCAGACCTTCACCATCGACGTTGCCAACGTCAACGACCCGCCCGCATTCACCAGCACACCGCTGACGACTGCCACCGAAGATGCCGCCTACACCTACAACGTCACCGCCTCAGACCCGGACCTAGGAGCGGTTCTGACATTCACCGCACCGACTCTCCCCGCATGGCTGACTCTGAACCCGACCGGCAATGGCACCGCCACATTGAGCGGCACGCCCACCAACGCGGAAGTCGGCACACACAACGTCACCTTGAGCCTCACCGATGGCACGGTCAGCGTTGACCAGATCTTCATCATCACCGTTGCCAACACCAACGACGCACCCGCATTCACCAGCGCACCGGTCACCAACGCCACAGAAGACGCCGCCTACAGCTACACCATCACCGCAGCCGACCCGGACCTTGGCGATACACTCACCATCACCGCACCGACCCTGCCCGGCTGGTTATCCTTCACGGATAACGGCGGCGGCACAGCGTCCTTGACCGGCACACCCACCAACGCGGAAGTCGGCACGCACACCGTCACCTTGACCGTCAGCGATGGCACAATCAGCGTTGACCAGGTCTTCATCATCACGGTTGCCAATACCAACGATTCGCCCGCCTTCACCAGCGCACCGATCACCATTGCCACGCAGGGCAACTTCTACACTTACAACGTCATCGCAACCGACCCGGATAGCGGCGATCTCCTGACCCTGTCCACGCCGACCCTGCCCGCCTGGCTCACGCTCACTCCCACCGGGAACGGCACTGCCACCTTGAGCGGCACGCCCACCAATGCCGATGTCGGCATCAACAACGTCACCCTGCGCGTGAACGACGGCACGGTCGATGTGGATCAAGTATTTACCATCAACGTGACGGATGTCAACGAAGCACCCACCGACATCACCCTCTCCAACGCCGTCATCGACGAAGGCTTGCCGGTTGGCTCGCTGGTCGGCACACTCTCCACCACCGACCCGGACCTCGGCGATTCATTCACCTACTCATTCTGCGGCGGCGCGGATGACGCATCCTTCCAATTCAACGGCAGCAACCTCGAAACCGCCGCCGTGCTCGATGCCGACGCCCAAAGCAGTTTCAGCATCTGCATCCACAGTCAGGATGCGAGCGGCTCGTCCGTCGAAGAGACCTTCGTCATCACGCTCAACAACGTCAACGACGCACCGGTCATTTCCCTGCAATCCACTTCGCAAAATGTGAACGAGAACTCGCCACTCCTCTTCAACAACGCGGGTAACACGCGCATTACGGTCAGTGACGCGGATGCGGGCGCAAATCCCGTCCAGGTCACGCTCAGCGTCACCCAAGGCACACTAACGCTCAACTCCGTCAACGGGCTGACCTTCATCACCGGTACCGGCACAGCCGATACAGCCATGACCTTCAGCGCCACGCTCACCGACATCAACGCCGCGCTGGATGGGATGCGCTACGACCCGGTCACCGGCTACAACGGCGCGGACCAGCTCCAGGTCACAGTGGACGACCTTGGCTACAGCGGCACAGGTGGCGCACAAACCGACTCCGCCAGCATGGACCTCAATGTGCTCAACACAGCGCCGATGGTCCTCGCCAACGGCGTCAACACGGTAACCGATACCGGTGACGGCATCTTGAGCGAGAGCGAAGTGGTCACGGCGAATATCACGCAGTTCATCATCACCTTCGACCAGGACCTCAACGACGCCGGACCCACCGACCCGGACTCGGTCACCAACCTCAATAACTACCGCCTCATCCACGACAACGGGAACGACTTCCAGACCGCAGGCTGTGACAGCCCTGTCAGCGCGCAAGACATCGTCATCACGATCAATTCCGTGGTCTACGACAACAATGGAGGCAGCGGTCCGTTCATCGTCACTCTCAACGTCAATGATGGTCTGCCGCTCGTCTATGGCAACTACCGCTTGTATGTGTGCGGCACCACATCCATCACCGATCCCACCGGTCTCGAACTCGCTGGTGATGGGAACAACGCGGGCACAGACTTCAGACGCGCCTTCACCATCCCGAACACGACCGGTGGCGGCGGAACCGGCGGCGGCACGACCACGGACGATGAAGAGGAGAAAAAAGCTCAGTCAACGAAGAGCATCCTGACCTCCGGAGTCTTGATCCCGGTCACAGGCTTTGAGCCGGGCGTGAGCACCCCGCTTCCAACCCAGGCGAGTGACCTCGCCTACACCATCGAAGATGACCTGCGCCTGGAGATCCCGTCCCTGAGCATCAATCAGCCCATCGTTGGCATCCCGTTCCTCAACGAAGACTGGAACGTGACCTGGCTCGGCAGCCGCATCGGCTACCTCGAAGGGTCAGCCTACCCGACCTGGAGCGGCAACACCGTCCTCACCGGTCACGCCACCGACCCGAACGGCAAGCTCACTTCCTTCGGCTTCATCAAGGATCTGACGATCGGTGACAAGGTCATGATCCACTACAACGGGCTGGTGTACGTCTACCAGATCCAGCAGAACCGGCTGATCTCAGCGAGCAGCACTTCAGCCCTCTTCCGCCATGAAGAGCACAACTGGATCACACTGGTCACCTGCGAGAACTGGAACAACGACCTCGGCATGTTCGTCCAGCGCCGCATCGTCCGCGCCGCATTGGTGAGCGTGATCCCAGAGGAGTAAGCTTCACGAAAGATCGAATCAAAAACTGGACAGGTTCGCCTGTCCAGTTTTTATTTTATGGAGTCGGACAGCGAACCGTCCGATGTGTTTGGAAGATAAATTTATATGTCCGTCAGCAAGCTGATGGACTCCATGTACCTACTCAACGCCTGCGATCTTCGCCAATGCATCCACATAGATCGCCATTTGCTCACGCACCAGGTTCAGTTCCCGGCGCAGGTCCTTTTCACGATCCCAGCCCCGTTCATGGTCGAGGGTCGTTCTGTCGGACGGTTTTTGTTCCTCATAGGATTTAAGCAACGGATGCCACTTCACAAGGAAAGGACGCAGACCTTTATTCAGAACATCGATGGCGATCGCGCCAAAGGATTGCGGTCCGCGGGCGATCTCCGGTCCGGCTTCGCGCAGGATCTGGCGGGTGATGCCGAAGACATTGTATAGCGACGTCAATGCCTCGCGCAGGATGCCCTCACCTTCTTCCAACGGCTGTACCGCAATTCTTGTGGATAATTCCACATACAACGACCAGGCAGCCCGTTGTTGGGCTTCATCGTTCTCGAATTCCAACGAGCCTAAATTGAAGGGCAAGCCGACTGTTAATTTTGTAGCCTTAACTTTTTTCTTCGCAGCCATCATTCACCTCTTTTTTTAGTATAGCACTAATTTTTTCAAGCATTGCTAGGGCGTCGGGGTTGGGATCTCAGTGAGATACCCCGGTAATTCAGGGCAGAACAATTCGTATTGCCGGTCGCCAAAATATTGACTCCATTCTTCCACAGTCAGGTTGCGGGGTAAATAATCGCAGGCGTTTTGGATGAGATCCTCCGGCTGCCACAGCCAGACGCGCGCTGTCCGATCCACGCTCGCGGAGATGACAAATCTCCCATCCGGGCTGAACTCCACGGCGCGGACACGGTTCTCATGATCCATGCGGGCGACTTCCATTCCAGTGGCGATGCTCCACACCCGCGCTGATTTGTCGTCGCTGGATACCGCGTACTGTCCATCGGGTGTCAGGTCGACGGACGTGACCACATTATCATGATAAAAGCTGGATATGACCTTGCCTGTTTCCGCTTCCCAGAGCACGGCGCTGTGCCAACCACCCGAGAGGATATGTTTTCCATCGGCGCTGAAATCAAGGTCGTAAACGATGCCAGCGTGTGTCGTTTGGAATAAAACCTTTTTTGATTCCAGATCCCAGAAATAGGCTTCCTTTAAATCACCCGAGGCGATCTTTGAGCCATCCGGGCTGAACAGCACAGAATAGACTTCCCGTTCATGGGTGAGATCTGCAAATTCAACCCCAGCACTTAGATCCCAGATCAGGAGACTCGTCCCTCCGCCTGAAGCGATCATCGTTCCATCCGGGCTAAAGGAAAGGGAATGAACACGGTCATCATGGATGAGCTGCGCCACTTCCTTCTGGTTCGCCAAATCCCAAACCAGAGTATCGGCATCCTCTCCACCTGCGGCGATGTATTTGTTATCCGGGCTGATCGCGACTTCATTGATCTCGCCGGAGTGAGTAAAGAGGGCGATCTGTTCCCCGGTCTCTGCATCGCTCACGATCACAATCTGACCACCGCCGGTGACAAGATATTTATTGTCAGCGCTGAACACTGCCGAATAGACAATGCCATCATGTTCGACCCGATACTTTTCGATGCCAGTGGCGGTTTCCCAGACACGTGCCGTCCCATCGCTGCTGCCTGAGACGGCGTATGTTCCATCCTTGTTGAAGACGGCGGCATACACCTTATCATCATGCCGCATACGAGATCGTTCCGATGCGGCAGTCGCATTCCAGACATAGGCTTTATCATCCGCACTGCCCGAGATGACCTGCTTTCCATCCGGGCTGAAGGCTGCCATATAAACGATGCTGTCGTGCGTAACACGCGCCACCTCGCTGCCGGTGCTCATTTCCCAGACCCGCGCCGTGTAATCACTGCTGCTGGAGAGCGCATATTTTCCATCCGGGCTGAACGCCACCGAAAGCACGCTGTCATCATGGACTTTCCGGGTGACCTCCCTGCCGGTCATTGCCTCCCAGACGATCGCGAATTCGTCCCGTCCGCCCGAGATGACATACTCCCCGCTCGGATGGAACGCAACGGATATCACTTCCCCGGCATGCGTCCATTGGGCGATATCCTCGCCGCTCGCAACCTCCCAGACCCTGGCTGTGAAATCCTCACTGCCTGAAATGACATAGCGATCATCAAGGCTGATCGCCACGGAAGTGACCTTCGACTCATGGTTGATGCGTTCCACTTCCTCTCCAGAAAAAGCATCCCATACTCGCGTCGTCCGGCTGTCACCGGAGACGATGTACTTCCCATCCTGGCTGAATATGAGCGCAGAGACCGGACCGGAATTAAAGTTCATCGCATGGGTTTCGATCCCGGTCGCCAATTCCCAGATGCGGATCGTTTTGTATCCACCGGCAGCGATATAGGTTCCATCCGGGCTGACGGCGAGGGCATCGACCACTCCATCGTGCTCGAACTGGCGGATCACCGTCCCCGATGCAATATCCCACACGCGGACGATCTGGTCCTGTCCGCCGGTGACAAAATGCTGTCCATCTGAGCTAAAGCCGATGGATAGGATCAGGCTGTCTTGAGTCAGCGAAGCGATGAGCTGCTCGCCGCCCACTTCCATAATGGGCACCACATTTCCGCTCACCGCGGCGGCATAGCGCCCATCCGGGCTGAAAGCGACCATGGGCACGTCACCATCGAATTCCATCTCACCGATAATTTTCGCCGTGTGATTATTGAGCAGGATCTGCGCCGCTTCAGAAGACGGGTCGGTCTGCATGGAACGCACAGCCAACAGCACGGAAGTCATCTCCCTTGAATTTCTCGTCAACGAAAGCAACTGCGCCTGCGAGACCAATTGCCGCGAAAGGGATATTTCCGCTTGACGCACAGCTTTGTTCCGCTGGACCAAGGCAAAGAGCGCCAAACCCAAAATGGCAACCGAAACGGCAAATAGGATATATGTAATTCGCCGTTGATTGCGCGTCTCGACTTCGCGGCTTTTTAGTATGTACTCACGTTGTCCCTTTGTCGGGTACGGTTCCTGCCCTGATTCCACCGAAGCCAGGATGAGTTCGGCCTCTTTCAACTCTTCCCCTTGTAATAAGCGGCTGTCGTCGGGATCGTTTTTCCATTCGAGGCTTTTTCCAAGCAGGCTGGTATGGAACTTCACCCACTTATTATCTGTGCGAATCGCAGCACGCGCATCTCGAATGGCTTTGTTGAAATCATCCCGTCCCTGCCTGCAAAAGATCCAATTCCGTTTTGAGATATCCGCAGGGATGATCTCCGGTCTCGCATCACGCACGACGAAGGGCAGAATGCGTTTGCCATTCTTTACGGCATGACGGATCTCTTTCCGGCACCATTTGGATGAAACCGAATCCGGGCTGATCAAAAACAGAAAGATATCGGCTTTTTCGATGCCGATCTTGATCTCATTCCAGAATTCTTCCCCCTTCGGGATGCTCTTCCAATCGACCCAGGTTTCCAATTGGGATTTTGACAACGCCTTGACGATCGCTTCGGCATCGTCCTGGTCTCTACGGGAATAGGAAATGAAAATTTGTGGCGTTGTGCTCGTTGACTGTTCCAT
The DNA here is from genome assembly GCA_964372045.1 of uncultured Anaerolinea sp. Taxonomy (GTDB): domain Bacteria; phylum Chloroflexota; class Anaerolineae; order Anaerolineales; family Villigracilaceae; genus Villigracilis. Next base: position 16,359 of record CAYJPO010000020.1, read on the forward strand.
TTTTCCAGACCTCATTCTTGCTCAAGGCGGCGGGAGCGCTTATGCCACCATTCTCCTGATTATTATACAATCCGAACGGGCAATTGTTCCTAAATTGAAGAAGAATTCAGTTCAAGTCTGGCGTCCCGGTCAGAGTCCGGTAAAATACTGGTAACCCACGCATCAGGAAATATCATCCATGAAATCCTATCGCAAAGAACTCTGGTTCAACATCCCATCCCGCCGCGGATTTGTCAACATCACCCGCCAGGTGGAGGAAGCGCTGCATGAAAGTGGAATTAAGGAAGGGCTTTGTCTGGTCAACGCCATGCACATCACCGCCTCCGTGTTCATCAATGACGACGAAAGCGGTCTGCATCACGACTACGAGAAATGGCTGGAGCGGATCGCCCCGCACGAACCGGTCAACGGATACCGGCACAACGACACTGGCGAGGACAACGCCGACGCGCACATGAAACGCCAGGTGATGGGACGTGAGGTGGTCGTGGCGGTCACGAATGGTCAACTGGATTTTGGCACGTGGGAGCAGATCTTCTATGGCGAGTTCGACGGCAGGCGAAAAAAACGTGTGCTGATAAAAATTATTGGTGAATGAAGTTCGACCGTAGACAGTGGACGGTCGACGATGGCATAAAGGAGAGAGATTATGATATTACAGAATAAAGTGATCGCCACTCTGATCGCGGAAGGCGTGGAAGACCTTGAATACTATGTTCCGCTCATGCGGTTGCAGGAGGAAGGCGCTAACGTATTAAGCGCCGGTTTAGACCTCAAACCCGTACACGGCAAGAACGGACTGCTAATCACCCCGGATGCGAAGATCGAGGACTTAAAAGCCAGCGAACTCTTCGCGCTCATCCTCCCCGGCGGTTGGGCACCAGATAAAGTCCGCAGGTATGATGTGGTCAAAAAACTGGTGAAAGAAATGAACGATGCCAATAAGATCATTGGCATCATCTGTCACGGCGGCTCGATCGCCATCTCCGCGGGCATTATCAAAAAAGGTCAGCGCGCCACGGGGTCAACGGGCATCAAAGATGACCTCGTCAACGCAGGCGCGGTCTGGGCGGACGAATCCGCTTTCCGTGAGGGCAACCAGGTTTGGGGTCGGGTCGTGGCGGATATTCCTGACTTCAACCGCGAATTGGTGAAGGCATTAGTCGAAGGCTAACGGCTCTCGCTTCATCGTGGATGGAATGGGGATGTCGAGCAGGCTGAGAATGGTCGGCGCGATCTGCAAATGCGAGATGACATCGCCGGTATCGCCTCTCCCCCCACCCGAAGATTGGATTACAAAAAATGGAACCTCCCTCTGTTCGGACTTTATACCACCATGTCCCCCATCGGCATTGATGCCGTGATCGCCGGTAACAAAGCTCGTATACCCACGCTCGCGCCATTCCATGAGAAGCGGCGCAAGTTTTGAATCTTGATCAATGGCGTGATTGCGATACTCCTTTGAGTCCGAGCCGAAGGTCTCGCCTTGGTAGTCCATGCCCATCGGATGGAGCAATAGATAATCGGGGGAAAACCTGCGGACAAGATGCGCCGCAGTGTTGAACAGTTCCACGTCTGGATATTCGTCCTGCGTATAAAAGCGACCGTGTTGAATATTCAAGGAAGCGTCGTCCACTTCCCTGTCATCGATGGGGTCATACGGTGCGCGATTGTACAACTCGGAATACCAGCAAAAAGCTGCGGCGGCTGTAACCTTGCCCGCCTCTTTGACCGCTTGAAAAACATTTGGTTTGTTCGAGAGCCGCACGATGGAATTGGCGACAATGCCGGTTTCGCTGGAGGGCATTCCGGTATGGATGGTCTCATACATCGGGCGCGACATGCTCGGGAGTTCCCCGACGATCTTGTACAGGCTCGCCTTTTTATATTCCACCAAGTGACCGAGGAATCCCATGTTTGCAACCGCCACATCATAGCGCAGCGCATCTGACAAGACCAGAATGACTTTGTTCACGCAATTCCTACCCGATAAAACTGCAGGTCACGTTTGAGGCGTGACCTGCGATGTTTCTCATTCATCCAGAACCAGTACCGCTTCCTTGGAACAGGTCACCTGCTCCATTGAACCGATCTTCGGCAGCTCAAGGAATGGATTATTGAAAGTATCCATATTGAATTTTGCGTCGCCGATTTTCACCTGAATGCGCACAACGGCTCCAAGGAAGGTGACGTTTTCGATGGTAGAGTCGAGCACGTTGTCCTTCTTTTGCTCGGAGGCAAAACCGAATCGTTCAGGGCGGACGGAGATGCGGATCGCATCACCCTTCTTCCGAGATTTGATATCTGTCGCAGTCACAAATTGGACACCGTTCACGCTCACGAGTCCCTTGGCGGGGTCAGTGACTTCAGCGCTAGCGGTATTGAGCGAGCCGACAAAGTTCGCCACAAATTGCGTCTGGGGGAAGTTGTAGACTTCGAACGGCGTGCCCACCTGTTCCATCAAGCCCGAGTTCATGACCACGATCCGGTCGGAAATCGATAACGCCTCTTCCTGGTCGTGCGTGACGAAAATAGCGGTGATGCCCAACTTTTTCTGAATAGCGCGGATCTCAGCGCGCAACGAGACGCGTATCTTTGCATCCAGCGCGGAAAGCGGTTCGTCCAACAATAGGACCTGCGGGTGGATGGCAAGCGCACGCGCCAGAGAGACTCGCTGCTGCTGCCCGCCCGAAAGTTGGTACGGATATTTGTTGGTGTGTTTTTCCAGGTTGATCAGGCTGATCATCTCGTTAACCCGCTGCGAGATCATTTCCTTGGACTCTTTTCGGACGCTCAACCCAAAGCCGATATTTTGCGCGACGGTCATGTTCGGGAACAAGGCATAGGATTGGAAGATCATGCCCACGTTGCGCTGGTTGGGAGCCTTATCGGTAATATCTGCCCCATCAAGCAGGATCTGACCTCTGGTTGGGATCTCAAAACCAGCCACCATACGCAGGGTAGTTGTTTTTCCACAGCCGGAAGGACCCAGGAAGGAAACGAACTCGCCCCTTTCAATATCAAGGTTAAAGTCGTCGACTACTACGGTATCGCCAAACTGCTTTGTTACATGTGAAATGGATAGGTAGGTCATCAAAGATACTCCACGAACCTTTATTTGGTGTCAGCCGTTTTCTTGGTAGCGCCCCGCCCCACAAAGTCAATGATCCCCATGGCAGCCCAGGTAATGGCAAAGGCTACGATCGCCATCGCGGAGGGTTCATATACTTTGCTTCGTGTCAGGTCTGCCATATAGGGTCCCAGGGTGTGCTGTGCCATATACAGGGCGATCGTTAGTTCGCCGATGACAATGGCAAAGGTCAACAATGCCCCAGAGAGCAGCGCCACCCGCAGGTTTGGGAAGATAACTTTGAACAGGATGGCACCCCATCCCGCCCCCAGACTTTGAGCTGCCTCGGTAAGTGTCCGAACGTCTATCGCTCGTAGCCCGTTATCAACCGAGCGGAACATATATGGGAACGACAAGGCGACATAGACACAGATGAGGAGAATCCGCGAACTGTCGTAGGTGGCGGTCAGTAACAAAGGCGGACGACTGTAGAGGCGGATAATACCAAATACCAAAACAATTCCCGGAATCACGAACGGCAGCAACGTAATAAATTCAACGACCGGGCGCAGCTTGGGCAAACGCAAAGTAACCCAATAAGCAGTGGGAACAACAATGAGCAGACTGAGCGCGATGGTGGCAACAGCATTGATGATCGATTCGCTGAAAGACGGCAGGAAGTTGGTATCGGCAAATAATTTTCGGTACGCCTCAAAGCCGAGCACGTCTTTCTGCCCACGCAAGGACCAATAAAAAGTGGCGCCAAGCGGGATCAGAAAATACAGCGATATCAATAAATATGCCAGCCCGGACCCCAATCGCTTCTTAGAGATCGGGGACTTGACCTTAACTGGGGCGGAAACCTGGGAGGTTGTCATTTCAGCCACCTTTCAGAGCGGCGCTGGAGGAAGGAATAAATAAAAATGGAGGTTGCCATGATGATCACCATTCCCATCGCCACCGCATATCCGAGCCCGGGATTATGCAGGACATCGCCCGAGATTTGCTGACCGATAAGCAGCGTGGCCAGATTAAAGAGACCGCCCGTAAGCGCATAAGCAGTCGCATGCGCTCCGAATGAGTTACCAAATAGCAATATCATCGTACCCAGGATCGATGGGGTCAACACCGGCAGCGCTATATGCCGCCAATATTGAATTGGAGTAGCGCCAAGGTTCTCGGCTGCCTCCTGCCATTCACGTTTGAGACCATCAATTGCAGGCAGAATTGTCAGCACCATCAGTGGGATTTGAAAGTAGAGATAGACGATGGTCAGTCCCAAAAAAGAGTAGAGACTAAATCCGGACTTATAGAGATTTACCCCGAATAGTTCAAACAGCGCTGTCACAACTCCAACACGACCCAGAGTAAAGACATAGGCTGACGCAAGCGGAACACCGGCAAAGTTCGAAGCCACTCCCGAAAAAGTGGTGGTGATCAATCGAAATCGATTGGGAAGTCCGCCCATGGAGACCACCCAGGCGATCAGAAAACCGATCAAACCTCCAAGGATGGCGGTCGTCAGGCTTATCTTGATCGACATCCCATATGCATTCATCACAGTTTCACTTGTCAATAGGAGATAGTTTCCGAGGGTCAACCCTCCCCCAACTGCCTCCAAACTGCGATAACCTAAAATTAACGTAGGTCCGATCAGGAACAAGGCTGAGAACACAAAAAAAGGAATCACTCCAAGCCAATGCCCGAAATGGAACCGTTGTGGGGGGCGCAGAGCGCCCCCCACGGTTGAATTGACTGATTGGGAATTCGAACTATTCGAATTCATCGAATATTACGGGATCGGCTTGACTTCGACACCGACCACTGTGGGCCATCCCTCAGCGATGACTGCCTTGGCGGCATTGATCTCATCGATCGTCGGGAAGTAAGCGCCATCGGTGCTGGGTAACTGCTCTGAAATTTCAGCAGGAACGGTGCCGGCTGCCGTCATGGCGTTGTATCGGATCGGATAGCAGAAGCCCTTGGCATACTCGATCTGGCCTTCATCCGAGTAGATGTACTCCATCCACAACTTAGCGGCGTTGGGGTGCGGAGCATAGGCGCTGATCGCCTGGACGTACATACCGGCGATACTGCCCTTGGTCGGGATCACGGTCTCGAGGTCAGGGTTACCAGCGAGGGTAATATCATTGGCGATCGAGTTGTAGTTCCAGTCGATCAGGATCGGGGTCTCACCGATACCAACAGTGCGGGAGTCGCCATCGATCGGTACGAAATTGCCAGCTTCATTGAGCTGTTTGAAGTACTCGAGACCAGCTTGAGCGGCTTCTTCACCGGTCGCGCCGGTTGCAAGTCCAGCGGCCCAAACGGAGAGGGCGGCTGCATTGGATGTGAGCGGATCGCCGGAGAGGGCAACCTGGCCATTGTATTCAGGCTTCAGCAGGTCGGCATACTCGGCGGGAGCGTTCTCCACCTCGGCAGTGTTGACTTCGAAGGCAAGCACACCATAGTAGTCAACGTACCAGTAGCCATCAGCATCCTTGGCGCTATCGGGGATATCATCCCAGGTGGCTACCTTGTAAGGCTGAATGAGACCTTCGTCCTTGGATGTGGGTCCGAACGCGAGTCCAACGTCGATCACGTCAGGAGCCTGCGGGCCCGGGTTATCCTTATTGGCTTTGATCGCTTCAATTTCTTCACCGGAACCAGCGCCGGGGTCCAATTCATTAACTTCGATGCCAGGGTACTTGGCTTTGAAGCCTTCGATCATTCCGCCATAGTTGCACCAGTCATGGGGCAGGGCGATCGTGGTCAACATACCTTCGGCTTTTGCAGCTTCATACAGGGCAGCCATCGGATCGGCGACAGCTTCTTCGGTTGCGGCAGCAGCTTCTTCGGTCGCGGCAGCTGCTTCTTCAGTTTCGGCAGGCATCGCTTCTTCGGTTACGGCAGCCCCACCACCACATGCAGACAGCAAGGTCGCGGCAATTACGAACAGGGCAAGCAGTTGATAGGCAAACTTATTCGAACGCATCTCTTTCTCCTTGTATTATTTGGATGGATCAAACGAACGAACTTCCCTAAGCTTTAACTGTTCTTTTCCTGGTACCTCCTATCCGTTAACAAAACGTTAACATTTTAGCATCATCAAGATTCAAAGTCAAACCGACAATTATCGACTTTGAATGAATGAACAAAACCATCCACGAACGAACCATAAAAAACATCGTCATGACATCGATTCCAGTGAAGAAGAACTCACTCACCGGAATGGTGATGACGCATGCCGCGAGGAGATCATCTGAAAAATGCATACGTCAGTGAAAGGATAATAACAAGCATCCGTGATGCCGACTAACATCTCGTTATGTTTTCTTTACGACGATATCCGCAATGATATTTGCCGCCTCATCCCCGCGGTCTGCCGCATTGGAAAGGTGGCGGTAGACTTCGCGCAGTTTGAGCATCTCAACCACATGGTGGATGTCCTCCGGTCCGGTGAACAGATCTGCCACCGCCTCCCGGTAGACCGCCTCGACGCGGTTTTCGAGCGCCTTGGCACGTTGGGCATGATCGATGGCAACATTGGGATTCCTCGGAAGCCGCTGGACCCCATGCCAGATCTCATAGGCAGCATCCTTCAACAGGGAGGCGATGCGCTGCATATATTGCGTCGGCTTGACCTTCAGGATCTCCATTTCCACGACCGTCGTATCCGCATAGTCGATGACATCATCGATGGAGCGGGAAAGCGCGAAGATATCCTCGCGGTCGAACGGCGTGACAAAGGTGCGGTTCAATTCATCGATCAGGATGCGGCGCACTTCATCCGCCTCCTTCTCTTTCAAGGATAATTCCTCGGCAACTTCCGAATTGGCGGTCTCCAGGTATTTGACCAGCAGCCGCAATCCTTCGAATGCGAGTGACGCCTGTTCCTCGATCAGTTTTTGGAACTTATCTTCCTTGCGTTTGAAAATACGGAACATTCAACAACTCTCTTTTTATTTGGTATTGAAGCGGCGCCGCAGGGCTTACGGCAGCGCTGGTTTCTCAATTCGATCAAGCTATGGGCTCCAACAGCCCCGGCACCAATCCCGGGTATGCGGCGCGGATCTGTTCATCCACTTCCGGTGAGATCAATGGCGTGGTATTGCTTGCCATGATGTCCTTCACACGTTTCATGGCGCGGGTTTGAATATCGGTGGCGCCTTTCTTCTCCCAGATGGTGCGCGCATCGCGGTCTGCAATTTTGGTCATCACCGCTTCGGTCTTCATGCGGCTGATGGTGTGCTTGACCGTGATGAACGAGCCGCCGGGTCCGATCTGCTTGACCAGATTCACGGCAAGGTCCTCGTCGCTGAACGAGATGCCCCGCTTCATGCGTTTCATCATCAGAGCCATTTCATCGTCGATGACCGCTTTGGCAAAGTCGAAGGTCTTGAGCGCATCGATCAGCCCGCCAATATTGAACATATCCATGCCGCCCAGCAGCCCCGCAATGCCAGACATGCCCGACTCATAGCCGGATTGCGCATCGTTGAGCTTTGAGTTGGTCAACCCCACATAACCGCCGCAGGGTACGTTGTAAAAGCGAGCCATCTGCGCGTATGCCATGTGCAGCATCCCGCACTCGATCGCGCCGGAAGTATAAGCGCCGGAACGCATATCAGCGACGGTGCCAAGGGTGGCATAGATCGTCGGCGTGCCTTCCTTCGTCATTTGCATCAACAGCAGCGCTGCCAGGAATTCCGCGTTACCCTGTGCCAGCGTCCCCGCCATGGACATGGGCGAAGTCAACCCGGCGTTCGGCACAATGGTCGGGTAAACAGGCAAACCTTCCTTCGCAAAGTACATCACGTTCTCGGTGGAGAGATTGTCCATCGTCAGCGGTGAAACTACCGGGCAGTAATGATGCGTCAGGAATGGATGCGCCTTATACGCCTCTTCCCCACCCGCCACCATGTACGCCATCTGCATCACGCTCAGCGTGTCCTTCATGTTGGTCGTGGTGACCCGCAGCGGTTTGACACAATATTTGATGGACGGATATAAACGCGAGACCGTGAACTGGTCCTGCGGCGCATCTTCTGCCAGGGTGGAAATGGAAAAGATGTCGTAGCCCGGCAATTCGTTGATCAGATGGGCGATGCGGGCTATATCCCCAGACTCCGCGCGCCTCTCTCTACCCGTGACCGGATCGATGATATCGGGCGCGGAACTCGCTGTGACGATGATCGGGCTATCCTGCGGGATCGTTTTATCGAATTTCGGGTCGCGCGCGTGGAAGGTGAACGAAGATGGCACCATCTTGCGGTACTTCTCCACCACGGCGCGCGGGAATTTAACCCGCTCTTCCTCGATATGACATCCATGCGCCTTGAAAAGATCGCGCGCAGGCTCAAACCGTACCTTTAAACCGACATCTTCCAAAATCTCCAAAGCGGCATCATGGACCTTCTCGGCCTGTTCCTGTGTAAGTAAAGCGGCAAATGACATAAGATTTTCCTTCCGACGATTTTATCTTTCTATTCGACCATCGACTTCTTTATCTTTTTGCGTTCCACTTTCTTTTTCGGCAGCATCTTTTCCACCATTTTCTGACTTCCCTTCATCAAGGGACTATTCATAATAGCATTGTTTTGCGGCAGGCTAAGGAATTTGCGGATCGTATGGAACTGGTCGCCGCGGTACACCATGCGCTCGATGCGCACGGTCCGCGCCACACCCTGCACCTCCTGCACCGGGAACATCTCCAGCCCGGAGCGGGTCACCTTGAGCGACGCCGCCGCGATCGCAAAGCGGATGGTATCTTCCAGATTCCAACCGTTCAAATACCCATACACGAACCCGGACGAGAACGTCGCGCCTGCGCCGGAAGCGTCCACCGCCTTCACTCTGGGAGCATGTGCGCGGATGATCTCCTCGCCTTGCAAGACCATGCAGCCCTGACTCGCCATCGTGATGATCGCAGTCTCGATGCCAGCCTTGATGAGCTTGCGCGCGGTGCCCAGCATTGCCTGGCGTTTCCCAAGCTGCGCTGCGTCCGTCACCGCCTGGCAGACCGTGACCATGCCCGCGTATTTCTTCAACAGGTCGGGGTGGGTGTGACCATGCTCAAAGTTCAAATAGACCGGCACATGATACCGTTGAGCCTCTTCCATCGCACGGACAATGTGGTCGCCATCATACCAGTCTACATATACCAATTTGGCAGTTTTGATGAGCGAGAGGTCAGCTGAATCCAACGTACCTAGAATTTCCTTCGAGCGCTGCCAGAAATATGTGCGTGCGCCTTTTTTGTCCGAGACGTTCACTTCGAGCGGCGTCCTGTACTGATCTGTGACACGCACTTTCCCCTGCACGCCGAATTCCTTCAACTTATCAGCAACATATTGACCGAGCAGGTCATCCCCCACCGACGTGCCGATCATACCCGCAGACACACCCCACTGACTGAGGTTGCACGCAATGATCGCGGCATCGTCGTAAACGTAATCGCTCACTTGATGCACGATCGCGCCAGTGTTGAGCTTCGGCAGCCGGTCCAGCGACATGATGTATACCGGGGTCAACATGCCGAAACCGACGTAAGCAGGGTTGGGTGTTTTTTTTGCCATGAGGTTGACGATGGACAGTGGACAATGGACCGTAGGATTTCACAGTCTATCGTCTTCGGTCTACAGTCTGACTACGCTTTTAGCTTTTCGCTCTTCGGGTCATATAGCACGGATGCAGATACCTCCGCCTCCCGTTTGCCTTCGATCAATTCAACGGTGAAGCGATTACCCTGCTTCGCCAATTCGGTCGGCAAATAGGCATAGAAGATATTCTTCTTGACGGTGAATCCATACCCGCCGCTGCGAACGCGGGTCAGTACCTTGCCTTCATGATACACCGCTTCGCCGCCGTAGATCTGAACGAATTCCTCGGTGTCGGTCAGAACCAGTGTGCAGAGTTTGCGTTTGATCCCCTCCGCCTTCTGTTTGACCAACGCCTCGCGCCCGATGAAATCGCCTTTATCAAGATGGACGCAAAAACCGAGCCCCGCTTCATACGGCGTTTCAGACGGCGTGATATCCGCTGTGAAATACTTGAAGCCTTTTTCAAGTCGCAGCGGATCAAGCGCCTTGTATCCACCGAGTTCCATACCGAATTCTTTTCCGGTTTCGAGGAGCATGTCCCAGACCATCGTGGCGCGGTTGTTCGGGATGTACAATTCCCAGCCCAACTCACCGGCATAACTCACACGCTGCGCCAGCACACGCGCCCCGTTGATGTTGACCGGCCTGGTCATCAAATACGGATGCGCTTCATTCGAGACATCGTCACTCGTGATCTTCTTCAACACATCGCGAGCCTTCGGTCCCCACAAAGCGAGACAGGCATACTCTTCGGTAATATCACGGATGAACACGTCGCCATCTTTTTTATCCACATGCATGAGCAGACGCGCATGGTCGTTGGCAATAAAACCGGAGCCAGTGATGACCCAGAAATGCTCCGCACCCAAACGCGTAACGGTCAGGTCAGATTCGATGCCGCCGCGCGAGTTCAAAAATTGGGTATAGATGGCGCTGCCAACCGGCTTGTCGATATTGCTGGAAGTCAGGCGTTGCAGTAACGGAAGCGCGCCCGGTCCCTTGACCTCGATCTTGCCAAACGAAGTCAGGTCAAACAACGTCACGCGCTCACGGGTGGCGATGTGCTCTTGTCGCAAGCGCTCGAAGAACGGTGGCTTGGTCCAGCCCCATTTACGCTGATCCTCGCCCATGCGGCGCGACTCTTTGCCGGGATCAATATAGTTGACACGCTCCCAGCCGAACTTCTCACCGAAGACCGCGCCATTTTCCAACAGGCGGTAGTGAAGCGGGCTGACGCGATGCGGACGCGCGCGCTCATGCTCATCATGTGGGAAGCGCAGGCGATAGTAATACTTCACGCTTTCGCAGGTGCGCTCCGACGCATAGTTGAAATCGGAATAATAATTTCCAAAGCGAGTGGCGCGATAGCCGTACACATCCATCGGCGCTTCGCCATCGATGATCCACTCTGCCAGCAGTTTGCCCATGCCGCCCGCGCCGCCGTAACCGTTCAGCGACATACCCGCCAGCATCCAGAATCCGCGCACACCGGGCATTTGCCCGAGCAAAGGCTGACAATCCGGGGTGTATGCGCCGGGGTGACGCACCAACGTGATGATGCCTGCCTGATCCAAAAACGGAAGCCTACGGATCGCACCTTCGAGCAGCATCTCGAACTGGTCAAAATCTCCGGGGAAGGATTTGCTGCCATGTTCCCACGGCGTGCCATCGATCCAGCGCGGAAGCGGATTCGGCTCGTACCCGCCGATGACCAATCCACCCGCCTCCTGGCGCATGTACACCAAATTATCGGGGTCACGCAAGCAAGGCGTATTCGGCGCGAACTCATGCCCCGGCACAGCCCGTAGCGCAATATGTTGATGATCTACCGGAGTCGTCGGGATGTGCAGACCCGCCATGGCGGCGATACGCGGCGCCCACAGACCAGCTGCATTAACGATGATCTCGCATCGGATCTCGCCTTTATCGGTGACGACCGCCTGAACCTCTCCCTTCGCCGAAAGCTTGATGCCGGTCACGCGCGTGTTGGTGTAGACCGTCACGCCCATCTCCTTGGCAAAGTTCACCATCGACGTGGTGGTGATGTACGGATCGAGCTGTCCATCACGCGGGAGATAAATGCCGCCGTAAAGGTCCTTGTTTGAGATCTGCGGCATGTGCTTCACCGCTTCGTCGGGACCGATGACCTCGCATTCCAACCCCAACGCCTTTGCGCGGCTGACACTGCGTTCGAGTTCGAGCAGTTGCTCCTTGCTCGAAGCCACGCGCAAACTGCCAACGTGATTGAACAGCCCCAGCTCGCTGTACAACTCCACGCTGTACATGCGGAATTTGAGCATGGCTTGCGATGTGGCGAACTGTGTGACCAGCCCCGCCGCATGGGACGACTCGCCGCTGGCGATCTCGCCTTTTTCGATAAGGACCACATCCTTGCGCCCATATTTCGCAAGGTGATATGCAACCTGCGCCCCAAAAATTCCACCGCCTATGATGACTATTTCTGCTTGCGTTTTCATGTTTACTCCATGTGAAAGTATACAAGTACACAGGTAATCATGTAAATCAGGCAGCCAGTGCTCCCGATGACATGCCCACCTGTATACCGATCTACCTGTTTACATTTTTACCTGGTCGAGCCACTTCCCAAATTCGGTTGAGTCCATTTTCTCTTCAGCCCTGCCCCAGCGCTCGATCGCCCAGCCCCAGAAATCGAAGTCAATGGTGGAGATATTCGCCTGGATGGCTGCCCACAAGCCCCAGCCGACATCGGACATGATCATATTCAACTTCATGCGCGCGATCTTATCAGCTTTTGCTTCGCCAAAATACGCCGCACAGACTTCGGCGATCTGCTCGTCGTTGAATTGCATTTCCTGACAGGTATTGCCCAACTCGAAGGTTGGGTCGTTGTTGCCGCTGTATTCGTAGTCGATCAGCCACAATTGCTTCCCATCATCGATGTAATTTTCCGCCAGCAAGTCATTGTTACAGGGAACGGTTGGCAGCGGGTTGGTATTCATCGCGCCTTCGATGCGCTCGACAGTCTCCATGCGCTCAGTGTAGCCCGCGGGGATCTTGATGTCGCGCTCCCTGCAAAGGCGTAGATAATACTCTGTGAGTCGGAACATGTTGAAGTCCGAGTAGAAGCGCGGTCCGGCGTGGAGTCGCTTGATGGCTTGAGCCATGCGTGTCGACATCCCCTTCCCATTGAGTGAATCCTTCGACATGGTCTTGCCGTCCAGAAATTCGATCACCATCACATCGTGTTCGGGGAGGTAATGAAGGATCTTCGGGGCGACGCCTGCCTCACTCGCGGCTTTGGTATTGTGATATTCGTTTTTCCGGTCAATGGCAAGCAACTCGGTACTCTCTCCGGGTACGCGCACAAAATGCGGTATGCCATCCACTTCCACTTTATAGTTGGTGTTGGTCAAGCCGCCCGAAAGCGGTTGAATGGATACATCCCTGCCCTGCCAGTTTTCGATCTTGGCAACCACATCTTCGATCACAGACATGTGAACTCCTGCGTAAAGTATAAAGACTTCGGAAGTCTGGTGGACTTCCGAAGTCTTCTCAACACTAATTTCTATTCGGGCGGGATCTCCTTGAATGCGTAATCCACATTGATGCCCTTGGATTTCTGGGCATTCTTGGCAAAGAAATACCAGATGGCTGAAACCGCCAACACCCCAAACACGATCTGATATGCCAGAGGACTGGTCAGCCCAAGGCGCGGATCGAACATGAACATCAACAGGAAGACCATGCCGAGGATGAAGCCGAGCACACCCAAAACTGTCACCAGCGGAATGCCGCCGAGCTTGTACGCCGCACCGGGCGAGGATTCGTATACATCCTTCGCGCGATACGGAAGCAATGCACCCGCCAGGCAGGTGATGACGAAGACATAGCCGCAAGCGAATGTCACGCCGAGGGTCAACCCGACCCAGCCTGGATATAAGTTGTACAGGAAGATGACCGGGATGCTCGCAATGAAATATGCCCAATGCGCATTGGCGGGCGTATGGCGTTTGTCATCCACTTTGCTGACCCATTCGGGCAGCAGGCGGTCGAGCGACATGGCGACCATGACACGCGTCATGCCGATATAGCAGTTGTGAACGATCTGGTGCGAGTTGAGGATGTAGCCGAGACCGATGATGACCACCACAAGCGGACTGGCAGAGAGCGCTACTGCGATGATGTTGGGCCACAGCCAGAAACCGGAAATGGTGGCTTCGCCGATCAGCGACCAATAACCCGCGCCCGCAATGTAAAGGAATTCAGCGCCAACCGCTTTTTCTATCGCAGCAGCAAGGATGGCAAGCAGAATGCCGGTGAAGATCAACGAACCGACGATGATGAACAACTGGTCCTTGAAAGAGCGGGCATTCTTGATCTCACCGTTCTGCTGGGCGGAATAGGTCGCCCATTGGAGGGACGTCCACGCAATGGGAGCCACGAGCAGGGTGGCGATCATGCTGAAGGGCGGGTTGAGGTCGATCCCCGCGGCAACGGTGGCATCTTTTGCGGTCTGGACGAAATTTTCCACGCCGCTGATGGCAAGCGCGAACGCATCGAGCTTCGTGGCAGACGAGGCGGGGTCGCCGGTGAACAAAACGACCAACATGGTGACGAACGCCAACAGCGTGCCGCCGATCATCACGGACTGGAAGCGGACATAGTTCTTGAAACCGCTGATGAGGATCATCATGGCGACAAAGGCATTCAAAATGCTGGTGATGATAATGCCGGTCGAGCCGGTAAACCACAGACCCAGGTTGGTCATAGCCGCGCTGCTTGTAAATGCCCCAAGCCCCAGGAACAACGGGGCGAATCCCAGATACGAAAGCAGCCAGCCCGAAAGCGCCACCCATTGCAAAATCCAGATCACATAGCCAGACATCACGACCGTAAACGCCACACCGCCACCGAACACACGGCTCTGGAACACATAGTCACCGCCGGAACGAGGCAGTGCGGTCGAAAGCCAGACATAGACCAATGCAATGGGGATTTCGATCACCATCGCGAGCAGGATGCCCCAAACAAGTTTCCCACCGGGCAGTGCGCCGGGCGCCCACAGGTACGTCCACGGGAAGATCAAGCCCATCGTCAGGATGTTGTAGACGAAGGCAGACATCGGGGACATCACGCGCACAAGCCCCGAGGCTTTTCGAGTAAAGACTTCTGGTTTTGCTGTTGCAGTCATTTCTTCTCCTTTGGAAATTGGATAACGAAAACGATCAGGTCAACTTGGTCCAGAACAAAAAGCGTGTACTACGAATAGCAAGCCTCCTTTCCAGTAGAACAAGTCTGAGACTTGTTTTACTAGCCGCTCGTCATTTGATAGCCCTGCACCTCCCCGTCGATGTAGGTCACGATACAGCCGCGCAAAACTCCCTCGGCGTATTCACTACCTGGATTGATACAAGTCGTCCGACCCAGCTTGGCAACGGATTGAGACTCATGAATGTGTCCATGCAAACCGAGCATGGGCTTGTATTTCTCGATCGCCTCGCGCACAGACCTCGAGCCTGCGCCATGCAAAACGACCTGACCGCCCTCTGTGATCTGTTCAGGCGGGTCTTTCGTCCAGTCGAGTTTTGGACAGGTATCAAGGGTCGAGTCAATGGGGGGATCGTGAAAGTTGAAGATGGCTTTTTGCATATCAGGGACTTTTGCCGCCATATCGTCGATCAGTTTGCCCAGTTCCTCTTCGGGAACCTCACGTGGCGTATTCCACGGCGTTGGTGTGCTGATGCCAATCGAGATCATGGTATGAGTATCGTCCACATACACCATTTCATTTTCACAGGCAAAGAAGGATTCAGTTGCCTGTTCCTTCATAACGTTTAACACTTCCCATTCGTCATCGTTACCGCCGGTCACGAAACACTTGATGCCCGTGCCTTTCAAACGTTCTTCAGCAAGATTGACCCAACTGACGAGTCTCTGCCGCGCCAGTTCATTGAACAGTGAATGCACTGCGGCGGGGTCGGCTTGAAGGGACTGGAACTCGTCCTGCTCCATGATCTTGTAATAAAAACCGAGGATGTCCAGTTTTCCGGCAAGAGCTTTCAATTCTTCCTCGCTAGCCAGATGCTCGACACGTCCCTGCACTGTGGCGCGGTGATGTCCATTCGGCTCCTTTATGATCGGGATCATCAACTTACCCTGAATATCCCCGCCCATCACGATCACATTGACATCGTAAAACTTCCCGGCGTTAATGAACTTTCGGAACGTACGCTCCGAACCGTGCAGGTCAGTTGCGAAAAACAGGTGGGTGGGATTCTTTTTCGGCTTTTTTGAAAAGAGAAAGGACATGGCTTCTCCAATGGATAACTGCCCCTACAACAAGGCCGGGGCAGTTGCTGCGAGCAGGCACCCGACATTGTTCTCTTCGAGCGCCTCTACTGTAGATGCACCGAGCCGGGTGTCCGACACGAGCTTATCGACTTCATCGATGGTTGCCACTTGAAAGTTGGAAACGACCCCCCACTTGCTATGATCCGCTGCAATGATAATGGACCCTTTGGTGCGTTCGATCATGCGCCGCACTACTTCCGCTTCGGCGTTGGAAGGCACGGTGCAGCCGTGCTTGATGGAGATACCATCCACACCGAGGATCGTTTTATTGGCATAGACCAGCCCCAAATTATCAAGTGCGAAGCGCCCTGCCAGTGAGTTGGACCGCGCCTGGAATTCCCCCCCAGTCAGGAAGTAATGGAATCCCGGTTCACCGAGTTCCATCACCGCGCTGACATTATTGGTAAACACCGTGATGTTCAAGTTATTGCGGATGTGTTGAAGCACCTGCGTTGCCGTGGTGCCGCTGTTGATAAAAACAATGTCACCTTCTTCGATCAACGAAGCGGCAAGTTCGCCGATGGCTCGTTTCTCTTCCGGGTGGTGTTGGGCACGCTGCTGGTATTCCTGCTCGAGGATCATGCGTTGGCTGAGGATAGCGCCCCCATGCGTTCGCTCCAAAAAACCTTTTTGTTCCAACCATTCAAGGTCGCGGCGGACCGTTGCTTCGGAAGTATCCAGCAATTCACACAGATCCGCAGTTCGTGCGATCTGGTAAATTGCCAAATAGTCCTGAATTTTCTCTCGTCGCTGGGCTGGAATGAGGGGTTTGGTCATCAAGTGGTCCCGGTGTGAGAATGATTGAAATTGCTCACTTTGATGTAGCATTATATAAGAATCTGATGAAATTTGCAAGTTTTTGAATTTTTAATTATAATGATCGAAAGTTCCTGACACTTATGAAAAGTCCGAACTTCAGGCTTTCTTCCAGCCTCATTCTCATTGCAGGAGTGCAACATGACAAACAGTTCCATTGGAATGGGCCAGCAGGATCAATCTGAACGTGAGAAATTTGAGAATGAGTTAAGGACGATTCTAAAAGCCAGTGACGATGCGGGCATCCTTTTGCGGGTGATCGGCTCACTGGCTTTTCAAATGCATTGCCCCCAATACGGTTACCTGCAAGCTGCCATGGGACGCGCCTACACGGATATCGATTTTGGCGCGTACAGCCGGCAGAACAAACAGATCACCGAGATGATGTCAAAGATGGGGTACGTGGATAACCGCGAAGTGTTCATCGCATCGGAGGGGGAACGCGCCATCTTCGACAAACCGGGGACCGGTCTGCACGTGGATATCTTCTACGAAAAACTGGATTTCTGCCACCCCATCTTTTGGAAGAACCGTCTCGAAGTCGATTCCCCCACCATTCCGTTGACCGAATTGCTGCTCGAAAAAATGCAGATCGTTCAGATCAACGAGAAGGATATCATCGACACCATCATGCTGCTTCTGGAACATCCGCTCGGGGATATCGATAAAGAGACCATCAACATCAAACTCGCGGCGCAATTATGCGCAAACGAATGGGGTTTATGGCGTACCACCACCATGAATCTCGATAAAGTCAAACAGCTCGCCCAACATTACACCCAACTTACCTCCGAACAAAAAGAAAAAGTAGTATCGCAGGTGGATGTGATCGTCGCGAGATTGAACAGTGAGCCCAAACCGCTTGCCTGGCGCATCCGCGACCGCGTCGGAGACCGTGTCAAGTGGTACAAGGATGTGGATGAAGTTTAAGGAGATACCCATGACAAAATTCGTAAAAGACCTGATGCACGCCAATTTGATCACCTGCAAACCCGATGCCACCCTGGGGCAGGTGGCTGTCCTGCTCCATAACAACCATGTCCACGCACTTGTGGTCACCGACCGTGATGGGAGAGCGCTCGGCATCATTTCCGATTTTGACCTGCTCGCCGGGGAATGGCTTTCCTCAGACCCCGAAAGCCTTAACACGATGCGGAAATTGACCGCCGCCGACCTGATGTCTAAACCGGTGGATTCGGTCGAAGGGAATACCAAATTACCTGAAGCGGTGCATATTCTCATCGAAAAGGATGTCAGCCGCCTGCTTGTAACGGACAATGGGAAGCCAATCGGCATCGTTTCACTCTCTGATTTCGTGGCAGGCATTGCTGAAAAAGAAAAGATCGAACGCAATACAGTGGGAGATGTGATGTCAGATGCGATCCTCGTTTGCCGCGGCAAAACGCCCATCACATCGGCTGCACGCGCGATGACCTCCTCCGGTTGGCGTTCGGTGCTGGTTGTGGATGCCAAAGGGAAAGTGCTTGGGGTGGTTAGCGGCAGGGACCTGCTGCGCTTTATGGAAAACAATAATGTCGAAGGCAAGATCGTGCGCGATGTGATGCATCCCGCGCTGACCATCGACATCCATGCCAGCCTGCGCGATGCCGCCGACAAAATGATCCAAAACCATTATCACCGCCTTGTGGTGGTGGATAAAGACGACCCGGATGCCTTCCCTCTTGGCGTGATCTCATCCTTTGATATTGTGGCTGAGATGGCGCGTCCCGATTCGGTCTGGCAGAAATAAATTTTGTAGGTCACGCTGTAAGCGTGACCTACCATTGTTCTTAGGAGACCTTCATGTCTGAATTTCCAAAACAAGCGCAAGTGGTAATCATTGGGGGTGGTGTGGGCGGGGCAAGTATCGCGTATCACCTGACAAAAATGGGGTGGAAGGATGTCATCATCATCGAAAAGCATGAGCTGACATCCGGCTCCACGTGGCACTCGGCGGGGTTGGTGGGGCAAATGCGTTCGGATGCGAATCTGACGCGCATGATGCACTACAGCACGGATCTGTATCGCAACCTCAAAGCCGAAACAGGACAGGATACCTCGTGGCGTGAAGTGGGCGGTCTGCGTCTGGCATCCTCGTTCGAGCGCATGGAAGAAAACCGCCGCCTCGTGGGCATGGCGCGTTCCTTCGGTGTGCCGATGGAATTGATCTCTGCAAAAGAAGCGCAGGATATGTTCCCGCTGATGGATATCAAAGGCGTGGTCGGCGCGGCGTACACACCCAACGATGGCAGCATCGACCCGACCGGTCTGACCAATGCCCTCGCCATCGGCGCGAAGAATCGCGGCGCACAGATCCTTTTGTACACGACCGTCACAGCCATCAACGTCAAGAACGGGCGCGTGTATGAAGTGGTCACGGACAAGGGGACAATCCAGACCGAGATCGTGGTAAACGCTTCCGGCATGTGGGGACGCGAGATCGGCAAAATGGTCGGGCTGAATCTGCCGGTCATCCCAATGGCGCATCTTTACATCATGACCAAACCGGTCGCAGGCGTGACGCACAGCTTCCCCAACCTGCGCGACCCAGACCTGCTCGTGTACTGGCGCGAAGAAGTTGGCGGCTTGGTGACGGGCGGTTACGAACGCCAGCCAGCCACGTTTGGGTTGAACGGCATTCCGAAGGATTTCAAATATCAATTGCTCAATCCAGATTGGGATCGCTTCACACCGTTGATGGAGAACTCCATTCGTCGCGTGCCTGCAATCGAAAATGCGGAAGTGATCCAACTGTTGAATGGTCCCGAAGGCTTCACACCCGATGGCGAGTTCCTGCTGGGACCGACCTCGGTCAAGGGCTTCTGGGTGGCATGCGCATTCTGCGCACATGGACTCGCGGGCGCAGGCGGTATCGGCAAAGTGATGGCGGAATGGATCATCGACGGCAGCCCCGAGTGGGATATGTGGCGTCTTGATGTGCGCCGCTTTGGTCCGAACTACAACAGCCTCGATTACACCGTGGCGCGTACTTTCGAAACCTACACCCAGTATTACGACATCCACTTCCCCGGCGAAGAGCGCATGTCACGCCGCAATGTACGCACTTCCCCCACCTTCTTCCGCCTGCGCGACCTCGGTTGTCACTTCGGCGAGAAGATGGGTTGGGAACGTCCGAACTGGTTCAAGTCCTACGAAGAATTGGCAACACACGGTCACGAGCCGAAGGGCTGGGCGCGTCACAACTGGAGCCGTGCCATCGGCTACGAGCACTTAAAGACGCGCGAGAACGCCGGTCTCTTCGATGAAACATCCTTCAACAAATTCGAAGTGCGCGGACCCGGTGCGTTGAAATTCCTCAACAATGCCTGCGCGAATCAGATCGATGTGCCGGTGGGTCATCTCGTTTACACCCAGGCGCTCAACAAACGCGGAGGCATCGAATGTGATTTCACGGTCACCCGCTTGGCGGAAGACCGTTTCTTCATCGTCACCGGCACTGCCTTCGGTCAGCACGATATGTCGTGGCTCTCATTGCAAATGCCCGAGGATGGCAGTGTCACAATGGAAGATGTCGGCTCGAACTACGCCTGTATCGGCTTGTGGGGACCGAAGGCGCGCAAGATCCTCGAAAAAGTGACAACGGATGACATCTCGAATGCGGGCTTCCCATACATGACTTCCAAGCGCATCAACGTTGGCGACGTGCCTGTGCTCGCTTCACGCGTGACGTATGTTGGGGAGCTGGGCTGGGAGTTTTACTGCCCGATGGAGTACGGTCTGCGGCTCTGGGATACGCTCTGGGAAGCAGGCAAACCCGAAGGCATGGTGGCTGGCGGATACAAAGCCATTGACACTTTGCGCCTCGAAAAGGGTTATCGCTATTGGAGCGGTGAGATTTCCCCCGATTACACCCCGTACGAAGCCGGTCTCGGTTTCGCGGTCAAATTGGATAAAGCTGACTTCATCGGCAAGGAAGCGCTGGTCAAGCAAAAGGCGGAAGGGATCACCCGCAAGCTCTGCACCATCACGCTCGCCGATGACCGCACCATCGTGCTCGGCAAGGAACCCATCCATTTGAACGGCAAGACGGTCGGCTGGGTGGCGGGAGGCGGATTCGGCTATTCGGTCAACAAGTCCATCGTGTACGCCTACCTGCCCATGGAATATGCCAAGCTTGGCACAAAATTGGAAATCGAGTGCTTTGGTGAGCAGGTCGGCGCTGAAGTAACACAGTCTGTGTTGTGGGACCCGAAGGGAGAACGGATCAAGGCGTAGTAAAAATACGTAGCGCGAGATAGTATCTCGCGCTACAAAAGCAATTCAAGTTCAGGCAATGAAGCGGTTTGATGTTGCCAAAGGTCAAGCCGCTCTTCAAATCTAATTCTTTCAGAGAGGAAGGAACCAGAACCAATGAATACGCTTGCCATAGATAAAGCCATCGCCAAGGTCCCGTTTCTAGCGGAGTCGAAGAACGTCAAGAAGATCCCGCTCACCGGGGGCATCACCAACCTGAATTTCAAGATCGAGGCGGACGGAAGGGCATACGTCATCCGCCTGGCTGGCGAAGGGACCGACCAGTTGGGGATCAAACGCGATGTGGAACACGCCGCCAACAAGGCAGCCGGCGAGTTGGGGATCGCGCCTGAAATCATGTACTTCATCGAGCCGGAAGGGTATATCGTCACCCGTTTCGTCAATGGCAAACGCATTATGCCTGAGGAAATTGTCAAGCCAGATTATCTTGTCCGAATTGCCGAAAAACTACGCCTGTTCCATCGCAACGCGCCGAAGTTAAAAGGCACCTTCAATGTCTTCCGCCGTGTGGAAATGTTAGCCAAGACCGCAAAGAGCAAGGGCGCAGTCTTCCCCGAAGACTGGGGGTTTATCATGAAGAAAATGCGCGAAGCGGAAAAAGCTTTGCTGAAAGACCCCTACACACCCACTCCATGCCACAACGACCTGCTCAACCTCAACTGGCTGGATGAAGAAGTGGCTGGCGATATCGGCGAGATCCGCCTGCTGGATTGGGAATATGCCGGCATGGGCGACATCTTCTTTGACCTCGGGAACTTCGCGCACCATCACCGGTTGAACGAAGAGCAGATCGCCATCTTCCTGACCGCCTACTTTGGGAAGATGACCCCCAAGCATTATGCCCGGCTGAAAATTATGTGGCCCATGTCTGAGTTGCACGAAGCCATGTGGGGCACGACCCAATCGGTCATTTCGTCGCTGGAAGAAGATTTTCAGGGCTATGCCCACCTTTGGTTCGGACGTTACCGCATGCATGTGACAGACTTCCGTTGGGAAAAGTGGCTGCGGGATGTAAAATGAAATAGGTCACATGCAAGGAAACGCTGCCGGGAACGGCGGCTTGAACCTGCTGAGATCTTTTGTAAGGTGAATTCGTTGCACACGAGTGCAACAGAAAGTTGAACGTAACTTTGCCGTTTCATCCAACCTAACGTAGACTTTCATGAGCGCGTAGAGAAAGGAGTGTGCGCCATGATCGAAAGTCCTGTTGAGCGGCTCGCAAGGACGCATCCTGATCTGGAAATTTGGTGGGATTCGTCTCCGTTGGTATATGAACAGTGGGTGCGCAAAATGGTTGATGAGGCAGAGCCTGCCAGAAGGCATATATTGGAGGAACAGCTCGCCAGGTTGTACAACACCGAAGATCCCGCCGCAAGCGTGTTCCGGGGCTGTACAACCAACCCCTCCCTTTCGTGGCAAGCCATCCAAAGCGATCCGTCGTTTTGGGGTAAATGGGTGGATGAATTGATCAAGTCAAGCCCGGGTCTCAATTTGAGCGAGGCCGTCTGGATGACATACAAGGAAGTAGTAAAGCGCGGCGCGGAGATGTACATCCCCATCTTCGAAGCCACCAAGGGGCGCTTCGGCTGGATGTCGGGTCAGCTGGACCCGCGCCTCTTCACCGAAACCGAACGCATGGTCCACGATGCGGAGGAACTGAGCGCCCTCAGCCCGAACGTGATGATCAAAGTCCCTGCCAGCACACAGGGCATCGAGGTCATCAAGATCCTGACCTCGAAGGGCATCAGCACGAACACCACGGTCTGTTTCACCCTGCCGCAGATCCTGGCATCCGCCAACGCCGCGATGGACGGCATGAAGATCGCTGAAAAGAACGGCGTGAAGTTGAACAAATGGCGCGCCGTCATCACCATGATGATCGGTCGGCTGACGGAGAACGAAACCCTGGATGTGCAGGCAGCCCGCCGGAACATCCAGCTATCGTGGCAGGATAAACATTGGTTCGGCATCGCGGTTTTTCGGCGTGCCTACCGGCTGCTGACCAGAGGCGGCTACGCCAGCAAAATGCTCGCCTGCTCGATGCGCGTTGGACCGAACGTTGCAGGGAAGATGCGGTTCTGGGATGTCCAAAAGATCGCGGGCGGCGACATCGTATACACTTGTCCGCCGTATGTACTGGAGCCGTTGTTCGAGATCGGCGACGACCTGGAATTCGAAGCCGAGATCAACAAGAGCGTTCCGCCGGATGTGTTGGACAAGATGCGCAAGATCCCGTTCTGCATCCAGGCGTTCGACCCGAACGGTCTTGAACTGGAACAGTTCAACAGTCACCCATCCACGATCAGTACGATCGAAACCTTCTCGAAAGGCTTCGCCGGATTGGAAGGGTTCATTACAAAACGGATGAACGAACTTCATCACACAATATTGTCAAACTAGGCTCAAGATTGCCAACGAGCCTTGAGAGAACAAAGAATAATCCAACAACAGGAGACTACCATGTCAATCGTAAATGCAAAAGAAATCATGATCCCGGCGGCGAAAGAAGGCTGGGCGGTGGGTGCCTTCAATATCACAGACCTGCTGCAATTCGAAGCAGTGATCGACGCGGCGATCGAGAAGAGAACCCCGGTCATTGTGCAGACTTCCGTCAAGCCTTCCCAGTTCCTGGGAACGCAAATGATGGTGAACATCTTCCGCACCCTGGCTGAATCTGCGCCTGTGCCGGTCTGTTTGCACCTCGACCACTGCACTGATATCGATTACTGCAAGAAGTGCGCGGATGCGGGCTACACCAATATCATGATCGACGCCTCAAAGCAGTCCTATGAAGAAAACATCCGCCAGACCAAGGAAGTGGTGGACTACTGCCACAAGATCGGCGGTATCTCCGTTGAAGGCGAGTTGGGAACCGTGGGCGGCGTGGAAGACCAGATCAAGGTTGCGGAAGATGAAGCGCAACTGGCGAACCCCGAACAGTCCATTGAATTCGTCGAGCGCACCGGCGTGGACATCTTCGCCCCCGCCATCGGCACTGCGCACGGCGTATACAAGACCAAGAACCCGAAGATCGATTTCGAGCGCATGGCGGTCATCCACAAAATGTTGAACAGCAACGGGATCAAGACCCCGCTCGTCGTCCACGGCGGAACGGGTCTGCCCGATGATTATGTTGCCAAGCTGCTGGCGGCTGGCGGCGCGAAGTTCAACGTCTCCACCGAGTTGAAGCATACGCTCATCGACGCCAAGTGGGAATACATCAGCGCCCACCGCGATGAATACGACCCCGGCAAACTGGACAAGTTCGTCCGCGATGCGACCCGCAAAGCCGTAATGCATTGGATGGACAAGCTCGGCTGCGAAGGCAAGGCGTAAAGAAAGTAAACAGTAATCAGTGACCAGTAATCAGTAATTGGTAATTAGAGATACACGTTCTGTGATCTTGAATTAAATTGCAAACAACTTAGGAGACTAAAGACAATGAAATCGATCGAGGAATATTACGCCCCGTGGGTCAAGGGCATCCCGATGTACATATCGGACCATATCGAAAAAGCCTGGCGCGATCCGAAACTGCATCGCATGATGTCCAACGAAAATCCGCTTCCGCCTTCCGACAAGGTGTTGGATGCGATGTTCAAATATGCGAAGATGACCAACCGCTACCCGGACCAGGGTCTCGTCGTCCGCACCAAGATCGCCGAGATGAATAATGTGGACGGTCCGCAGAACGTGATGATCGGCAACGGCTCCAGCGAAGTGTACGATAACATCTTCCGCATGTTCATCACCCCCGGCGACGAGGTTATTCAGCACACACCCTGCTTCGGCATTTACGGTCTGCGCGGAACCCTGCTCGGCGCGAAGATGGTCTCTGTGCCGATGATCTACAAGGATAAATTGCTGCATTTCGACCCCGAAAGCATCATGAAGGCGGTCACCGACAAGACCAAGATCATCGTGATCCCGAATCCCAACAACCCCAGCGGCAATTTCATGGACCCGAAATACTTCGTTCCGATGGCGGAACTCGGTGTCCCGCTGGTCGTGGATGAAGCCTATGTCGAATATTCCGGGCTGGGCATGTCGCAGGTGCAGTTGACCAAGAAATACAAGAACGTGTTCATCACCCGCACGCTCTCCAAAGCCTACGGTCTGGCGGGTATGCGTTTCGGATATACCATTGCCCATGAAGACACCCTCAAACAGGTTGCCGGTTCGCTCCTGCCCTGGAACGTGGGCACCATCCCGATGTGGGCGGCGCTCGCAGCGTTCGAAGATCCCGAGGGTCTCGCCGAGCGTGTCAAGTTCAATAATGATGCGGTGAATTTCATCTCCGAATCCCTGAGCGTGATCCCCGGCTTCGTGGTCTTCCCCTCCAAGTCCAATTACATCCTGTTCGATTGCGGCGAGACGGGCAAGACCGGCAAGGAAGTGCTCGCCTATGCCGAGACCAAGGGTATCATCCTGCGCGGCGAGAGCAAGAAATATGGCTCCGACGGCTGGTTCCGCGTGACGGTCGGCTCGAAGGAAGAGAACGAGCTGTTCGTTAATACGGTGTTGGAATTCTTTGGTGTGAAGAAGTAGTCAGGTAAACAGGTACACAGGTAAACAATCCGGCTTTCTATGCGCCGACATGTCTACGAATGTACCTGTCTACCTCCCCGGAGGCAACCATGTCCAAAATTAAAGCAGTGTTCTTCGACCAGGACGGCGTGATCATCGATACCGAGCGTGACGGTCACCGCGTATCATTCAACATGACCTTCAAGGAATTCGGCTTCACCGACGAATGGGACGTGGAGTATTACCACGAGCTCCTGCAGGTCGGCGGCGGCAAGGAACGCATGAAGCACCACTGGAAGACCAGGGGCTTCTCCAAACCGCTGACCGAGGCAGAGATCGATGCCCTCGTCAAGGATATGCACAAGCGCAAGACGGCTTTGTTCGTGGAACTGATCGAGACGGGCAAACTGCCGCTTCGCCCCGGCATCCACCGGTTCATGAAAGAGGCGATGGAGGCGGGACTCCAACTCGCCATCTGCACCACATCCAATGAACAGGCGGCGAAGGCTGTTAGCGAAGGTCCGCTGAAAGATATCAAATTCGATATTGTGCTGGCAGGCGATGTGGTCGAAAAGAAGAAACCCGATCCTGCCATTTACAACCTGGCGCTTTCCAAACTCGGTCTGCAGCCCAATGAAGTGATGGTGGTTGAAGACTCGAAGAACGGTCTCGCTGCGGCGAAAGCCGCCGGTACGAATGTCATCGTGACCACGAATCACTACACTGAAAAGGAAGACGTCAGCGCTGGTGATGTGATCGTATCCTGCCTCGGTGACCCGGATGGGGAGAAGGCTGATATGCGCAAAGGCGGCATCAAAGGCTTCGACGGCGTCGTCCACGTCAAACAATTAATAGAGTTGTTCGGTTAATCGCCACAAGAGCGCATGGCACAGTGTCATGCGCTCTTGTGCTTTTATACACAAACACTGGCTGTCCGTATCTAAAAGGCGCTAGCCGTACCTTTTTTTGACAGCCTGTGTTTTTATTACATATCTTCGGAGAAGTTGCTCCCTCGGGAGGAGGAGGTGTAAATCAGTGATTCCTAATGTGCTGCTCGTAAGTTCGATCTCTTGATCTAAAAAACCAACTCAAATCAAGGAGAATTACGAAAATGACTCAAAAAAGTCAAGCGCACGACAAGCAAGTCCTGCATAAACTGGGGTATGCCCAGGAACTTGCCCGCCGCATGAGCGGCTTCTCGAACTTCGCAATTTCATTCTCGATCATTTGTATTTTGGCTGGCGGTATAACCACCTTCCCCGTCGCGTTGAGCGCTGGCGGAGGTTTTTCGGTCGCCATCGGCTGGTTTGTCGGCGGTCTTATGGCAATGTCCGTCGCTCTCGGTATGGGTCAGATCGCATCCGCTTTTCCAACCGCAGGCGGCTTGTACCACTGGAGCTCGCACCTCGGTGGGAAAGCCTGGGGATGGGCGACCGCCTGGTTGAATTTGCTGGGCTTGGTATTCGTCGTTTCTTCTGTTGATGTGGGTGTTTACCTGCTCTTTAAAGACCTCTTCCTCGCGACCGCACTCGGCGTGGATGTTTCTTCCTGGGGCGCAACCCATCAACTGATTAGCGTATTGGTCATACTCATCACCCAGGGACTTTTCAACCACTACGGCATCGAGATCACAACCAAGTTGACCGACTTCAGCGGATACTTGATCTTCGTGGTAGCCGCAGTGCTGGTGATCGCTCTCCTGGCTTTCTCCCCTGTGCC
This sequence comes from uncultured Anaerolinea sp., assembly GCA_964372045.1. Lineage (GTDB taxonomy): Bacteria > Chloroflexota > Anaerolineae > Anaerolineales > Villigracilaceae > Villigracilis. Next base: position 43,701 of record CAYJPO010000020.1, read on the forward strand.
CTTGGATTTCTCGCGCCTCACTACGTTCACCAATTACACTGGCGACCTAGGCGGCGGCGTCTTCCCGCGCACCGAATCCTTGTCGTTTGCCTTCCTCCTCGGTTTGCTCTTCGTTTGTTATACGCTGACCGGCTATGACGCCTCGGCGCATACCTCCGAAGAAACCCAGGACGCTCAGGTGAATGTGCCCAAGGGCATGCGCCAGGCCGTCTTCTGGTCCTGGACTTCCGGCTTGATCATGGTTGCCACTTTCGTCCTTGTCATGCCCAGCGTGGATGACGCCGCCGCTACAGGCTTTAGCTCTTTCTATTACACGCTCGGTGGATCGAATATGCCGTCCTTCCTGTTGATCTTCCTTGCAGCGGGTATCGTGATCGCAAATTATCTGTGCGCTCTTGCCGGTCTTACGTCCACCTCGCGCATGATGTACGCCTTTGCGCGTGACGGCGGTTTGCCAGCTTCCAAAACCCTCTCACATGTCAGCACCAAATACCGCACCCCGACGTACGCCATCTGGGTCAGCGTTGTGGTTGCATGGGCATCGACCATCTATGCAAGCGCCTTCGTCGTCCTGGCGACCGCATGCGCAGTGTTCCTGTACTTATCCTACGTCATGCCTATTGCCGCGGGCTTTTTTGCCGAAGGGAAAACCTGGAAGGAAAAAGGTCCCTTTGACCTTGGTGCATACTCGAAGGTCAACGCCGTCGTCGCAGTCCTTGTAGGCATTGTCCTTGCCATTACCGGGTTCTTTCCTCCCAATGAGAAGGTGTTTTATCTCACCATTGCCATGGTGGTGGTCATGGTCGTCCTATGGTATGGCTTCGAGCGCAACCGCTTCGAAGGCGTCCCCGAAGGCGATAAGATCGCCGAGCGTCAGAAGATGATCGCCGAGATCGAAAAGCAATACGGCGAGCAGTAATTCGGTAAGTAGCATTTGGAGATTGGAGATTCAGCAGGTTGGCGTACACCAATCTCTAATCTCCAATCTCTTGTTTTAACCATCGGAGCTCACCATGAAATATCTGCTCGGCATCGATCAGGGCACTACACAAACCACGGCTGTCATTGTGAACGAACACGGCGAGATGATCGAAAAGAATTCGGCGCAGTTACCGGCTCGCTTCCCGCAGGCTGGCTGGGTGGAGCAGGAACCGGAGGACATCGTCCGCACAGTGAAGGAAGCCTGCGCTCCCCTGCTATCCAAATACGAGATTGCCGCCGTGGGCTTCGATAATCAGGGCGAGACCTTCATCGTCTGGGATGCAGAAACCGGCGAGGCGGTGACTCCCGCCATCGTCTGGCAGGATACGCGTGGACAATCCGTTTGCGATTCTCTCGCATCAAACGTGGATTTGAACTGGTTGCGCCAAACGACCGGGTTGCTGCTTGATAGCTATTTCTCCGCCCCAAAGCTCAAGTGGGTGTTTGAAAATAATCCCGAACTGCGCAAGAAGGCATATGAAGGCAAGTTGAAATTCGGCACGACCGAAACATGGGTGATCTGGAAACTCAGCGGCAGCAAACTGCACGTCACTGATCCATCCACCGCGTCACGTACGCTCTTATTCGACATGAACAAATTTCAGTGGGATGAAAAATTATTGCAATTATTCGATGTGCCTAAAAGCATGTTGCCCGAAGTCAAACCATCTGCGGGTTATATCGGTGATGTGGATTTCGGGGGGACGGGTAAACCGCTCCCCTTACACGCGCTGTTGGTGGACCAGCAAGCCGCACTATTCGGTCAGGCATGTTTCAAAGCCGGGGAAATGAAATGCTCGTTCGGCACGGGCAGTTTCCTTTTGATGAATATCGGCGGCAAGCCAAAACTTTCCAACAACGGCTTACTCACCACCGTCGGCTGGAATTTCAACGGTCACACGGCGTACGCGTTCGATGGCGGGATATTCGTCACCGGCTCCGCTGTGCAATGGCTGCGTGATAATCTCAAATTTATTTCCGACTCTGCTGCAAGCAACGAAGCGGCAAATAATTCAAAGGACATAGGCGTGGTCGTCATCCCCGCCCTGCAAGGACTCGCCGCGCCGCACTGGCGCACAGACGTGCAAGGCGCGATGTTCGGCTTGAACCGCAGCACTACCTCCGATGACATCGTCCGCGCCACGCTGGATGGCATCGCCTGCCGTGTCTACGAAGTGGTCACCGCCATGTCACAGGATGCGGGTACCCTGCCTCCCCACCTCAAAGTGGACGGTGGTCCTGCGGGCAACGCCTACCTGATGCAAATGATCTCCGACCTGCTGAATCTCGAAGTCCGCGTTTCGGCTTCGGTGGAAGCAACCGCCATCGGCATCGCCAATCTCGCAGGCATGTCCGCGTTGGGAACATCCTTCGAGCAACTGGCTGGCAACTGGAAAGCCGAGAAGGTTTATACTCCGGGGATGAACAAAGAGGAAAGAAAGAAGAAACTCGAAAAGTGGAATAAGGCGCTGGAAGCGGTAAAGAAATTTCATGAATAATCTGTCATTGCGAGGAGCAAACCACTTTGCGGAGAGCGACGAAGCAATCTCCTCGCAAGCCCAAAGATTGCTTCGTCGGGAAGATCGCCCTCCTCGCAATGACGGGAAGGTTTACGACATCACCATCATCGGCGCAGGGGCGGTGGGATGCGCAATCGCCAGAGAACTTTCACGGTACGACATAAAAATCGCACTGCTGGATGCCAACGCCGATGTGGGCATGGGCACATCCAAAGCCAGCACTGCCATCTGGCACACTGGCTACGATGCCAAACCCGGCTCACTCGAAGCAAAACTACTCAGACGCAGTTACGCCCTGATGGAATCCTATCTGCCCGAGGCGAACATTGCCCATGAACGATTGGGCGGACTTCTCATCGCCTGGAATCAAGACCAGTTCGATGCGCTGCCGTCCCTGTTGCAAAAGGCTCACGACAACGGCGAGATGGATGTGCGCATTATTTCAGCGGAAGAAATCCACGAACGCGAGCCGCACATCAAGGAAGGCGCGCTGGGCGGGTTGTTCGTCCCCGGAGAGGGAATCCTTTGCACATTCTCTGTTCCGTTGGCGTTTGCTTATCAAGCCGTGGAAAATGGCGTGGATCTGTTCCTGAATTTTCAGGTGAAGGAGATTCGACCGGAGACGGTGGACGGTGGACGATGGACGATCGTCAACGGTCAATCCCATGGGGATGCTTCGCAATCGTCTATCGTCGAGTCTCGCTACGTCATCAACGCCGCGGGCTTGTTCTCGGACGAGATCAATGCCCATTTTGGAAAGACCAGGCTTGCCCTGAGCAAAGCCGAAGGGTTCAAGGTCACGCCGCGACGCGGACAGTTGATCGTATACGACAAAATGGCGCGGGGATTGGTCAATCACGTGCTGCTGCCCGTCCCCAATTCCATCACAAAAGGCGTGCTCATCAGCCCGACGGTGTACGGGAATATTCTGCTCGGACCGACCGCCGAAGACCTGCCCGATAAAACCGCCACCGAAACGACTGCGGACGGTTTGAATTTCCTGCTCGAAAAAGGCAAACAGATTTTGCCGCAATTGCTGGATGAGGAAGTGACAGCGACCTACTCCGGTTTGCGTGCAGCGACGGAACACAGCGATTTTCAAATTGAGATGGATGCGGCACAGAGATACTTGTGCCTGGGCGGAATCCGCTCCACGGGCATTTCTGCCGCGATGGGCATTGCCGAATACGGCGTGGAGTTGCTGCGCGATACGGGCTTGGGTCTGAAATTGAAAGAGGAGTTCAAGACCATCAAGCTGCCGACCATCGGGCAGGCGTTCACGCGACCACATCAAGATGCGGAGATGGTTGCGAGAAACCCGGCATACGCCGAGATGGTCTGTCACTGTGAGCGCGTCTCGCGCGGCGAGTTGACCGATGCACTGAATGCGCCCATCCCTGCGAACAGCATCGATGCTCTGCGAAGAAGAACGCGCGCATCCCAGGGGCGGTGTCAGGGATTCAATTGTCACGCGGCGCTCCTCTCGTCATTGCGAGGAGCGAACGACAGTGAGCGACGAAGCAATCCCATTACCATGACTAAGATTGCTTCGGACAAGAACAATAGCGTCCTCGCAATGACGAAGAAGGATGCACTCATCGTCGGCGGTGGACCGGCGGGACTTTCGGCGGCAATTGAATTGAAGAAGCAGGGCATCAAGAACATCCTCGTTGTGGACCGGGAACCGGAGGTGGGCGGAATGCCGCGCTTCTGTCATCACACCGGCTTCGGGCGAGAGGACTTGTGGCGCATGTGGTCGGGACCGAAGTATGCAAAGTATTACCGCGAGTTGGCTGATAAGATGGATGTGGAAGTGCGGACATCCACGACGATTTTGGAGTGGGAAGATTTCACCACGGAACACACAAAGAACACGGAGAAGAAATTAAGATTTACATCGCCGGGCGGGTTGGGAGTTGTGACTGCGCAAACTGTCTTGCTCGCAACCGGCGTGCGGGAACGTCCGCGGGCGGCGCGGTTGGTGCCGGGGAAACGTCCGCAGGGGATCTATACGACCGGGTCGTTGCAACGCTTCATTTATCAGGAGCATTTGCCCGTTGGCAAACGCGCGGTCATCGTCGGCGCGGAGTTGGTCAGCCTTTCAGCGCTGATGACGTTGATGGGCGCAAAGATAGACTGTGCAATGATGGTCACGGAAGCGGCAAGTCATCAGATCCAATTCCCATATGTGGCGATGAAATGGGCGCTGGTAGACATCCTCACGCACACTCCCATCCTGACGAATATGCGAGTATCGAATATCTTCGGACAGAAACGAGTCGAGGGTATTGAACTCACCCATAAAGATGGTAGAAAGCAACTTGTAGAATGTGACTCGGTCATCTTCACCGGCAATTGGATTCCCGAGCACGAACTGGCACGAATGGGCGGCTTGCAGATTCATCCGGTCAGCAAGGGACCGGTCATCGATGCGAATTTCCAGTCGTCGGTTCAGGGTGTGTTCGTGGCGGGGAACCTCCTGCGCGGCGTCGAGACAGCGGATCACTGTGCGATGGAGGGGAAATGGGCGGCGCAGGCGATGACAAAATTTTTGAAATAAGGAGATTGCTTCGGGCTTCGCCCTCGCAATGACAAAGGGAACAGAATGGCAGACGAATTGTTGGATGTAGTCAACGATAACGATGAAGTGACCGGGCAGGCGATGCGTTCGGCTGTTCACCGGCAGGGATTGCAGCACCGCGGGGTGCATGTTTTCCTATTTAATGAGCAAGGTGAGATGCTCATCCAAAAACGGAGCGCGGATCGGGCGAATTCGCCGTCGCTATTGGATTGCTCGGTATCGGAGCATGTCAAGGCGGGGGAAGGTTATTTCGAAGCGGCAATGCGCGGGTTGAAAGAAGAAATGGGCGTGGAGGGAGTCGAGGTCAAGCCGTTGGGGAAGATAAAAATGGAATACGGACCCAACGATAATGAGATAAGTTTCATCTACGAAGGCAGGGTTGACCCGGAGCAAGTGAAATTCGACCCGGTTGAGATCTCGGATATCCGCCACATGCGTTTGGATGACATTCGGGTGGGAATCATCCACGAAAAAGCTTTGTACTGCGGTTGGTTTGTGGAATTGATGAATTGGTATTTTGGCAAACCGACTCGGCTAACGCAGCTTTCGTAACTTTCTAAATGAGCTTTCAGGGTGGCATTCGCCCAAATGGTCAGAATCAACCAAAGGTCCGGGGTGAGGCGGGGGTCTTTTCCGCAACTTCCAAAAATTCACGGCGTATACTATGAATAGGAGTTTTTCCATTCAGGAGTTAACATGAAAACAACCCATAAATTTCTTGCACTATTTTCATTGATCGCCCTGCTTACGGTGGCGGTCGCCACACCCGTCCTTGCATTCGATGGACGCGGCGGCGATGTGATTGTTATCGAGGCGGATGAAGTGATCGAGGACGACCTTTATGTTGGAGCAGAGAGCTTCACCCTTGAAGGAACTGTCAAAGGCGACCTCTTTGTAGCGGGATCGACCATCGTCATCAACGGCACAGTGGAAGGTGACCTGGTGGCGGCGGGTCAGAGCGTCGTCATCAACGGCGTGGTAACGGATGATGCCCGCATCGCGGGCGCGGCGCTGCAACTTGGCAGTGATGCCACGGTCGGAGATGACCTCATTGCGGCTGGTGCAAGCCTTGAGACCCGCGCGGGCAGCGTGGTTGAAGGCGAGATGGTCTACATGGGCGGGCAGGCGCTGTTGGCTGGCGATGTAGCCGGGGATGTGATGATCGGCTCGGGCGCGCTCGAGCTGGTCGGTGACTTCGGCGGCGATATCACCGCTGAAGTTGGAGAAAAGACCGAAGGTGCTCCTTCCCCTTCAATGTACATGTCGAACACCGGGATCGCTGTTCCGAACGTTCAACCCGGTCTGACGATCGATGATGATGCGAAGATCAAGGGCGATCTGACCTACACTCAAACCGTGGATATCGACATCCCAAGCGGCGTTGTGAGCGGTGAAGTAACACGCAACGAACCAGTCGTGGACCAAAGAGTTGTGGTCACCCCTCCGACAGCCGGTGAACTGGCTGTAACCTGGGTGCTCGACCTGCTCCGCAGTATCGTCACGCTCATCCTGTTCGGTCTGCTGCTTGCGTGGCTCGTGCCTTCCTTCATCAAATCGTTGACCGACAAAATGCAGGCTCAGCCTGCCGCCAGCCTGGGCTGGGGTGTGGTTGCGTACGCCGCCTTCTTCTTTGCCTTGCTCGTTCTGCTGGTCACAATGATCGTCGGCGCGATTGTCTTCGGCGCCATCACGCTCGGCGGCGTCAGCGGAACCATCGTATGGGTCGGTCTCCTGTTACTGTTCGCGGGCATCCTCGGCTTCGTGCTGGTGACCGCCTTCCTGACCAAGATCGTGGTGGCGTGGCTGGGCGGCAAGTGGATCCTCGGACGCTTCAACCCGTCCCTCGCGGAACACAAGTTCTGGCCCCTCGTGCTTGGCGCTGTCATCGTTGCCCTGCTCATCAAACTGCCGCTTATCGGCTGGCTGATCGGACTGGTCGTGATGTTCCTCGGTCTCGGCGCGCTGTGGCTGTGGGGACGCGAACGCTGGCAGATGCGCAAGGCTCCAGTTGCCTAATTTCCGATAACAAAAAAGGACAGGTCGCGTTGACCTGTCCTTTTTGATTCAGTCTACTTCTAAGGGCATTCTTTGGAATAAATCACAAGGCGTTCGATCTTCTGCGTGCGTTCCACCACACCACCGCCTTTGTTGATGCCGATAAATTGGAAATCCAGCCAGGCTTTATCCAAGCCGCGGAAGTTGGGGTCGATCATTTCCGCGTTGAAGGTGGTAAAGAATTTTCCTTTTCCATCCGTGCCGAGGTTCCCGACCAGCTTCCACTCGGAAGGATACAACGCGCTGGGCTGGTCCACGACGCGATAGTACATTTCAGCGCGGGTGATCTCCGGCAGGTTGGCGGTCATGGTGATCTCGAATTCACGCGGGAAACAGCGCAGGGTCAACAGGTCGCTCGAAAAAGTAATGTTCGTGAACGCGCCTTTACCCAGGGCATTATCCACACTCACCGGTATCAACCCGGATTCGGAACCCGAGCTGACAGTGGCTGCGACTTCAGTCGTTGCCGTCGGTTCAGCGGGCAGGGTCGGCACCAGTGTCGCAGTGGGCGCAAGGGTGGGTACCTCGGTGGGAGCCTGGGTAGGCAATGAAATCGCGGTAGGCGGAGCGACTTCGGTGGTGGGGATAACGGTCACCAGCACAGTGGCGATGACCGGAGTCGGCTGTTCCTGCTGGATCGGCTGAACAACCCCGCATGCTGCCAGAATAATGGCAAGTGACAATATCAATAATTTTCTCATTTCACGCTCCTATTTTTGTCTGTCATTCTAAGGCGTATTAATGATTCCATTGCTGACCCTTTGGGGCTATTTCTCTCAAAATTCCTTTTCATTTCTGTAAAGACTTCATTTTTCAAAGGGACTGACCAATGCATAAAGTTAATCAAAGCCCTACACGAAGCCCTAAAACTCTAATCTATTTCGATAATTCTTATCAGGTATAATGTCCGGCATGTTAACCCCGGAACAAATCGAATTCAAACTTGACCGCATTCTTTTAAAGGTTCAAAAACCCGGTCGGTATGTTGGCGGCGAATTAAACTCCACGATCAAAGATTGGGACAAGATAAACACGCGTGTCGCCCTGGTCTTCCCCGATATTTACGATATCGGCGTTTCCAACGTTGGATTGAAAGTCCTCTACGACCAGATCAATCAGCGGGAGGACGCGCTTGCCGAGCGCGCCTATGCCCCCTGGCTGGATATGGAACCGCTCCTGCGTAAACACGGGATCCCGCTCTACGCGCTCGAATCAAAACGACCCTTAGCCGGGTTCGACATCATCGGCTTTTCTCTCCCCTATGAGACGCTCTACACGAACACGCTCAACATCCTCGACCTGGCTGGCATCCCCGTCCGCTCGAGCGAACGGGACGATTCCCATCCGCTCATCATCGCCGGTGGACATTCCGCCACCAACCCCGAACCGATGCACGCCTTTATCGACGCATTCGTCATCGGCGAGGGCGAGGAAGTTATTCACGAAATTATCAATGTTGTGCAAAATGTCAAAGGTCAAAAGTCAAACGTCAATGACGATCTTCGACCTTCGACATTTGACCGTGATCGAATCTTGCGTGAACTGCTAAAGATCCCCGGCGTCTACGTCCCGCGCTTCTATCAAACCACCTACATGGACGATGGCACGGTCGCGGTCACCGAACCCACAATCCCCGAAGCGCCGCGCATCGTCAACAAGCGCATCGTGGCGAAGCTCCCTCCCCCGCCCATCAAGTTCATCGTGCCGAACATCGAGATCGTCCACAACCGCGTCTCGGTGGAGATCATGCGCGGATGCACCCGCGGATGCCGATTCTGCCAGGCAGGGATGATCACCCGCCCGGTCCGCGAACGAAGCGTGGAAGAAGTGGTGGAAGCCGCCGATGCAGCCATCCGCGCCACCGGGTTCGAGGAATTGGCGCTCATGTCGCTATCCTCCTCCGATTACACCTACATCAAGGAATTGGTGGATGCCATCAGCAAACGCTTTGAAGGTCGCAAACTGACCGTCTCTCTGCCATCCCTGCGCATCGAATCCGTTTCCATCGAACTGATGGAACAGTTGAAACAGCACCGCTCCGGCGGATTCACGCTCGCTCCCGAAGCCGCCAGCGAACGGATGCGCCGCATCATCAACAAGTACATCCCCGACGAAGACATTATTAACACCACACGCGATATCTACAGCCGCGGTTGGACGACGATCAAACTATATTTCATGATCGGTCATCCCAGCGAGACGCTCGAAGATGTGCAGGCGATCGCCGACCTGTGCAAACGCGTCATCGATGAGGGGCGGAAGGTCGCGGGCTGGAAGGTCAAACTGCATGCGGGCGTCAGCACCTTCGTGCCCAAACCGCAGACTCCCTTCCAATGGGTTTCCAGTGACACGCGCGACAGCATTCTCGAAAAACAGGCGTTGCTCAAACGCGAGCTTTTCAAGGATAAGAACATCAAACTCAGTTGGACCAGACCCGACGACACGCTGGTGGAATCCTGGCTTTCGCGCGGCGACCGCCGCATGTCCGAGGTCATTTACCTGGCATGGAAAAAAGGCGCGAAGTTCGACGCCTGGGATGAAGGTCGCAAGTTCGAAACCTGGATGGAAGCCTTCAACGAACTCGGCATCGACCCCGCCTTCTACACCCACCGTCAGCGCCGCACAGATGAAGTCTTCCCGTGGGAACATATCACCGCCGCTGTGCGCAAGAACTTCCTCTTCCAGGATTTCCGTATGTCGCTGGAGGGACAGATCCGCGTTGACTGCCGACTGAACTGCTTTGCCTGCGGCATCCTGCCGACCTTTGCCAACCTGCGCCGCGAAAACCCCGGCGAAGGCTGGAAGTGTCCCGAAGTCAAAACTCCTGCCCGCAAAGTGGGCGTGGAACTTCCCGTGGTTGGGGATTAAGAGCGTATACACACAGTAGGACGAGATATTATCTTGTCCAACTGATAAAAACCATTTCATGAACAAGACCATCCTCATCGAACGCCTGCAACATGAACGCGACCAGTTCGAGCTTCTGCTCAACCGGGTCGGGTTTGCACGCCGTCTGACCATGAAAGGTGTGTCAGCGCATCTGACGGTCAAAGACCTGCTGGCGGATGTCCTCTCGCACGAGCAGTTCATCGCCGACCGCCTGAGCGAAGTCCTGCATGGCGAGGTTTATTCACCCTCCGCTTCCTTCACTGCGCTGGAGCATTTCCAACACCAATACGGCTACCCGGATTATGAATCACCCCTGTTCGAAAAGGACAATCCCATTTCGCTCGTCACAGATAGGTACGCGAACATCGAATTCGACGAACTGGTATCGCAGGAACTCGCGGTGTACTCGAACATCGTGGAATCATTCAATAAGCTGACCCACCACCAATGCCTCGACCATGACCTCTTCCACCGCATCGCCGAGCACACCTACCGCCCTTACAGGCGGATCGCAACGGCGATCAACCGCTGGTTGAAAAAGAACGCCTCCGAGCCGAAATGACCATGCGCGTACGGATCACCTTCGCCAAACAGGGACCGCTGCGCTTTATCGGTCATCTCGACCTGCACCGCATGTGGGAACGCGCCATGCGCCGCGCAGACCTGCCGCTTTCCTATTCGCAGGGGTTTCATCCGCAGCCGAAGATCAGTCTTGCCGCCGCCCTGCCGCTGGGATTCTCCTCCCGCGGCGAAGTGCTCGATGTCCGTTTGAACGAGGATATCTCGATGGAGGACATCTCGAACCGGCTGCAAGATGCGCTCCCGCCGGATATAAAAGTACTCAAACTCGAAAGCGTGGATGAACGCGCGCCCGCCCTGCAAACGCAGGTGCTGTCAGCCGCGTACAATGTCCATTTGACGGAACCCGTTGAAGGGTCCGAACTGAACCGCAGGGTCGAGAAACTGATGATGTCCGAGTCGGTCATCCGCGAGCGGCGCGGCAAATCCTACGACCTGCGCCCGTTGATCGAGATGCTGAGCGTCATCACCGAGGCGAACGGAACGGTCTGGATGAAGATGACCCTCTCTGCCCGCGGCGGCGCCACCGGACGCCCTGAAGAGGTGCTTTCGGCATTGGAGATCGTACCCGAAACTGCGCGGGTGGAACGCATCCGTTTGATCTTTCAGGAGTAGGTTTTTTCGTCCCGCCTGATGCCATGCGCATTACGGGACATATTGCGTGTACATATTTATACTGGAGGAGAATCTCATGGGTCTGTTGGTTTCGCTGTTCTTTGGTTTTGTTCCGATGTTCTTTTTCGCAGCCATTATTTTTTGGCTGGACCGCTATGAAAAGGAACCCAAGCTCCTGCTGGGTGCGGCGTTCTTTTGGGGCGTCGTGATCGCAGCAGGCGGCGCGTTCGTCATCAATACCTTGCTGGGGATCGGTATATTCGTGGTCACCGGCTCCGAAGCTGCCACAGAGATCGGTACTACATCTGTTGTCGCACCGATCGTCGAAGAGATCCTCAAAGGATTGGCGGTCGCCATCATCTTCTTCATGTTCCGCAAGGAATTCGACTCCGTGCTCGACGGCATCATCTACGGCGGCATCGCCGGGCTGGGCTTTGCTGCCACCGAGAACACCCTGTACATCTATCAATACGGCTACCTCGAAGGCGGCTGGGGCGGGTTGGTTGCGCTGGTCGTTGTGCGCGTGATCCTCGTCGGCTGGATGCACGCCTTCTTTACCGCGTTCACCGGCATCGGGTTCGCCGTGTCGCGCCTGAACCGCAGCATGCTGATCAAGATCAGCGCACCTTTCATCGGCTTGGGCGTCGCCATGTTCGCGCATGCCTTCCATAACACCTTCGGGAATCTGGTCGGCGGCGGCGGCGGGTTCATTCTCGGTCTGATCGTGGACTGGCTCGGGTATGCGGTGATGTTCGGCATCATCATCTGGATGATCACGCATGAGCGCAACCTGCTCAAGAAACATTTGAAGGACGAGGTCTCGGCTGGCTTGATCTCTGAGATCCAATACCAGAAATCCCTTTCGCCGCTTACGTTGACCTTTGCAGGTTTCAGCGGCCGGGCTACATCGCGCTTCTATCAGGTGCTCGGGGAACTGGCGCATAAGAAGGAACAGATGGCGAAGAATGGCGACGAAGGCGGCAATACGGGGATCATCGAATCGCTACGCCGTGAGCTTGCCTTGCTCGCGCCTCAGGCAAAATAGCCCACATCAAACCGGACCTTAGGCTGGGACATCGTTCCCAGCCTTTTTCTTTCCCTATGGTAAAATTCGCTTCGCCCGCCCCCGTAGCTCAGTGGACAGAGTGTCGGCCTCCGGAGCCGAAGAGCGCAGTTCGAGTCTGCGCGGGGGCGCCTCGATCCGCTGCAAGGCGGATTTTTTTATCCAGACCATTTCTTCCAATTCCCGATACAATCATCTCGTGAAGCGACTAAAACCCATCCTTGCCACCCTGGTCGTCATCGTCTGTACTGGCTGCGGCGTGAACATTGCCACGGAGAGCGCCCCGCCTGTGCTGCCGGATTTCATCACCGTCACGTTGCCACCCACCTCCGTACCATTGCCAACAGCGACATCCCTGCCGCCCACACCAATCCCGACCAATGCTCCCATCGAAGGGACAACGAACACCCAGGTCAACGTCCGCGCAGAGACGAATACCGCCAGCCCAAGTTATGGGGTCATCCTCGCGTTTTCGCCGGTTCAGGTCGTCGGCAAAGATGCGACCGGCACCTGGTACCGGATCCTCTATGCCGAATCTCCCACAGGGGCAGGCTGGGTGCGCGCGGACTTTATCCAGATGAATGCCCCGGCGGAGATTCAGGTCACAGAATTGGGGACAGGCGGCGGGTCCGGTGTGACCGGGCTTGTCATCAGCGGCATCAACGTGCGCAGCGGTCCCGGCACGGATTTTGAATCGCTTGGCGTGCTTACTCCAAAAGATGTAGTTCTGGTGACCGGCAAAGACTCAAGCGGCGTATGGATACAGATCGCCTTTTCAAGCGCACCGGGCGGAAACGGCTGGGTCTCCTCCGAATATTTGCAGGTATCGAGCGCGGACGCCCTTCCCGTTATCGGCGTGGAAGCCGCGGCGACAGAACCACCTGCAAGCGAAACTGACCAGCCAGCCGCGCAGAGCAGCACAACCGCCATGCCTGATGGCGATTCAAAAGACTCGCCGATCACCCAGGGTGTTCTCTCCCCTTCTGCTTTGCGCGCCATACAGGTTCAAGGCGATGTTTCTGCGCCTGAAGGGGATACGGAGGATTGGGTCGCATTCTCCACAACGGGAGCCAAGGTCGTGGCTCAGGCAGTTTGTGATGGGGCTGGCGTTCAATTGTCGTTGTGGGAAATTGGGAATGTGCTCGAACGTGTAACCCTGTCCTGCGGGAGTTCACGGATATTCGAGGTGACCCCGAACCAAAATTACCAAATTCAAATTACGACGCCTTCAACAACCGGTTATACGAAGTACATATTTAGCATTGAGGCGGCTCAACAGCGAAAAAAGGCTGGCTCCCAATACCCCCCTACAAATGTCTCACTTGTGAAGCACTTGTACCTATTTGTACAAAATCAGTTTTTTTGGTATATTTAAATAAACATCACAATGGCGAGGGCACAGATGAACGCAAAAAAAATCCCTGATATTATTATTGGTCGTCTGCCTGTCTATTTGAGGGCATTGCAACGCATGGCAGATATGGGGCTAAAGACCACCTCCTCACAGGAGTTGGGTGAGCATGTCGGCATCTCTGCCGCCCAGATCCGCAAGGATATTTCCCAGTTCGGCGAGTTTGGAAAACAGGGCACGGGCTACTCCATCGAGTTCCTGCTCGACAAGCTGCGCGAGATCCTAAAGGTTGACCGCATCTGGGACGTGGTAGTGGTTGGCGCCGGTGACGTGGGTCACGCGCTCGCCAACTATCATGGTTTCCAGGATCGGGGCTTCCGCGTCGTGGGAATCTTTGACAACGACAAAGATAAGGTCGGTCAAAAGATCGGCGGGTTCGTCGTCGAAGACACTGAGACGATGGGCGAAAAGATCAAGGATACCGGGATTAAGATCGCCATGCTCACCGTTCCCGCCGCTGCCGCACAGGATGTGGCAGACAAGCTCATTCAGGCAGGCGTCAAAGCCATTCTCAACTACGCCCCCATCAGCTTGAACGTGCCCAATAACGTGAAGGTCCAGTACATCGACCCATCGACCCATCTGCAAAAGATGACGTTCTATTTGTAGTCAACGATCAAACGATCCGGCGCCTGACCCACAAGGTCGGGCGCTTTCATTTTGGGGAAGCGGCGAATTTCCAACGCTGGCAGCAGATCCTCCACCCGTGCCGCCCGCATCCTTCCCCGCTCACGCCTTGGATCCACCATCCATCCTTGTGCCCCCGAATCAAAAACAGGCAACCGCGCGGTCGCCTGTTCACTGATAACGACGAAATTACTCAACCACTAAACTAAACCTGCGGTAAATTCCTGCGGATGACGTTCAGCATGCTAAAGGCTTTGGTCGCGCCTTGCACCACACAAGTCAGCGGATTATCCACCAGATAAGCGGGAATACCCAGCGACTTGGTCAACAGTTTGTCAATGCCGCGCAACAACGCTCCGCCGCCGCACAAAGCCACGCCCCGGTCGATAATATCCGAAACCAATTCAGGCGGAGTCTTTTCGAGGACTTTGCGACCCGTTTCGACAATCTGCTTGAGCGGCTCCTGCAAGGCTTCCACAATTTCGCCCGTGGTCAGCGTGACGGGACGCGGTAAGCCTGTAACTTGATCCTGTCCCTGTACTTCCATGCTGTTTTCGATATCCTGCGGCACAGCCGCGCCGATGCGGACCTTCAATTGTTCGGCGGTCTGCTGACCGATGATGACGCCATACTTGCGGCGCACGTAGTTGACGATGGCATCATCCAGATCCATGCCGCCAGCACGGAGGGTCTCCGCGGCGACAATGCCGTACATTGCCATCACTGCGGCTTCCGTACAACCACCGCCAAGGCAAATGATCATGTTTCCAGAAGGGGAATTGATCGGCAGGTCGATGCCGATGGCAGCCGCCAACGGCTGTTGAATGAGGTATGCCTCGCGGCTGCCCGCCTCCATCACCGCTTCGTAAACCGCCCGGCGCTCCACGCTGGTCACCCCGAACGGGACTGTGATCATCACACGCGGGCGGAAGATCCTCATCGAGCCGCTTACACGCTGAAGGAGATAAGCCAACAAAGTTTCCGTGATCTCGTAATCGGCAATGACCCCATTCCGAAGCGGACGAGCCACTTCGATGCTTTCCGGGACCTTCCCGAACATGTCCCGTGCCTCAAGACCAGCTGCCACCATCTTTTGATCTTCCACTTCGATGGCAACAATCGTCGGCTCTTCCAACAATACCTGGGCATTATCGGCAAGGCGTGTGAACATGGTACCCAGGTCGATGCCCAGGTCTTTCGAGAACATGGATAGCACTAGGGTTTAATTCTCCGAGGTGGGAATACGCGCCCCACCCTTGCGATAACGGCGGACGGCGTCCAGACGCAAATTGGATCTGCGCAGGGCTGCTTCCATGGCGAGATAAGAGTCTGTGTCGGCGGGAACGCCTTTTGCCAGGATCTCTTCGGCTCGTTTGCGGGCAGCTTCTGCGCGGGATTCATCGATCTCTTCCACGTTTTCAGCTGCATCCGCGAGAATGGTGACAATGTCGGGCTGCACTTCTGCAACACCGCCAGCCACCGCGAACACTT
Source organism: uncultured Anaerolinea sp. (assembly GCA_964372045.1). GTDB lineage: Bacteria > Chloroflexota > Anaerolineae > Anaerolineales > Villigracilaceae > Villigracilis. The sequence continues at coordinate 59,513 of CAYJPO010000020.1, forward strand.
CTTCCTTGCCGCTCTTGCGAATGCGGACAAAGCCATATTTCAGGGTGGTGAGCACAGGCGCGTGCTTGGGCAAAATGCCCATCTCTCCTGCCGCGCCGGGAAGCACAACAATGTCCACATCACCTGTGAACACGGTGCGGTCTTGCGAGACGATTTCACAACGAATAGTCATAAGTCTATTCCCCGTCATTGCGAGGAGGGCGATAGCCAGACGAAGCAATCTAAAGAATTATTCATAAGATTGCTTCGGGCTCCGCCCTCGCAATGACGAAAATAATTACGCCTTGGCGAGTTTTTCCGCTCGTTCGCGCACATCTTCAATGGTACCAGCCATCATGAAAGCCTGCTCGGGCAGGTCATCGCACTTGCCGTCGAGGATTTCGCGGAAGCCGCGGACGGTGTCCTTGATGGCAACGTACCGACCGGCGATACCGGTGAAGCGTTCAGCCACATAGAACGGCTGGGAGAAGAAACGTTCGATCTTGCGGGCGCGGGATACGACGAGTTTGTCGTCTTCGGAGAGCTCGTCGATACCGAGAATGGCGATGATGTCCTGCAAGTCCTTATAGCGCTGGAGAACGCGCTGCACTTCGCGAGCCGTCCGGTAGTGCTCTTCGCCCACGATGTTGGGATCAAGAATTCGGGAGGTTGAAGCGA
>CAYJPO010000021.1:0-6715 GCA_964372045.1 uncultured Anaerolinea sp.
ATGCACAGGTTGCAAAGACGCTCAATATGCCCACGCACACCTACCTCGGCGCAACAGATTCCAAACTCGTGGATGCGCAAGCCGGGCTCGAAAGCGGCATCTCCGCCATGGTTGGTGCGTTGAGCGGCATCAACATGATCTCCGGCTCCGGCATGCTGGACTTCCTCGCCTGTCACAGCGCGGAGAAACTTGTCATCGACGCGGAAGGCATTGCCATGGCGAAGCGCATGGTCAAGGGCGTCCAACAGCACACCGACACGCTCGCCACCGGTTTCTACGACGATAAGATCAATTTCAAAGGCGGCGATTTCCTCAAGCAGAAAATAACGATGAAACTTTTCCGCGAGGAACAGCACCTTCCCAGCAGCATCATCGACCGCGACTCGACCCGCGTCTGGAAGGAAGCCGGTTCGCTGGATGCCTTCGGCAGAGCCAAACTGCGCGTGAAGGAATTACTCGCATCTTATTCCCGACCTGAAATTGACCCTGCCAAAGTGGAACGCATCACCGCCTTTATCCTTGACCTTTCGAAAAAAGCCGGTCTCGAAGAATTACCCAGGCTGGAAGAAACGCTAACGGCATAGTCCATCCCTCCTGGGTTTCAGAAGAAACGAAGAAATGAGAAATGAGTAACGAGAAAGAACTCGTTACTCGGCTCTTGTTTCTCACATCTCAACACAGGAGGCACAACATGAAACCAAAACTGTCCCTGCTCGACGAGGAGTTGATCGCCCGCATCCTCGAAGAAGCCTATCAACTGATGCTCGATCCCGGCGTCAAAGTGCAGAGTGCCGAAGCGCGGCAATTGCTTGCAGAAGCAGGCGCGCAAGTGGATGAAGCGACCCTGGTCGTCCGCATCCCGGAGCAGATCGTCCATCGGGCGCTGGAAACCGTTCCCCGCGAGTTCCATCTCTACGATTACGAGGGGAATCCCAAGGTCCAGTATGGAGGCGATGCGGTTCAGTTCGACCCCGGCTCCTCGGGAATCTCCATCCTGATGCCGGATACGCTCGAACACAAGACTGCTGAAAGCGCGGACTTGATCCGCATCATCAAAGTTGCGGAAAGCCTGCCGCAGTACGATGCGCAATCGACGGCGATCGTTTGTCACGATGTACCGAAAGATATTCACGACCTGTATCGTTTATATCTGGTCCTGCTCTATTCAAGGAAACCCATCGTCACGGGTGCGTTCACGAACAAGACCGTGCATGAAATGATGGACATGCTCGCCATTCTCGCAGGCGGACATGAGGCGTCACGTTTGAAACCGCGCGCCATATTCGACGTATGCCCGTCACCGCCGTTGATCTGGTCGAACTTCGGCGCGGGACAATTGATCGCGTTGGCGCGCGCGGGCATCCCAGCGGAGATCGTGTCCATGCCATTGGCTGGAGCCGCCGCGCCTGTGACCTTGCTCGGCGCAGTCACACAACACGCCGCGGAATGTCTTTCGGGTATCACCATCCATCAACTTGCGCGCGCCGGTTCACCCATCGTTTGGGGCGGCGCACCCGCCATCTTCGACATGCGCAAAGGCGGCACACCCTTCGGCGCGATCGAAACCGCGATGATCGATTCGTCGTACGCGCAAGTCGGCAAATCGCTGGGTCTGCCCACTCATGCCTATCTCGGAGCGACGGAAGCCAAGGTGCTCGACACACAGGCAGGTTTGGAAAGCGGCATGGGCGCACTCGTGGGCGCGTTGAGCGGCATCAACATGATCTCCGGTGGAGGCATGTTGGATTCACTGCTCTGTCAAAGCCCTGAGAAACTCGTCACCGACGCGGAAGGCATCGCGATGGCAAAGCGCATGTTGGACGGCATGAAGATCCAGACCGAAACGCTTGCCACCGGTTTTTATGAAGGCGTCAATTTCAAAGGCGGCGATTTCCTCAAGCAGAAGATCACGATGAAACTCTTCCGCGAGGAACAGCACATGCCGGGCAAGGTCATCGACCGCGACTCGATGCGCGGATGGAGAGAATCCGGCTCGATGGATACGTTCACCCGCGCCAGGATTCGTGTGGATGAAATCCTCGCATCTTATCGACGCCCCGAGCTGGACCCTGACCATGAAGCTGCTTTACACGCCTTTGTTTTGAACCTCGCCCATCTAGCGGGCTTGGAAGAATTACCGCAATTGGAAGAACTCGAATTATCTTAAGGATAAGTAACGAGAAATGGGTAACGAGAAATGGGTAACGAGTTACAAAGTACAATGCCCTCGCTTCTCGTTACTCATTTCAAATTTCTCAACAACATATGCTGACACTCCCCCAACTCCTGCGCGTGCCGAATGTTGACTCCGGTCTACCCTATGCCATTTCTCCTGATGAGAAAAGGATCATCTTCTCATGGAATAGATCGGGGACGTGGGAGTTGTGGGAAATCAATGAAGCAGAAACTAGAAAGATAGAGATCAGCCTCGCTGGTGCAAAATTCTCCCCCCGCTTTTCGCCCGACGGAACGAAGATCGCCTTTGCATTAGACATCGACGGCAGTGAGTCGTATCACATCGTCGTTCACGACTTCAAGACGAACATCACCACAGATTGGACACCCCAGATCCTCTATGCGAATCAGCCCAACATGGCATGGTCACCAGACGGTGAAACGCTGGCGGTGCTCTCCGATGCCAAGGGACAGTTCGCATTATTCGTGCTGCCGCTCGATGGAAGCCGTCAGCGGATGATACGCAATATCTTCCATCCCTGCTGGGATGTGGCATGGTCGCCGGATGGAAAATGGCTGGCGGTCGAGTCGGAGGCAGCCGCAAGCGACCGCAGCCTGCACGTCGTGCCGATCGGACCGGCGCACAAGGGCAGGAAAGTGATGACCGCCCAACTCGTGCTCGATGGCAAAGCTTTGAACGCACAGCACCCTGCATGGTCACCGGATTCAAAGTCGCTGGCGTTCTCGTGCGAGCGTGGCGAATGGCACAACATTGGAATTTACGATATCGAGTCAAAAGAAATTAATTGGCTGACAGATTCAGCCGGCGATGACACACAGCCCACCTGGTCGCGGAGCGGAGAAACTATCGGCTGGGTACACAGCGAGGGGGCGAAGACCAGCTTCCAGTTTATGAAAAGAGGCGGCGCTATCAGCGAGGTCAAAGTCGGTGACGGTGTCCATGCCCATCCGCAGATCACTGACGATGGAGTCGTCATCCTGTTCGAAGATGTAAATCATCCGACCGATCTTTGGAAAATAAATCTCGAAAGCGGTAAAGCCGTTCAATTAACAAAGTCGCTGGATGAAGAGTTGGATTTTGTCCAGCCGGAAGAGGTTTGGTATGCCGGGCTGGACGGTGTGCAAGTGCCCGCGTTGTTGTATCGCGCGGAGGGAAGTGAATGCGCGGTGCTCGACATCCACGGCGGACCGAATTGGAATTTGCAGTTTTCGTGGAACCCGGTCTTGAGTTCAATGGTCGCGCGCGGCTGGACGGTGCTTGCGCCGAATTATCGCGGCTCGACCGGTTACGGCAAGAAGTGGCAGAACGCGAGCATCATGGACCTGGGCGGCGTGGATAACGACGACTGTGCGGCTGGCGTAAAATATTTGACGGAAAACGGGTTGGCGAAAAAGGTAGCTGTGACGGGACGGAGTCATGGCGGATATTTGACGATGACTTGCTTGACCACGCACCCGGAACTTTTTGTGGGTGGTTCGGCTGTCGTCCCGTTCTTGAATTGGATAAAATCGCATTATAAATCGCGTGAGGATTTACAGCATTGGAACATCGAGAACATGGGCGACCCCGAAGACAATAAAGAATTGTGGATCGCACGTTCGCCGTATTTCTTTTTGGATCGGGTAAATGCGCCCGTGCAAATGATCTGCGGGGAGAACGATCCACGCTGCCCGGCTTTTGAATCCATCGATGCGCGGGATAAGCTGATCGAGTTGGGGAAGGAAGTAGAATTGCTGTTGTATAAAGACGAAGGTCATTCGTTCTTGAATATCGAGAATGTGATCGACGCCGAAGTGAAGCGAGTGGAGTTTTTGGAGAAGGTGTTGAGGAAGTAGATAGTAAGCAGTAATTAGTGTGCAGTAATCAGTGAGCAGTTATCAGTGAGCAGTACACAGAGGAGAACACATGGAGCGATTGAAATTTTTATCAGATGAAGATGTAAAAGCCATGCACGAAGCCACGCTGCGAGTTTTAAACGAAGCGGGCGTCTTCTGGTCGCACAAACCCAGCCTTGAAATTCTCCAATCCGCTGGTTGTGTTGTTCGTGAGAACCGCGTCATCTTTCCGCCAGACCTGGTGATGGATTCAGTCGCGAAAGCGAACAAACGACCCGTCATCCGTGGACGCAATGGACAGGTGAATGAACTCGGTAATGGAAATTTATATTTCCACAACCTCGGCGGCGCGCGGGATGTCTTCGACGCCAGAACAGGAACCCACCATACCGCCACAACACAGGATGCCAAGGATGCTGTGCGTCTGCTCGATGCGCTTCCGAACTGCAATACCGTGACGCCTTTCTTCACCCCGCCGGATGTTTCGAATGAAATGCTGTCCCTGCACATGTACCGCCATGCGCTGTCGAATACGGTAAAACCCGTCCAGGGACCGGGCATTCAATTCGGGCATGAAGTGCGTTATGCAGTGGAAATGGCGGCAGTGGTCGGGACCACCGCAAACGAGTTGACGCTTTCGCTTTCGCCGGTCAGCCCGTTGACCATGCACGACATCGCTGCTGAAGCGATCATGGAAATGGCGAAGCACGGTGTGATCCATGCCAACCTGCCCTGTCCCACCGGCGGCGCCACCTCGCCAATGACGATCACCGGCAGCATCGTGCAGCAAAGCGCCGAGTCGCTCGCTCCATTGGTGCTGGCACAACTCATCAACCCGGGATGCGGCGTGGTCTATTGCGGAAGATTGGGAATGCTCGAGCCTCGCACCGGATTGATCTGGGGCGGTATCGAATTGGGCATGTCCTCCGCGGCTACGGTTCAACTCGGACATTATTACGGGTTCAGCGTTAATGTATATGGGTTCTCGACCAATGCGCACATGCTCGACGCCCAGAACGCCTTCGAGCGCGGACTCAACGCCGCCATCCCTGCCCTGGCGGGCGCAGATGAACTCTCTGGCATCGGTGAAATGGAAGCCGGTGTGATGGGCTCTTTTGCGCAAATGGTTTTGGACAATGAACTTGTCGGCAGTGTACAGCGCCTACGCAAAGGGCTCTCCGCAGACGCCGAACACATTGCCGTTGACATCATCCTGGATGTGATGAACGGAACGCGCAACTTCCTCGGGCAGAAGCACACCATGAAGCACCTGCGCGGCGGCGAAATGGCGCTGACCAAACTCGCAGAACGCAACTCATGGGATACGTGGGAAGAAAAACTTGGGCGCAGGCAAATGGCGGATCATGCCCTCGAAGAATCCGAACGCATCCTGCGCGAACATGTTGTACCTCCGCTGGAACCGGCGCAGGAAGCTGAATTGGATCGAATCCTTGCCGCAGCGGAACGAGAGACGGCGAAGAAGAGATAGAAAAGTTATCATTAAACAGTAAGCAGTAAAATATAAGAAACGAGTAACAAGAGGAGACCTTATGATCAAACAGGCGAATGCAATTTCGGAAGAACTGATCGAATGGCGGCGTGATTTTCATATGCACCCGGAAATTTCGTTCGATGTCCATCGCACCGCAGGGATCGTGGCGGATGAATTGGAGAAGATGGGCTATCGCGTGAAGCGCGGCGTCGGCAAGACGGGCGTGGTTGCAGAGATCGGCGAAGGCGGCAAAGTGGTTGCCATCCGTGCGGATATGGACGCACTGCCCATCTTCGAGCAGAACGATACCGATTATGTTTCTCAAACTCCCGGCAAGATGCACGCCTGCGGACACGACTCGCATACCGCGATGGCATTAGGCGCGGCACAACTTCTTGCAAAGGAAAAATTCAGTGGACGCGTGCGCTTCCTGTTCCAACCCTCCGAAGAAACCGCAGATGAAGAAGGCAAGAGCGGCGCGATGCGCATGTACGATGAAGGTGCAGTGGAAGGCGTGGACTATGTCATTGCCCAGCACGTGGACCCAAGTCAACCAGTGGGCACCATTGCCATCAATGAAGGTCCGTGCAGCGGCGGCGTGGATACTTGGACTGCGACGATCAAAGGTGTCGGCGGGCATGGGGCGTATCCGCATACAACAGTTGATCCGTATGTGCTTTTGGCGCATGTCATCATGGGCTTGAACTCCATCACATCCCGCAGGCTGGATCCCTTCGAACCTGCCATCGTCAGCATTGGCGCGATCCATGGCGGCATTGCGGAAAATGTCATCCCCGATAAATTGGAGATGAAAGGCACACTGCGATTCACGTCGCTCGAATCTCAGAAGAAGATCCGCGACGAAGTGAAGCGCGTGTTCGAGATCACCAAAGTACTTGGCGGCGACTACGAGCTGAACTTCCTGTTCGGTGGTCTGCCGCTGGTGAACGATAAATTCGTCTCCGACACGATCGCTCAAGTTGGCAAAGACTTGCTTGGGGAAGGAAATGTCCGCGAGATGTGGAAGACGCTCGGCGCGGAAGACTTCCCCGAATTCCTGAAAGATGCGCCGGGCGCCATGTTCACGTTGGGAACACGCATCGAAGGACGTCCGCTTTATGAATTGCATCATCCGATGTTCGATCTGGATGAACGCGCCCTGCCGGTGGGTACAGCAGTGTTGGCAGAAAC
>CAYJPO010000021.1:6815-59346 GCA_964372045.1 uncultured Anaerolinea sp.
AGCGGCAAAACAATAAGAAGCAAAAGTTCCTGTCTTCTAGCAGGAACTTTTTATAACAGCCACAAAAGAGTAAGCAATATGAAAAAACTTTATCTGATCCTCTGCATTCTGGGCGCAGCCCTGCCCTACTATTTCTTCATTCCCTTCGTTGCCGCGCACGGTCTTGACCTAAAACTGTTCGCTGAACAACTATTCGCCAGCCCAACTTCCGCGTTCTTCGGTATGGATGTGATCGCCTCCAGCCTGGCGCTTTGGGCGTTCATTTATCACGAGACCCGCAAGCTTCGCATCCCGCTTTGGTGGCTTGCCATTCTTGCAAATCTCACTGTCGGCGTTTCACTCGGGCTTCCGCTTTTCCTGTTGCTGCGCGAATCTGCAAAAGAAAAGCAGGCATAACATGGCTGCTTTCAACATATTTCGTTATGGCGGTCGATGTGAAAACTTCATTAACCCCAATTGCCTACACGCAATAGGGGTAACCGCATTTTATTTACACTTTTCAGACTAACGGCTCCAGCATTTCTTCCACGACCCGATACACCACATCGTGTACGTGAACTGGCTGGCTGACCTTGATCGCCACGTTATCCCCCGGCTTGACCCAGACAATGCTATGGTGCTCGATCTCCATCGAAGAGATCCGTTGTGTAAAGTCGGTCGCATGTCCGTAAAAATGGATCCGGTCCCCCAATTTCAAACTATCTGAAAGGGTCAGCACTGCCACACTGAGGTAGGAATAATAGTGCGTTACTCGACCAATTTCGACTTCCATGATCCTGCTCCTGCCCGGCTTGAACATCAACCGGGCATTAATACTGTAGCACGATTCATGGATGGATTTCCAGCCCCCTACCGGATTTTTTCGCCTCTTCCCCTGACCCGAATCCTGCCAGCCCGCCCCGGGGCTGGGTTTTGCGGTGCCTCTTGTTATACTTGGTCGCATCATGATGAAACAACTCCACGGAATCCTCATGCGCGGACATCAGGTCGCCTCTCGTCCGTCAAAAGACTACCCATACAGTTCGCTGGAAAAACAGATACCGTATTTCAAAGAACTCGGTCTCGACTTGTATAGATATTTCAACGGCACACTGAACATCTCCATCGCGCCGCTGACGTTCGAAATGTCTGCGCCGGAGTTCACGTTCGAGCATGTGGAATGGACGGATCTGCATCCGCCGGAAACGTTTTCATTTTCACGTTGCAAAGTCATATTCAACGGCAGGGAATATTTAGGCTGGGTGTATTATCCGCACCCTGAAACCAAGAAAAATCACTTTCAAAACCCATCGCTCATCGAAGTGATCACTGAAGAAATCACCGGCATTGATTACGGTGACCCGATCGAAATCGTAGTGGATACGCAGTTCATAACGATTCGGGAAGAATAATGCCCGGGAAGGGCAAACCAGCTCAAGGTCCGGTTGGATGCGGGGGTGATTCACCACCCAAAAGTGCTATTTCAAGGTCAAATCCATAAAGAATTCAATCAGGTCGTGTAAAATGGTAGCATAAAAGGCATCTAATGCGGATTGCATTCATTTCAGACATTCACGGTAATTTCACAGCGTTCGAGTCTGTACTAAAAGATATTAATAAAACAGGCGTTGACCAGGTGATCTGCCTCGGCGATGTGGCCACTCTGGGTCCACAGCCGGTGGAAGTATTGAATGCGCTTCGGAATTTGAACAGCATCAATATCAGGGGCAATCACGATGCGGCGATGCTCGAGCCCGACAAAGCAGCCGAATACGAAATAACCGATTATCTCGTCCCCGATCTTTATTGGGGGCGCGAGCGGCTCACAGAGGATGATTTCGATTTCATCCGCTCCTTCAAACCGGACCATGAGATCATTTTCCCCAACGGAGACAAGCTGCTGGCGTTCCACGGATCGCCGCACTCGGTGACAGAATTGATCGTCGCCACGACTCCCCCCGAAAAACTGGATGAACTCTTCAAAGGACAAAGCGCTTCGGTGTTCATCGGCGGGCACTCTCACATTCAGATGCACCGCAGATACGGGAGCAAGCTGGTGCTCAATTCCGGAAGTGTCGGCAATGCATTTGTCCATGCGTATGCGCCGGGGAAACCACCCAGCCTTCTCCCGTGGGCTGAATATGCGATCCTGGAGCAATCTGGGGAGATGCTGCATGTAGACCTGCGCCGCCTTTATTTCGATACAGACGCCTTGCTGAGGATCGTCCGCGAGAGCAGCCTGCCCGGCAAGGATTGGTGGCTCAGGCAATATCAGGAAAAATAAATCGAACAGTTTACAAAATGCGGTCATGCCGCATTTTTGATTTAATGACTGCGCATGCGGCGATTTTTTGCGGTACACGGTTTACAGGGTATATTTGCTAGATCAGAGATTTCATGAACCGCTTCCAACCAGAAAATCGAAGAGAAAACATCACGACAAAAATAGATACGTAAAGGAATCACCCATGACAATCACCGTTTTCAAAAATGCAACCCTGATAGACGGCACCGGAGCAAAGCCGGTCGAACGCGGCGTCCTCGCCGTGGAAGAAGACAAGATCCTTTTCGCAGGCAGTTTAGAAACATGGCATACGCCTCAAGGAAAGTCCGTTACGGAATTTGATCTGACCGGCCGCACCATCCTGCCGGGGTTGATCGACTGTCACGTCCACATTGCCGCAGAATGCCTGCCGGACAGCACAATGAACGGACCGTGGGGCTGGTCAACGCTGATCATGTTGAAGCACGCGCAGAATACGCTTGCGGCTGGGATCACCACCATCCGCGATGTTGGCGGGCGGCACCACCTTGAATTCTCGCTGCGCAAAGCTGTGGAAGCGGGGATGTTCGCCGCGCCGCGCATGTCACTGGCGGGAAAGTTGCTCTCCATCACATCCACCGGCAGCGAATGGTACGATGGCATGTACCGCGAGGCTGACGGCGTGGATGAAGTCCGCAAGGCGGCGCGGGAACAACTGAAAGCCGGAGCCGACCTCATCAAAGTGCTGGCAACGGGAGCCGTGCTCGCGCCTGGTGAAAAACCCGGAGCCGCACAATTTGAAATGGAGGAGATCCGCGCAGCAGTGGTGGAAGCCGCCAAGGTCGGCAAGATCGTCGCGGCACACGCGCACGGCATCGAGGGCATCCGCAATGCAGTGGAAGCCGGCGCGAGAACCATTGAGCACGGGACCTACTTAAATCAAGATCCGCGCGTGATCGAACGCATGGCGCGCGAAGGCATATTTCTCGTGCCAACCCTGAAAGCCGGGTTCGATGTCATCGATGGCGATAAACCCGGCATCCCAGACTGGATCATGGAAAAGAGCAAGGAAACGCAGGAAGATGCCATGCTGTCCATTCGCAGGGCATATGAAGCGGGTGTGCCCATCGCCATGGGAACGGATGCCGCCACGCCGTATAACTTCCACGGTGAGAATGCGATGGAGTTGTATTACATGTCACAGGCGGGAATCTCAGCGATGGATTGCATCGTCGCTTCGACGAAGAACGCGGCGCGGGCACTGGGTTGGGAGTCAAAACTCGGCACGCTCGAAGCCGGGAAGTTGGCGGATGTATTGATCGTCAAAAAAAATCCGCTGGACGACCTGCGCACACTGGCGGACCGAAAGAATATCGAATATGTGATGCAGGGAGGGAAGTTCGTTACCCGTCAGTTTTCGGGAGATGCGGGCATTCCTGAGGAATTGATCGCTGGCGCGTGGGTATGCTGTCGGTGAGAATCCGCCTGGGTCGTGACTGAGTTATCGGGTCCGATCGATGCGCAATGATCGTTCCAACCTTAAAATATTGCAAATTCGTTGCAATTGAATTGTAGTAGAATAGTTGCATTATTTCATTCTATTTTAAGGAGGCGCGGAAGAATGTTTGTAACCAAGAACCTCTACCAAAACGATGACCAATGGAAGAAAACACCCCTTGGGTTCTCCAATGAGACCATCGGCAGTTGGGGATGCCTGCTCACGTCCGTCACCATGATGCTAAACGGCATCGGATATAACGAAACCCCTGCAACCGTCAACGAGAAAATGAAGAACGCTGGCGGGTTTCAGGGGGCGCTTTTTATACCGAGCGTGCTGCCGTACGTATGGGGCAATTGTGCTTATCGAGATATGCAGCCGTGTGAATCCTTCCCTGCGCCCATTCAACAGATCGACAACGCCGTGGCAGAGGGGAAACCCGTCATCCTTCAGGTGGACTGGAACAAGCAAGCCGGTATTCAGACCCACTTTGTGCTCGTCAAGGAAAAGAAAGGCGACGATTACGTTCTATATGACCCGTACAAATACGGCGGCGACGGTCCCGATAAGGAAGTGCTCCTGACCACGCGCTACAAATACAACGGCGCAAAGCTCACCACCGAGATCAGCGCGGTGCTGTGGTTCAACAATTTCGGCATCAACCAGCCCGACCCGCCCAAACCCACAAGTCTCCCGCTGCCTGCTGATAAATTCGTGCTTTATGCCGCCGAAGATGACCTCGCCTTGCGCGCAGACCCCACCGTCACCGGCTATCTTTGGAAGCGCATGCTGATGAATACCGAATTGATCAGTCTCGAACCCAAAGACCAGGCAAGATCCAAGATCGGTGTGCAAGGGCAATGGATACAGGTGCAGAACCCGGAAGGTCAACAGGGATATGTTGCCGCGTGGTTCGTCTCTGACCAAAAGGGAAAACCCGCCTCTTCCTCTTCGACCTCGACCCCTTCTACCGCGCCCACACCTGGTGCGGCGCCGAAGCCGGGGACAGCCCCCAAACCGGGCACGGCCCCTGCTCCAACCAAGGCTTCTGTTCCAGCTGGAGCGTTGGTCTTGCTGCCGATCGAACAGGTCTCCTTCCGCACCAAACCAGTCATCGGACCTGAGACATTGATCCGCATGGTCCAACCCACCGAGCAGTTGATCTCGGTCGAGCCTGCCAATCAGGCGATCCCCAAGGTCGGCGCGCAGAACCAGTGGATCAAAGTGCGCGACGCCAGCAACAAGGAAGGCTATGTTGCGGCCTGGTACCTCAAATATGCCGGAGGCTCCACAGCCCAGCAAGCCGCAACCACCACCACGACCTCAACGCCATCCACAGGCGGAGCTGTCAAAGTGAAGACGACCGCAGAGGCAGTATCCCTGCGCTCCCAGCCTGTCGTAAGCGACGCCAGCTTGATCAAACGCGTCCCGGTCAATTATGAATTCACCATCACAGAACCGGGCGGCGAAGCCAAGATCGGCGCGAATGATAAGTGGATCAAGGTCAAAGACGCCTCACACGAGGGGTATGTGGCTGCCTGGTTCGTCGCACTTAAATAGCCGTCCTGAGACTGTGCATGACACAAACACGAAAAACTAAAGTTTTCATATCCTATTCGCGCAGAAATAAATTATTTGTGCGCAAGTTGAATGCCGCCATGGACGAGGCGGGCATCGACGCCTGGGTGGATTGGGAGGGCATTCCGCTCAGCGCCGATTGGATGGCGACCATCCAGGCTGCCATCGAAGGGGCAGATTCGTTCGTTTTCGTCATCAGCCCAGATTCGCTCAAGTCTGAGGTCTGCGCCCGGGAATTGGAAATTGCCGTCAACGCGAATAAGAAGATCGTCCCTGTTCTATATGGGATCCCTGAAAAACGGCAAAAGATGCACCCGAAACTTTCAGCCACCAACTGGGTGTACCTCCGCCCGCAAAAGGATCATTTCAAAGAGGTCATTCCAAAGCTGATCGAAACCCTGCAGACCGACCTCGATTGGGTCCAACAGCATACACGTCTGTTATTGCGCGCCGTGGAGTGGGACCAGAAGACCCGGAACAATAGCTATCTTCTGCAAGGCAGTGACCTGGAGGATGCCGAACGCTGGATGGCAGAGGCGACCCAGGACCCTGAACGCGAAGCCACCCCCTTGCAGGCGGAATACATCACGTCGAGCCGCAAGAACGCCACCCGGCGTCAGAGGAACTTCACCATCACGTTCGGTGCGGCGCTGTTGATCAGTATCGCCCTGTTCGTGGTCGCGTTGATCCAATGGAATAACTCGGAAGCAAGCGCAGAAGAAGCAAGAATTAACGCTGAAATCGCCGCCGCCAACGAGCAGATCGCGATCACCCAGCAAGCTCGCGCAGAAGAAAGCGCCGCGTTGGCTGCCAGCAACGAAAATGCCGCCAAAGCGCAGCGAAGCGCGGCACAAGCGAACGCCTATAGTGAACGCGCCGGGGAACGCGACCTGAGCATGCTGCTTGCGATCGAATCCATGCAGCGCTCCCCCTCACTCGAAGCCGAAGATGTACTGCGGAATAACATCATCAGGATGCCGATCCCGGTGGCGCAGTTACAACAAGACGGCTGGATCTTCAACATCACCATCAGCAAGGAAGGCAAATTTATCGCCTCCGCAAGCGCAGACGATACCGCCTGTGTCACTACGATCGAAGGCGAGCAGAAATATTGCGTCCAGCACTTGAACGATGTGACCGACACCCTGATCACAAACGACAACAGCCTCCTGATCACCTCAAGCAAAGATGGCACTGTCCGGCTCTGGGACTTTGAAAAAGGTACACCGCTGGAAGTGTTCGAATACGGCTCCGAAGTGCTGGATATTGACATCAACCCGGAAAACGAACTTCTGGTTGCCGGTCGGGAGGATGGACAAGTATCCGTTATCAGTCTCGAAACGCGCAGAACGCTATACACTTTCAGCTTCACCAACGGACCTGTCAGCGTGGTCAAATTCCACTCCAATGGAGATTGGGTGACCATCGGTACAAAGGAAGGCAGAGTCCGCCTTTGGAAGGTTATGTCTGGCTTGTTGGAATCTGGTCCCAGGCATGAAGGCGAGATTTTCAACATTCTGCTGAGCCCCAACGGCAAGATCTCGTTATCCGTTAGCTCCGATAGCACTGCCCGCATCTCCCGCGCCGAAACCGGACGGGAAACCCACGTCCTTAACCACACCGACTGGGTGGAGGACGGCGCATTCTCACCGGACAGCAGTTGGTTCGTCACCGTCTCGGACGACAAGATCGTGCGCGTCTTCGACGCCAACACCGGTATCGAAAAGACCCGCATGTATCACGAAAGTTTCGTCCAAAAGGTGGAGGTCAGCCCGAACGGCAAATGGATCGCCAGCACCGGATACGATCAAACCGTCCGCATCTGGGATTCGCAGACCGGTGCATTGATGCTCGAAGCGTCGCTGGACGGGATCGGTTCAGCGCTCGTCTTCAGCCCGGATGGTGACCGCGTCATCGCCGGGGATCGTGATGGGCGCCTGACCATTTGGGATATTTCCTCGCTGAATACACGCGTCGGCTTCATCGCATTTCCCGAATACGTCAACAAGGCGAAATTCGACCCGGCAGGCAATTGGATCCTCTTCAACACGGATGATCGTGCGCTTTGGCAGATCTTTACCAGCGATATTGCCAACATCAACGACGGCACGCTGGGGACACAGTTACTCAGCTTCGACGAACTGACCGCGCAAATGAAGATCAGCCTGAATTCGAAATGGGTCGCACTTTCTGTAAATTCCGAACAGAACAACTCCAGGGCGATCCTTTACAACATGGAGACAAAGGCAGAGTTTTCACTGCCGCACAGTTCTGATATCACCGGTCTCGCCATCAGCCCGGACAGCAAATACCTCGCGACCACGAACACTGGCAATTCCAGCGTCCAGATCTGGGAGCTCGCTTTGGGCGAACAGGTCAACAGCATTCCGTTCGAAGAAGTTGCCTTTACAGTGACATACAGTCCCAAAGATCCCTATCTGGCGGTCGGGCTGACGGACAAGATCGTGCTGTGGAACACCGAAACCAATGAACAGGCGGCGGTCCTCCAACAGCTTGGCAGGATCCGCTCCATATCGTTCAATACAGACGGCACCCTGTTCGCGACCACAAACACCGACGGTGGTATTTATGTTTGGGATATGACCGGGACGGATTATTCCGAACCGAAATACAAACTCCATCAGGGAAGCAGTATCACCTCCATGGACTTCAATTCACAGAAACAATGGCTGGGAACTGCGAGCGAAGAAGGATATGTTTATATTTGGGACCTCACCACTGGAAGCGAAGTGATCCGCATCCCGCATAGCGATACGGTATCCGGTATCAACTTCTCACCGGACGGAAACCTCCTGGCATCCGTATCACGAAAGACGGTTCAATTCTGGGATGTCAATCTGTTCCTTCCGGTCACGGAAGAAAAACTGATCGAAACCGCCTGCTCCCGCTTGATGCGGAACCTCAATACGAACGAATGGGCATTCTATTTTAGTGAGGAGCCCTATCGTCTCCTCTGCCCGACCCTGCCGTAAAAATAAACACGTATCGAAGGAGTGTTGAATATGGAAATTCAACCACAGAACAACGAACCCATCCTTGAGATCGCATGGAGAAAATTCGCCCAATTGGACTCCGTGTCGTCGAAACGCACCAAGGCATATGGTCGGCTCCGGTTATGGATCGCCGCGTTTGGTGTATTGGCAACCTTGTTCGCCATCCTGACAACGATCTACCCGGAAGAATATTCGCCTGTTATCCGCGTGATCTTACAAGGTCTGCTGATCGCCTCCCCGATCATTGCCTCCCTCCTTGCGGCGTTTGCCAATAAATTCTACGCCTCCGGGGATTGGTTGATCTCCCGCGCAGGCGCTGAAGAGATATTGAAGGACTTGTACTTTTACCGGACGATCCTGCAAAAAAATTCCAAGCGGCACGAATGGCTGGAAAAAAGACTGGCGGAGATCCAGCGCTCCGTCTATCGCGGGCTGAATGGCGAGTTGGTGATGGAAGCCTACAAAGGCACCCTTCCCCCTCCGTCGCGTTTCGATCCGCGCTACCCGGATAGCGACCCCGGCTTCAACGACATCACCGGCGACGAATATTTCAAGTACCGCCTTGAGAACCAATTGAACTGGCACGTGAAGAAGGTGAACGAAAAGCAAAAGGAACGCACCCGTCTGCAGATTTTGATCCTCACCTCTGGCGCGGCTGGCGCTTTCCTGGCTGCTTTCGGATTCAATATCTGGGTCGCGCTTGCCGCCACACTCACAACCACCTTCCTCGGCTGGCAGGAATTGAAGAACCTCGATGTGGTCGTGCGGAATTACAGCAAGGTCATCCTGGAATTGACGATCATCGCGGATCACTGGAAGAATCTGCAAGGCAGGGAACGCACCCAGAGCGAATTCTTCAAGATGGTCAACTCCACTGAAGATATCCTGTGGAGCCGCAACGTCGAATACATCAAAGCTATGCAGGAAGCGCTCAAAGAGTCGAACCTGGATGAGGAAGCCAGTCTTATCAACCGCGTTATTCAGGAACAACGCGAGGCGGACCGCGCCTTCAAAAAATCCATCGACGATGCGATCGTCAATTACACCTCGGAAGTGATGAATGAAACATCCGAGACGCTCACCAGGAAATTCGAAGAGACGCTCGGCAGCCTGGCGGAAGAAGCTGCATCCGATGTCGTTCAGGCAGAGCTTGAAGCGATGAAAGATGCGATTGTTGATTTCGCTGAAGAGATCGCGGAGAAGCTCGGCTTGTCAACTGCCCTGCAATCGATCGCAGAGGATTACAAGGACGTGGATGTCAGCGGTAATACACCCACAGCCGTACTCAACGACTTGATGTCACGGTACCCGAAAACGAACGAAGTTAAAGGATAGACAAGATGACGGACTCGAACGAGACACAAACCAAGAACGAACCTGCCGCCGTAAGCGGGAATACGTCCGCGCCCGCAGATGCAAAAGCGACCACCCCAGCGGAATCACAGGCGGTCGCAAAGGAGGTGCTGGACACGGCTGCGGAAGCCGCTGCCACAGCCAGACCCCTCCAGCCGGAGGTCCGACCTCATGCGTTCATCGTCATGCCGTTCGGAAAAAAGAAAGGCGCAGACGGGCATCCATACGATTTCAATTCCATTTATTACAACTTGATCAAACCCGCGCTTGAAGATGCCGGCTTCGAGCCATTCCGCGCGGACGAAGAGACCTCGGCTGGCGACATTCTCACCGACATGTTTCAGGAACTTCTGCTGGCAGACCTTGTCATCGCCGACCTGAGCATTGACAACGCCAATGCCTTTTATGAGCTTGGCATCCGGCATGCGTTCCGAAAACGCGGTGTGGTTCACATCCAGGCGGGACGCGCCTATATGCCGTTCGATATTTTCAACGTCCGCACGCTCCCGTATCACATCACCCCCGAAGGCATTCCCGACCCGGCGTTCATTCGCACCGATATCAAGGCGATCTCGCGCATGGTGAGAGACACCTGGGCATCCGACCGCGATGCGATCCACAGCCCGATCTTCAACCTGCTGACCGGGTTGCAGGAGCCGGACAGAAAGAGTCTGCACACTCCCCTTGCAACCGGGTTCTGGCGCGAATTCAACGAATGGCGCGAGCGGGTTACTGTTGCCCAACGGCAGAAACACATCGGCGATATCCTGCTGTTGACAGAAGAGATCCGCAACCCGCTCATCCGCGAAGAAGCCATTTCAGAGGTTGGGCGCGCGCTCGCAAATTTGGGACGCAATGAACTTGCATTGACCCAATACCGCAAGGGGCTGGATGTCAATTCGGAAAACATCGATTTCCGCCGGGAAGAGGCTTTTCACCTCAACCGCCTCGGTCGTGTGGATGAAGCCATCGTCAAGATCGAGAACCTGCTCAAGGATTTTCCGAACGACAGCAGTGCCATCACGTACCTCGGGCGCATCTACAAGGAGATGTGGACCAATTCGTGGAAGTCCACCAAGGATGCGACCAAACGCCACCAAATGGCGTTCGACTCGTATCACTGGCTGATCAAAGCCATTGACATCTATCTCAAAGGGTTCCGCCTCGACCTGAACGATTATTATCCGGGTATCAACGCGCTCACCCTATCTGCGATGGTGATCCATCTGGCGGACAAGCTCGGCAACAAAAAGTCACCCGATCCGGATATCACCCGCATCCGCAAGCTCATGTCGTCATTGGAAAGCACGATCCACTTCGGGCTTGATAACAAGGTTTCGCAGGAAGGCGACAATATCGACTATTGGACTTTGATCTCACTGGCAGAATTGAAGCTGCTGACCTCCGATGATTTCGACGAGGTCGCGCGCGCTTATCGAAAGGCGATCATCGCTTCGCGACGTAACTACTTCTTCCTGACCTCATCGCTGGCACAGCTTGAGATATTCAAAGCCATCGGCATGCGGACAGAGTTTGCGCAGGCAAGCATCGACTTGATCTCAGAGGAGATCATCCGGGTCAACGGCGAAGACCCGCGCCTTGGAAAGCCAGCCAAAAAATCTGCCGAACCCAGGAAGGAGAAGGAAAGATCATTGCTCTTCACCGGTCTCATGGTCGACCCGCCCGGCAAACAGAAAAAAGCCTTCCCGATGGAAAAAGAATCGGAGATCCGAGCCGAGATCCGCAGAAAATTGGAGAAGTACAAACCCACCGCCAATGACCGCGCTTATGTTTCCGGTCTATCCGCAGGCAGTGAGATCATCTTTGCCGAGCTTTGTATCGAAATGGGCTTGAAACTCAAGGTGTACTTTCCCAAGCCTGAATCTTCCTATGTCCGTGAATTCGTATCCTACGCCGGTGAAGCCTGGGTGGAACGTTTCTACAAAGCCCGCAACCACCCGGAGGTGACCGAGATCTACCAGTTCGAAGCGGTTGGCAACCCCAAGGATGGCGACGATCTCTTCGAACGCAACACCCGTTGGACGGTTTATTCGGCGCTGGGTCGTGCAGGCATGGATAATGTCCGCGTGATCGCAGTTGCGAACGAGACCACCAATGCCACCGATGACGGTCAGGACCTTTCGCGCTACATGATCGAGCTGGTCCGCAGTATGGGCGGCGCGGTGGAAACCATCAACCCATCGAAATATATCTACCGGGTGATCGACAACGCCCTGGAACGCATGATGCTCGACAGCCCGTCAAAGGCGCCGCCGAAATCGCTCATGCGGAAACGCAAGAAATAATCCTCCACAAAAATGAGACCCGCTATTCGGCGGGTCTCATTTTTGTCTCTGCCTTTTCCTTTGGCAAGGGCCATATCTCACCTTTGATGCCCTTCGCCAGAAAAAAATCACCGGCGCGCACAGTCTCCGGTCCTTCCAGCGTATGGACTGTCACCATCCGGTTCTCATCACCGTTCGTCAGGTCTACAAGCGGAACGAGCAGGGTGACGGCGCGCTTGATGCACAGCCCTGGACCGACCATGACATAGGTATCGTCGAATATCTGCCCATCCACGGGCCACTTCTCATCGGGCTGATCCAGATCGCTGACCAGGATGTCACCGCTCGTGGCAGTCAGTGTGGCACCCCAGGGAGTCTTGACATCCTTCGTTTGAGGCTCATCCGGCGCCGGGACAAACGCCTCAGCCCGCCGCGTGAGCATGTTGCGATACGGCTTGAAATTCAAGATATTCAAGATTGGGTCGTCCGATGTAACAACAAGTGGTTCGCTCACGATATGCTCCCGAATTCGATATTGATAATGTACACAATTTTAATCCATAATCGGACATGAATGTGCTTTTCCACACGCTTGTTATGAATTCGCCGCTGTGCTATAAGTGGCGGATGAATAAATTAATCGTCGTCGTTGGCGCAAGCGGGGTTGGGAAGACCACCCTCGTGAACGCCCTTTGCGGAGAACACAAATTCGCAACCGCCCTTGAGCAACACATCGAACGACCGTTCCAGGCGCTTTTCAAAGAGGATAGCAAATTCGCATTTCCCAACCAGTTGGATTACCTCATTCATCGCGCCGGGCAGGAGCGTGACCTGCGGAATTGCGGCGACCTGGCGATCATGGATGGCGGACTCGACCTTGATTTTTATGGATTCACCCGCCTCTTTCATACCCGCGGCTGGCTCGACGACCCGCAGTATGACCTATGCCGCCGCCTCCACAAACTGACCCGCAGCCTGCTGCCGCCCCCAGACCTGATCATCGCCTTGAGCGCGGACTCCCAAACTGTCCGCGAGAGATTGGCTTCGAGAAACAGGATCAACATTGCATCCAGCGAAGATGCGGAGCTTTTGGAAAGTTACGTGAATGAATGGCTGGCATCCGTCTCCGAGGCGCGCATCCTGCGGCTCGATGTCACAAAGGAAAGCGCAGAGTACCCTGTCAGTGTGCCGCTGATCCTTGATAAAATCGAGAGACTATGAGGTCAGATGGAAAACATTGACGAGATCAAACAGCAAACAAATGGCGCACCAAAATACAAACTGAGCAATGCGAACGTATTCGTTTCCCCCGGCGGATTCCATTATGTGGATCACCTCGACCCGATGGAGGCAATTTCGCCGAAGATCGACGGCAGCGGACTGACAGATGAAGAGATCGCGTACATCGAAAGGTCGCTGCAATCCAATCCGGAACGGGTTATCAATCAGGTCAACGCCGTCAAGCGGCATCTTTCCATTAACGGCGGAAAAGTACTGGATATCGGCTGTGGCGGCGGGTTGTTCCTCTCCGAAATGAAGAAGGCAGGTGCGAAGTGCCTCGGCATCGAGCTGAGTGACACGCGCGCGTATTACGCCAAAACTAAGCACGCGCTGGAGATCGTCAAACGCCCCATTGAGGATAAATATTGGGAGGCACATCAAGGTTCATTTGACGTGGTCACGCTTTGGGATGTGATCGAGCATGTGAACTATCCGCTTGCCACGTTAAAGTCTGCGGCGGCGATGTTGAAAAGCGGCGGCATTCTGCTGATCGACACGCCCTGCCGCGATGCGTTCTATCACCGCTTTGGTGAGCTGACCTATCGGCTTTCAGGCGGGCGTTTCCCCACCTTCCTGAACACGATGTATTCTGCCAAGCAATTCGGGCATAAGCAAATATTGTCCCTTGAAGAGATGAAGGCGATGTTCGAAGCAGCTGGGTTGGATGTCGCAGAATTGAGTACCTTCCACGAATTATCCTTCCCATATGATTTTTACCTGAAGAAACTGGTCAAGTCCGCGCTGCTTGTGAAGTTCCTGATGCCATTTGTACGTTTGTTTTTTATCATCTTCCCGATCCGCAATAAGATGCTTGCCGTCGGGCGCAAAGGTTGAGATGGCAGACATTATTCTCCGCGATGTGATTCAGGACGACCTACCGATCCTCTTCGAGCACCAACGCGACCCGGTATCGAATGAGATGGCGGCGTTCCCTGCACGAGATGAAGCGGCATTCTATGCCCATTGGGGGAAGGTCATGGTCAACGAGAACAACATCTTCAAGATCATTCTTCTCAATGGAGTGGTGACAGGGATCATCCTCAGCTTTGAGATGGAAGGTCAGCGAGAGGTAGGGTACTGGCTGGGAAGGGAATTTTGGGGCAAGGGAATCGCATCCGAAGCGCTGAAACAATTTCTCGGTCAGGTGGTGACGCGACCGCTTTATGCTCATGTCGCCAAACACAACATCGGCTCGCAGCGCGTGCTGCAAAAAAGCAGCTTCAAGATCGTCAGCGAGTACAAGGGGGATGATGGTATCGAAATGTTCATCCTCTGCCTGGAATGATAGATCCCTTTGAATTTTACGTCCTACAAGTCGTTTCGCGCACACTGCAAAACGGCGGTTCGGCATCCAAACCGCACACGTTGACATTTTTGCCCGATATGAATGTTTGGAGTTTCCCCAAATATCCATCCCGGACTTTGATCGTGCCGGGCACAGTGGATCTGGCGCAGGAACTTAGATCTTTCATCGCAAAAAATGAAGCCGCCCTTGTCGAAGAAGATTGCTGGCTAGGGACATGGCTTCATCCGCAGACGGGCGAATATTATCTCGATGTTGCCACCGGGGTGGAAGATCTTGAGGAAGCTTATCAAATGGCAATGAATACCGGGCGGGAAGAGGGCAGGCAAGTCGTGGCTATATTCAATGCAATGCAAAAGCGGACAATTTATCTTCGAGATTTTTCTACTACTGATAAACACAGATAGTGCTTTATTGAGCGACGTCCACTTTCATCACATATGCCAAAAAACGGTGGAAGGCAAAGGACGGAACCAACAGCACCAGATGCACGATGTTACTCAACAACAGCAGCAGCGCAACCGAATATAAAAAGGCATCCAGATAAGGTGCGAGATTCTGAAGCATCCATGTCCCCGCCCCTGCCACGAGTGCAAGGAATAACAAGCCAGCCACCCACAACCCAAGCGGAAGCCAGGCGTGCCGGTCGGATTCAGAGGGCAGCATGGTGCTGGACACGGCAAAGGTGAGATAGAACCAGAGATAAAAATCCGGCACGGTGGGAAGCAGTTTCAACCCCATCCAAAAAAGCTGGATCTGCCCGCTCCACAGCACATTCCAAAGCGTATTCACCTGCAGCCGGTAAATTCCCGCAAATGCGACAAACGCAGTCCCAGCGAGGAGGGGTGCCAGCCCGATCAATGAGTCGCGGATGATATCCGCCCGTTCGACTTCGACATATCCCATTTGCAATTGCCCATTGGACATGGATTGGGGGATCAACGAAAATCCGCGCGTGCGAACGCCTAGGACTTTCGCCATGAGGAAATGACTTAACTCATGTAACAACACACCCGGAAAGAACAAGACTGAAAACAAACCGATTGTTAACTGTTTGTTGCGGGTGAGAAGCAGGAATACGGTTTGGATCTCACGATGCAAAAGCCGCTGGAGAACGACCAGCGGCAGAAGCGTAAGAGCGAACCAGAGAAATCCGGTGAACTGCACAGTTTATTTCGCAGCTGCCTGGGTAATGGCGGTAAATTCATCCAGCTTCAGGCTGGCTCCGCCGACAAGCGCGCCATCGATGTCCGGCTGTGTGAAGAACTCCGCCGCGTTGGATGCGGTCACTGAGCCGCCGTATAAAACGCGGACAGCCTGCGCCGTCTGTTCGCCGTATAAAGCCGCGATCGCCGGGCGGATGACATCCTTCACGACCGCATTTGCATCCGGTCCGTTGGAGGCTTTGCCGGTGCCGATCGCCCAGACCGGCTCATACGCGACCACGATGCGCGGTGCGAATTCGGGAGAAACACCTTTCAGACCAAGAGAGGTCTGGGAGGAGACAACCTCACGGGTCCGGTTTGATTCGTATTGTTCCAACGTCTCACCCACGCAAACGATGGGGGTCAGTCCAATCTTTTGGGCTGCAAGCAGTTTTCGATTCACCGTTTCATCAGTCTCGCCGAAATATGCGCGCCGCTCTGAGTGACCGAGGATGACGTACCCGCAATGTTCTTTTACCATCGCCGGGGACAACTCACCTGTGAACGCACCTTTTTCCTCCCAATACATATTCTGAGCGCCCAAGCCGATGCTCAATCCTTCGAGCATCGCAGCCACTGCCATCAACGATGTGAACGGCGGACAAAGCACTCGTTCGCAGCCACTGATAGAGCCGATAGTCTTTACCAAACTTGAGACCAGTTCCCGCGCCTCGGCGGTGGTTTTGTTCATCTTCCAATTGCCTGCTACAAAGGGTGTTCGCATGTTTTTTTCCTATTGAATTGTGATGAGAAGATCATCCGCCATTTTGCGGATCCAATCTGGAAAGCCAAGGTCTGACGAGATCGAAAGAAGGAACGGTCTCGCCATTTCTTTATTGTTGAGTTCGATGGCGATCTCCGCCTTCAAAAGCGGGACTTCGTGCATATCCGGTTTAATCTTTTCGGCATTCGTGACCTGAAGTTTCGCCTCTTCGATACTGCCGTTGAAGAGCGCATATCGTGAACGGGCGACATATCCGAGCGGAAGGTCAACCGCATCGATGCGTTCGAAGAACAGGAACAGGGTCATGTCTTTTTGTTCGGCGGCTTTATACACGGTTTCATGAAACCCGCTGCGCATATCTTCAGGCGCATCCACTCCTTCAGCGCGGTATGCCTGCACGAGCCGCAAATACATTCCAGCCGCGGGCAGCCAGGCTTCGCGGCTGCGATACTCCGTTGCTGCGCTGGTATAGAAATCCTTGTTGGTCGGTCCGGCAAGGTTGGAGGCTTGCGTCAATTCCTCGATGGCAACTGTTGTCAGTCCCGCATCCCAAAGGGCAAGCGAAAGTCGCAAGTGAGCGTTCGGGTCACCCGGGTTTTTCTGAACCTCTTCGCGCGCAGAGATCAATTCCGGCGATTCGTTTTCGTTCGCCGGAAGAGTGGCTGGCGGTAAGGGAGTTTCATTTACCGGAGGGACGACAACGGGCTGTGTCGGGATGATGGGGGCAACCGTCGGAGGTGGCATGAGAAGCGGCAGCACTGTGCCGCGCAGGGCGAAGAACCCCACCCCAAGACAAAGGATGGCGATAAAGCCGACCCCGATCCACAGCCACGAAGAACGCTTCGCTGCCAGACGTTTAGCGAGTGCTGTGTGAGGAGTCGTTTCTACGCGGGGAGCGGTCTCAGCGGTCTTTTGAGCGCTGCGTGGACGCATTGTTATGGCGGTACCCTGCATGGGAACCCCTGCATCCGTCCACGCGGCTTTGAAGGCGCGGATCAGATCTTCCACGCTGGCAAAGCGGTCCTGGCGGTCTTTGGCAAGCGCCTTCAAGAGCACCCGCTGAACCGTTTCAGGCACCTTTGGGTTCACGTCCATCGGCAGGGGCAGAGGAGTATAAATATGGTCGTGGATGATGGAGAACGGGGTATCGGCGTTGAATGGAACCTGTCCCACCACCATTTCATAAAGCATGACACCGAACGAATAAATGTCTGTCCCGGAATCCAGATCTTTCTTGCCCATCGCCTGTTCCGGTGAGATGTATTGCGGCGTGCCCATGATCGAATCGGTAGACAGCGTGGATTCCCCCGCCTGCGCGATACGCGCAAGACCAAAATCTGCGAGGTACATTGTGCCGTCGTTGGCGATCAACACATTGGACGGTTTGATATCCCGATGCAGGATCCCTTGTTGATGTGCATACCCAAGGGCGGAACCGACCGAATCCACCACCTGCTCGATCATCTGCGAAGAAAGCGGTCCCTTGTTCAAATGTGATTTAAGGGTATCGCCTTCGATGAATTTCATCACCAGATACGGGCGGCTATCATGCTCCGCATAATCGTACACAGGGACGATGTTCGGATGCTCCAGCTTTGCAACGACACGCGCCTCACGCTGGAAACGCCCAATGAACGTCGTGTCCTCATTGAACGCCTGGTGCAGGACTTTGATCGCCACATAGCGATCCAGTGAGGCATGATAGGCTTTGTAAACGGTCGCCATGCCGCCCTGACCCAATTGTTCGATGATCCGGTAGGGACCAACGTTCTCACCAACTTTGAATGACATGCAAAGTCTCCGAAAGAAATTTGTATAATTATAGCCGAGTGCATGGGAATTGGGTTATCGGGCGGTAAACTGCCTGTAAACTGAAACACAAAAGCGGACGGGGGATTCCCGTCCGCTTCGTAGTTACTTTCCAGTCTTGTCAATCGTTATTGCGGAATTTCCACATTCACATTGACGATTCCGTTCTCAGGCGTGAAGGTCACCTTGAAAGTCTGAGAGTTTCCGTCACCGCAATTGACATTCCACTCTTCGACCCATTCACCGCTGGCATTGGGTTGCTCAAGCACTGCGATCGTCGTGCCTTCCACGGTCGGCGCGGAGCACCCGGAAATGGCGCCTACGATCTGCACCGACAACCACGCGGAATAGCGCGTATTCTCGTCAGCCAGCCCACCGGAGGGAACTTCACCGCTAAAGTCGAACTCTGGCACTTCCACTGTGCTGTTCGGGTCAGCCGGGTTGAAAGGCACATCGGTGGGGATCTCGGGGATCTCGAAGTTCTGCAGGTCTTCCACTGCCTGCTGTGCAGCGATGTAGGTCTGATACCCGTAATAACCGGCAACACCGGTCACAACACAGCAACAACATAAGACAACTGCAACGACAATACCGATGATAAGGTTCCGGTTGTTTTTCGGCTGTTCCACTTGGGGAACTTGATTCGTCTCCATACTCACTCTCCTTTATAAGTTGATGTTCGCATTATACAAAATAAAAAGGAGCCGGAGAACAAAATCTCCTGCTCCTTTAGTCCTATTTTGCTTAAAGATTATTTATCGAGCAATGCCGCCACACCGGGCAGTTCCTTGCCTTCTAGGAATTCGAGGGAAGCGCCGCCCCCGGTGGAGACGTGCGTCATCTTTTTGGCAACGCCAGCTTTCTTGACCGCGCTGGCAGAGTCACCGCCGCCGATGACCGTCACTGCGCCGGATTCAGCCATGAGTTTTGCGAGTGCGAAAGTCCCTTCGGCGAATTTCGGCATTTCGAATACACCTACGGGCCCGTTCCAAACGATGAGCTTCGCATCTGCCAGGGTGGACTTGTACAACTCGATGGTCTTGGGACCGACGTCCAGCATGCGCCATCCGGCAGGGATCGCATCGACGCTGACGATCTGAGCGTTCGCTTCGGCATCGAACTTATCTGCGATGATAGCGTCCACGGGCAGGACGAGTTTACCGCTCAATTTTCCGAGCAGTGTCTTGGCGGTCTCGAGCGCTTCCGCTTCGACAAGGCTGTCTTGAATGTTCAGTCCCTTCGCCGCGAGGAAGGTGTTCGCCATCCCGCCGCCGATGATGAGCTTGTCGCATTTTGCGGCGAGAGTTTCAACGACCAGGATCTTGTCACTGATCTTTGCACCGCCGAGAATGGCAATGTAGGGGTGTTCCGGGTTGGCAACAGCTTTGCCCAGGTATTCGAGTTCCTGTTCCATCAGGAAGCCTGAGACCGCGGGCAGGAAACGCGCCACGCCTTCGGTTGATGAATGAGCGCGGTGAGCCGAGCCGAACGCATCATTGACGTACACTTCACCGAGCGCCGCCATTTGCTTTGCAAGTTCGAGATCGTTCTTCTCTTCGCCTTTGTGGAAGCGGGTGTTTTCGAGCATCACCACGTCACCGGGCTTGAGGGATTTGGCGAGCGCTTCCACTTCCGCGCCGACGCAATCGGGCGCCATTTTCACAGGGCGACCCAACAGCGAAGCTAAGGCTTCCGCAGCGGCACCCAGGCTGAATTCCGGGTCCGGACCGCCCTTGGGTCTTCCCAGATGGCTCATCAAAAGGAGTGAGGCTCCCTGTTCCAAAACATATTGAATGGTCGGCAGGGCAGCTTTGATGCGCTTGTCATCGGTCACTTTTCCGTCTGCCATGGGCACGTTGAAATCCACGCGCATGAGCACGCGTTTGCCTTTGAGGTCGATGTCTTTTACAGTTTTCTTGTTCATGGTTGCTCCGCATGTAAACAAGTAGAAAAGGAAACAGGTACACAAGCCAATTGGTTTGCCTGTGTACCTGTCTACATGTTTACGTGTCTACTTTCCTACAGGCTCTTCGCCATCAACGCCGCGAGATCGGCTGTGCGGCAGGAGTAGCCCCATTCGTTATCGTACCAGGTGACCACTTTGACGAAGTTGCTCTTATCCTTGCCGAGCACACTGGTGAAGGGCAGGTCAACCGAGGAACTGTAGGAACTGCCTTTGAAGTCCATGCTGACCAGGGGTTCGTCCACCGCTTCGAGAACACCCTTGAAGCGCGGCTGCTTGGCGGCATCACGGAACGCCTGACGCAGTTCTTCGGTTGTGGTCTCTTTTTCGAGTTCAACGGTGAAGTCGACGACAGAGACGGTCGGGGTCGGAACGCGCAGGGAATAACCATCGAACTTGCCCTTGAGGTCGGGGATGACCAAGGCAATTGCCTTCGCTGCGCCGGTGGTGGTCGGGATGATATTCAAGCCGGAAGCGCGGGCGCGACGCAGGTCGGAATGCGGCATATCCAATACCTTCTGGTCGTTGGTGTAGGAGTGGATGGTGGTCATAAATCCACGTTTGATGGTGTATAGATCATGCACAACCTTGGCGGCGGGAGCCAGACAGTTCGTGGTGCAGGAAGCATTTGAAACAACATGGTGCTTGGAAGAATTGTATTTATCCTCGTTGACGCCCAACACAACCGTGAGGTCTTCCCCTTCGGCAGGCGCTGAGATGATCACTTTCTTTGCGCCGCCGGAGGTAATGTGGTTGACAGCCCCCTTGACGGTCTTGCCCTTCTTGTTCACGCCGTCTTCCTTGATCGTGAATAGACCGGTCGATTCGATGACGATGTCGATGCCAAGATCGCCCCACTTAATGGCGGCAGGGTCAGTTTCCTTGAAGACCTTGACCTTCTTTCCATCGATGATGAGAGCATCATCGGCAAATTCCACAGTGCCATTGAAACGACCGTAGGTCGAATCGTACTTCAGCAAGTGCGCCATGGTCTTCATGTCGCCAATGTCATTGAATGCAACCACTTCCAATTCGTTCGGGTACATATCGCGAATCGCCTTCAAGACCTGACGTCCAATACGTCCGAATCCGTTGATGCCAACTTTGATAGTCATGTGAGAATCCTCCATCGATTGATTAGTTTACAGTGAAAGACCAGTGCATAATTCCAGTGCTTCCGCTGGTATGTTTCGTCATACACCTGAATTGTACATCCTTTATACAGATTTGTGAATTTTAGTACGTCCGTGATTTTTTATGACAAATGTAATCGATTACCTGTTAAAAAGGGTCAACTTAATGGACCTGTCCGCTCATTAAAAACATCCATGATGACTTGAGCCAGCTTGACCGAATCATGCCGCCAGGGGTGTTGATCATCCACCAGGTCGGTCAGGTAAACGCGTTCATCGGTCAGCGTCCTCTCATCGGCGCGTACCCACACCGAAGAACTGTCCAACTCCCCTTCGTAATTATTATTGCAGAGGATGACATCGAACAGACTATCGCCAACATGGCCTTCCAGTGCGCGGATATGATCGTAACAAGTGAACTCATCGGTCTCACCGGACTGGGTGGCAATATTGCAAACATAGATCTTGAGGGCGCGGCTGGCGCGGATCCCCGCAAGTAGGTCTTCAACCAGCAGATTTGGGAGAATGCTTGTGTACAGGCTTCCCGGTCCAACAATAATCACTTCCGCATTTAGGAGCCCCTTGATGACAGGCGGAAAAGCTGGTGCATTATCCGGCTCAAGCCAAACCCGGCGAACACGTCCTGCCATTTCGGGGATCTTGCTCTCGCCTTCAACCCGGACCTCGTTCGGAGAATGCGGCAACTCCATCGCGGCGACCAATCTGACATCGTGTAAAGTGGAAGGGAGCACACGCCCGTTGACCGAAAGCACCCGTCCCGACTCGACCACCGCATCTTCAAAACTGCCGGTGATATCTGCCAGCGCTGTGATGAACAGATTTCCAAAGGAATGTCCCTCCAACCCCGAAGTGCCGCTGAACCGATACTGGAATAATTGGGTCAGCAAATCTTCATCGTTGGAAAGCGCCGCCAGACAATTTCGGATATCGCCCGGTGGGAGAATCCCAAAACTCTCGCGCAGCCGACCAGATGACCCGCCATCGTCCGCAACGGTGACAACGGCTGTCAGGTTTCCCGTATGCATCTTCAGCCCGCGCAGCAGGGTGGAAAGACCATGCCCGCCGCCGATGGCAACGGTTCGAGGTCCGCGCCTGCGGCGTTGAAAATCTGTCAGGGTATCCACCACATCAGAACCGGGTCGAATGAACGGCTTGAGCAGTGAACGGTTCAATTTATAGATACCGTATGCCACCAACCCAATCCCCACTCCGCCAAAGATGATCGCGCGCCAAATGCGTGGGATGAAGCGCAGGGAAGCATACGAAAGAAAGGTCAACAGTGCCGGGTCAGCGGAGTCGGTGCGATACAAATCGATCAGGATCACCGCAAACCCCAACCCGAGCAGTGTAATGCCGAGCAGGACAAGCAGGAACCAGCGCTTCACTCCCAAACCGGGCTTTAACCAGCGCGGCACGCTGCGCAGGATCTGCCATATTCGTGAATTTCTCATACAAATGATAATAGCAGGGATGAGAAGCTGCGTCAAACCGGGCGGAGGAGTGAAAAAATTGCCTTACGGTATAATTATCACCATGACCACGATCATTGCAGTTGATATAGGCGGAACTCATATGCGTGCCGCATCTTATACCCCTGATAAACTAAAACCGATCAAACAAAAGAAGATTCCAACCCGCGCTTCCGAGCCGGGCGGGTTGGACCGCCTCATCCACGTCATCGAGGAAGTGTATCCTGAGGATGGCAGTGTTGCCGCCATTGGGCTGGGCTCGCCCGGTCCGCTTGACCCGCATACGGGGTACCTGCTTGCTCCTCCGAACAACCCGGAATGGCACAACTTCCCGCTTGCCCCAAAAATTTCGGAACATTTCGGTGTAAAAGCCTTTTTGGATAATGATGCCAACCTCGCCGGTCTGGGCGAATATCGCTATGGCGCTGGAAAAGGTCACCACAATGTGCTGTACATCACGGTCAGCACAGGGATCGGCGCGGGTGTGGTTATCGAAGACAGGCTGCTGCAGGGCTATCATGGGCTCGCCGCCGAGCTGGGCCACGTCATCATCGACCCGGATGGTCCTCCCTGCTCCTGCGGATTCAGCGGTCACCTTGAATCGTTTTCCTCAGGACCCGCCATCGTTAAGTATATACATTCGGAAATGGAAGCAGGCGCAAGTTCCGTGCTGAAGCGCGACCAAATCTTTAATGCCCGCGATGTAGCGGAAGCCGCTCAAAACGGGGACGCGCTTGCCATCAAGGCTTATCAACGCGCCGGCAGATATCTTGGCATCGGGGTGGCATCCTTTTTGCATGCATTCGACCCCTCCATCGTCATTTTTGGAGGCGGTGTTTCACAGGTCGGGAATCTATTATTTGACTCGTTCCATATCAGTTTGAAGGAACGAGTTTTTCATCCCCGCTACCTGGAAGGGCTCGTCATCACGCGAGCAGAACTTGGGGATGACGCCGGGCTGCTCGGCGCGCGCGCATTAGCTGAAATGAAAGCAGGATTGTCGTTCTGACATCCTTTCATAAGTCATTTTCATAAAGGAGAATGTATGACCAAACTGAACGTACCCGGACCAAAAGCCAAAGCCATGATCGAACGCGACCACAAAGTGATCTCGCCTTCCTACCCGAGGGGATATCCGTTTGTGATGGACCACGGAAAAGGCAGCGAGGTGTGGGACGTGGACGGGAACCGGTTCCTGGACTTTATGGGCGGCATCGCAGTTGTCGCAACCGGATACTCCCACCCGAAGGTCGTGAAGGCGATCCAGGAACAGGCGGAAAAATTCATTCACATTTCATCCGACTTCTACCACGAGAATTGGATCCGCCTCGGCGAAAAACTGGATGAGATCGCCCCGTTCAAGGAAGATGCGCTGACATTCATGACCAACTCCGGTACCGAGGCAGTCGAAGCGGCGATCAAACTTGCGCGCTACCATACCAAACGCACGAACTTCATCGGGTTCACGGGCGCATTCCACGGGCGCACCATGGGCGCGGTGACATTCACGGCAAGCAAGGCAAAATATCACGGCGGCTTCTACCCGCTGATGAATGGCGTGACCCACGCACCCTTCCCAAACCCGTACCGCCCGGTTCTTCAAACCCGCAAGGGTGAAGATTATGGCGAGGCAGTGGTGCGGTATATCGAAGAAGAAATCCTCGCTCAGATCCTGCCTGCAAAAGATGTGGCGGGAATCCTGGTCGAAACCATTCAGGGCGAAGGCGGATATGTTGTCCCGCCGGAAGGGTTCTACCCTGCCCTGCGGAAACTCTGTGACAAGCACGGCATTCTGCTGATCCTGGATGAAGTGCAATCAGGCATGGGGCGTACCGGCAAGTGGTGGGCGATCGAACATTTTGGCGTTGAACCGGATATCATTACGTCCGCAAAGGGCATTGCTTCGGGCATGCCGCTCGGTGCATGCATCGCCCGAAAATCCGTGATGGATTGGGAGATTGGAACCCATGGCAACACCTACGGCGGAAATCCCATCGCCTGCGCGGCTTCGCTTGCCACCATCGACCTGATCGAAAACGAATATCTGAAAAATGCCGCTGAAGTTGGCGAATACGCGATGGATGCTCTGAAGGAGATCCAGGCGCGTCATCCCAGCATTGGGGATGTCCGCGGTAAGGGGCTGATGATCGGCGTGGAATTCGTGAAAGACCATGAGACCAAGGAACCCGCCAAAGAATTGACAGACCGCCTCGTTGACCTTGCCTTTGAACGCGGCTTGTTGACGCTCTCGTGCGGCAGGAGTGTGATCCGCATTGCACCGCCGCTTTCGATCTCGAAGACTGAGATGGATGAAGGGCTGATGATGTTCGAGGAAGCCTTGACGACAGCCGAGAAAGAATTGAAATAGTGCAGCATTAAAGTCAACATAGTACTTGCAATCAAAACGCGCGCGTGAATTCGGATGTTTTGAATTCACACGCGCGTCCATATTGGGAATTTCCTGTTGGTTATTTGGCGTCAGAGACAGTTGGAACCTTCTCCAACACTTCGCGGTAAACCTCAACCAATTGAGAAGCGATCTTATCCCAGGCGTAATCTTGGGCATATTCGGCGGCGCGCTTGCCCATCTCATGCCGCAAGTCGTGGTCACCCAACAAGCTGGACAGCCTGCCGCACAACATTTCCGGGTTGCTGTCTGGGATCGTATACCCCGTCACCTCATTCTGGACGAGATAGCCAAGCCCGCCGACATCTGAGGCGATGACCGGCGTTCCGCAAGCCATCGCTTCCAGCGCCACCATCCCGAACGACTCATACAAAGACGGCATGACAAGCACTTCCGCAGCGGAGTAATAATATGGCAGCGTATCCTGCGCGCGCTTTCCCAAAAAGACTACCATGCCGCCCATGCACAGGTCATCGCACATTTTTTGCAGGCGCGACATTTCAGCGGTCATATCCTTCGGCTCCGCATTCGGCTCGCCGCCGATGATCGCCAGATGAACCGGAGAGTCTTTGCTCCTGAGCGCCAGGTCAAGGCAGGACATCGCCTGGATCAGCGTATCCACACCTTTCAACGGTTCGATGCGCCCCACGAACAGGATCATTCTATTTTCGGGTTTCAAGCCGATGAACTGCTTGGCTTCATCCGAGGGAATTCCGTAAAAATGGCTGGGATCGACCCCGGGAGGAATGACAACCATCTTGCGGGCTTCGGCACGATACAGGAAGCGAAGTTGGGTCAACTCCGCCAACGTCGCGACGACGATCCGGTTCGCTCTCCGGAGAACCTGTCTCTCCCCATTGAGCCGATCCTCGCCTGCGCGTTCATCCTCCGAGCGCGCCACCCGATTCTTCATCTCCCCCAGCGTATGGAACATGTGGACGATGGGCGTCCCGCCCCAATCATCGCTAAGCGCTTCCGCCGCTAATCCAGACATCCAGTAGTGGCTGTGGATAACATCGTAGACAATGTTCTTCTCTTCGGCAAATTGTTTGATCCCCTCCACAAACTCCGGGATGTATTTGGTGATATCACTCTTACTCTTCGGCTCCTCGGGTCCCGCCGGGATGTGTACCACGCGGTTGCCGTACCCCAATTCATGGACGATGTGCGGCACATGTTCGTCCTGTGAGCGCGTAAAAACGTCCACATGGATCCCCTGACGCCCCAACTCCCGCGTCAGATCGCGGACGTACACGTTCATTCCGCCGGTATCCTTGCCGCCCAGTGTCGCCAGCGGACAAGTATGATAAGAAAGCATCGCTATTCGCATCCAAAATCCTCCACATACCAGACGACCCGTGGGCTAAAAAACTTGCGTGAATGGTTCAAATCCTTTATAATCCCCGCCGCTCAAAAACCCAAATCGCCACCGTAGCTCAGCTGGCAGAGCAGACGATTCGTAATCGTCAGGTCGTGGGTTCGTATCCCACCGGTGGCTCTGTTCTACCTAAAAAGACCCGGTTTCGGGTTTTTTTATTTCCAATCGGGAATCTCACGATAATACAGTAGAATTAAATCCGGTATGGATTTCGTCATGAAAAGGCTGAGGGATTTCGCCAAACGGTACAACCTGATGATGGACATGCGCACCATCATTGTTACCGTTTTGGTAATGGCGTTATTCACCTCCACGTTATTTGGCATTTTGAATATCAACCGTCCGCTGATGGTCATCCTAAGCGGCGTCTTTTTGCTGGCGGGGATCATTTCCTACCGGGGATATTTTGTTATTGGCAGTTGGGTGGCTGTGATCACAGCAATTATTGGATTATCTTATCTTTTCTATGTCAACAACGGCATCCGTGACACAGCCCTGCTCGGCTTGATCGTTGTCCTGGTCGCAGCCGGGCTGCTGGCTGGCAAAGCAGGCACACTGGTTGTCGGTGTTCTGTTGATCCTGGAAGTAGGCGTTTTCGCAGCATTGGAAACTCAGGGTGTGATCATCAACAAATTCAGCGCCGAGTCCTATTTTGCAGATTACCTGACCATCTGTATTTTCATAGCCTTGATCACCACACTCCAATGGCTGGTCATCAGCCAACTCAACAAGACCATTCAAAATGCCGAACAGGAACTTAATGAACGGCTGCAGACCGAGGTGAAATTGCGTGAAGCCGAAGCGCGCTACCGCAATCTCGTCGAACGCATCCCGCTTGTCATTTACATATCTGAACCGGGTCAGGGCGGCGCCTGGAAATATGTCAGCCCGCAAATAACCTCTCTCACCGGGTACACGCCGGAGGAATGGATCCAAGATCCGCAATTATGGTTTTCGCGGATCCATCCCGATGACCGTGATCGTATTTTGGAAGCTGAGACGAACGCCATCAAGGCGGGAAAAATGCCAAGGCTGGAATATCGCCTCATGACCCGGGACGGCAACTATATCTGGGTATACGACGAGAGTTTACTGATCCTTGATAATATCCAGCATGGGCTCGTTCAGGGATTCCTATTGGATATCACCACACGCAAACAGGCAGAGGAACAATTGCGCCTGCGCATGGCAGAGCTCAAGGCTGTCTATGGGCTCAGCGAGACCCTGTCCCAAAAGACAGACCTGCAAAAACTGATCCATGACACCGGCGAACAGATACGACTCACCTTCAAAGCCAGCAACGTTCTAATCTCCATCCATGACCCTGTCACGGACTTGATTCACTTCCCATACGATTACGAGGATGGGAATCCGCGCAAGAACCAGCCCATTCGGTTCGGCGAAGGGATGACAACAAAAATCATGTTGATGAGAAAGCCGCTTATCATCCTCGAGAATTGGATGGAAGAGGCGTCTAAACTCAACGTCATCCTCACGAACAGCATACCGGTAAGATCCTCCATCTCAGTTCCGATCATGACCCCGGAGCATGTCATCGGTGTGATCTCGTTGGAAAGCAGCGAACGGGAATTTGCCTTTTCTGAGAACGACGTCCATCTGCTTGCCACGATCGCCGCGAACCTTGCTGTAGCGATCGAGAACACGCGTCTTCAGACCTCACTCAAACAGGAGCTGGAGATCCAGGATACTTTGATCCGCGAGCTTGAGATGAAGAACGAAGAACTGGAGCGGTTCACATATACCGCCTCTCACGATCTCAAATCGCCGCTCATCACCATCCGCGGGTTCCTTGGGTATCTCGAAAAAGATGCACGCACGGGCAATCTCGATCGGCTGGGTCTGGACATCCAGCGCATTTCCGACGCGACCGACAAAATGCACCGACTGCTCAGCGAACTGCTGGAACTTTCAAGGGTCGGACGGGTGACGAATGAAAGAAAGATCGTGCCATTCCTCTCGATTGTGACCGAGTCGCTGCGGCGTGTGGAAGGTCAATTGAAAGAGCGGCAAGTCTCGGTCAAAGTGAGAGGCGATCTCCCATCCGTATGCGTGGACGAGGAGCGAATCGTCGAAGTCATGCAAAACCTCATTGATAACGCCATCAAATTTATGGGGGAACAGGAAAATCCCGAGATCGAGATCAACTACCAATTGGAAGATAACCAGCCGGTCTTTTTTGTGCGTGACAACGGCATTGGCATCAAAAAGGAATTTCACGAAAGGGTCTTTGGTCTGTTCGACAAGCTCGATGTCGACTCGCCCGGAACAGGCGTTGGTCTCGCACTGGTCAAACGGATCGTGGAAGTCCACGGCGGGAGAGTATGGATCGAGTCAGATGGGGCGACCGGGTCGACGTTCCTGTTCACACTCCCAGATAAACAATGAGCCGGAGCATCTGCTCCGGCTCATTGCTACTCGATCCCATCGAAGATGTGATCCATCGTTTCTTCGCTCACATCGAAGACCGAGCCGTTTTCGGGGATCGCTTCGCGCGTCATCCATTCGGGCAAACGGTCGTCTTTGGCTG
Source organism: uncultured Anaerolinea sp. (assembly GCA_964372045.1). Taxonomy (GTDB): domain Bacteria; phylum Chloroflexota; class Anaerolineae; order Anaerolineales; family Villigracilaceae; genus Villigracilis. The sequence goes on from CAYJPO010000021.1 coordinate 36,027, forward strand.
TGAAACCGGCGCGCTTGTTAAATTCGCGTTCCAGTTTGATGGTTTCTTTTCCCAATGCCTGCAAAATATTATCAGGCACATCCTGCCAGCCATAACGCGACCTGAGCAAACGCTTCACGACTCCATCGGGTGTGGCGGCATAACCGAAGCCCGCAAAGATACATGCGCCAAGTGTGTCATAGCCCGCCATGTTCAGTTGGGAATTGAGCGAGGCATCTTTTTGCTGTGTCGGGTCAAGATGATTAACCTGTGCGCGGATGGTCAGCCCGCAGGTGTGGTCCGCACCTTGGGGCGTGGTTGCGTACGTCAAACCGGTCCCTTTAATGGAGCGCGGCTCATAGGCAGACATGGCTTGTCCCTTCACAGCAGGCACACGTTCAATGTTATATTTTTTTCCAACTGTCGTTGCGCCATCGCCGAGCGTATGACCCAGTTCTGTGCCTGCACGAATTTCATCGATCAATTTTTGGGCATCGTCTTCGCTGCCCCAGTGCATCAGTCCTGCTTCGGCGGCAACACCGAGGGCTGCGCCAACTTCGATCGAATCCAGACCGAGGTCGTTGACATGCCAGTTTAGGCGTCCGATCGCATCGAGCGAGTCGATATCGAGGTTCGTACCCATCAAGCCGATGGTCTCATATTCCAACGGCGAGACGATGATCTTGCCATCATCGCCGCCGAAAACATTCGAGCACTTGATGGTACAACCCGCCATGCAGGCGTGAGCCGGGTCAGATGGCTTGCCGCGGGTCAATGTAAATTCACGCAAAGCTTCACCGCTGATGTTTTCCACGTTATCGAATGTGCCGCGCGAGAAATTGTGCGCAGGAATGGCTGCGAATCGCTGGGTCATCTGCGCCATCGCCGCTGTGCCATAATCACGATACGTGACCGATTGCGGATGATTCATGACGGAGGTGGTGTAATCCTTTTGCGCAACTTTGAACGCTTCGGGATCCGCGATGGGCGGTTTCTGACCCCCGGCATGGTCAAACACAATAGCTTTGAGTCCCTTCGAGCCCATCACCGCGCCAAGTCCGCCGCGTGCGGCAATACGCGAGGGAATTCGATCCTTGTCAAGATTCTGGATCCCCGCAGACTTCATGCGCATCTCGCCGCCGGGACCGATCAAGGCAATCGCAACTTTATCGCCGTATTTTTCGAGCAGCTTCGGGGCAGTGGCATACACACCGAGTCCGGCAAGACCATCCGCTTTTTCCCACTTCGCGCCACTGAGCGAAAGATGCAAAACCCAATAGCCTTCCTTCTGCGGCATGTCTTCGATAATGAGCGCATGGATGCCCATGAATGCCATGTGATAGCCTGTGCGTCCGCCCGCATTGGCTTCCTTGATGCCGCCTGTCAGCGGGGACTTGCCACCCACCGAGAGCCGGTCCGTGGACGAAAGCATGTGCCCGACTAATAATCCGGGGGTGAAGATGAGCTTATTGCCGGGACCAAGCGGGTCACAGATCGCATCGACTTCATCGACCATGATTCGCGCGATCAGTCCACGCCCACCGAGGCGCTGCCAGGATTCAGGGATGGGTTCGCGCTTCAATTCCTGCGTGCGAGTGTCGACGCGCCAGATCTGTGATTTGTATTCAGCCATTCTGTTCTCCTGTAAGCAGGATTATATTCGGGTGTATTTTCAAATAGTTTGCAAATGCCAGATCATGTTTTCAGTTATTGCTTACCAAACAAGGACTCAACAGCTTCACTGAACACCTTCGTATGATAATCCACATCGGATTGCGTGGTCGCGGGTGAGATCAACGCCATGTTGTGGAAGGGTGTCATCAAGATGCCGCGATTGAGTGAATAAAGATGCATGTAGCGGTCAAGTTCAGGATCAATGGCGGAGTGCGCTTCTCCGCCGTTCTTCGGTGGGTTGGGACGGAACCAATACTCGGAGCGGTTGCCCAACTGCTTGACGATCCACGGCAGTTCAAATTCTTTGATAACGCCTTCGACACCAGCGGTGAATTGTTCCTGCAAAGCAGTCGCTTTGGAATAGAAATCTTCCGTCAGCACGGTTTGAAGCGTGGCTTTCATCGCCGCAATAGACAGGGCGTTGCCCGCCAGCGTACCGCCGATGCCGCCTACATCTGAGTCTTCCACGGAAAGTTTGTCGTTGAAGGCTTGAGACACTTCCTCGGTGAAACCGTAGATCGCGGCTGGCACGCCTCCAGCGAGGGGTTTGCCGAGGGTCAGGAAATCAGGCTGAAGACCGTGCGAAGCGGTGTATCCGCCGGGACCTGCACAGATGGTGTGCGTCTCATCGATGATGAGATAAGTCCCATATTTGCGAGTCGTCTCGCGCAGTGCATCGTGATAGCCCGGCTTGGGGTGAATGATGCCGATGTTGGTCATGGCAGGCTCGGCAAGGACGGCGGCAACATCACGCGCGGAGAGCGCGGTTTCGAGTGCGCCAATGTCATTGAACTCGATCACCTTGGTGGTCTCGCGCGGATCGATCTGCGGACCCATGTTGTTTGCGCGCGGCATGGGCGTACCTTCTTCATCAAGCGTGATGAAAGTTTCATCCACGGAGCCGTGATAGCAATAGTTGAAGACGAGAATTTTCGGGCGACCTGTGATAAGACGCGCCATGCGCAGGGCGAAACGATTCGCGTCGGTGGCGGTGAGTGCAAATTGCCAATACGGAAGTTTGAAGCGACGTTGAAGTTCCTCGCCCACCCAGATGACATCTTCGTACGGCAGCATGAGGGTGATGCCTTTTTGAATTTGTTCGGTGATGGCTTTGACAGTGGCTTCGGGCGCATGGCCCGTCATTGCGCCTGTATCGCCGAGACAGAAGTCAATGTAGTCGTTGCCGTCCACATCGGTGAAGTGTGCGCCTTTGGCTTCTTTTACAAAGACGGGAAACGAACCCGCCCAGCGGATCATCCACAGCATCGGCACGCCGCCATGCAATGACTTGCGCGCGCGCTGATACAGTTCGTAGGATTTGGGGTGGTTCTTGTGAAAGAGTTCTTCTTCGGTTTTGAGGAGTGTTTCGAGGTGTGCTCGGTCTAGTGTTTTTGTCATGGTTGATAATTCATTGTCGAAGGTCGAAATTCAGAGGTCTGGAATTTCCAACTTTCGACCTTCGACCTTCGACTTTTGACTCTTGATTATTTTATGTTTTCTTTCAAAGACTCAGCGAAGATGTTCAAGCCATCGCTAATCTGCTCAGAGGTGACATTCAACGGTGGGATCCAGCGCAGGGTGTTGTCGTAGGTACCACAGGAGAGCAGGAGCATCCCTTTTTCTTCCGATTTGTGGATAACATCCTTGACCAGCGGCTTGGCTTTTGCCTGACTGCCGTCCATAATGAACTCTGTGCCGACCATCAAACCTTTGCCGCGCACATCGCCGATCTGCGGATATTCCTCCTGCAATTTGCGCAACCCGGTCATCAATTGGATTCCGCGTTCGGCAGCGTTCTCGATCATCTTCTCTTCACGCATCGCGCGGATGGTGGCAACTCCAGCCGCGCAGGAGATCGCGTTGCCTCCATATGTTCCACCAATGGAACCGACATCGAGTTTCTTCATGATGTCTGTGCGGCTGAAGACGCCCGAGAGCGGCATCCCCGAAGCGATGCCTTTTGCGACGGTCATAATATCTGGCAGAACGCCAAAGTGTTCCATCGCAAACCACTTGCCCGTGCGCCCAAAGCCTGACTGGACTTCATCGAAGATCAGCATGATGCCGTGTTTATCACAGATCTCGCGCAAGCCTTTCATAAAGGACGCAGGCGGGACGACGTATCCGCCTTCACCGAGGACCGACTCGATCAGGATGGCAGCAGTCTCTTTCGGCGCTGTCTGCGAAGCAAGCAGATATTCCAATTTTTCCAGCGCGTATTGACCCGCTTCCTCTTCGCCCATTCCCAAATTGAAGGCGTACGGGAACGGGGTCACATACACTCCCGCCGGGAGCGGCGCAAAGCCGGTGCGATAGATGGTCTTGGAGGTGGTCAACGCCATCGTAGCATGCGTCCGCCCGTGGAAGGAGCCATTGAAGACGATGACATTCTGCCTGCCTGTGACAGCCTTGGCGACCTTGACCGCATTTTCCACCGCCTCCGCGCCGGAGTTGGCGAAGAAGAAGCTATCGATCGGCGCAGGGACAACCGTACGCAGCTCGTCGATCAATTGCAGCATCGGCTTGTGAACGACGATATTCACCTGCGCGTGCAGGAACTTGCCAGCCTGTTCGCGGATCGCTTCCACCACCTTTGGGTGGCAGTGACCGGTGTTGGTCACGCCGATGCCGCTGGTGAAATCCAGCAGTTTCCTGCCGTCTTCGGTGTAGATATACGACCCCTCGGCGCGTTCGGATACAAAATTGAAGATACGGCTCCACGCGGGAGTCATGTGGGGAAAGTTGTCTTCGTATAGAGTGTTCATGTGTCAAGTATTCCTGTGTCAGGATTAAATTTCAAGAGTCCTTCGGTTTGAGGGAACGCTTTAACCCGCCTATAAGGGCTTTTGTTTTTTCGGCTTGTTTGTACTGGGCTTGAGAGGATTGATGATCGATATATCCAACATCAAGCGTCGCATACAACAGGGATTGAACCTCCACTGCCGGGCGGCGCATGATGCCGAGAAACCTAGCAAATTCAATTTTCGATTCACAATCGAAGCCCTCGGCTATATTGGTCATAGCAGATACGGCTGCACGTTGAATTTGATCGCGCATTCCGTAATCCTTGGCGAAGGCTCCTATGTTCGTTAGTTCGTAAATACTTGCAACCAGTTTTCTTGCTTCCTGCCACGCAACAATGTCCTCAAACTTTTTTATCAAAGCCATGATTCACCATCGTCTCCACGTGGCACTGAAGAACTTGACACTGGAAAACCTTATTACGCAGGTAGATATTCAGCCGCCCACTCGACGTCATGCTTCTTCAACGTCTCACGGGTGGGAACGCCGTCGGCGGTCCAGCCAGCCATCTTGTAGTACGAGTCGATGGCGTTATCGATCTCTTCGTGGGTGATCGTGAACCCGGCGGTCGGACCGGTGCCTTTCAATTCCTTGAAAAACTTCTTGGGCAGTTTGTCGTCCTTACGACCCAGTCCCTCGCGCGCATTGAACACGCGGAAGAGGTTCAAGCGGCGGCGTCCGACTTCCATCAATTCCTCTATGGTCATGTCCCAGCCGGTGACCGAGTTGATCATCTGCACGGTGTCCTTGCCGTCGTAAAGCGTCCACGTGGGACCGTAGACAAACTGACAGAGTTCCGCCGAGTCCAGCATCGAGTAAAAGACTTCAGTCTCGTAAGCGAAGCGGACTTTTTCGTCAGTCAATGAATAAGCAGGCTGCGGCGATCCCAGACCGATCTGTTTGAGGCGGTCGAGGTTGAAATCGCCGATGCCTTCTTCGTAATAAGGATCGTGCTCGGAGGATTGATGATCCGCACCGAAGGGATTGACCGCATAGATCAAGCCAAGTGAGCGTTTGGCGTGTGGCATATGAGCGGGAGCCTCGGCACCTTTGACGGTGATGAGGAATTCATCCGAACCTTTGCCCCACTTCTTTGCCGCGCGTTCGGAGCCCATGCCTAGCGTCCTGCCGAATTCGCCTTCCCCTTTCACGAGCATGTTCAACGCCTGGAGCATTGCGTCAGCATTGCCAAATTTCAACTCCAAGCCGCCAGCCTGCTCCCTGGTAATGATGCCGTTCTCATAGCATTCCATCGCAAAGGCAATGGTCGCACCGGCGGCAATCGTGTCCACCGCGTATTCATTACAAATTTGATTCGCCAGCGAAACCACTGCGAGATCGTCCACACCACAGTAGGAACCGAACGTGCCAAGCGTTTCGTATTCAGGACCGCCATAGCGCGGATCGACCTTGTAGGGACCGTCTTTGATCTCCACCACACGCTTGCATTTGACCACGCAGGCGTAGCAGGTATCGCGTTCCTTCAAAACCGTTTCCGCCATCTTCTCGCCGCTGATCGGTTCGCAGCCCTCGAACTGACCTTCCGTATAATTGCGGGTCGGCAGCGTGCCGATGGTGTTGTTGAACAGAACCACAACCGCCGTACCGAACTTGGCGAGACCGTCCATATCGCCGTTTTCCGGCAGGGCTTTCGGACCGACGCGGTTCAACGCAGTCAACGCTTTTTGGTCAGCCAGCGTTATGCGTTTCGTCCCGCGCACCACAACCGCCTTCAAATTCTTGGATGCCATCACCAAGCCCATGCCAGTGCGTCCATTATGGCGGTTCGACATCGAAACCAGCGACGAGAACAGCACACCGTTCTCCGCGCCGATGCCGTGCTGCAAGATCTCAGCCTTCGGGTCAACTTCCTTGTGCAAAATATCATCCACTTCCCCCGAAAGCTTCCCCATCAAATGCGCCGCATCGCGCAGTTCGGGCTTGCCTTCAACGATCGCCAGATAAACCGGCTTGGGTGATTTACCCTTGATGACAATGCCGTCGAAGCCTGCGAATTTCAATTCAGCCGGGAAAAACCCGCCGCTCTGCGAGTCACCGATGCCGCCGCTGATGGGAGATTTGGCATTCGCATTCAAACGGCTCTGACCGGAAATTGCCGCACCCGTCGTCACGCCTGCAAACAGAGTCAGCACATTTTCGGGACCCACCGGGTCCGCACCCCTGGGCATATCGCGCAGGATGTAATGCATTCCCATCGCGCTGCCGCCGAGATACTTGCGGTAAAAAGCCTCTTTCGGCTCCTCGACCGTCAACGCACCGCTTGTCAGATCAACGTGCAGTATCTTTCCGTTATAACCGTTTGGCATGGCATCCTCCGAATAAATAAATTTTTTTAATTATAACGAATCGGCTGGACTTTCCACAACGGGATATTTCCGAAAGCGACAGAGGATCGGCTTCAATTAAGTTTTTTCCTACACTGACCGCCGCGCCTCTTTCCTAACCGACAGTTTGTTCTGTTCCATTCGGCATTTTTCTCCCCTAAAGAAATCGCAAGCCATGTTGTGCATGGCTTGCGATTTTATCGAGCAAACCGGCTATTCTTCCCCGGCAATGAACGGGTCTACATCCACAACACCCGGCTTGATCAAGCTTCGGATCGGGAAGTACAGGACTGCACCGACCACCATGGCAACCAATGCCAGAGAAATGGATGCCATGCCTTCTTCCACATACTGGCTGTAGATCGCAAGCCCGATGATGAGCGCGGGAGCGAGGGTCACGAGCGTCAACCCAAACCAACCGCCGGGGACCTTTTTACGCGGCAGGTTGGGGAGATCAAATCTCAACTTCCACAAGGCGAAGAATTCAGCCATGAGCACGAGCATATTGAGAAACACATCGATCACGACCAGCGCAGCGAACGCGGACAATGAGAAGATGGAGTAGATCAGACCGCAAAACAGGATCGCCACCCACGGCGTTCCATATTTCGGATGGACCTTGACCATGAACTTCGGCATCATGCCGTCCGCCGCCATGGCAAACGGGACGCGCGTCCCGCCAAGACCATTGCCGATGAACAAGCCGATCATGCTCAAAACGGCTGAGAACGTGACCAACCCGCCCATGACGCGCGCAAGCATACCGTTGGTTTCACCCGTTAATTTATCAGCAACCACATGCGCAATATCGGGGAATTCCCATCCAACCGAACTGGAGGTATCCACGCCCCAGGATTCAGCCTGCTCAGGCGGGACGCCATATTCATCCAACACAGGAGCAATTCCCTCACCGCCCTCATATTCCTCGATGCCCCACACCTGATAACGTCCTTCTTCACCTGCGCCGCCATAAAGTCCGGCGAGAGTCGGCAGTGCGTAGGTCGCAATTGCAGCAACCAGAACCATTACCATCGCCAGCGGATAGGTGCGTTTGGGGTTTACGATCTCATCGCCTGCGGCGGTCGGTAATTCCCAGCCCATGAAGTTCCACATGGCGACGAAGATACCGGTGCTCAATGCGCCCATTAAGTTGTCAAAGTTGATCTCAGCCCCTCCGGGCAGGAATGGGAGTTGGATGGTCGTTCCGCTTTTGATCCATGCGGCGAAGCCAATGATGGTCATAAGGATCAACGGGATCAACATCACCAGTCCAAGCCAGTTGGTGATGAGACCGGAAAGCCTCGCCCCGCGCACACTCAACACCGAGACCAGCCAGATCAAGACAATGGCGACTCCGAAGGAGAGCCATGTACTATCAACGAACACGCCGCCAATAGTCGCGCCTTCACGCAAGGCGGGGATAAAATATCCGAGATAATATGCAGCCAGTACCGGGTAAATGGAAACATCCACCCAGGAGACCACCCAGTTCATCCAGCCGCCCATGAAGCCTACGAATGGACCAAAGGCTTTCTTGAGCCAGTGATAATACCCGCCCTCCACCGGCATCATGGATTGCATCTCGCGCACCATCAACATATTGGGAATGCTGAAGAACAGCGGCGTCAACAGGAACAATAAAAGCGCCAGCCCCGGTCCAGACCAGCCGACCATCGGCTCTGCGCCGAACGCGCCGCCACACACAGTGAAATAGATCAACCCGAACAGCGGCAGTAACGTCAATTCGCGCTTGAGTTTTTTCGTCTCCGCGCCGACAAATGCAACCTCCCCAGATTTTTCTTTCGACATGTGTCCTCCACATATTTCTTTCTTGATACTCAAAACGGTGTTCACTCACCGAAAAAATTAGCGGACAATCGTTCTCATGATTGTCCGCTTTACAGTCTTTATGCAGTCATTTCCTTTATGCCGTAAGGAAAGCCGTAATCAGTCATTTTTTCCATGAATGGATCGGGCGGGAATGCCTCTGGTCCGAGGACGCCTTTCCCTTTCCAGACGCCATGCTTGATCAAATCCATGGCGATGACGGCCGAGAAGGCGGTCTGCGCGACGACTGCCTGGCAACCCCACGCATCCATGCAGGCTTTGTTATCCGCCACCTGATAGAGATAGACCTGACGCGGTTTGCCATCCTTGATGCCTTTTACCCATGTGCCTGCGCATGTCTTGCCGGACATTTTTTCGCCTAAGTGAGCGGGGTCTGGCAGACAGGCAGCCACCACATCACGCGGCGCAACCTGCATACCTTTGACGGTAATCTTCTCTTTATTATCCAGACCAAGCATGTGCAATGTCTTGAGCACGCCGATGAATTGGTCACCAAGACCATATTTGAAGGTGGCGCGTTTGGTCTTTACCCAGCGCGGCATGAGCAAAACTTCTTCATGCTCCACGTTGACGACTTCCACGGGTCCGATCTCGGGGAAATCAAATACTTCGGGCTCAGAGAATGGCGGCGTGGTAAACCAGCCTTTGCCTTCCTCCCAGATCACGGGAGGATTGAGGCATTCTTCGATCGTGGTCCAGATCGAGAAGTTCGGCGCGAACTCGTATCCCTCAATGGCTATATTGGCGCCATCACGAATACCAAGCTCTTCGATCTCGTCAAAGAGGTGCTCAGCCGCGTAACGGGCGAAAACATCCGCCATGCCCGGTTCCACACCGATTCCAACGAGGGCAAGCAGGTCCTTCTTTTCCCAGTCCTTGGCTCGATCGAATTGATAATCACCAAGCTTGATGCCAGGCTTGTGGAATGGGTCGGTCGGATGCGGCGTGGAGAGAGTCATCGCCATGTCCATGTAAGTCACACCGACGTTAAACGCCGCATCGAAGATCTGTTGGTTGAAGATCGGGTCAACCGAGTTCATGATGAGGTCGACCTGGTATTTCTTCGCCAGGGCTTCGATATCCGCCTGCTTGCTGGCATCGATGAATTCCACCGGAAAGCGTTTCGGGTCGCCAAGCTTTTTCTGCACTTCCTCGGCGCGCTTCACGTTGTAATCCGCCAGCACCATCAATTCCATCCATTTGCGCGGCTTGGCGATGGCTGCAATCGCCTCGCCCACCCCTCCGACTCCGACGAGCAAAACTTTCATGAGATTATTTCTCCGTTTGTTTTATAACTCGCGTCATCGCGAGTTAGGATGACTTGGAAAAAAGAATCCCGCCGCTTAAAAGCGGCGGGACAGACTGCTAATACCGATAACGAGCATTGCCATCGCTGGAATTTCCAGACCCACTGGAGATCATCAGAGAAGCCAGATATGCTTTCACGAATATATCCCCCACAGTCTTTAGTACACGTACGATGGTTTTCATAAACCCTTTCAGTTGGCTCTGCTTGCCGGGTCAGTTTCCGGGGCAGACAAGTTTTGGAAGCCGCAGCAGGCTCAAGGCGCGATACCGAGGCGATTTCCCGATTAAAAGTATATTTCCTTGACGATCTTCAAGTGCATGAAGGATTCCGTCTCACGGACTCCATCCACTTTGGAGAGTTTTTCTGTGATGAACTCGAGCAGGTCCTCATGGTTACGGCAGAAGACTTCGATCATGATGTCGATCCGGCCGCTGACAACAACGATGTAAACCACTTCGTCGAACTTGACCAGCTCGTTCGCCACGTCGAGCATTTTACTGCCGTCGGTGCGAATGCCGATCATTGCCATGGTCCGCTTGCCCATCATCAAAGGATTTGTGACCGCAACGACCTTGAGGTACCCCAGCTCCACCAAACGGTTATACCGCTGACGGATCATTCCGGGCGAGACCTTCAATTGCTCGGCAAGTTGGGCAAAGGCAACCCGACCATCTTCCCGAAGAGCATTGATAATGTGATGGTCTATGTCATCAAGTTTGTTGCGCTGCCCAGTGACGATAAAACTTTCCATAGACACAGTTTATACCTTTTATTTATTATTGTCAATAATATTATGACTTTTTTTCACTAGAACAACTCAAATTATTCATATTCGTCAATCCATATATTCAATAGAATTACCACACCCGCTGACTACGCGCAAAACAAAGACCCCAGCGGGAACTCCGCCAGGGTCTTTGTGCAAACTGTTAGTACGAGATGACTAATTTCCCTTTACTTCAACCCAGATGTTGTCGTAGAGCGGCGTCGCCTCACCCACATCTTCGATGCGATGACCGTTCTGAACGGCTTCGGCGGGAGTGTTTGTGATCGGGGAAGCCATGTAGGCATCGTACAGTTCCGTCTCGTTCGCCTTGGCATATTCAAGAGCAGCGCTGTTCGGGTTGGTGTACGGGAAGTCGCGCAGCATCATCCAGAAGATATCACCCTGCATGGTGTAATTGAGCCAGGCGTAGGCGGCGTCAGCGTGCGGGGCATCCTTCAACATCGTCCAGTTATCCTGCCAGACGATCGCGCCTTCGGTGGGATAGATATATTGAATAGCGGGGTTTTCCTGCTGGGCAAGCAAAGCTTCTGCGGTCCAGGTCATACCCAGATCCACATCACCGGCGATGAGAGCGGTCTTGGGGCTGTCGCTGTCGAAGAGTTTGATGTTCGGGACGAGTTCGGCGAGCTTGTTCTTTGCCTCTTCAAGCTGGGCGGGGTCGGTGGTGTTGACATCGTACCCAAGGGTCAGCAGCGTCAAACCAATCACCGCGCGCGAGTCATCGAGGAAAACCATCTTTCCTGCGTATTCGGGTTTCCATAGATCCTCCCATGATTGCGGCACGTTTTCAACCGTATCTGTGTTGACAACAATGGAATCGGTCCCTGCCTGGTAAGGGATGGAGTACTTGTTCCCAGGGTCGAATGAAAAGTCCAAATAGTTGGGATCGAAGTTCTTCAAAACAGGCAGTTGTGCGTGATCGAGTTCCTGCAGAAGTTCCTGGCGGATCATCAACGGGACGATATAGTCGGTCGGCTGAACAAGGTCGTAATTTGTCCCGCCCGCGGAAACCTTGGCGTACATTTCCTCGTTGCTGGAATATTCATCCCGGTTGACTGTGATGCCATAGACCAATTCAAAGCACTCGATCATTTCGACCGGAATGTACTCGGTCCAAACGAAGATATTCAACTCGGTCGAGGTTAGCTCCACAGGGAATTCCGCCGCGGGGCAGGCGTAGCCGGAAGAGGTGACCAGTTCTCCCGAATCAGCAGATTCCTCGGATGCTCCGCCACCACAGGCGGCCAGTGCCATGCTGAAAATCACAAGCAAGGCGAAGATATTGAACAGATTTTTCTTGAACATTTCTCTCTCTCCTTTGTGTTATTTGGTAACGCGCGCGCCCTCCAGACGAAGACGCGAAATACCCAATATTTATCCGTGAGCCGGTTTTTCCTCCCTGCTCTGGATCCACTGTAACAAAAGAACCGCAATAAACACGATCAAGATCCAGACTGTCGAAAGCGCATTCACCTGCGGGGTGATGATGCGGCGCAGCAATCCATATACGTAGATCGGCAGAGTTGTGGAACCGGGTCCATTTGTGAAGAAGGTGATGACAAAATCATCCAGTGAAAGAGTGAAAGCCAACAATGCGCCGGAAAGCACACCCGGCAGGATCATCGGGAACGTGACACGGCGGAAGGTAGTCCATTCGTTCGCACCCAGGTCCATGGCGGCTTCTTCAAACGATTTGTCGAAACCCTGCAAACGAGCCTGCACCACGAGAGTGACAAACGGCACCATGAACGCAATATGACTGACGGTTACCGTGGCGATACCAAGTGACATCCGGGCATCGCCTGTCAACCCAAAGGTGGAATTCATCCACCCAAACAACTGGCTGAACAATGTCAAAATTCCGATCCCCATTACGATCTCAGGGATGACGATTGGAATATAAAGGGACAGCTGCGAAAACGGCTTCATCTTGAAGTTGTATCGCTGCATTGCGATTGCAGCCATCGTGCCGATTATTGTAGCGACGATCGTGGCGGTAAAGGCGATGGTCAGGGTATTTCCAGCTGCTTCAAGAACGTCGTCATTTTTTGCCAGGTCACAGAACCAGTGAAATGGTCCGCACGGGCTTGAGACGACCGTGCTTCCATCCATGACGACGCGGTCGCTGAAATCCGGAATAAACCCTTCGAATTTAACGTTCGCCCGTGAGGAGTTGAACGAATACAAGATCAACATGACAATTGGCGCATATAAAAAGAAATACACCAAGACGGTCGCAACGATGACAATTGGAGAACGGCGATGCGGATTCATCCCGTACACTCCTTTCTAATATTATGGGAATGGTCGCGTCCGAAAATCATACGGCAACGATCTCCTCTCCGAACCCAAACTTTCGGGTATAGAAGTATGTCACGATCAGCGTCATTATCATCAAGATCAGAGATGCGGCGGAGCCAAAGGTCGGGTCGCGCGCATCAAGGAATTGCCGCTGGATCAGGTTACCCACCAGGATCACCTGCCGCCCGCCGAGAATATCGGATACGACGAACGTTCCCATGACCGGGATGAAGACCAGGATGGTTCCCGCCACCACACCCGGCATCGAAAGCGGTAGTGTGACCCGCAGGAGAGTCTTCAATTTGTTGGCGCCCAAGTCCGCAGCGGCTTCATAGAGCGAGTTGTCGATCTTTTCCAAGGATGTGAAAATGGGCAGGATCATGAACGGCAGGAACTCGTACACCATTCCAACCAATACCGCACCCGGCGTATACAGCATTTCAAGCGGTGTGAACGGGACATGCAACAAATTTGCAACCCAACCGATGACAATATTGATCGCCCCTTCCTTGCGCAGCAGCATCATCCACGCATATACACGGATAACGAAGTTTGTCCAAAGCGGAATCAAAACCATGAAAAGATACAGGTTGCGTTGTTTTGGATGCGCGCGAGCGATAAAGTATGCCAGCGGATACGCAAGCGCAATGACCACCGCAGTGGTGTTGAAAGCGAGGGTTAGGGAACGCCAAAGGATATTGACATACAACGGATCGAAACAGGATGCCTGCCCATCGGGGCAATCTGTGCTGTGCCCAAAGAGGCGGACATAATTATCAATCGAAAAGGTGTAGATCACGTCCCCATCCGGGCTGCGCTTTCCAAAGCTGATCACGAGGGTCAGGATCAGGGGAATGATCAATAGGATAAATAACCATAAAGTGGTTGGGAGCGCGAGGAGGGTTCCCTGCGCTGATTTGCTCTCACGAAGACGCTGTAACATGGCTAATCCTTTTTCAAAACGAGCGTGTTTTCAGGCATCATGAAAAGGGTGATCTCCTGGTCCTTCGTGTAAAACGAAGAAGGATCGAGGCGGGAAATATGATTCTGTTCCATCACCTTCAAGCGAACGCCCTGAAGATCCACGTAAACATGCGTATCAGACCCGATGTAGACCGACGTCATAACGCGCCCCTTGAATAGACCATCACCCTTCGCACCTTTTTCAACGATGCGGACCTTTTCAGGACGGATCGAAACCACCACATCCTCACCGCTGACAAGGTCTTTGGACATCGGCATCCCTTTGATTTCTGTATTCAGTACGGGAACAAAAACGCTCACCATCTCCGCCGACAGGGATTTGATCTTGCCTTCGAGGAAATTGGATTCGCCGATGAAGTCGGCTACGAATTTATTCCCGGGGCGCTCGTAGATTTCTACGGGTGTACCCATCTGCTGTACCTTGCCCTTGCTCATTACCGCAATGCGGTCGGACATGGTCAGGGCTTCCTCTTGATCGTGGGTCACATAGATAAAAGTGATGCCAAGCTGTTGTTGAAGTGCCTTTAGTTCGAGCTGCATTTCCTTGCGGAGTTTCAAGTCCAATGCGCCGAGCGGCTCGTCGAGCAGGAGTACATCCGGTGTTTTGACGAGGGCGCGGGCAACCGCCACACGCTGCTGCTGACCGCCTGAGAGTTGGCGCGGTCGGCGGCGCTCCATGCCGGTCAATTGCACCATCTCCAGCACCCGTCCAACGCGTTTCTTGATCTCATCCGAACCAGCGCCTTCCATCTCCAACCCGAAGGCGATGTTCTGATAGACAGACATGTGCTGGAACAAGGCATAGCTTTGGAAAACCGTATTCACCTTACGCTGATAGGGCGGCGTATGCCCCATTGGCTTGCCCTCGATGTATACCTCCCCATCCGAGGGCCACTCGAATCCCGCGATCATTCGCAGGGATGTGGTTTTCCCGCAACCAGATGACCCAAGCATCGAGAAGAACTCACCATTCTTGATCTGCATGGTGACATGATCCACGGCGGCGATCTCATTGCCTTCCGGAGTAACGAATCGCTTGACGACGTCCCGCATCTCAACTACAAATTCACCGGTCATCTATCTCTTCTCCATCTTGAAAATATACTTCCGAAGGTTTCCTGACAATTCCAATAATGGAGATCCCAAGAACTTCGGAAGTCTGAATTACATTGACGGGTCGATCTCTTTCAACGCATCTTCCAGGCGATCCACCAATGCATCGATCTGTTCGTACGTAACCACGAGCGGCGGCTCGATGCGAATGGTCTGCGCACTGGTCAATGTGCCAGCCACCAATACTCCGCGCTTGAACAATCCCGATGCAATCTTGTAACCGATTTCTGGATTCTTGAAATGCATTCCAATTAAAAGACCTTTGCCTGTTACGCGGTCCAATATATGCGGGTATTTTACAACAAAATTTTCCAATTTCGGTATCAGATATGCGCCTTTTTCCGCAGCCTGTTCCCAGAGCTTCTCTCTCAGTGTCACATGGATCGCCGCGATCGCCGCCGAGCATGCCAAGGCGCCCCCGCCGGTGGTCGTGGTATGCATGAACGGATTCGGATACATCATCGGCTTGAAGATCTCTTCGGTCGTCGTCACTGCGCTGATGGGCATGACACCGCCGCCGAGCGATTTTGCGACGGTCAAAATATCCGGGGTCACATCCCAATGCTCAACGCCCCACAGCTTCCCGGTCCGACCCAGACCCGTTTGCACTTCATCCGCTATTAATAACACCCCATACCTCTTCGTCGCTTCGCGGATTCGGGGCCAGAAATCATCCGGCGGTACGATGGCACCTGACTCACCCTGGATCGGTTCGAACATGACCGCCGCCACACCGACGCCAACTTTCTCGCAGATCTCAAGCTGCTTTTCAACCGCATCTGCATCACCGAACGGGACATGATAGACCTGCCCGGCATACATCGCGCCCATCTGCACGCGGTAATCGGATTTCCCCATGAGCGAGAGCGAGCCCATCGTCTTGCCATGGAACGCCCTCACGCCGACAATGAACGCCGTCTTACCGGTGTAAAGCTTTGCGATCTTCATCGCGGCTTCGTTCGCTTCTGTACCGCTTGCGCCAAACCAACTGTATTTCAGATCCCCCGGTGTAATGGTGGCCAGCAGTTTTGCCAGTACACCGCGCAGCGGGTCAAGCAATTCCTGCGAAGGCATGGGCGAACGTTCCAACTGCGCGCGTACGGTGTTCACAACGTCGGGATGACTCCAACCCAGATCCATCATGCCGTAGCCGCCGAGGAAATCAAGATACTCGCGTCCCATCACATCCTTGAACACCGCGCCGGAACCGCCCCACTCCACCGCTGCCCAATCGCCAGACTCCGTCACCGACTTGCGATACTCCAACCAGTTGCGGTTGTAATATTCCGCAAAATTGGTCGTCGACTCTTCGATGATCTTATGAGCCTGTTCCGGGGTCGGGAATTCATTTTTTTGGATCCAGTCGATCCAGTGGGATGAATAATCCAATGCGTCTTCGTAATCGTATGTCATACATCCTCATCGTATGTCATTGCGAGGAGCGCTCTTCACTTCGCAGCAACACTTGCGCCATACGCAGTGCGGTGAGCAACCCCATTTTCAAGGAGATTGCTTTGGGTGAAAGAACATCACCCTCGCAATGACATCAATAAATTTAAAACTTCCTAGACCATTCCCTGGGCCATCTTTCAACCACAACCTTCTTTTGCGTGAAGAACTCGACCGCATCCATGCCCTGTCCGTGCATGTCGCCGAAGAAACTATCCTTCCAGCCGCTGAAGGGGAAGAAAGCCATCGGCGCGGCAACCCCAATGTTGATTCCAAGATTGCCCGCATCTGCCTCGTAACGGAATCTCCGCGCCGCATTTCCGCTGGTGGTGAACAGGCTGGCTTGATTGCCGTACTGTCCGCTGTTGACCAACTGGATGGCATCGTCGATGGTTTTGACATGCATGAGACTGAGTACGGGACCGAAAATTTCTGTGCGTGCAATTTCGCTTCCCGGCTGGACCTCGGAGAGAATCGTCGGTCTGACGAAGGAGCCGCCCTCATAGCCTTTGACTGTCGTCCCGCGTCCATCCACCGGCACGCCTGCGCCTTCCTGCGCGCCAAGGGCGATCAACTGCTCCACGCGCTGCTGGCTGGCTTTGTTGATCACGGGACCCATCTGCACGCCTGAGTCCATGCCATACCCGACCACACGAGACGAAGCCGCATCGCAG
Source organism: uncultured Anaerolinea sp. (assembly GCA_964372045.1). Classification (GTDB taxonomy): domain Bacteria; phylum Chloroflexota; class Anaerolineae; order Anaerolineales; family Villigracilaceae; genus Villigracilis. The sequence continues at coordinate 53,292 of CAYJPO010000021.1, forward strand.
ATCAACTCGGTGAACTCGTTCTTTGATTCGGCAACCGTCACAGCGAGGGAAACTGCCAGGCAGCGCTGACCTGCACACCCGAAGGCTGAGTCGGCGACGATCTTCGTCGCCATTTCCATATCGGCATCCGGCAAAATAATGACGGGATTCTTCGCGCCGCCCTGCGCTTGCACACGTTTGCCATTCGCCGCAGCCGTCGCGTAGATGTACTTCGCCACGTTGGTCGAACCGACAAAGGTGATCGCGCGGATGGCGGGGTGTTCGAGGATGCCATCCACGGTTTCCTTCGCGCCATTGACCATGTTGACCACGCCCTTGGGGAAGCCAACTTGCTCAATGAGTTTAAAAATGTACTGCATCGTCATCGGCACTTTTTCGGAGGGCTTGATGATGTAGGTGTTTCCCGCCGCCAGCGCATACGGAAGATACCAAAAGGGAATCATGCCGGGGAAGTTGAATGGCGCGATGGTGGCGCACACCCCCACCGGCTGGCGGATCATGATCTCATCGATGCCGGGGGCGATGTCTTCCACAAATTCACCCTTGCCCATGTGCGGCATTCCACACGCCACTTCCACGTTCTCGTAGGCTCGTACCATTTCGGCTTTGGCTTCATCGAAGGTCTTGCCGCACTCGTCCGTGATGAGCACGGCGATCTCGTCGCCATGCTCGCGCATAATGTTGCGGAGTTTAAAAAGGTACTGCACACGGTCATTGACCGGGACACGGCGCCAGGCTGGGAAGGCTTCACTCGCCGCCTTCGCCGCTGCTTCCACATCCGATTTTGTACCGAGCGGAGTCTTCGCGATCACCAGTCCTGTTGCCGGGTTGATGACATCGAAATAATCTTGTACGCTGGGCTTGACCCATTCGCCATTGATGTAATTCAGGATTTCCATGAGTTCTCCAAATATGTCAAAGGTCGAAAGTCAAAAGTCGTTTGACCTTCGACCTTTGACTTTCGACTTATTTCACTTGTTTATCCGCCACTTCCAACGCCTTCTCGACGATCGCCAAGCCTTCATCAAGCTGTTCCTTTGTGATACACAACGGCGGGACGACGAAAACCATGCTGCCCATGTTGTTCGCCATGATAAAGGTGAACAGACCGTTCTGGCGCAAGACTTTCCCAACCTCTCCCATGATCGCGGGAGAAAAGCTTTCTTTCGTCTCGCGATTCGTTACCAGTTCTATGGTCGAGAATAGACCGATGTAGCGCACATCGCCCACGGATGCATGGCGCGACTTGATCCCTTCGAGACATTCTCCGAGATAAGCGCCCACCTTCTTTGCATTTTCGAGGAGGTTATCTTCCTCGTAGACATCGATAGTGGCAAGCGCGGCGGCAGCGGCAAGAGCATGACCGTTGTAGGTCAGACCGGCGTAGAGGTATTTATCTTCAAAGAATTCGGCGATCTTGTCCGAGACGATGACCGCGCCGAGCGGAGCGTATCCGCTGGTGATGCCCTTGGCAGTGGTGATGATGTCGGGCACGACCTTCCAATTGTCCACCGCAAACCATTCGCCCGTACGTCCCCAGCCGCTCATGACTTCGTCTGAAATGAGAAGGATGCCATATTTGTCGCAGATCTCGCGCACGCGGGGCCAGTAATCATCCGGCGGAACGATGAGTCCGTTCGAGCCGACGACGCCTTCCATGATGATCGCCGCGATCTTGTCGGGACCTTCGTATTTGATGACTTCTTCCAAATGTGAGATGCACTCACGCTTGCAGGATTCCTTCTTCTGCCCGAACGGACAGCGATAGCAGAACGGGTCGAGGAAGTGGACCCCGCCCGGCATGACTGGTTCCACGGCGAGACGACGGTAATCTCCCGTGAGAGCGATCGAACCGTGAGTCGCGCCGTGGTAGGAGCGGTAGCGGGCAAGGATCTTGTGCCGTCCGGTATAGAAACGCGCGATCTTGATGGCGTTCTCGTTCGCCTCTGAACCGCCGAGGGCAAAAAAGGTCTTCTTCAAATTCCCCGGGGTGACTTCGGCAAGTTTCTTGCCAAGCAAAGCGCGGACTTCGGTCGTGTTGCCGGGATGTACAAAGCAAATCTTGGCAGCCTGATCTTGAATGGCTTTTACCACCTTGGGGTGCTGGTGTCCGATGTTGGTATTCATCAACTGGGACGAGAAATCAATGTAACGTTTTCCGTCCGTATCCCAAAAATAGATCCCTTCTGCTTTTTCGACGGGAATGGGGCTGACTTGACCCTGCACAGACCAGGAGAAAAAGGTGTATTCCTTGCTGAGGTCAACGATCTCTTTGGAGCTTAATTTGTTTTCCATGCGTTCTCCGATTCGATGGTAAACAGGCAGACAAGTATCGACTTGTTTACCTGTTTACTTGCTTACTTCTTCACTTCCTTCACGATCTCTGCGTAGACATTCAACGTCTCGTCTATATCCGCGTCGGAATGTTCGTAGCAGAGGAACCACGGTTCGCGGGCGTCGTGGTCGGGCATGACACCTTTTTCGATGGCTTTTCCAACCAACTGGAGATATAAGCCTCGGTCGCTTTCCTGCCATTCGCGCTGACAGGTCACAGATTCGACTCCCAACGAGAACGAGAACATGGCGGGATACCCCGTGAACACTGCGGGAATGTCGTTCTCGTCGAAGATCTCCTTCAAACCGTCCATCAGGCGCTGTCCGCGTTTTTCGATGGTCTTAAGAATGGGTTTGGATCTGAGCAGGCTCAGGGTTGCATATGCGCCAGCCACACCGGGCTTGTTATTGGTATACGTCCCACCCTGTGCCACGCCATGCCCGATAATAGACATGATCTCGCGCTTGCCGCCGAAGGCTGCTATCGGGTAGCCGTTGCCCAGGGCTTTGGCATAGGTCACCAGGTCTGGTTTGATGCCGTAGTATTCCTGCGCGCCGCCATTGGCAATGCGAAAGCCCGTCTTCACTTCATCCAAAATAAAGATACAACCAAATTCTTCGGTCTTCCTGCGGATGAGTTCAAGGAAACCGTCCAGCGGGTTGATCGCCGCGCAGTTGCCCTGACACGGCTCGGTGATGACAGCGGCGATCTGCTCGCCATAGGAACGCATCACACGCTCGAAGCCATCAAAATCGTTAAAGGGCAGCGTGATAATAAAATCGCGCATCGACTTTGGAATACCGGATGAACCCGGAACGGGAATCGGGCTGCGACGGTTGCCATATGCCTCCGCAGGCGCATACGTTGACCATAAGGCGTGGTCGTGCATGCCGTGATAATTCCCTTCGAACTTGAGGATGATGTCGCGCCCGGTGAATGCCCGCGCCACACGGATGGCGTGCATGGTGGCTTCTGTGCCCGAACAGGCGAGCCTCAGCATTTCCACCGCCGGAGACATATCGATGATCATCTCCTCGACCTCGATCTCCAGTTCCCCCGTCATTGCGAAAAGAACACCTTTTTGAATTTCTTCGATGACTTTTTGATCTACTTCATGAAATGCGTGACCCAAAACAATGGGACCGAACGCCAGGCGATAGTCGATATATTTCCTGTCGTCCACATCCCACAGATACGCCCCCTTGGCTTTTTGGACATAGGGAGTTATTCCATCTCCCCAAAAACGAAAGTTTGAATTCACCCCCAATGGTGCGACCTTTTGAGCACGCTGCTGAAGTGCCTGAGTCTTTGAACCGAACATACACGCTCCTTTTAATATAAAATTATTTGGATGCCGTTATTGACTCGTTCTCTGACAATTCTTTTGCTATGCGCTCTGGCACTCTCCACTGGTAAACATCTTTGAGAATGATCGGCACGATGGAGGTTGTGGTTTTTCTAACCCCATGAACCTTGCGGACAACTTCGGTGACAAAATAATAGATCTCCGAGGTATCCTTGGCAACCACCTGAATACTGATGTCATTCTGCCCGATGCCGCAGGCTACGTACGTCACATTTTCGAAGGAAGCCATTTTCTTGGCAACATCCAGCACCGTGTCGGCTTCCACTTCCAGCCAGACATCCGCCTTGATGTTATAGCCCAATGCCTCAGGGTTGACGACAGCGCTGATCTGGATGACACCCTCTTCGATCATCCGGTCGACCCGATAGCGGACAGCCCGCTCTGAAATATCCCCCATACGGCGCGACATCTCGGAAGCGGACATACGTCCATCTTCGAGGAGTAAATTGACTATTTTAATATCAGTTCTGTCGAATTCATACATGGTTTTTAGGCTTCTTTTCCGAAAGTGACACGCGGAATATACCTTATGGCTTTTTAATCGTCAAGGGAGGAAAAAAGCGTAACTTCCGACTTGGAAAAATTTTGGGCAGTGTTTGTAATTCCCTTGTGACCCTTTCCTCCTTCATGCTTATGTAGTTATCCTGTACAATGTGCGAAACTTATTCACGGACATAAAATGAACCTGACATTCTCTGAGATCAAATCGTCCCAAGTATTAAAGGCAAAAGAGATCAGCCTTAAACTCGCATCCACGCCGGTTAAATACTACCGGCATGGATGGCAATCGTGGTCACTCGCCGCCTGGACAGACCTCTCCCCGCTCCCGGTGCAAAAGCCCGCCATTTTTCATCCCCTGCAAACGGATGCAGTTTATGTTCATGAGCCCAATCCGCATGGTTCGTGGGTTGGCGCCGTCGAATTCGAGGATGGCAACATCCTTCTGCTTGGCGCGCTCGCCACAGACGCGCACGTATTCCTCATCGGTGACCAACTCAAAGGTCAGAGCGAAGCGGGCGAGATCGAATGGCTGGCTGCCTATGGACACGAGAGTCAAGTCTTTGGAAAATACGTAGACGAACTGGGCATCCGCTTTGGCAGGGCTGAAAAGAATCACACTCCGCGCGTGTGGTGTTCGTGGTACAGCTTTTACACTGCGATCAATGAAAAATTCCTGCACGAAACCTTCGACCAGATCGGCAGTCTGCCCTTCGACGTTCTGCAAGTGGATGACGGCTGGCAGATCGACATCGGCGATTGGGAACCGAACGAAAAATTCCCATCGGGCATGGAGGCGCTGGCAGAGAAGATCAAATCCACCGGCAGGCGCGCAGGGTTGTGGCTCGCACCCCTGCTTGCGGCAAAGTCATCGCGTTTGTATCGCGAGCACAAAGATTGGTTACTGAAGGATGAAAAGGGACAACTCGTGTCCGCGGGCTTCAACTGGGGACAGCAACTCTACGCCCTCGACACCACGCATCCTGACGTAATCTCGTGGCTGGTTGCGCTCATGAAGCTGGTGCGCCGCTGGGGCTTTGACTATTTCAAACTCGACTTCCTTTATGCGGGCGCATTGAAAGGCAAGCGTTTTAATGACATGCCACGTGAAGCCGCATACCGCGAATGCCTGCGCTACATGCGCGAAGCAATGGGCGAAGGCTCATTCTTCCTGACCTGCGGCACACCGATCCTGCCTGCGCTGGGTATGTGCGACGCCATCCGCATCGGACCAGATGTCTCACATGTTTGGGAAAACTATCGCAACGAAACCCTCTTGTATAACTTCGACACCCCCGGCACAAAAAATGCCATTCGCACAGTAGTCCACCGCCTGTGGCTCAAGCCGCTTGTTCACATCGACCCGGACGTGGAATATTTCGTCACCAAAGAAAACACGCTCGAAGAATCACACAAATCCCAACTGCAAGACCTCGCGTTGCTCTGCGACTTCAAAGCCACTTCCGACCTGCCGCAGTGGATGACGCCACAGGAACGTGAGAACGTCCGCGCCTTCCTGACCGCCGAAACAGACGTGACCCAGGTCAGCCGGTATGTTTACAAGCTAGACGACCGCATTGTGGATTTTTCATCCGCAGTGGAGTTACCCCAGCCGCCGCAAGGTCTCACCGCAATCTGGAGTAGATTCTTGGGCTGGCTTGGAGATTGGAAATTCGTATTACAGATCATAAAGAGAATGGATGACGACTCGTTAAAGAAACGCGTTTCCAGAATATAAAGCGCTTTCAAAATCCACCTGCACGAATAACAAAAACGACTCGCAAAGGTCGTTTTTGTTATTCAAACATCTCATCTGTCTTCGCAGCCATGATGAAATCGTTCTTGTGTAAACCTTT
>CAYJPO010000022.1:0-51655 GCA_964372045.1 uncultured Anaerolinea sp.
TAGTCCTGGGTTACACCATTCTCTTCGCGCTGTTTGCTTTAGTAAGCTTTTATGGTCAGTTCTACGTACCAGACGGTGATGGTTCTTGGGTAAATGGCTTGGTCTGGATCTTGTTCGCAGTTGGCTTTTTCATGGCAGGTAAAGCCAGTATGTCGCAGAAATCCTAAGTCGAATGTCCCGCAGGTTGTGAGAATCTGCGGGACGATCAAAATGGTATCGCAAGGAGAATATCAAATGAAACCAAAACTTTTGTTCACGATTGCTAGTGTCCTTTATCTGTTGAGTGGAATTACCGCCTTTTTCTTAGTCAGCGGTTTTGACTATTCGGCGTATACGCTTGGTGTGACGATCTTCGCGTTGGGAGTCCTTTTCTGGTTGACGCGTAACGCTCCCGCATCCAAATCGCTTGACGCGGTTTTCATCACAGGCTTCCTTTCGACTTTTGGATGGGCTCTTGTTTCCTTGTACAGCCAATGGAGCGGCAATTACATGGACTCTCCGATAGGCTACGTGTCTGGTTTGCTCTGGTTGGGACTTGCCGTCTGGTTCTTCCTTGCTGGGCGCGCGAATATGTCAAAAAGTGCGAGTTAGGTAACAAGAAATTTCACCAAAGGAGAATCTCAAATGCTGTACCAAATCGTAGTCTTCCTGCACGTTATTTTCGTCTTCGGATTCCTGCTCGCGCACGGAGGCTCGGTGATGGTGGCGTTCGCCTTGAAGAACGAACACAATCTCCAGCGCGTCCGCGACCTGCTCGATCTCTCGGCGGCTTCGTATCCCTGGTTAATGCGCCTGATGTGGGCTTTCCTGTTCTTTGGCATCACCGCCGCGTTCATGGGCGGATGGCAGCCGCGCATCTGGCCCTGGCTGTCTCTTGTGCTTGGATTTGTCATTTTCTTATTGATGTCGCGCTTCGGCGCGGAACATTACGGCGCGGCGCGAAAACTCCTGGGACTGCGCTACAACATGAAAGGGAAGTGGTTCCCGCCCGAATCCGCAGGAAGCGAAGATGAAGTCTTCGCAGTTCTTTCAAAGGTTAATCCTATCCTGCTGACCATCATTGGCTATGGCGGATTCGCTGTCATCGCCTGGCTGATGATCGCCAAGCCGTTTTAAGTTATTTTATTTGCCAAAGGAGAATTTAGAAATGAAATTCACAGCCACTATCCATATCCATCGTCCGCTTGAAGAGGTCTTCACCTATATGTCCAACATCGAACATGAAGTGCAGTGGCGCAACCTCGTGGACGTGAAGGTGACTTCCGGATTGCCACTGCGCCAGGGTTCCACCTATCGCTATGTGGCGAACATGATGGGGCGGCAACTCCAGACCGAAGGCGAGATCACCGCCTTTGAGCTTAATCAAGGTTGGTCGTTCAAGAGCACCTCAGGCCCAATTCCATTAGAGGGCGGTGTGGCTGTTGAGTCTATAGACGGCGTTACAAAGGTTACGCTCGGCGGCGAGATGAAACTGGGCGGGCTCTTGAAGCTAGTCGAACCGATGATGCGCGGCATGATGCAAAAGCAACTTGCTGGCGAATTGCAGAACCTAAAGAGGCTTTTGGAAAGTTAATTCCGCCTTGCTCACGACCATTGTCTACGGCGGTAATGTGGTCATCGCGTGATTGATGCTGGTCAAGCCGTTCTAAATCAAAAGGAGAAACTTAATGAACACAAACCCATATCGTCTCGGCGGAATCGCCGCATTCTTGAGCATTGCTCTTATCGCGGCAGATACTGTCATAACAGGCGTCATCTCTCCCGCGGATGTTCCCTTATCTTCCCGTCTCTTGAATTCTGCGGCGGCGCTGATCCTCGTTCCGATGCTCTATGCCCTTTATGTCATCCATCGCGACCAAGCCCCAACACTTGGCAAGGTGGCGTGGTTTGAATATTTAGGCGCGGTTGTCCTCTATGTAATCTGCCTGTTGGTGTTGAATCTCCGTCCGCTGGCGTTGTACAACTTCGCGTTCACTGCAGTGAACATGCTTCCGTCCCTGTTGTTCGGAATTCTAATGGCTCGACAAGCGCACTCGGGAATGCCCCGTGCGCTGGGAATTCTGGGTATCGTTGCAGGCGTGTTTGGAATCGTTCGATATATCTTGCTTACCTTGGGCGGCGGTGATTGGACGAATCTAAACAACTCCGCGCTTCAGCACATCATCTTTTTCTCATATATCGGCTGGATGTTCCTCAGCGTTATTTGGCTGATTTGGGCGGGCGCACTTTTGTTGCGCCGCCGCGCGTGAATGCGAAAGCACAAACCATATTCACCATCTACTACACCCTCATTGGCATCGTCGCATTCTTCCTCGCCGCACTCGTCCTCGGCATCTGGCTGCGCGGGCACCGTGCCAAAGAGAACGCCGAACGATCCAGCCGCGTTACGCACTTCTTCTTTTTCGCGGGCTTGGTCGCGCCGCCGCTCGTCGCTATCTTCTACCCAGGTCTCACTCACTTCGACGCCCTTCTTGGTCTGCCCTCTCTGCCATTCAAGCCCTTCACCCTCGCGCTCGGAATCCTCCTCGCGATTCCAGGCTTGTACTTTCTGACGATCACCAACAAACTCCTTCGTTCCCTCGGAAGCGGAACCAACGCCTTCATCCTGACGAAAAAGATTGTGAACGACGACATCTACAAACGGACTCGCAACCCGATGTCGCTCGGATTCTATATGTGCGCCCTCGCCGTCGCCTTCGCTTCCTCCTCGACCTTTGTCCTACTCGTTGCTTCGTTGGGCTTGATCCCCGCCCATATCTTTTTCCTCAAGTTCTTTGAGGAGCTCGAACTGGAATTGCGCTTTGGTGAATCGTATCTGGAATATAAAAAGAGCGTTCCGTTTCTCATTCCGAAATTTTCTGATTGAGGTCATATTTCTTAACAGCATTGGAAAAGCAAATCAATGGCAAAGAAAACTTACAACCAACAAGAGTCTGTTGTCCGCGAGGCTGAGGCATGGAATTCAATTGCTGACGGTTGGCATGCCTGGATTCCAAAGATGCGCGAGTGGTATGCGCCCGCAACCGATCTCATGCTCGATCTCGCGCGCATTGAGGTTGGGAACCGCGTCCTCGACATTGCGGCAGGTGATTGTGATCAATCCATGACTGCGGCGAAACGAGTCGGTCCTACGGGTCATGTGCTGGCTATTGACATAGCAGAGGATTTACTGGAGCTTGGCGGACGATTTGCTCGGGAATCTGGTTTTCAGAATATCGAAACCCGAGTCATGGACGGAGGTAATCTTGACCTGCCAGACGCTTCCTTCGATGCGGTCATCTGCCGATTTGCCTTGATGTATTTGGATGATCCCATGAGCGGGCTTCGTGGAATGAAACGCGTTCTGACACCCAATGGGCGAATATCAGTCGTTGTCTACGGGGTCAATGGAAGCCCTGAGTTCTCACGCGCAGTGTTGGTAGTCCGTCAGCGGGTGGGGATTCCACAGGCGCAGTCTCCAGCTCACAGTTTGGGAGAAGAAGCGGTACTACGTCAAAGTTTGGTTGAAGGTGGATTCAGCAAGATACAGATCCACGCTCTTGATCTCCCAATGCATATGGCATCCGCCGAGGAATGTGTCGGCTATCTCCAAGCCACATCGCCCACATTGAAAGAACTGACTTCGCCGCTTCCTGAGGATGAGTACAAAAAAGTTTGGGGTGAAGTGCAAGATGCCCTGTCTGTATTTGAGGGAGCTCAGGGCTTTGAGGTGATACACAAGGTGATCGTTGCCGCGGGAAGCGCGGCTTAATCAAACCGTTTTAATTTCAGAATCAAAAAGGAGAAAATATCATGTTACGTATGGAAAAATCGATCAAGATCAATTGCACACCCGAGAAGGCTTTTGCCTTCGCCACCGACTTCGCCAACGCCCCAAAATGGATGGTCGGATTCATCGAAGCCAAAATCCTGACCGAAGGTGCACCGCGCGTGGGGATGCAGTACATGTTCGCGTCGAAATTCGTCGGTCAGAAAATGGAGATGAAATCCGAGATCGTCGTCTGGGATCCGCCGACTCGCTACGATTACAAATCCATAGATGCACCCGTTTCCATGCATGGCGGATTTTCCTTCGTCGCGGAGGACGGCGGCACGCTGGTCACTATGCACGCCGAAGGCGAATTCGGCGGACTCATGAAACTGGCGGAAGGCATGATGAAAAGCCAGATGGACAAACAAATGGACGACACCATGCAAGCCTTGAAGAAGGCGTTGGAGGGGTAGGGCAAGATTAATCCCCGTTCGGGGACGATGTCTTGCCCTACGCCAAATTTCACCAAAGGAGATTTTAGAAATGAAAAAAGCATTCAAATGGATCGGGATTGTTCTTGGTTCGCTCATAGGGTTGATCCTGCTCGCGGCTGCGACTTTGTATCTTGTCGGCGTATCCCGCGTCAACAAGGTTTATGATTTTCCACCCTCGGGTATTGTCGTCCCCACAGATGCGGAAAGCATCACGCGCGGCAGCCATATTGCGGAAGTAACATGCCTTGGTTGCCACGGCAAAGACTTGGGCGGAGTCAGCCCGTTCTTTGCCATTGAAGGCGTTGTATCCATGGATACGCCCAATCTTACGACAGGTCAGGGCGGGCTTGGTTCGATTTATTCAGATGAGGATTTTGTTCGGGCGATCCGTCACGGGATCAATTGGGAGGGCAAGGCAAACTCCATGCCGCCTGTGCCGTACTTCCAATATATGAGCGATGAAGATCTGGGGGCGGTTATCGCCTATATTCGAAGCGTCCCCCCAGTGGATAAAATTACGAGCCCGTTTCAGGCGGAACCACTCGGATATATTCTCTTTGCTGCGGGCATGTTTGGCGAACAAGCGGTGGATATCATCTCGCACCAAAATAACATCACTGCACCGCAGCCCGGTGTGACGGTCGAATATGGCGAATACATGCTGCGCATCAGCGCCTGCCAGGATTGTCATGGCGTGGACTTGGCGGGCGGACCATATCCCGATCCGAGCATTGTGTATCCCGTTCCAAACATTACCCCTGGCAGTGAGGTCGGCGATTGGACGGAGGAGGAATTCCTGAATACCATTCGTACGCGGACCAATCCCACAGGGCGCGGTTTGAATTCAACATTGATGCCTTTTGATGATATCAATCATCTTACTGACGATGAATTGAAAGCGATCTTCCTGTACTTGAATACCGTGCCCGCGCTCCCGCAATATACAGAGTAGCCGCAACATAAATTAACAAACCACGTTTGGTGAACTGCCAAACGTGGTTTGTGATTATGCATTGAAACTCATCTTCTCTTTGACCGCTTTGGGCAGTTCCGGCAGTTTACTGTGTTCGATCAGGAACGTGGAGACCTCGGTCAATTCCTTGAAGATGTAATGCTGGCGCAGTGCGCCTTCCAGGTAGCCAGCTCCGCTCGTGCCGCCGGTGCCCACGCGCATGCCGATCATGCGGCGCGCCATGAGCATGTGTTTGTATCGCCATTGCGAGAGTAGTTCGTCGATGTCGATCAGTGTGCTCAGCAGGTCGAACGGTTGCTGGAAGATGGGCAGGTTGCGATACAGCATGATGAACAACACCGCTCGCATGGCATTCAGCGAAAACTCCCCCAGCCCTTCCTTATAAAAGACTTTCTCAAGTTCTTCCGTTTGACGTAGTTCCACGCCGGAGAGGCTTTTCTGATAGATCTGTTTGTAATCGTTCCAGAATTTTTGCGTTCCATCTTCAACGGGAAATTGACTTTGATATTCCCGCCAAAGGGACTCATCGAAGAAGGGAGTCCGCTCTGCCCATATGATGACCAGCCCCTTGAGCGTCGCATCTTCTTCGACCCGGTTGATGGTCTCGAAATCCTGTTGGCTGAATCCACCCGGACGCGTGTTCTTGTAATAATTAGCCTTGTAGCGCTGGTCCATCTTCAAACCCAGTTTTGCTTCGATGATGCGGAATTGCAGGCTTTGGAATCCCGAAGAGGGGAGCAGCAGGTTGCGGAATTCGAGGAAGTCCATCGGTGTCATCGTTTCAAGGATCTCTACCTGACGGTTGAGCACCTCGAATATCTTCACGATCCGCTTCAATTTATGCACGGCGATGCTCATCTCGCCCGCATTGTCGTTTATATTCTCCGCTGAAAAGATCGCGCGCACTGCATCCAGTTCATGGATGACCTGCTTGAACCACAGTTCATACGCCTGATGGATGACGATGAACAGCATTTCATCGGTGGACTCATCGCTTTTGGGGTGCTGACTGCCGAGGATCTTGTCGAGTTCGAGGTAATCGGAATAATAAAGGGGATTGGTTTCATCTGATTTCATTTTGCTATTATACAAGTGAGTTCAGCTATTTGAAATATGTTTGGACGATGTCTGAATACTCCACATCGGTGTGGACGTCGAGGATGCGGAAGAAATCTTCGCGGGTGGCGATCCCTCCGCGCTGTTGGGTGTAGTAATCCTTTAAAAAGAAGAAGAACGCCTCGTCGCCGATGCGTGTTCGCAGGTCTTGAAGGAAGTGCGCACCATTCAGATACACGATGTATTTATAGGTGTCCGCATCCTGCCCTTCATAAACGGGGATGTCGATCTTCCCATGCGGCTCGAAGAAGTCCACTCGGTACGACCACCACCACGCTACAAGCTCGGGATGAAGCGATTCAAAATACAGGGCTTCCGAGTAGGTGGTCAGGGACTCATCCAGCCACGGCTCCAGGGCTTGATCATTCGCCACTTGTTCGAACCACCACTGATGCGCCGTCTCATGCACGGCGATGAAGGTCAGATAGTTTTGAACACTGCCATCGTACAGGTCGTAGAAACTGCGGCTGTGAAAATACAACCCGGAGAATTCCATACTGTCTTTGAAATCGGCGATGACGACCGAAAGCGTCTTGTGCGGATACGGTCCAAACTGTTCGGAGAATACTTGCAAGGCTTGCGTGCTGGCTTGCATGGCAGCTTCGCCCGCATTCTTGTAAATGGGAAGATAGTAACTCAGCACGGTCACATCGCCCGTCTGCATGGACGAGACTTGAAATTCACGGCTGGCGGAGAGGGCAAAGGCGCGTCCGTTCGTGAGGGTGTAGCGTGTGGATGTTCCGTTCGATTCAGCGAATCCACTCGCGGCGACGATGGGGAGATTCGCCTGATCCGCAAATTCCAGGTTGACCTCGTAATCTGCCAGCGGATAGACAAGGTATTCGCCATGCGACCACGGTTCACGGATAAGCCACTCGCCATCCTTGAATGGGACGATGAACGGATACCAGTTGACCAGATTCATTTGAACTTCGCTGTAGCCGAAGATGCGCGCGCGCTGGCTGTGGAGTTGGTCCATGAATGGCAGGGAAAGGCTGTAGCGGAGAGTCACCGTCACAACAGAATCAGGCTCGAGCGGAGTCGGAAGCGGAAGGTCGAGGCGGTGTAGCTCCAGCCCAATATCAGTCACGGGTGTATCATCCACTTTGACTTCATATAGATGAAAGCAATCCGCCCACAGATTGGCGGCAATCGCGAGGGTTAGGGATGGGAGCACTTGCCCGGTGTGATTTGGGTATTGAATGGTTTCGCTGACGTTGACGCGATGCAGGTCATAGTCGATGACCGTGTCGAGGATGTACGTCACATGGTCTGGAATATCAGGCACCTCTGCAATTGGGGTTGGCGTTTGTGTGGAGAGCGCATGGACTTGTTGTGTGTGCTGAACAGTCGGCGCAGGCGTTGGTTGATCTGCCGATGGAAGTGAACAAGCGAAGGCAAAGAGAATGAGCGTGATGAAGAATGTCCGTCGATTCATATGACTGTGCGCTGAATTATAGCGTCCGTTGTAACTTTTTCGGCACGAATGGATATTGTAAGATAGAGACACATGATTACTTTTCACGAGATTTACGAGCGGCACTCGAAGGATGTGTACCGGTATGCCTTCTGGCTTTCTGGCTCTGCCGATGATGCCGATGACATCACATCTGAAACCTTTGCGCGCGCCTGGGTTGGTCGGGATGAGATTCGTACCGAGACAGTCAAAGCTTATCTCTTTGCCATTGCTCGTAATCTGTATCTCAAGGGACTCCGCCGTGATAAACGGCAAGCCGACTTGACCGCGCATCACCCCGATCCGAAACCTGCACCTGAACAACAGGTCGAATCCAAACTGCAGCTTGCTCTTGCCATGAGTGCGATCCAGTCCCTGCCAGAAGTGGACCGCACCGCGTTTCTGATGCGTGTTCAGCATGAACTGCCGTATGAGGAAATTGCCCGTGCTCTGCAATTGCCGCTGGCAACTGTCAAAGTAAAGATCCATCGCGCACGTTTGAAACTTGCCGTATTGGAGATCGGAGAAACTGAATGAACGAAAATATTCCCCAGCACATTATCCTGGACCTGTTACCGCTCTACCTTGCCGGTGAAGTCAGCGAGGAAACCCGCTCTCTGGTCGATGACTATCTGAAAGCCCACCCTCAATTGGCGAAACTCGCCGAACAGGCGAAGCAAGCACCATCTTTGCAAAATGTTCCTGCACCGCTCAAAAAGGAGAATGAAATGGAAGCTTTAAAGAAAGTAAGGAAGTTAATGGTTCAGCACAATGTCTTTCTGGCGTTGGCGGTCATCCTGACCCTCATGATGGGCATCTCGTATATCTTTTTGTGGGATGAACCGCGCGGGGCTCAGGCGCCCTTTGTCTTTGGCGGGCTGGCGACCCTATTCTGGATCGCATTCTTTGCAGTGAACCGAAAGATCAGCGAATAAACAAAAAGGACGGTAGACCACATCGTACCCCAGGGGTATTGACCACGGTCTACCGTCCTTTGTCTATGGTCTGCTAAAGCGGTTCGAACCGCGCTGTGAAGTGACGCAACAACTCTGGAGCGTAGGTGAACCTGTAGCCTTTTACTTTATTTGCGCGCGATTTGATGGCGGCGAAACAATCCGCCACGTAATCGAGATGACTCTGCGTATACGTGCGGCGCGGAATGGCGAGACGCAGTAATTCCAACTTGGGGTAATGCCAGGTGTTATCTTCCGGGTCGAGACAGCCGAACATGACCGAGCCGATCTCCACACCGCGGATGCCGCCTTCGCGGTAGAGTTCCACTGCCAGGGCTTGAGCGGGGAATTCGTAGTTGACAATGTGCGGGAAGATCGCGCCGGCATTGACGTACACGCCGTGGCCGCCTGTCGGCTGAATGGTGGGTATCTCGCTTTCGTTCAGGCGTGAGGCGAGGTACGCCGTTTGCCCAATGCGGTAGGCGAGATAATCTTCATCCAAGCCTTCGTACAATCCCACAGCCATTGCATCCAGATCGCGTCCCGCGAGTCCGCCGTAGGTGGGGAAGCCCTCGCGCAGGATCAATTCGTTCTTCAAATTTTGGAAGAGGGTATCGTCGTTCAAACACAGCAGACCGCCGATGTTGACGATGGCATCCTTTTTCGCGGACATGGTCATGCCGTTTGCAAGCGCGAACATTTCATGCGCAATCTGCTTGACCGATTTATTTTCGTAACCGGGTTCGCGTTGTTTGATGAAGTAGCAGTTCTCGGCGTAGCGGGCAGAGTCGATGAAGAACGGGATGCCGTTCTCGCGATAGACCTGAGAGACGGCTTTGAGATTCTCCATCGAGACGGGCTGACCGCCTCCGGCATTGTTCGTGACCGTGATCATGCCAAACGGAATTTGCTCGCGCCCATACCTGGCGATGAAGGCTTTGAGCTTGGCAATGTCCATATTGCCCTTGAAGGGATGACGGTTCTCGGGGTCGTTGGCTTCGTCGATGACGAGGTTGGCGGGTCGTCCGTGCCGCGCGCGGATGTTGGCGTCGGTGGTGTCGAAGTGCATGTTGCTCGGCACCCATTGACCGGGTTTGACCAGCACGGCAGCGAGAATATTTTCAGCGGCACGTCCCTGATGCGTTGGCATGAAATACTTAAAGCCGAACACATCTTCGACGGCGATCTTGAGGCGGTGATACGAGCGCGCGCCCGCATAGGATTCGTCGCCGCGCATAATGGCTGCCCATTGCTCCTGGCTCATCGCGCCGGTGCCGGAGTCGGTCAGCAGGTCGATGAACATGTCTTCAGCTTTCATGAGGAAGAGGTTGTAGCCCGCTTCTTTTAAAGCAGCTTCCCGCGCCTCACGTGGGATGAGACGAATGGGTTCGATAACTTTGATGCGAAACGGTTCGGGGGGATAGATCGGGGTCATTTGGTCTCCTGAAATTTGAGGTTGCGTCAAATTTTGGGTAGCGAGCCTGGCATGTGTTCCCCTTGTGCCATTCGGTCTCCAATGACCTTAATATTTTACGTCCAATCTCCGTTTTGGCGCTGTAACAAATGTCATAAATCCCTTATGTGCATAACTCTTTACGTGATTCGCGTTTCTGAAACAACCCTGTCAAATTCTTGAACCCATCTTCCTTTCCCACTTGTACATCAGCTTTTCAGCTAAAGGCAAATCTTCATGGCGTAGCCGAGTATAGGTTTCAACTGATTTTCTAATTGCGACTTTACCTTTATCCCCAACATGCCCTAATTCAAAATAAGCTGAAGCTAAAATAAAATTTTCTCTAGCAATTTCAACTTGATATCCAATTTCTTTTGCTTGTTCTAATGCTTCTTGCGCTAGTATTATTGCTTTTGACCAATCGTTATTTGTAAGGGCTAAATATGCAAGATTTCCTTTGTATTTCGACATTCCTTCTTTGTAATTTATCTTATTGGCAATCCTTAATGCCTCGTTAATACTATTTTCTGCGTGTGACAAATGCCTTTCTTGATCGCGGGCTTTTGCCATTTCGATGTGAATCTCACCAAGTACATTAAGTGAATCTGCAATCTCTATACTTACTGGAGCGAGAGTTTTCCAGATATTAATTGCATCTTCAATGACATCAATTGCCTTCTGGTAGTCTTTCTCAATTTTATATCCAACTCCTTGCAGGTAATTGACTAAAGGCTTGACTAAATTGTAAGACTCTTTTGTGGGATATGCTTCTTTCCAGTATTTTTCTGCGCGGTTTGCATATTGTAATACATCGACCGACTGTCCACGGTAACCATAAATAAGTCCCGCTTTATACGCCCTCTTGCCAGCAAAATCATAGTCTTTATTTAATAGCGCTACAGTTTCTGCTTGTTGATTAAGCCATAGCAATTCATCTAATTGTCCGCTTGAGATTAAAAACATATCTAGTGCATCGTAAATAAATTGAAGTTTTGAAGCATCATTTTTTATGCAAAATGGAAGTGCCGCAAAGATAAGATTCCAATTCTCAGCAAATTTTTCATAGTTTTGAAAATATTTTCTTCCACCATATTCAATAATAATTCTATAGGCATACTGCGCTAATTTTTCTTCTGCATCAGCAACTTCGTTTGAAAGCTCTCTTAATACTAGTTGTCTAGATAAAGATGGCAAGAAATAACCCTTAGTATCTTCGATAGTTGATAAAATTGAGCGATTGGCAAGCTCTTCTAGTATTATTTCAATATTTTTCTCATCATAACCAGTTATATTTTTTATCCACTCAATTTTTGGAGATAGATTAAGGAAAACCATTACCGCTAATATAAGCTTCTGTTCTGGAATTAAGCTATTTAATATTTCTCCAAAAACATATTCGACTGGATCGTTCTTGTTTTCACCGTAACCTTCTTTAGGGACTTGCCTCATAAACCTAATTGCTTCTGTAATAGTTTTAATATTTGTGCCGTCCCTCCCTACTTGCCCAATGAGCCACTTAATAATTAACGGATTTCCGTTTGCCGCGTAAAATAGCTCGCCTTTTTCTATCTCATCTATTGTTTGGATTTTGGGGTTTCTATTTACTAATTCAGTAATAAACTTTTCTCCCTCTATTCGTTCGAGTTGGACAAGGCGAATTACTCGTCCATCTGTTTCATCTCTGCGACGGCTAGTAACAATAGCTTTGCAGCCCAGCGGTAAACGATTTAAGAATTGATTTAGGCGATCTCGGTCATTGCTAGTTAGTGTTTCTAGGTTATCTAAAATTAATAAGACTTTTTTTGTGTTGAGTGCACGGCTCACAGCATATGCGCGATCATTTGGGGCAAGAAGAGGTATTCCTTCTTCCCCCATCTGGAGTGCAATTTCGTTTAAGATTGCATGATAACTGTTTTGGTTGAACTCGTTTGAAGAAAACTCCCTTTTGGCTGTTAATTCTCGCTCTTTTGCCGAAACGAAAATTTTATTCTCAAAAAAAGTTACAGGAATTCTGTGCGCCGCCTCAAGTGCAAGTGCAGTTTTACCTATACCTCCTTCGCCGAAAATAAGTACACCCCATGACCGGGATTCAGGGGAAATTGCATTAAGTATTAGCTTTATTTCTTCTTCGCGACCAAAAAAAAAGGTTAGGTTTGGAAGAGCGGAACCCTTATCAATCCTTCGTATATTAATCGTAGCGTTATGAATATTCTTAAATCCGGTAGTCATATTGTTGCTAAAATTTCCGACTACATTGGAAGCGATTGCACTTTCTTTTTCATTGGTTTTGTCATCTAAAGTCGCACTGTTTGTTTCAGCTTGTTCGGAAAACCAATCTAGCCGTCCGGTAAAACTTAGGAATTTATGGAGGTGTTTGTGCAAAGCTTGCAAGCGGTTATCGTTTCCTGTCTGTGCGCGAGGCAAGGCGGAAAAGAAATCCCATTCGGCGTCTATAAAAGGAAAGCCTTCGTAATTAGTTTCGCCTCCGTATTCTAATGCAAGGGTAGTGGCGTGTTCTACGAGTGTGTTGCCCACTTTGGTCACAACCTCAGGACGGCGGGTTTTGATAAATTGTGCGGTGAGTGGGGGGAGGTAGTAAGTGCGTATTTCGTAATTTGTAATGAGGATTGAGCGGTCGGTCAGGTCCTCCAATGCAGACTCGGCGGCACGTTGGGGCAATTCGGTCATTTGTGCTAGCCAATTAAGTTTTGCTGGTTGTGCGAAGTGAGTTAATGCTGCAAGGACTTTTGTCTCATTCTCGGTAAAGGTTTCCAGTAGGTCACCAAAGATGTATTCGAGTGGATCATTCCCTTTTGGCGCTTTGTCAATGAATTTTACAGCCTCATCAATTGTGCGAAGTTGAGAGCCTTCGCGCCCTAATTGCCCAGCAATCCACCGAATGAATAGTGGATTCCCTTTGGTGATGGCATATAAGTCTTCATACTCCTTCGGAGAAGCCCTTTCTAATTTCTTGTATTTCCTTGAGAGTTCTTGGATCAATAGCATTGCTTCATCGTATGAGAGGCGGTCAAGGCGCACAATGCGTGCATCTACGTCGGAACGACGACGAGAAGTGACGATGGCTTTATTCCCTTCAGGTAAACGGGAGAGGAATTGGAAGAGGCGAACACGTTCCTCTTCCGGGAAGGTCTCTAAATTATCGAAAACTATCAATACTTTATTTCCTGCTAATGCGAGGCGTAGGGCATTTGCGCGTTCATCGAGTGCCAGGTGTGAAAGTTTTATTTCGCCTAATTCCTTGCTTAATTCATCAAGCATTGCAAGGTAAGTCGGGCGAGTGAAGTCAGTCAGTGTCTTTTCTCCATCGGGCGTCAGTTCACGTACTTTGGCGGTGATGAAAATTTTACGGTCAAAGAGTTCCACTGATGCATCATGTGCAGCTTTGATGGCGAGGGTGGTCTTGCCGATGCCGCCGGGTCCGTCAATAAGCGCGCCCCATGCTCGAGTATCAGGGGATAATGCTTCGGCGATGGTTTTTAGTTCCTTTTCTCGCCCAACGAAAAAGGATTGAGTAGGGAGTGTGTTACCAGTTGGCTTATGGGGTTGAAAATTGTAAGTTGAATTATTGCTTGTGTTGTGGTCGCCAATGGTGAGGGTGCCCGTAAAATTACCGCCTACGTTCACCGAGATCTCTCTAAGCCGAGCTTCTTCCTCTGCAGCTTTGAGTTCAGAAAGGTGTCGCCCAATAGAGGAGGCGATCTTTTGTGCTAGATTGTCTGGTGTAGTGAAGAATTCAATAGGCTGTTTCTTGACTTTGCTCAACAGATTTTTGAGCTGCTCGTTTTTATCATGTTCGATCTGTTTAGGCGACCAGGGATATTCTTCATCGACAACAAAGCCAAAGATCGGTTTGCCAAGTTCTTGCGCTTGGTCAAACTCTTGTTCCGTTATGGAAACATCTGAATCTTTGGGAATGTTCCCATAGCGATGGGCATAAATACCAATAAAAAGATCGCTCTCTTCTACCTCTTTCATGCAAGCAACTGTAGAGTCTTCTGGACGTGCGCCAAATGACTCCATGCCAATCACATACAAACCCAATTGTTCCAGCGCATCATGCGCGGCTTTGCGATGTTCGATCAGATCAATATAGGTGGAGCTAAGAAAAACCTTCATGGTTCGTCTCCCATGTATTCCCGATCAATGAAGCGTAAACAACTTATTTCATTATAAATCCCATTTGTAGCATGAAATGATAAACGCCTGCCTGTTTTGGGTCAAGTAAATTGGGGCTTGTATTCATGGCTTTCTCAACGTCGGAATGCGGTTATGCTCTCAGATGAATTAACCGCGAAGCACGCCAAGAGCGCGAAGTTCAAGAGATTTTCTTTGCGCCCTTTGCGGACTTGGCGGGTAAAAACTTGTTTGATAGTCCTTTGAGAATGCCATGGTCCGCGTTTTGCCTACCTGAGATTTTGCAGGGAAATTTGGGAAGGTTGGCATGGTGGTTCAGCGTTCGGAAGTGTTAGTATTGGCGTATGTCCATCCAACTCTATATCGTCATCGGTCTGGCTCTTGTATTCGATTTTCTGAACGGTGTGCATGATTCGAGCAACATCGTTGCCACCATGATCGCGTCGCGGGCATTCCGCCCGAACACCGCCCTCGGTCTGACGGCGGTCGCCAATTTCCTCGGTCCGTTCCTGTTCGGGGTGGCGGTTGCCACCACCATCGGCGAGGAAGTGGCGCAGTCCAGCGCGCTCAACCTGGATGTGATGATCGCCTGTCTGTTCGGGGCGATCGTGTGGAATGTGCTGACGTGGGTGCTTGGCATCCCGAGCAGTTCATCACACGCCTTGATCGGCGGCATGATCGGGGCGGTTTTGGCAGGCGCTGGAACCGGAGCGATCAAATTGGAAGGTCTTGAAAAGGTAATTATCGCCCTGGTGGCTTCGCCGGTACTTGGGTTCGTTTTTGGGTTCGGAATTACCCGCCTGATCTATTTTCTTGCGCAGAACGCATCCAATGGGATCAATGAATTCTTCAAACGCGGACAGTTCGTCACAGCTTTGGGAATGGCGTTCAGCCACGGCACGAACGACGCGCAAAAGACGATGGGCATCATCACGCTCAGTTTGCTCATCGGTGGATATATCAAATCGTTTGAAGTTCCCATGTGGGTGATCACATTGAGTGCCGGGGCGATTGCACTGGGCACAGCCCTCGGCGGCTGGAAGTTGATCCGCACATTGGGCGGGCGCTTTTACAAGATACGTCCCATTCACAGTTTTTCCACGCAGATGACTTCCAGTATCGTCATTTTGGGAGCCTCCTTTTTGGGATTGCCGGTGAGCACATCGCAGGTGGTCAGCTCGGCGATCATCGGTGTGGGGTCATCGGAGAGTCTCGGCAAGGTCCGCTGGAGCGTGGCAGAGGAAATTGTCACTGCGTGGTTCATCACCATTCCTGCCAGCGGTCTGGTGTCGGCGGGAATGTATTGGGTGATCGTGAAATTTATATAAACTCGTCTCTGTTCTCAAACACGTCAGATCTATTTCCGCGCGTGCTTCATGAAAAACTCCCAGAACAGCGGAGTCACATCCAAGCCGTAGCGATTATTGTTTCCGCTGGGGTAAACATGCCCCATATTCTTGACCATCAGGAAGATATACTCGTTATCCGCGCCGATGGTGCTTTGGTCAAAGATGAACCCGGTATAGGCAGGTTCTTCGATGAGTGTGTATTGCGCCGGATCGAGCGAGAGCATGGTGCTGGTGTTGGTCAGCATCAGACCGAATATTTCATCTGCAAGGATGGATTGCTCATCACCTGGCAAAGGCAGTGGGAGTCCGGTCGCTTCGGAGACCTTGTCATCATTCGTGCCCATCACAGAATATATGGAAGTAGGAGCATTTATAAAGGGGTCTTCCGACACTCCCTCCCACTGGAGCCGTGTGCCTGATCCGCACACCGCGAACGCGGCGAATACGTCATGCATCTCCACCGCCAGGCGGCTCGTCACGAACAAGCCGCCGTTGGAAAAGCCCGAAGCGAAGATCCGTTTTTCATCCACATTGAAGGTGACTTTCAGGGCGGCGATCATCTCGCGGACGAATTTCACATCGTCCTTGAGTTCCGTCCCGGGCTGTGCGATCTCGGACAGACTGGCATCATTCCATTTTTCATGCCTGCCAGGTTCGTCGATCAACGGATATTCCCAGGAGGTTGGAAAGACTGCGATGAAATTTTGTCGCTCGGCGTAGGTTGCCCAGGTAGTGTTTTCAACCATGAGATTCCCGCCCTGGTTGCTGCCATGGAACATGAACAATACAGGCGTGGGCTGGCTCGCGTCATACCCGGCGGGGACATACACGATCAGTTCGCGCGCGGAATTGTCCACAGAGAGGATGTACTCGTTCCGTCCGCTTTGAAAGGGGAACGCCTCCGGCTCCAACGTTGGAGTGGGTGCCGGGACCGTGGTAGTCGCCGCCGGTAACGGGGTTTCTTCGCTGATATTGGGTTGCGCGGCAGACCTTCTACAGGAATAAGAAATTATCGGGATCAGTAACAGAAAAAGAAATATTCGTTGGCTAAAGTTGCGAATCATCAGCTCATCCTTTTTGACCTTGGCTGGGTTAAATATCTTGAATGATTCTACAACAACTCAACTTCGCAATATCGATACAAATTCCTTCGTTCGTGCAATTCCCCACAGGTTACCGAAACAGACGCCAAACCTGTTGCATTCCCGCGTTCGGTGGGTATAATTAATCCGACATCCCGCACCACCTCTGCAAGCCATCCCAAAGCCAAGCTGGAACAATCTCAGCACAAGAAGGATTTGCATGTGACTACAATATTTTTTGCCACAGACATTCACGGGTCGGATATTTGCTGGAGCAAGTTTTTGAATGCGGGGAAGTTTTACAACGCCGATCAATTGATCCTCGGCGGCGACATGACGGGCAAGGCGGTTGTCCCGTTCATTCACCAGGGCGGCTCGAATTACCGTGTCACTTTACTCGAACAGGTGTTTGATATTACGAACGAAGACGAACTGACGGACCTCAAAAAGCGCGTCCGCAGTCGCGGTTACTATCCGTATATGACCAATCCCGACGAGATCGTCGAGTTGGAAAAAGACCCGGACCGTGTCAGCACCATCTTTTTGCAGGAAGTGCTCAAGGTCGTTCAGCAATGGATGGAACTGGCGGATAAAAAACTGGAAGGCAGCGGCATGACCGTCTATTGCTGCCCCGGCAACGACGATATGGACGAAGTCGACGAGATCATCCGCGCGAGCAAGAGCGTGGTGTTGGCGGAAGGCATGGTCACGAAATTGAACAGCGGACATGAGATGATAGCGTCCGGGTGGAGCAACCGCACCCCCTGGGACACGCACCGTGAAGAGGACGAGAGTCAGCTCAAGGTGCGGTATGAGGCGATGACTTCCCAGCTCAAAGACCCGCACAATGCCATCTTCAACATCCATGTGCCGCCGTATAAATCGAATCTCGATGAAGCGCCGGAGTTGGATGAAAACCTGCGCCCAAAAATGGCGGGGCAGGCGTTGAAGGCGGTCGGTTCGACGGCGCTGCGCGAAGCCATCGAGAAGACTCAGCCGCTGCTTGGTCTGCACGGTCACATCCACGAAGGACGCGGGGTTGCCCGCATCGGCAAGACGCTGTGCATCAACCCCGGCTCGATGTATGAGCAGGGCACACTGCTTGGCGCGATCGTTCGGCTCGGCAAGAAAAAGGTGGAAGATTACGTTTTGACAACAGGTTAAAGCGGATAACGTATCACGCATTGCGAGGGTGGGAACCCAGGTACCAAATTCGTAAAGCGTGAGACGTAATTCGTAAATATCAACACCAAAGAGGAGATTGCTATGAGTAACTTGTTTGTCCGTAAAGCGACCGGCTTGGTACGTTCCTGGTCGGTCATGGACGCGTTCATCTACGCGTTGTTCTCCATCAACCTGATCACCCTCGGTCTGTACAGTTTCAGCCAGATGTATTACTTCGAGGGCGGGATGGTGAATGCGCTGATCGTCAGCGCGCTCTTCATCTTCTTTGAAGTGGTCGTCTATGCCGCGTTGATCGCCGTCATGCCCCGTTCGGGCGGCGACTACGTCTGGCAGAGCCGCATCCTCGGTGGGGGCGTCGGATTCATCCTCGCTGTCACCGGCTGGTGGTTCATCCTGTGGTTGTGGGTGCCGCTGTATGGCGATATGTTCCGCCACATCGTGCTGGTGCCGATCCTGGGTGTGCTCGGGCTGAAGGATATTGCGCTCTGGTTCGCAGGGACTCAGAACGGCGCGTTCACCGCGTCCATCATCACGCTCGCCATCGTCAGCCTCTTCATCATGCTTGGCATGAAGACTTATGCGCGCATCCAGAAGGTCTCCTTCTACGGTGGCATGTTGGGGCTGCTCATCGTGGTCGTGATGCTGCTGTTTGGTTCGCCCGAAGCCTTCAAAGCCGGACTGGACGCAAATGCGACTTCGATGTTCGGCGCAGCGTCGGGCGTTTATGATGCGACGGTTCAGTTGGGAACGGATGCCGGGGCGATCACGCCATTTGCCGGGGGCTCGCTGGCGGCGGTTTTCCTCGTCATCCCCTACATGGTCTTCTTTAATTTGTGGCCCAACTGGGGCGCGACGCTGTACGGTGAAGTGCGCGGCGCGACCGATTTCAAACGCAATATGGCGGGCATGGGTTGGGCGCTCGGAATTACCACCCTTCTGGGCATCATCCTGCTCTTCGCCATCCGCAAAACGATGGGCTGGGAGTTCTACGTTCAAGCTGGCGCGGCATGGTGGAATTACGCCTGGGGCTATACGGATGTGCTGCCTGCGCTGCCCGTCTGGCCCTATCCTGCGCTGTTGGCATCCTTCCTGACCACCAATAAACTCGTCCAGTTCGTTGTCGTGGCGTTGATGAGTCTGTGGTGGTTCGGCTGGAGCGGAACGGTCTTCCTTTCCTCCACGCGTGTGATCTTCGCCGCCGCCTTCGACCGTCTGCTGCCCGAAGCGGTTGCGAAAGTGGATGAGCGCACCGGCACGCCAGTGAATGCTTTGCTGTTGATGGTGGTCCCGTCCATTCTGGTGGCGTACTTATTCAACTACAACCACTTCAACTTCGCCTCGCTGACCTTGTGCTCCACGCTGGTCATCGCAGTGACGTTCCTCGGCACGACCATTTCCGCCATCGTCCTGCCGTACACCAAGCCTGACCTGTATAAGTCATCGCCCATCGCCAAGTACAACGTTTTCGGCATTCCGTTGATCACCGTGGCGGGTGTCATCTTCGGCGGGTTCCTCGTCTACCTGCTCTATCAATGGCTTATCGATCCGAACGCCCTGTATGGTATTGGCATCAAAAATACCAGTTCGATCTATTACATGCTCGGCAACTATGTGCTTGCTGCTGTGATTTACTTCGGCTTCAAGGCATATCGCAAGAGCAAGGGGATCGACCTGGGCAAAGTCCAGGCTGAGATCCCGGTCGAGTAATTACAATGATGAGACCTGACAGGTTTCCTTAAACCTGTCAGGTCTTTCGTATTAGGTGAATGGATGACGCTCACAACGCAAGAGATCATGAGTGAAATGTACCGGCTGGTGGAAGCGGGGAACTCCAGGAATCTCCAGGTCCGCGCCATTGGCGGGCTGGCAGTGCAGGCACACAACAAAACGAATCACCCTCTCTTCGTGCGTGAGTTTGCAGATCTTGATTTTGTCGTTGCCAGAAAACAACGCCGCGAATTCGAAGCGTTCATGGTCATCATGGGCTACAGCCCCGATAAGCAGTTCAACATCCTGAACGGCGCGCACCGCCAGCTTTACTTCGAAGATAGATCCGGCATGAAGGTGGATGTCTTCGTCGGCGATTTCGAGATGTGCCACAAAATTCCCCTCGAAGACCGCCTCGCCTTTGACCCGGTCACCATTCCGCTGGCGGAGCTTCTGCTGTCCAAAGCGCAGATCCTCGAACTCAACCGCAAGGACCTGCTTGATATCACATCCGTTTTGTTGAATAATGAAACCGGCAGCGACGACCGTGAAAAGATCAACCTGCCCATCCTTGCCCATTTGTGCGGTCTGGATTGGGGCTTGTATAAGACGACCTCCATCAACCTGGGGCGCGTCGCGGAATTCGTCGCCGCGCAAGACCTGCCCCTCACGGCAGAGGAACGAAGCACCATCACGAACCGCATCGAAGAGATACTGCAAACGTTCAAAACCATGCCCAAGCCGGTCGCCTGGCAATTACGTGACCGCGTCGGCACGCGCGTCAAATGGTACATTGAGGTCGAAGAAATAGATCTATGATCAGGAAGATACGGATCGCACTTGCAGTCGTTATCCTTATTATTTCCATATCTCTTTTGATCTGGGGATTTTCGCCCAACCCGCGTGAGACGCGCATCCAGGATATTTCTCCGGCTGAGATGCAGCTCCCAACGCCGTCCTCGCATCTTCCCGACCTTGAGCCTATTGCGTGACTCCCAAGCTTTTTTCTCCCCGTATCCTTTTTCTACTTCCCGTCAGATTGACGCTTGCATTCTCCCTGTCTGCGTGCGCGGGGACACAGGCAACTGAAGCGCCATCTTCTGAAGCGCTGACCGCAGTTGCCGCCACCGAAGAACCTGTGGCGACAGAAGAACCACCGGCAACCGAAGCCCCTCCCGCGACCGCAACCCCGCCCGGCGGTACACTCATCCCGACACAAATCCCCGCCCAACCAGGCATCCCTGAAACGCGCCGACTCACGCTCGAGTTCCCACCGACGATAAAAGCAGGGGAGAAGGGGGATGTCATCCGCCTGACGCTCGAGGTGGACGACCTGGGCAACATCACACCGACCGCTGAAATCGGTGGGCATGTGGTGGAGGGCGAGGTCGTCGAGATCCCCAACTTATATGAGACTCACAACGTTGTCGCTGAAGCGCGTTTTGATATCGCGGGCATCGAAGTCCAGCCGTCGGGAGCGACCCTGCAACCGCTGCGGCAGCGGGAACCGGTCACATTTTATTGGAGCATCCTCGCGCGTGAGACGGGCAACTACAGCGGGGTCATCTGGCTGCATTTGATCTTCACCGACCGTCTCAGCGGAGAAGAAAGCCGCGTAGCCGTATCCGCTCAGATCGTAGAGATCGAGGCGGTGGACTTCTTCGGCTTCTCCACCGATTTTGTCAAGACATCTGGCGTGGTCGGCTCTGTGCTTGGCGTCATCGTCGGTTTTCCGTTCTTCGATGACATCGCCAAGTATTTGTGGGGCAAGCTGGGCAGGCGAAAAAAGAAGACACGAAATTCCGCGCGGAAAATATGACAAATATCACCCCTAAATTGGATACGCTTAATGGGAGATGATTTGTCCTTTATGGTACAATGCCCCATACGTTGTAAGAATTTCCCAATGGAGCGAGCAAATGAATGAGTGGTTATACATCGCCCTGTTTATCGTTGTCGGTCTGATCATTCCCATCGGCGCGATCGCAGCGGGCTTCATCTTTGGACCCAAGAAACCCAACCCCATTAAAGAATCTACATACGAATGCGGTATCGAAGCGGTGGGGGAGGCGTGGATCCAATTCAAGGCTCAGTATTACATTTTTGCACTCGTCTTCCTTGTCTTTGACGTGGAAGCGGTCTTCCTTTTCCCGTGGGCGGTGAAACTCGGTCAACTCGGGTTGTACGCCGTCATCGAGGGGATCATTTTTGTAGCGATCCTCGTGGTCGGTCTGGTATACACCTGGCGCAAGGGAATGTTGGAATGGGTGTAAATCAATAATAAATTGAAGCGAAGGCTGACGGGATCTTTCCTTTCAGCCTTTTCTTTGTGTAATAGGAGTGATTTATGAGTTTCTGGAATGACCCCTTAAAAGTCGCCGCGGATTGGCTTGAAGGTGTCTTTACCGGCTGGGGAATGGACGCTGTCCTTTCCCATGTGCTGGTTGCCTTCCTCGGTGTGTTCCTGCTCATCGCGCTGCTGATGGTGCTGGATATTTTCCTGGTCTGGATCGAGCGCAAGGTGGTGGCTCGCTTCCAGGACCGCCTCGGTCCGAACCGCTTGGGACCTTTCGGCTTGATCCAACCGTTCGCGGACATCATCAAGCTCATCATCAAGGAGGATACGACCCCCGGCGGGGCGGATAAGGTTGTCTACAACCTCGCACCGATCCTCTCGATGATGTCGGTCTTGATCCTGTGGGCGGTGGTGCCGCTTGCGCCTGTGATGCTTGGCGTGGACCTGAACGTCGGCGTGCTATTCCTTATCGCCGCCGGAGCCATCGGGACGCTCTCGATCATCATGGCGGGCTGGTCATCGAACAACAAGTTCGCGATGATCGGCGGTTTTCGTCAAGTAGCGGTGATGGTCGCGTTCGAAATCCCGATGCTGACCATGCTCATGATCCCGGTCATCTATTCGGGTTCGATGAACATGAACGCCATCATCCAGTCGCAGACCGTGTGGTTCTTCCTGCTTTCGCCGCTGGGCGCGTTGATCTTCCTGATCGCCGCCATCGCCGAATTGGGACGCGCTCCCTTCGATCTCGCGGAAGGCGAATCTGAACTGGTGTCCGGTTTCAACATCGAATACTCCGGCATGAAGTTCGGAATGTTCTACGCGGGTGAACTCCTGCATGCCTTCACCTTCGGCGGCTTCTGGGCGATCCTGTTCTTCGGCGGCTATCGTTTCTTCGGCTTGGAGCAGGTCAGCCCGTTCCTCGCCATCCTGATCCTCATCATCAAAGCAATGGTTGGTTATTGGGTCATCATGTGGGTCAAGTACACCATGATGCGTATCCGTATCGACCAGATGCTTGGCTTCAATTGGAAGTTCCTCACCCCGCTGGCATTTGCGCTCCTGCTGGTAACGGCGCTGATGAACGCGCTGCTCACCGGTGCCCCGACCTGGCTCTTCATCCTCGGCATGTTCCTCGCCAATGTGGTGACGGGTTGGATCGCGCTGGAGATCGCCCGCTCCGTGACCCGCAAGGAACGTGTGCAGGTGGAAGGCGTGAAGAAGCCTGCGGAGGCGCATCACTAAAGGTGATTCCTATGACAGCACAACAAATTATTTTCATGATCGTTGCCGCTTTCACGCTCGGCTCCGCGCTGATGGTGGTGACGACCCGTAACCTCGTCCATGCGGCTTTATGGCTTGTATCCACGCTGTTCGGTGTGGCAGTGGCGTATGCGCTGCTGAACGCGAACTTCATTGCGGTGGTACAGGTGGTGGTCTACATCGGCGCGATCGCCATCCTCTTCATCTTCGCCGTTATGCTCACCCGCAAAGACATGCGCGACGCTGGTCCGCAGATGAATAAGAATTGGTGGCTGGGCGCGATCATGGCGGTCCTGGTCTTTGCCGGGTTGGCGTTCCTGCTTTCGGGTTGGAGCGGCTTCCAGAACACCGCCGCTGACCTCCCGTCCGGGTTCGATGCGATCAGCCTGCTGGGTGAGTCGCTCACTTCGCCGGAGGCATTCGTCCTGCCGTTCGAAGTGGCGTCCGTCCTCTTGCTGGCGGCGTTGGTGGGCGCGGTGTACGTCGCGTTCAATCCCCGTTCCGGGGACTCTCCCCGTGGCGGGGACTCTAAGAAATAGGAGGCGCACAGATATGGTTCCTCTTTCCTGGTATCTCATGTTCGCGGCGGCTTTGTTCAGCATCGGCTTGTTCGGCGTGCTGGTGCGGCGCAATGCGGTTGCGATCCTTCTCGGCGTGGAATTGATGCTCAACGCCGTGAATATCAACCTCGTGGCTTTCTGGCGTTACAGCGATGTGCTCTCGATGACCGGACAGGTCTTTGCCGTCATCGTGTTTGCCGTCGCCGCCGCGGAAGTTGCCGTGGGTCTGGCTTTGGTGATTTCTGTGTACCGCCGCCGCAATACGGTGATCGCAGAAGAACTCGATATGTTGAAGTGGTAGGGACGCATGACAACTGAATTATTAATTTGGCTAATTCCACTGCCACCGGTGCTCGCCTTCTTCTTGATCGTGTTGTTCACGAACAAGAACAAGGCGCTCAGCCATTCGGTGGGTGTGGGCGCGGCATTTCTCTCCTGGCTTGGCGCAATGATCGTGTTCGTGCGCGCTCTGGGCGTGGAACATCTTGGTGAACACCCTTTTACATCTTCGATCAACTGGCTGCCTACGGGCGAGACATGGCTGAAGATCGGTGTGCTGATCGACCCGGTTGGCGCGGCGGTGTTGTTCTTCGTGGCATGGACGATCTTCATGATCTTCCTGTACAGCGTGGGCTACCAGAATTTCGGTCAACCCGCCGGTGACCATGACCAAGCAGGTCTTCCGCCGCACGGCGCAACCGTCGAAGAGCATGGGCATAAGCATGTGGTTCCATCTATTGAGCCGATGTACTCGCGCTTCTTCGCCTTCCTCGGTCTGTTCGCCTTCGGTATGTACGTGCTGGTGATCTCGGATAACCTGCTGACCATGTTCGTCGGCTGGGAGATCATGGGCTTGTGCTCCTACCTGTTGATCGGTTTCTGGTACGGCAAACCTTCGGCGCGCAACGCGGCGATCAAAGCCTTCATGACCACCCGCATCGGTGATGTGTTCATGCTGATCGGCATCGCCTTCCTCTACAGCGTGACCGGGACTCTCTCGTTTCGCGAAATCTTCAATGAGGAAATTTTACACACGCTCGCATCCGTTCCAACGGGTGTGTTTGGTCTGTCCGCCGCAGGTTTGATCGCTGTCCTGCTCTTCATCGGAACCATAGGCAAATCCGCGCAGTTCCCCCTGCATGTCTGGCTGCCGGACGCGATGGAAGGTCCGACCCCCGTCAGCGCCATGATTCATGCGGCGACGATGGTGTCGGCTGGTGTGTATGCGGTCATTCGCATGTTCCCGCTGCTTACGGCTGGGTTCGAAGGTCACGGTCTGACGCCTGAAATGACTTTCGTGGCGTTCATCGGTACATTCACTGCCATCTTCGCGGCGACCATTGCCGTGGCGCAGAACGATATCAAGCGCGTGCTGGCATACTCAACCATCTCCCAACTCGGCTTCATGATCGCCGCGCTGGGCATCGGCGCGTATGTGGCGGCAGTCTTCCATCTCATCACACATGCCTTCTTCAAGGCTTTGCTCTTCCTCGGCTCCGGCTCGGTTATCCACGGCATGGAGCACGGAGTTCTGCACACGGGCAACCACGATGTGGACCCGCAAGATATGTTCAACATGGGCGGTCTGCGCAAGAAGATGCCCTTTACCTTCTGGACCTTCCTCATCGGCGGTTTCGCCCTTTCGGGTTTCCCGCTGATAACGGCCGGCTTCTGGTCGAAAGATGAAATTCTCGCGGACGCGTGGGGACATGGTCACATGGCGGTCTTCATCACGCTTGCATTTGCCGCCTTCCTGACCGCCTTTTACACCATGCGCCAGATCACGTTGACCTTCCTTGGCGAACCCCGCACGAAGGAAGCCGAACACGCGCAGGAAACTCCGTGGACGATGACGACCCCGTTGGTCGTGCTGGCGTTCTTCGCGGTGACCTACGGCTGGGTCGGTATCCCCGAACATTTCCCGCTCATCGGCGGACTCGTTCCGAATTGGTTCCATGAATTCGTGGGCGGTACACTTGCCGAACATCCCGAAGCTGTGGAGTTCAGTTGGATCCCGTTGTTGACCTCGCTTGTCGTCGCGCTCGGCGGTCTGACGGCCGGCTACTTCGCATATCGCAACGTCAAAACAACCGCTGAAGATAAACTGCAGATCCCCGTCCTCAAGAACAAGTGGTACTTCGATGAAATTTACGACGTGGTCTTCATCAAGCCCGCGCTGTGGTTCTCGGAAGTCTTCGTCTCCAAGTGGATGGACAAAGGCTTCATTGACGGCATCCTTCATATCTTCGGACCTGCTACCGGCGGAGTCGGTAGCGCGATCCGCAATTACTTCGACGTGCCCATTATCAATCGTTTGATCGGGGATGGTTCTGCAGACGCCACGTGGTGGGTCGGCAAGAATCTCCGCCCCATTCAAACGGGTCGCATCCAGCAGTATCTCATCCTTTCGCTGATCGTGCTCTTTGTGGTCGGCGGACTGCTGTACTTTTTCCTGGTGGCATAGGAGCGCACGATGGACTTTCTCAACGATCATCTCCTTAGCCTGATCCTTTTTCTGCCGACCATAGCGGCATTGATCATGCTCTTCCTGCCGGGCGGCGAAACGAAACTTTTGCGCTGGTTCGCATTTGCAGCCAGCCTGATCCCCTTCGTGCTCACGCTTGTGCTTTGGAACAACTTCGACCCGAACGCCACCGGCTTTCAGTTCGAAGAAAAATATGTCTGGTACGAAGCCATCCACTCATCCTTCCACGTCGGTGTGGACGGCATCTCGCTTACGATGGTTTTGCTGACCACCTTGCTCACGCCGCTGGCGATCCTCGCTTCGTTCAGCGTGACCGACCGCGTCAAGCCGTACATGATGCTTTTCCTTTTTCTCGAAACAGGCATGCTCGGCGTGTTCATGGCGCTCGACCTGCTGATCTTCTTCGTGTTCTGGGAGATCGGTCTCGTTCCCATGTACTTCCTCATCAACCAGTGGGGGAGCGCAAACCGGGACTACGCTTCGCTCAAGTTCATGATCTACACGATGGGCGGATCGCTCGGTCTGCTGCTGGCTGTGCAGATGCTCGGCGTTCTCTTCGGGACCTATGACCTGCTTGCCCTCTATGAGCGTTGGAATTCGCTGGCAGCGGATTCTGTCCTCCTCGGGATGACGGTCGGCACGGTCAAGACGATAGCCTTCTGGGCATTCGCCATCGCCTTCGCGGTTAAGGTTCCGCTGTGGCCCTTCCACACCTGGCTGCCCGATGCCCATACCGAAGCCCCGACCGCCGGTTCGATGATCCTCGCGGGCGTGCTGCTCAAACTCGGCGCATACGGTTTTATTCGTCTGGTGCTGCCGCTCTATCCGCTCGAAGCGAAGATCTTCGCAGGCGCGCTGGCATTCCTTGCCGTCGCCGCGATCGTCTTTGGCGCGTTCGGCTCGCTCGGTCAAACGGACTTCAAACGACTCGTCGCGTATTCCTCCGTCAACCACATGGGCTTCGTGGTGCTCGGCATCGCCGCGGCTGGGCTTGCCTCCGGTACGGCTGACGCGCACATCGCAATGAGCGGCGCTGTCTTGCAGATGTTCAACCACGGCTTATCCGCGGCTGGAATGTTCTTCCTCGTGGGTGTCATCTACGAACGCACGCACACCCGCGACCTTGAGAAGTTCGGCGGCTTATTCCCGCTTGTGCCGATCTACGGCGGCATCCTGATCTTCACCAGCATGGCTTCGCTTGGGCTTCCCGGACTAAACGGCTTCGTCTCCGAGTTCATGGTGGTGCGAGGCTCGTATCCTGTCCTGACCCCCTACACTGCCATTTCCATGCTTGGCTTGCTCTTCACGGGTGCCTACATCATGAAGGGAATTATGAAAGTGCTGCATGGTCCCATGAACGAACATTGGGCGCACGGCGAACACAAACTGACCGAGATCAATACGCGCGAAATTTTTGTGATGGTTCCGTTGATGGTTCTGATCTTGGTCATCGGCATCTGGCCCGCGTGGATCCTGGACGTAATCAACAAAGCCGTGGTGGCTCTGTTCTAAGAGGTGGATGATGAATTTTCCCATCCTGAGTATTATCACGTTCCTTCCCTTTGTAGCCGCAGCCATCATGCTAATGGTGCCTGCCAACCGCAAAACTGAAGTCCGCGGCATTGCGCTTGCCACCGCGGCAATAGACCTCCTGCTCTCCGGCTGGGTCTATCTTCAGTATTTGCAGGGCGGCATGACCGGCTACCAGTTCCTTGAGCAGCACAATTGGCTCCCACAGCTTGGCATCACCCTGTACTTTGGCGTGGATGGCATGAGCGCTCCGCTCGTCCTGCTGACGGGTATCGTCATGTTCACGGGTGTGCTCATCTCATGGGGCAACGACGACCCGCATGTCATGGCTGGCATTCAGGACCGCCCGCGCGAGTTCTTCGCCTTCCTGTTCCTTTTGGCGGGCGGCGTGTTCGGCGTGTTCGTCTCACTCGACCTGTTCATGTTGTTCTTCTTCTATGAAATCGCCGTCTTCCCGATGTACCTGCTCATCGCCATTTGGGGTTGGGTCAAGACCCGCGAATATGCCGCGATGAAGCTGACGCTGTACTTGTTTATCGGCTCTGTGGTCGCCCTTGTCGGTGCGCTTGCCATGTACTGGACGCAATACCAGAATACCGGCGTACTTTCCTTCAACATGCTTGACATGGAAAGCGCAGGCTTCTCGACCGCGTTCCAGAATATCTGGTTCCTGCCCGTCTTCCTCGGCTTCGCAGTGCTGGGTGGCATCTGGCCCTTCCATAACTGGTCGCCGGATGGTCACGTTGCGGCACCGACCGCCGTCTCCATGTTCCATGCGGGCGTGCTGATGAAGTTGGGCGCGTTCGCCGCTCTTCGCGTTGGTATCATGCTCCTGCCCGAAGGTGCGAAGACCTGGTCACCGCTCATCATGGGCTTTGCGGGTATCGCGGTTGTGTACGGCGCATATATCGCTTTCGTCCAAACCGACCTGAAATACATGATCGGTTTTTCATCCGTTTCGCACATGGGTCTGGTGATGCTCGGCATTTCCACGCTCAATACCACCGGTCTGACCGGTGCAGGTGTGCAGATGTTCTCGCACGGCGTGATGACGGCTCTCTTCTTTGCTGTGACCGGTATGATCTACGACCGCTCACACACCCGTATGATCCCCGAACTGGGCGGTATGGCGAAGATCATGCCGTTCGCCGCCATCGGTTTCATCATCGGCGGTCTGGTTTCGATGGGTATGCCTGGCTTCTCTGGCTTCGTCGCAGAATTCCCCATCTTCATGGGTGTCTGGCAGGAGCAATGGCTGGTGGCGGTTATCGCAAGTATCTCCATCGTCATCACCGCGGCGTATATTATGATGAACATTCGTAAAGTGTTCTTCTCTCCGATGCCTGAGAATCTTGAGGGGCATGTCGGCGATATCACCCTATTGGACAAGGTGGCGATCGTCACCCTGTGCCTGCTTATGATCACCATCGGTGTGTTTCCCGGTGTGATGGTGCCGATGGTTTCGACTGGCGTTGAGAATATCATGCGCCTGCTGGGAGGTGCATAATGTTTACCTCGACAACGTTCGCATCCATCCTCCCCGAAATTTTGATCCTCACCATCGGGGTTTTAATCCTCATCCTTGAACCATTCTGGAAGGAAGACCAGCGCCGCAATGCAGGCTGGTTGACCGCGGGCGGTCTGCTCGTGACGATGATCGTCAGCCTGCTCTTCGGTCGCCCCGGCGAGCCGACAGCCACGCTCGGCGGCATGATCCGCTTTGACTGGCTGGGCTTCTTCCTAAAGATGCTTTTCCTTTTTGCGGGCGCGGCAACTGCCCTGCTTTTGATGGACCACGAGAAGGCTGGCAAACGCGGTGAAGCTTATTTGCTGCTTCTAGCTTCGTTGCTCGGCATGAACCTGATGGCGGTTTCCGCTGATCTGGTCATGCTCTATCTCGCCATTGAAACTGCATCCATTCCGCTGTACATTCTCTCCGGCTTCATCCTGAACGATGAGCGTTCGACGGAGGCGGGTTTCAAATATTTGCTGTTCGGCACGCTCGCTTCGACGATCATGCTGTACGGCTTTAGCTTGATCTTCGGTTTTTCCGGCACGACTGATCTGTATGCCATCGCCGCCGCTTTCACCACGGGCAATATCTCCCCACTGCTTGGCTTCGGGCTGATCGCCCTCGTGCTGGTGGGACTTGGCTTCAAGGTCTCCGTAGTTCCGTTCCACTTCTGGGCGCCGGATGTGTATCAGGGCGCTCCGACCCCGGTGGCGGGTTATCTCTCCACGGCATCCAAAGCGGCTGGCTTCGCAGTCATCCTGCGCTTTTTCTTCGTCGCCTTCCCCGAATTTTCCAGTTCATGGACGATGATCCTCGCGGCGCTGGCGGCGATCTCGATGACGGTGGGTAACCTGCTCGCTCTCCCGCAGACGAACATCAAACGTCTGTTGGCGTTTTCCTCGATCTCCCATGCAGGCTATGCCATGATCGGCGTGGTGGCGTTCAATCAACTCGGCGCGACGAGCGTGGTCTTCTATCTTGCCGCGTACATCGCCACAAACCTGCTCGCCTTCGGTATCGTCATGGCGTTCAACCGCATCACCGGGCTGGACGATATCACCGATTATGCCGGTCTGAGTCGCCGCAATCCCTTGCTGGCGTTGATGATGCTGGCGGCGTTCCTGTCGCTGGCGGGTATGCCCCCGTTCGGCGGTTTCGTGGCGAAGGTCTTTGTCTTTGCCGCGGGCGTGCAGACGGGGTACACCTGGCTGGTCATCGTGGGTATCATCAACTCGATCATCGGCGTGTACTACTACCTCAACGTGTTGAAATATGTCTACCTGTACCGTATGCCGGATCAGGATGAGGAACAACACCCGGTTCCGCTGACCCGTCCGTATACCATTGCGTTAGTGATGTTGGTGCTCGGCGTGATCCTCGTTGGTACCGTCTTTGCCCCGTTCTTCGGCTGGTCGGACGCGGGTGCTTTAAACTTGTTCTAGGACTGTGTCACCCCTTCGGGGTTCGAAAAAAAACCGAATCTATGATCGTTTCACCCCTCCGGGGTTTGAAAATCCCGAAGGGATGGAATGATTGTAGAAATGGTTGCTGATGAAAACAACCCCGAAGGGGTGACATATAATACCCACGGTAACAAATTGCACTTTCCGCCTTTTGAAAAAGCGCAATTTGTTACCGAGTGCGGTATAGTTTGAAAGCGTAGATAAATTTTCAGGAAACAGAGACAGGTCAAAGGTCAGGAAAGAGGCGCGGCGTAGGGGAGAAGCGGTTTGCGGGTGGCGAGTCTGGCTGTGGAGAGGCTAAATCTCCCCAAGAAGACATCCAAAACCCGGTTTCCATTTTCGTTTGACGCTCTCAGACCTGTCAGTTATAATTCGTGCGCTATGACACAAACGGACCAGCAGCAGAAGCGAAATTCCATGATGCAGACTCTGCTTATCGTGGTCATCGGGCAGGTGGGGTGTTTGACCCTGGTGGTGATCCTTGCTTCTGTTTTTGGCGGGTTGTGGCTTGATAGTCAATTCGGCACAAAGCCGATGTTTACGCTGTTGTTGTTGTTCGCTGGTATTCCGGTCTCGGTCCTCCTGATGCTGTGGCTTTCGCGCAGAGCGTTGGCGCGGTTGAAGGAAAAGTACGAGTCCGAAGAAAATAAAACTACTGTTTAGGAGGCGGGGCTTGGAAACCCAAAAACGTACCCCCTGGCGGCGTTGGATCGTTCTGGTCCTGATGATCGCAGGCTTTATTCTGGGAGGGATTTTCGTCCCAGTTCAGCCTGAGATCGTGGTTGCTGCTGAAAAATTGATCGAGGAACCCATTGTCGAGAATTTCCTTGGCTTGGGTCCGCTCTATTTCGTGAATACGCTCCCCACATTGGCGGTGACGCTGATCCTGTTGATCGTGATCGCGTTCGCCACGAATCGTTCATTGAAGAAGAGCGCACAAACCGACCTTGTACCGCAAGGCATCGGCAACCTGATGGAAGCCCTGGTCGAAATGCTCTACAACCTGACCGAAGGATCCGCGGGCAAGTATGCGCGGATGATCTTCCCCTGGTTCGCGACCATCATGATCTATGTGTTGTTTGCAAACCTGCTCAAGTTGATCCCCGGTTTTGAGTCCATCGGCGTGCTGCATCATGCGCATGGTGAAGGACATGCAATCGCTGAACTTGGCGGTGGCTGGGCGAATCTCCTGCCGGAAAAATTGGAACATGACGGCTATATCCTTGCCCCATTCTTCCGCGGCATCTCTGTGGATTTGAACTTCACCGCCTCGCTTGCCATCATCGCAGTGGTGATGATCCAGGTGATCGGCTTCCGCGCGCAGGGACTTGGCTATTTGAGCAAGTTCTTCAACACCCGCCGCATGTTCAAAGTGCCGTTCTTTGGCGCGATGGACTTTCTGGTCGGCTTGCTTGAGTTGATCTCCGAGGTTTCGAAGATCCTTTCGTTTGCCTTCCGTCTATTCGGTAATATGTTCGCGGGCATCGTGTTGGTCGCCATTGTGGCGGGTCTGCTCGGCAAGATCTCGATCCTGCCCGCGATGGTGATGATGTTCGAATTGTTCGTTGGTATCATTCAAGCATTCGTGTTCGGTATGTTGACCATGGTGTTTATGGCTCAAGCCACACAAGGTCATGGTGAACACGAGGAACATGAAGAAGCGCACACTGAAGCGCACGAAATCTAAATAATAAATCGTTCTAAGGAGAGTTAAACATGGAAGGAAATATTCTAGATGCAATGCGCTTCGTCGGCGCAGGTTTGGCAATGATCGGCGCCGCAGGTGCGGGTGTGGGAATTGGTCTCAGCGTGCAGGGTGCCCTCACAGGCATGGCGCGCAACCCCGATACGTACGGTAACCTGTTGACCAACATGATCCTTGGCATCGCGTTCTCTGAAGCGATCGCCATCTACTGTCTGGTCATCGCGTTCCTCATGCTCTTCAAAGTCGTGTAATCAAGGAGCATTGAAACATGGAAGCATTAGGTATTAATCTCGGTCTGCTCATCGTCCAGATCATTGCGTTCATCATCGTGTTCCTCACGCTGAACGCCTGGGTCTACAAGCCCATGCTGGATATGATGGACAGCCGCAAAAAGAAGATCGCCCAGGGTTTGGAAGATGCCCGTGTGGCTGCCGAAGCTCGTGCCAACGCGGAGAAGGAAGCCGCGAAGATCATCTCTGACGCCCAGGCGGAAGCGGGGAAGGTCGTTCGCGAATCCACCGAGCGCGCCGCTGCTGCTGGTAAAGATGTGAAAGCCGCCGCAGAAGCCGAAGCCGCCAAGGCTCGCGAAGCCGCGATCGCCGATGCTGAGCTGGAGCGTAATCGCATCCTCGGCGATATTCGCGGTCAGGTTGCCGCTCTCGCCATTGCTGCCGCCAATAAACTGGTCGGCGATGCGTTGGATGAAAAGAAACAGCATGCGCTCATCGATGAGTTCTTCTCCGGTGTTAAGGCTGGAAAAGTCGTTGTTGTGGATGGCGAATTCAAGGGTGAGTCCGCAGTGGTGACCAGCGCGCTCCCGCTTAATGACGATGAGATGGAAGCTGTCAAGAAGAACTTTGGCGCAAAAGACGTATCCTTTAAAGTCAACCCTGCCATTCTTGGCGGGTTGGTGGTGAAGATCGGCGACAAGGTCCTCGATGGCTCTGTTGCAGGTAAACTCGAAGGCTTGCGCCAAAACTTTAAGTAATTGGACCTACAATGATCGAAGAGGACTTGAGAATATCAAGTCCTCTTTTTGTTTAATTTACTTCTCGCTCCCGCACATTTTTTCGTAAAAACCCTAAAGGTCTATTTTATTATCGGGCGTAGAAGACCTTTAGGGTTTCCATACGAAGGGAGAAATTTACTTTCAATAAACACTATGTACATTATTGCACGACCTTGAAAAACCCACCCTTGATGGAGACGTAGTAATACTTTACAATAGTAGATAATTATCATCTAAATAGTACTAAATGAGGTGAAACCGTTATGAACGAGAATCACATCGAACAGGTACTTGAGATCGAGAAACAGGCACAGGAAGTTCAGGAAAAGGCACAGCGCGAAGCTGCTGAAATTCCTGTGAAGGCGGAAAGGGAAGCGCAAGCCCTGATCGCCAAAGCCAAAGCCGACGCGCAGGAAGAAGCGCGGAAAATGCTCGCGGGTGTGCAGTCGGGCGGCATATCCGAGCGGAACGAGGCCGTGGGGGACTCTGCGAACACCGAGTTCGAAGCCTCAGCCAAAAAGAATTTCGACAAGGCGGTTGCTTTCGTATTGGAACGTGTGATCGGCAGGGGTTGATCCATGGCGAGCGGCGTTTTCGGTTACGCGGCGATCAGCACACGGGTGCGGGCGATGTATTCCGATCTGCTAACCCCGCAGGATATGAATCGCCTGAGCGACTCATCGGATTTTCAATCTTTGGCGGGCGCTCTCAAAAGCACCCCATACGGCAAATACACTTCCAGCCTAAAAGATAATGAACTGACGTCGCGGCGTGTGATTTTGCAGATCAGGCAGCGATTGGCGGATTCTTATGCGAGCGTGATCCAACAGGCGCCCGAACAAACCCGTCCGCTCATCAAGCAAATGTATCGTTATTTTGAAGTGGGGAATCTCAAAGCCGTTTTGCGCAGTATTCAAACCGTCTCTTCGTGGAATTCAGACTTGCCCGCCTGGGAGCGCGTGCGTGAAGTGCTTTTTCCATACGGAAACTTCGCCTCCATCCCAGCCCAAGCCATGGTGGATTCGGGAAACATCGCCTCGGCTGTGGAACTGTTGAAGGGCACGCCCTATGAGTCTACGATATCCTTTGCGATGAAGCGTTTCTCCACCGAGCAAAACCTCTTTCCGCTCGAGGTGGCGCTCGATCTGGATTATTGGCGCGGGTTGTGGGGGGAGATCAAAAACCTTTCCGGCAGGGACCGTGAAATGGGTACAAAACTCATCGGCTCACTTCTGGACCTGAATAATCTCATGTGGGTGATCCGTTACAAGATCTACCACAAGCTCTCGGAAGAGGAATTGATCAATTACACCCTGCCGTTCGGCTACCGTGTGAAGGATGAAGATGTGCGCGCGATCGCCGCAGGGTCGGATATCGCCGCTGTGGTTTCGCGCATCTATCCGAATATTGCGGATGTGAACACACTGCTGGAACATCCCCAGTCCGGGCTGCCGAAATTGGAATATCTGCTCAAGCAACAGGTGATGCGCCAGTGCGTGTCCGCTTTCATCGGCTATCCGTTCCATATCGGTCTGCCGCTTGCCTATCTCATTCTGAGCGACTTTGAAATGCAGGATCTGGTCGTATTGATCGAGGCAAAATCGTCAAAACTCAAAGATGAAGAATTCCGTCCATTGTTGTTGAAGACCAGCTTAATTCAATAAGTATTTCATCCTGCCGTTGGCAGGTCATTCAGGAGATGCCATGCTGTTTCCGAAGGAAATGTCTGAAGTCGAGTTGATCGTTCCATCCAAGGACCTTGTGGCTGTTGCCAGGGTGTTGAGTGGAAATGGCGTTTTTCATCAGGTGGATAGCACGTATTTGGGACTGGAAAGTGTGGGACCCAATACATGGCAGGAGAAAGCGGCGGGCTTCTCGGCACTCGAGCGCCGCATCCAGTCGATCTTGCAGAGTTTAAATCTGCCTGAGAATTATCCCGTCAAAGCCGAAGTCGGCTCGATGGTGGACCTGGATGTTCTGCGCCCATCCGTGGAGCGGATCGAAGGCGAAGTCAAGGGAGCCAACGATCAGTTGTCGGCTGAAACGAAGCGGCTCGAATTGCTGGAAAGCCAACTCCGTCAGATCGAGCCGATCGCAGATGTGAAGGTGGAGATCGGCACGCTGCAAAAATCCATGTTCATGCACTCGATCCTCGGCATGATCCCATCCGCGAATATCAGCCGATTAAAGACA
Organism: uncultured Anaerolinea sp.; assembly: GCA_964372045.1. Lineage (GTDB taxonomy): Bacteria > Chloroflexota > Anaerolineae > Anaerolineales > Villigracilaceae > Villigracilis. Next base: position 35,692 of record CAYJPO010000022.1, read on the forward strand.
AGCCTGTTGCGCGTGCCGCATGTGTTCTTCACCCTGCGGGAGGATCCGCAAAAACCTGTTGTGTGGATCCTGGGTTCAAAAAGCAATTTTGACATTCTGGAACGCGCCGCAAAGAGCGCCTATCTCAACCCGTTGAGCCTGCCCGAGGAACTTGGCGGAACTCCCGAACAAATTACCGGGTTGCTCAAGAAAGAGATCGAATCAGCGAAGAAAAAGATCGCCGATCTGGGGGATGAGCTTGCCAAGCTTGCCGGGGCATACAAGAACGATCTGCAAAAAATGCTTTGGGATGTACACATCAGCCGCGTCATGGCGGATGCGATCGTGCGTTTTGGTCAACTGCGCCATACCTATGTGGTGGTGGGTTGGGTGCCGACTTCGGAATTGGAAGCGCTGACCTCGCGGCTCAAACAAACTTCGAGGGAGATTTTGATCGAGACCATACCGACCAGCCGTACCGGACATCATTCCAATGTGCCGGTGGCGTTGACAAAGAATAAATGGCTCAAGCCGATCCAATTGCTGGTGGGGACGTATGGTCACCCCGACTACGGTGAGTTTGACCCGACTTTGCTGATGGCGTTTACGTTCCCGCTTTTATACGGGGCGATGTTTGGCGATCTTGGTCAGGGACTTGTACTGCTGGTGCTTGGCATCCTGATGCATAAAAAGATATTCATGGGCGCGATGCAGAGCCTGGGCTTGTTGATCGCGTATTGCGGCGCTTCGGCGGCAGTATTCGGATATTTGTATGGCAGCATCTTCGGGTTCGAAGGACATCTGATCGAGGAATATCTTCATTTCCACTTCGAGCCGATCTGGTTCAGCCCGATGGAAAATATCCTGGGTATTTTGAGCATCGCCATCGACGCAGGCATCGTCATCCTGTTATTTGCCTTCCTGCTGGGGATGTTGAACAACATCCGCGCCAGAGATTGGGCGCACCTGCTCTTCGGTCACACCGGGATAGCAGCTTTCGTCTTCTACATTAGTTTTCTCGCGATGCTCGGCGCATTCTTGGGCGACACGGCTCTGGCACCCAGGGTGGCGGTTGCCATCAATTCACTCCCCCTGCCATTCACAACTCTGTTGGCGATCTTCGGTGCGATCGTGATGTTTGGCGGCTTTTTCAGGAACATGGTGGAAGGTCACACGTTGATCGAAGGCAAAGGTGTCGGCGGATTCCTGATGTTCCTGATCCAATCCCTGATGGACCTGATCGAGACCGTCATCAGCATGTTGAGCAATACGCTGTCCTTCATCCGTGTGGGCGCGTTCGCCGTTGCACACGGCGGCTTGAGCCTCGCCATCTTCTCGTTGGCGGGGGAGGAGCCCACTATTGGCTTCTGGATCACCATCATTATCGGAAATATTTTCATCATAGGATTTGAAGGCTTGATCGTCGGCATTCAGACGATGCGCCTGCACTACTATGAAATTCTTGGAAAGTTCTTCCACGGAGGCGGGATGCAGTTCGAACCGCTGACGTTGAGTCCCTCGAAAGAGGAGGCGTAGAACTGCAAAATGAACCTGTCGTGAATTCTGCTTCCACTTTACATGTAAATCTAATTATCAATAACCAAAGGAGATAAACAATGTTTTTAGTATTCGCGGTCCTGGTTGGTTTGATCCCGGTAATCCCTGCTGTAGCATATTTGATCAAGAACGGCAAGACCAGCCCTGCCCAGGCTGTTTCCCGCATGGTGAATGGGTTCAATACCTTTAATTTCCTGATCGGTCTGTTCGCCGCCGGGTTGGCATTCATGTGGTTTGCCTCGCCGACATCCGTTTTGGCGTCTGGCTCAGCCCAGGAAGCCGCCAATGTGGACCAATACGCCACCCTTGCGGCGGCGCTCTCCACCGGGCTGGCTTGTATCGGCGCAGGGATCGCGGTTGGAAATGCCGGAGCGGCCGCAGTCGGCGCTACTGCAGAGAAGCCTGAATCCTTTGGCCGCGCGCTCATCTTTGTGGGTCTTTCTGAAGGGATTGCCATCTACGGTTTGATCATTTCCTTTCTTATTCTTCCGTGATCGATCACGAAGAAAAAGGATAGCATATGAAGATCCTGGTCATCGGTCATCCTGATGCGGTGCTTGGTTTTTCCCTCGCAGGTGTGGGCGGCAAGGTGGCCGCAACTGCCGACGAGGTGAACAAGGCATTGGATGAAGCCCAAGCCAATAAGGATATTGGTATTGTGCTTGTCACGCAGGATGTAGCTGAATTAATCCCAGCCCGTATGGAACATTTAAGCCTGCGCAGCACGATTCCGCTGGTGGTGGAGATCCCCTCCCGCGGCGGCGTGCCCGAGGGTCAGCCATCGCTCGGCGATATCGTCCTGCGGGCGATTGGCATTAAGTTATAAAGCTTCCCTGTGAATATAAATCACAGAAGAAAAGATTGGATGTAGCGCTATGAAATCTGTAGAAGAAGATATCGAACTTCTTGCGCGCGCCATCATGGTCGAAGCGCGGGAGAAAGCGGAACAGCTTCATGCGGAAGCCAGAGAGAAGGCGGAAGCCATCCGTAAACGAGCCCAGGCTCAGGCGGAGTCGGAGCGGAAAGCCATCCTGGAACAGGCAAAGCAGGACGCCGACCGTCTTCGCAGCCAGTCCTCGGCTACTTCGCAGTTGAAGTCCCGCTCGGCGCAATTGGAGCAGCGCGAAAAAATATTGAATGATGTGTTCGACGAGGTGCGCAAACAGCTTGCATCTGTTGCGAAGCGTTCCGATTACAGCACGATCGCAACCATGCTGGCGCGCGAAGCGTTGACCCAGTTGAAAGTGACTGAAGCTGAAGTTCAGGCGGATGATTCGACACAAAAGGCATTGAAATTGGATGAGCTATCCAGGGAATTCAATGGTAAGGTTTCATCGGGTAAAAAATTGGAGGAAGGTCTCGGCGTGATCGTGAGCACGGCGGGCGGAAAATTGGTCTACGATAACACGCTTGAGACGCGCCTGAACCGTTTGCAGGGCACGCTGCGTTCCTCTGTTTACAAAGTGTTGACGGGAGAAAAACCATGAGCGATCAAATAGGAACGATAACCTGGATCAGCGGTCCGGTTGTGCGCGCGCGTGGGTCCCGTAATGTCGGTATGCTTGAGCTGGTTGAAGTGGGAACGGATCGCCTTGTGGGTGAGGTGATCGGTCTCACTGGCGACCAGATGACGATCCAGGTATACGAAGAAACAGCGGGTATGCAGACCGGCGCGCCGGTTTTCGGCACGGGGCTGCCCTTGTCTGTGGAATTGGGACCGGGGTTGATCCAAAGCATTTATGATGGCGTGCAGCGTCCGCTTCCGTTGATCGAAGAAGCAATGGGCTCGTTCATCAATCGCGGCGCGCGCTTTGATCCGATCAGCCGTGAAAAGAAATGGAAATTTGCACCGAAGGTCAAAGTCGGTGATGAAGTAAAAGGCGGCGCGATCCTCGGCGTAGTGATGGAAACTGACACGTTCGAGCATCGCATCATGCTCAACCCAGACTACTCAGGCACGGTGACCTGGGTGGCATCCTCGGGTGATTACACGGTGGCAGAACCCATTGCCAAAGTTAAAGTCGGCAAAGAGGAAAAGTCGGTAGCCATGCTTCAGCGCTGGCCCGTTCGCCGGGCGCGTCCGTTCGTCAGCCGACGTCCTGCGAATATTCCGTTGATCACAGGTCAACGCATTCTCGATACCTTCTTCCCGGTTGCCAAAGGCGGCGCGGCGGGTATCCCGGGTCCATTTGGCTCGGGCAAAACAGTGACCCAGCACAGCATTGCCAAATGGGCAGATGCGGAAGTCATCGTGTATATCGGATGCGGTGAACGCGGCAACGAGATGACCGAGGTGCTGCAGGAATTTCCGCATCTGGTGGACCCGAGAACGGGTCGGCCGCTTATGGAACGCACGGTGCTGATAGCGAACACTTCCAACATGCCAGTTGCGGCGCGTGAAGCCAGTATTTACACGGGCATTACCATTGCCGAGTATTATCGCGACATGGGCTATCACGTTGCGCTCATGGCAGACTCAACATCCCGTTGGGCTGAGGCGTTGCGCGAAGTATCCGGTCGCCTGGAAGAAATGCCCGCAGAAGAAGGCTATCCGGCTTATCTGGCGGGTCGTCTCGCTGAATTTTATGAACGAGCCGGATATGTTGATAATTTGAACGGCACACACGGTTCGGTCACAATCGTGGGAGCGGTATCTCCCCCTGGCGGTGACTTCTCCGAACCGGTAACACAGCACACCAAGCGCTTCATCCGTTGTTTCTGGGCGCTGGATAAATCGCTCGCTTCCGCCCGTCACTTCCCGGCCATCAACTGGCTGGATAGCTACAGCGAATATCTTGAAGACATCGGCGCCTGGTGGCGCGAAAAGGTCGGCAGGGATTGGCTGACGATGCGCAATCGCGCCATGGAATTGTTGAGCGAAGAAAGCCGTCTCTCACAGATCGTCAAATTGGTCGGACCCGATGCCTTACCCTACACGGAGCGCATGGTTCTGGAAACCACCCGCCTCATCCGCGAAGGGATCCTTCAGCAGAATGCCACCGAGGCTGTGGATGCATATTCTTCGGTCGAGAAGCAGATCCGGCTGCTTGAGTTGGTGCTTTACTTCCACGAACGCGGCATGGCGATCGTCAAACGCGGCGCGCCGATCAATTTGATTCATGACCTGCCCGTTGTGGATACGATCATCCGCGCCAAATCGACAGTGACGAACGAAGAGATGCACAAGTTCGACGCCATTCAAAAACAGATCGACGAGCAGATGAGTCAACTGGATGCGGAGTACAGATCATGAGCGAAGTAACAGTACAAGGCGGTCAGGAAGTCGTTGGTGTTGCACGCATTGAAGGTCCGATCCTGGTGGTCGAGGGTGCGGCGAACGTCAGTTACGATGAAGTGGTTGAGATCCAGGATTCACGCGGACAGATCCGCCGCGGGCGCGTCCTTGAAGTGGGCGAGGGGTTCGCCGTCATTCAGGCGTTTGCAGGTTCCACCGGTCTCTCAATTGACGGGACGCGAGTCCGTTTTTTGGGAAGCACCCTGCACATCCCCGTCACCGAGGAAATGCTCGGACGCATCTTTGACGGCTTGGGCAACCCAATGGACGGTGGTCCCGAGCCGTTGACGGATCACTATGCCGATGTGAACGGTCAGCCCATCAACCCGACGGCGCGTATCTATCCGCGTGACTACATTCAGACCGGCATCTCCACCATCGATGGTGTCAATACCCTCCTGCGCGGACAGAAACTTCCCTTGTTCTCCGGTGCGGGTATGCCGCATGACCAGCTTGCGGCGCAGATCGTGCGCCAGGCGACCCTGGGGAAATTGGCAGGCGCGCCGCCAACTGAAGGTGAAGAATTCGCGATCGTATTTGCCGCGATGGGCGTCAAGAACGATGTGGCAGATTACTTCCGCCGCTCTTTCACCGAGAGCGGAGCCTTGACCCGCGTGGCGATGTTCCTCAATCTGGCAGATGATCCTCCGGTTGAGCGCATCGTCACCCCGCGCGCGGCATTGACGCTGGCGGAATATCTTGCCTACGAACGCGAAATGCACGTGCTGGTCGTGCTCACCGATATGACCAATTACGGCGAAGCGCTGCGTCAGATCTCGAACGTACGCGGCGAAGTCCCGAGTCGCAAAGGGTACCCGGGCTATTTGTACAGCGACCTTGCTTCGATGTACGAACGAACGGGACGCATCCGCACGAGCAAGGGCTCCATTACCCAGATCCCGATCCTGACGATGCCGAACGATGATATTACCCATCCCATGCCGGACCTGACCGGGTACATTACTGAAGGTCAGATCGTGTTGGGGCGTGAACTCAACTTTGCGGGCATTTATCCTCCCGTTGCCGTGCTGCCGAGCCTCTCGCGTTTGATGAAGGATGGCATCGGCAAGAACCGTACACGCGACGATCATCCGCGTTGGGGTGCGCAGTTGTATGCGGCGTATGCCAAAACGCAGGACGTCCGTGCGCTGGCATCCGTGATCGGCGAGGAAGAGCTGAGTGAGGTGGACCAAAAATATCTCAAGTTCGGACGCGCGTTCGAGCGTGAATTCGTCAACCAGAGCTTCACCGAGAATCGCAGCATTGAACGTACGCTTGAGATCGGTTGGAAACTCCTCTCCATGCTCCCGAAGAAGGAACTCACCCGCGTCACTCTCGACGAGATCGCAATATATTACAAGGGCGACGATGCCGCAAATTAATATCGCTCCCACCCGCACGAACCTGATCCGCCTTAAAAAGGAATTGCGTTTTGCGAAAGAGGGCTATGAGATCCTCGACCGCAAACGCGAAGCCTTGACCGGTGAACTGGTGCGTGTGGCAAAAGAAGCGGACACTCTCCAAAAGGAAGTTTGGGCATTGCTGAAAATCGCCTACGCCCAAATGGAAAAAGCCCGCCTCGTTATGGGCTCTGATCATGTCGAATGGGCTTCGCTGGCTGTCAATAAAACGGTCGATGTCCATTTGAGGCTGCGTGGTATCATGGGCGTGGCGATCCCGCAAATTGAAGCGCGTGGAGAACCGCCAAAACTCCCGTACAGTCCCGGTGATACATCCGCCTCGCTGGACGAAGCCAGTGATGCGTTTCGCGAAGTATTGCTGCGCATCCCGCAGCTCTCGATGCTGACTGCGGCTGTCTGGCGGCTGGCAAATGAATTACGCAAGACCCAGCGGCGCGTGAATGCGCTTCAGCACATTTTTATTCCGCAATACAGGCATCAGATCGAGTTCATTGTCAGTTCACTGGAAGAGCGCGAGCGCGAAGAAACCTTCCGTTTGAAATGGTTGAAAACAAAAATGACCAAGGCAAGTGCAGAGGAATAAGATAGAGATAAGATTGTACAATCCAAAAACGAGGTGACGTTATGAATATCGCTGTGTTGGGTTCAGGGCAAGTCGGTCAGACGCTCGGTTCAAAGCTGGTCCAATTGGGTCACGATGTGATGATGGGTTCGCGGGACGAGGCGAATCCAAGAGCCGTTGCCTGGGCAAAAGAGGAGAAACACAATGCCGTTTTTGGAACGTTTGCCAATGCAGCGGCATTCGGCGAGGTCATCTTTAATTGCACACTGGGCTCGGCGACGCTCGATGCTCTGTACCTGGCAGGCGCTGCCAACTTGAAGGGGAAGATATTGATCGATACGACGAACCCGTTGGATTATTCGGATGATAAACACTGGAAATTGACGGTTTGCAACACCGACTCACTGGGCGAACAGATACAACGCGCCTTCCCGGAAACAATGGTCGTTAAATCCCTCAATACCCTTTATTGCACCGTCATGGTCGACCCTGAAAGACTGGTCGAAACCACGGATGTATTCGTAAGCGGTAACAGCGCGACTGCGAAAGCGACTGTCATCAAGATGCTGCATGATTGGTTCCATTGGAAACATATCATTGACCTGGGTGACATCACCACGTCCCGCGCGGTCGAAATGTATGCCCTGTTATGGAGAAGTCTGCGTCTGGCAAAGTCATCGCATAGTTTCAACATCAAGGTTGTCTCCCATTAGCATCCGCTGAATACGTTTGGCGATGGAGGATTTTGACGATACAATCATCGAAATCCTCTTTTTCGTTAATGACCATGACAACCGACAGAACCATTTCCCTTCCCCAATTGTTCACAGATTTTCCATTTGCGTTTCCGTCCAACTTGCCCGATGTGCAGGTCAGCGGAATTTCCATCGACAGCCGCGCCGTGAAGCCAGGTGATCTTTTCGTCGCCATGCGCGGGCACGATGCGGACGGTCATAACTATATTCAAAAAGCCATCGATAACGGAGCTTCGGTGGTGGTGGGGGATCGGGAATTGGGTGGCTTCTCCGTCCCTTATATCCAACTAGAAGAGGCGCGTCATTCTCTCACCTGGCTGGCGGCGGCGTTTCATGGATTCCCCGCCCGCAAGCTGACCGTCATCGGCGTGACCGGCACCGACGGCAAGACCACCACCAGCAACCTTATCCATAAAATTCTCATTGCGGCGGGCATCAAAGCGGGGATGATCTCCACCGTCAATGCTGTCATTGGGGATGAAGTGCTGGATACCGGATTCCACGTCACCACACCGGATGCGCATGACGTCCAGCGTTATCTCGCAAAAATGGTGGAAGCGGGTCTGACTCACGTTGTGCTGGAGACGACATCCCATGGCTGGTCCCAGCATCGAGTGGATGCCTGCGAGTTCGACATCGCTGTGGTGACCAACATCACGCACGAGCACATGGACGAGCATGGCGGCTACGAAAATTATCGCGCCGCCAAGGCAAGATTATTCAGCAGCCTCGAATGGACGCGGACGAAGCTGCAAGGCAACCCGCGTTTGGCAGTTCTTAACTTTGACGATAAGAAGTCGTTCGATTTTTTGAATGACTTTGTAAAAACGAATAGGGTCAATTATGGCTTGGGTGAGGGAGCCGATGTCCGCGGGATGAACATTGAGTACAGCCCAACGGGGATCCATTTCACGGCGGTCTCAAAAGATTTTCGCGTAGCCACTTCGAGCAAATTGGTCGGCGCATATAACGTCTCGAATTGTCTCGCCGCATTGACGGCAACCATTTACGGCTTGGGAATCGATCCGCAAGTTGCCGCGCAGGGTATCGTCTCGTTGGAGGGCATCCCCGGGCGAATGGAACGCATCGACATGGGACAGAATTTCACAGCGATTGTGGACTTTGCTCACACGCCGAACGCATTGAAGGTCTCACTTGAAGCGGCGAAAAAAATGCTTCCCACCACAAAGACCAATGAGGATGAGAAAAATAAATCCTCTGTGAACTCTGTGCGCTCCGTGGTGAAAAAGGGACGCGTGATCGCCGTCTTCGGTTCAGCAGGATTGCGCGACAGGGAAAAGCGCCGCATGATGGCAGAGACCGCCGCAGAACTGGCAGACTTGACCGTGCTGACCGCTGAAGACCCGCGCATTGAATCATTGGACGGCATCCTCGAAGAAATGGCGGAAGGGATGAGGTCAAGGGGCGGGCGCGAAGGCGAGACGTTCTGGCGCGTACCCGATCGCGGCGAAGCCATCAAATTTGCGCTGCGGTTGGCTCAGGAAGGTGATATTGTGCTCTCGTGCGGCAAGGGGCATGAACAGTCCATGTGTTTTGGGAAGACCGAATATCTCTGGGATGACCGCACGGCGATGCGCGCGGCGCTGGCTGACCTTTTAGGCGTGGAGGGACCGTCAATGCCCTACCTGCCTTCACAAGATAAAAAAGAAGAGGAGTGGCTGAAAGGATGAATAACTGGGTATCGCGAGTGACATTGCAGGGAAAGTACGTCCGGCTGGAACCATTGAGCGAGGCGCACATTCCGGGTCTGACCCAGATCGGCGTTGGACAGGATTTCTGGCATTTCATGTTGTACGGTGATATGAACACCGAAAACAACATGCGCGGCTGGGTCCTTGACATCATGGAACGCGAGAAGAAAGGCGCAGACCTTCCGTTCGCTGTCATCCATCTTGAGTCGGGCAGGGTGGCAGGCGCGACCCGTTTCCTGAACATCGCCCCCAAAGACCGCGGACTGGAAGTTGGCGGCACATGGTATGGGACGGATTTCCAGCGCACCGCTGTCAACACCGAGTGTAAATATCTTTTGCTCAGCCATGCCTTCGATACGCTGAAAGCCATCCGCGTGCAGATCAAAACTGATTCACGCAATGAACGTTCCCAACACGCCATCGAACGGCTCGGTGCAAAGTGGGAAGGCGTTCTGCGCAACCACATGATCCTGCCGGATGGTTACATCCGCCATTCAGTGTTTTACAGCATTATCGATTCGGAGTGGGGAGATGTGAAGAAGAATTTAGAGGGAATGCTGGCGAAGTATTCATAAGAAATATGATTGACCCGGAATTTAATTTGGGACGCGGACGAGCGCAGATTTACACGGAAAAGTTCTTAAGATTCCACGTCCGCAGCGTTTACACCGTACTTGCGTTCGGTGCAAGTGTCCGCGTCCTATTTGCTCTTAAAAAAGAACTCACCCGCGAAACCTTAATTTCGGGGTGAGTCATGTTTTGATCACGGGTGGTAATTATTCCCAACACTCATCAAACGGAAAAGCAGCCATCCAGACAGCGAACATTTCCCGGTAGTTTTCCTGTAATAGCTGGATCTGCCCCTCAAAGAATATCCGGGCTTTTTCCAATTCTGCCGCTTCTTCATCGGCTGTCATCGGGCGTGATGTGCAGGCGGGGGGAATCCCATCGCCCTGATATTCGCTCAAGTCACAAGCAGTGATCTCGTGGTTGGTCAATTTGCTTTTTATGTCTGACAGGAAGAGTTGATATTGTTCAACACTGCGGTCCCGCATGCTTTCTGCATCACGCAAATAGATATCCATGTCTTCCCGTAAAGGCAGGTCGGAGCTTTGCTGTAAGGTGGTTTGGATGATCTGGTAGCTCAATGAATCACCAAGTACGACAGACTCGGTGGGGGGATCAAAGGCATTGTCGTACCGGTTGAAAATAACGCTCCAACCATCGCCGATAATGGTCTTCCCTTTTTCGCTGAAATTAAATACAACTCCCCAACCCGTGGACTCCGGCACCCACAGCGTTTGAAATCCAAGCCCGAAGACTGTGGTGGGCTGGGCTGGGTAGAACAGGGTATACAAGCCAGCCTGATGTTGATCGCGGTCGTGCATTGTGCTTTCTGCGATCTGGCAATCCTCGCGTGCTCCCGCTCCGCTGCACCAACGTGATTCGTAGAAGTTCCCGATCAGTTGATAGGAGGTTGTGTGCCAGGTTTCATCAGCGATGCCTGCAATGCATTGATTCAAGGCTTTGAACCGCGATTCTGTTTGCGGGTCTTCAAAGGTCAACTCGTCCAGAGGCGGTGGGGGGATGAGTGTTGGCGTGGGTTCTGCGGATGGGTCCAGGAACTGGCAGGCGAGTGAGATGATAAGGACAAGCCCTAAAAGGTACCATCGTTTTTTTCGAGAAGGATATGTTTGCATGTCGAATTATTTACTGAATATCACAGCTGCTTCCCCTTCGATCACGGTGACGTTATCCTGATTGACACAGGTGGTGATGAGGGTGATGATGGGCTTATCTTCGCGAACCGCCTTGACTTCGATGATGGCGGTCACCGTATCACCGGGATAAACCGGCGCTTTGAATTGCACTGACTGGCTGAGATACACCGTGCCGGGACCGGGCAGGTCATTGGCGAGCGCAGCGGAGATGACACTGACAGCGAGCATCCCATGCGCAATGCGCCGCCCGAAGCGGGTGGTGGCGGCAAAGTCATCGTCGAGATGGACGGGGTTGGTATCGCCGGTGAGAGCGGCGAAGGTGCGCACCATTTCATCGGTGATGGTTTGAGTGCGGGTGGCTTTTTGACCAACGGTGAGAGCGGACATGGATGAGTTCTCCTGTTTGTAGGGCGGGTTTTCAACCCGCCATGTTCGAAATTACGGAAGGCGTTTCGGCTGTAGTAAATCCCATTTATTCCCATACAGATCTATGAACACGGCGACGATGCCATATTCTTCGTTTCGCGGCTCTTCCATGAAGAGCACACCGCGCGAACGCATCTCATTGTAATCGCGCCAGAAATCGTCGGTGTGAAGGAAGAGGAAGACGCGCCCGCCGGTCTGGTTCCCGATGGCTTGCGATTGTTCGGGCATGTCCACTTGGGCGAGCAGCAGGGCAGAGCCGCTCCCTCCGCGCGGACGGACGAGCACCCAGCGTTTGTCTTCGCTCAGGGGTGTATCTTCGATCAGTTCAAAGTTTAATTTGCCGATGAAGAATTCAATGGCTTCATTGTAATCGCGGACGAGATAAGTAATGTGAGCGAGAGTTTGTTTCATTGGTTATGAGGGTAAGTCCGCTTTAGCAGGGTTTGTAGGAATAGCGCGGGGGTTTGTCCCCGCGCGGGGATGCGGCATGAAAAAAATCAATGGCGAGAATCAAGCCTCGACGTAGTTTGACGCGTTGATGCGGCGTTGAAAAATTTGATTGAGCAGGAAAAGCCCGAGGGTACTGGTCAAGCCGATCAGCAGACCTCCGATCCAAATGGATCTTGGAGAAATGTTGTCGTTCAGGTATCCGCCGATGAGCGGTGCAAGTGTGCGCGACGCGCCCCAGCCGAGCCAATACATAGACATGTACCGACCGCGCAAATCCGCCGGTGCGATGTCTGCCACGTATTTGCTGGCGGTGGGCACGATGGTCAGTTCACCGAATGTCAAAATGACCATGCTCAGCCAGAAACCCCAGAAGCCCGTCATCAGCGCGACACTGCCCGCGCCAACCGCATACACGAGCATCCCAACGGCGACGACCGGCAGTGTGTTGTATTTGCGCGTGACGTTCGTGACCGCGTATTGTATGAACACGCACATGAACGCGTTGGTCGTCGGGATCCACCCATACAACGCCTCGGGAACTCCGAAGTTCGTTTTGGCGTACACCGGCATCAGTATCCACAGGATGGAAGGCGCGACCAACCCCAACCCAACCAGTGCGACGAATGCCATGTAGCGTTTATCTTTAAAGACGCGCCCATAGCCATCGGGTCGCGCCGCATCTTCCCCCGCCGAAGCCTGCCCGGCTAAAGTGGGAGTTGATGCTTCACTGAAAGTTTTATCGAGAGTCTCGCGAGCGAACAACAGCCAGATGACGCTGTAGATCAGAAACCCTGCGGATGCTCCATAGAACGCGAGGTTATAAGATGTGGATGCAAGAAACCCACCGATGGCTGGACCGATCCCAAACGCGGCATTGTTTGCGATGCGGTTGATGGCGTACGCGTCGGTGCGCTGTTCGGATGGGATTATGTCTGCCAGCATGGCATCCGCGCCCACTTGATAGAGCGGGTTCGAGAGACCGACCAAGCCCATCAGCAGTGCGAACTGCAAATAGGTTTCGGCTTGCACGAGGAAGAAATACGCCACGCCAATCATGGCAAGGCTGACGACCATCACGGCTTTGCGCCCGATGCGGTCTGCCAGCGTACCAGCGAGGATGGACGCGAACAACCCCACGCCCGCATTGATTGAGATGAGCGAAGCCACCGCGCTGAGCGGAAGCCCGAGTTTTCCGCCCGCGTAGATGAGCATGAAGGGCCACACCATGCTCCCGCCCGCCGTGCTGATGACAATGCCAAGGATCATTAGCCAGTATTGATGAGGGTAACGGTTGTAGAGTGAGCGCATGAGGTAGACAGTGTAGCATGAAAGGGGAAAGTGTAGCATGGAGTAGGTAGATCCATGCGGCATTGTTCAGGACAAGTCCCCTTTAGATATTCCCAATATTAAAGACGAAGTTGAAATCTATTCCAGATACGATTGAGTTTTATCGAAAACAAAAAACTGGTGCCGACCGACGCGTTTGGCTTCGTAAAGCGCCTGGTCTGCAAGTTCAAGTAACTCATCCAGTGTCTTCTGAGCCACCTGGCTCAGCTCTGCGATCCCCATGCTTGCCGTGATCGGGATGATTCCTTTTTTTGTCGAGACATTCTGGCTTGCCAATTTTTCGAGCAGGCGTTCGGCGATTTGTTGCCCATCGTGGCGGGTGCTGCCCGGCAGGAGAATTGCAAACTCGTCGCCTCCGTACCTGCCGATCATCTCACCCTGGCGCAGGCTTTCACGGATCGTCCGGGTGAGAGTGATCAACACCTGATCTCCGACTGCATGACCAAATGTGTCGTTGACGTGTTTGAAGCGGTCGAGGTCGAGCAGGATGGTTGTCAGGGGCTGACCGGATTGGATCGCTCGGGTAACTTCCTTTTCGCCCAAGTTGAAGAACTCGCGCCGATTGAGTACTCCCGTCAGCGAGTCAAGCCCCGCCAGTTTTGCGAGGGCTTCCTGGGCGAACTTCCGCTCTTCGATCTCGTGTTTCAATTCTATATTCTTCAAATACTGGATGTCCGCATCCTTCCTTGCTGATTCGACCTGATGGCTTACCTGAAGTCCCATGAGGCGTTTCGCCGAATCTTCGTTGAAGACGGTCTCCTTGACGGAGTGAAAGAGTTTATGATGTTTCAGAGCGGTTTCGAGATCGTTTTTGGTCTCGAATATCTCGGAAAGCAATTGATGACATTGAAATTCGCCGCGGCGGTCATTCGATGCCTGGCTGATGGCAAGTGAGTTCTGGAGGTAAACGATCGCTTCCTCCAGGCTGCCTCGTTCCTTGTTAAGCCTTCCGAGTTGGTACAAACACTGGAATTCGTCCGCTCCCAAGCTCTGCTGTCTCGCCCTGGCGAGCGAGTCCAGTAAAACCGGTTCGGCTTTGGCGAGGTCTTTGATGCCGATGTAAATCTCCCCGAGGGTACTCAGAACAGTTATTTCCACGACTTCAAGCTTGTTTTCCCTGGCGAGTTTTAGGCTTTCCTGGCAGGTCTTCAGTGCTTTCGGACCATCTCCCAGGTCCAGGTAGGCGAGCGATAGATTATTCAGGGCAATGCATTCCCCGGCGGTGTGACCAATTTCACGCTGAACCTCGACCACTTTCAAACCGATTTCCATGGCAGCTTGTGGGTCGTTCGCTTCGGCGTAGATGACACTGAGGATGTTGAGAAGCCCTACTTCGCGGCGGCGATCTGGAAGTTCCTGGGCAAGTTTCAAGCCCTTCATCCCGTATTCGGTGGCGGTTGCATAATCCGCCAGGCAACGATAGATCCAGCTGATATTTGCAAAAGTATGAGCCTTAAGCCGGTTCACATCATCGTCGGGGGGGTGTATCCCTTCAAGGATCTCGTACGCCCTCATGGATTGGGAAAGGGCAAGATCGTACTTTCCGGAATCATAGTTTAAAGAAGCAAGGGTTCGAAGACTGCCTGCGACCCCGATAAGATATGGATTCTCTTCGAATTTCCCAGACGAAGCCAGTTCAATTGCCTGTTCCGCAAACGAACGCCCCCGTTGCGGATCTTCCAGGTGAGTGACCCAGGAAAGCTCGTTAAGGATATCGATCCTGTCCTTTAGGTCGGTTGTGCTTTGAAGCCGGGCTTCCAACTCCTGAGCGGTAGGGTCCATTGTTAGGCAATCGATTTTTTTCTATGGTTATTTAGATTATAACGTCAACGCCTGCAAAATAAAACAGATGAAGATTATTTCGATGAGCATGAAAGGACATGTTAGGCTCCCGCCTCTTGTGGAGATGACAATGCCTATGATCGGCAGTCAGTATTAAAGGGCAAACTGGTTATAAAGGGTTTTGATTTTGGAGCTCGATCTGTTACTTGAGGGAAATGCCTTCAGATTTGAAGAACATCTGAAAGTTCAATGATTCAGCGACCTTTTGTGAGCCTGTGTTAAGAACGTTATGGCGATATTGCGGGATGATGTTGTTCTGATTCGCCCAGTTGCACAGTGCGCCAACGACTGCCTTGCCCAGCCCCTTCTTTCGGTAACCGGGGTGGGTGAGCACGCCGAGGTCGAGGAAACCTGTCCGTTCGTATCCGCTGGCGGCGGCGGTAAGTATTTCGCCGTGGAAACAGCCGAATGCGATCTGATGCGTGACTTCCACGTAGGCTTCATCAACATCTTCGGGCGTGTTCGCCGCATTCAACGCGGACATGTATTCCGCGTCTGCTTCGGTCAATTGACGCAGGGTGAACGGCTGCGGTGGGAGGTAGTCCGGCAGGTCGGCGGGGAAGAGGTAATGTGCCAATGCCATATCACGCGAGAGGATCGCTTCCTCACCCCAGGCAGTTTGGACGTGCTCACCCAACAGGGGGGTATTCGCTGGCAGGCTCTTCACAAGCTCATCCAGCCGGGGAAATACGCCGGGGTCGAATTGGACAAAGGTGTGTTTTCCGATGTACCAGAAGGCGATGATCTTGTCCCCTTCGTATTTGCTTTCAGGCAGCAAGGTCGTGCCGGGCTGATCTGCGGTTTCGGGTGGACATCCGAAATGCCTTGTCCAGTTTTGATAAACGATTTTTTTGAAATTTATTTTGTCCATGATGGTGGGAAGTTTAACATAAAAAC
>CAYJPO010000022.1:51755-57836 GCA_964372045.1 uncultured Anaerolinea sp.
ACGATTTTTTTGAAATTTATTTTGTCCATGATGGTGGGAAGTTTAACATAAAAACGGACGAAGCGCCTTCGTCCGTTTTTGGGTTTTGACGCTCTGGACATCTACAATTCTGACAATTCCACGAATTTCAGGCTTGGATTTTTTTCGGAGTAATACTTCAACAAAAAGGGCGCTTGAAACAACATTGTCCAGGCGTTGCGCGAGTCGCGCGCGAGGATGGCATCGCTGCGGTTGGCGAGAGTTTCGATATCCCTGTCTTCGCCCTTGATCCAGCGCAGAAGCGAATGGGAGAGTCGCTCCACTTCGGTCTTGACGTTGTACTCCGATTCGAGGCGGGCTTGTACCACGTCAAATTGCAGTTGACCCACCACGGCAAGGATCGGTTCACGCTTGAAGGCGTTGACGTTGTACAGGATCTGCACTGCGCCTTCGCTTTCCAGTTGTTGGAGTCCCTTGGTGAACTGCTTCTGCTTGCCCACGTCGAGATTTCTCAGCAGGGCAAAATGCTCGGGCTGAAAACGGGGGATCGGCGCGAAATGAAGCGGCTTGCCCGAGTAAAGCGTATCGCCGATGGAGAAGATGCCATTGTTGGGGAGCCCTAGCACATCACCGGGATGGGCTTCGTCGATGATCTCGCGTTCGTTGGCGAAGGCTTTGTAGGGGCGCATCAGCTTGAGCGTTTTTCCGCTGGGGGCGTGGATCAGGTCCATGCCGCGCTCGAATTTTCCGGAACAGATTCTCAGAAAAGCAACGCTGTCACGGTGCTTTGGGTTCATGTTCGCTTGAATTTTGAAGATGAAGCCGGTGAAATCCGGGTCATCCGGCAGGACGTTGCCCGTATCGCTGGGATAGGGCTGGGGCGGCGGGGCAAATTGGATGAACGAGTCAAGGAACATGCGCACGCCGAAGTTGGTGAGCGCGCTGCCGAAGAAGACCGGTGTTTGCTTTTCCTTGAGCACCGCTTCATGGTTGAATGTGCCGCCTGCTTCATCCAGGAGGTCGACATTTTCTTTCAGGTGCTGATATTTACCTTCGCTGAGAATGCCCTGCTTGACCAGGTCTTCGAGATGGACGAAAACTTCCGGCGCGATCTTTTCGTTGCGCTCGGTGCGTTCATATAAATAGACGCCGTTCTCAGCGCGGTCATATACGCCAACGAATTGTGGGCCATCCCCGATGGGCCAGTTCATCGGGACCGGCTCCATGCCCAGTACATTGCGGATTTCGTCCAGCAGTTCGAGTGGATCGCGGGCGGGACGGTCCATTTTGTTGATGAAGGTGAAGATGGGAATTCCGCGCTTGCGACAGACTTCAAAGAGTTTCAAGGTCTGCGGTTCGATGCCTTTCGCGCCGTCGATGACCATCACGGCACAGTCCACAGCCGAAAGGGTGCGGTAGGTGTCTTCAGAAAAATCTTGATGTCCCGGCGTGTCGAGCAGGTTGATGATGCGGCCACCATAGGGAAATTGCAGCACGGTGGAGGTGATGGAAATTCCGCGCTCGCGTTCCATTTCCATCCAGTCGGAGGTGGTGGCGCGCTGATTTTTCCTTGCGCGGACGTTGCCAGCGAGTTCGATGGCATTGCCGTATAGCAGCAGTTTTTCGGTCAATGTGGTTTTGCCAGCATCAGGGTGCGAGATGACCGCAAAGGTCCGGCGTGCGGCGATGGGGGTAATTTGAGGGTTATTTTGTGCTTCGATCAACATGGTTCTCCAAAAGCAGAATGCCGATTTTAGCACATAAAAACTGCTTCAAAACATGTGAAAAGAAAACCTTATTAACCCTGAACTTAATTTGGGACGCGGACGAGCGCGGACTGCGAAGCGCGCAGAAAAGTTCTTTAGAATCCGCGTTCGCAGCGTTGATCCGCGTCCCATTTGCTCTTAAAATGAACTCACCCTTGAAATCTTAATTTCGGAGCGAGTCGAGTTTGGGAGGTTTATGTTGCTGTTTGTTCGAGTGCAGGGGATGGAGAACGTCGCGCCATCCAGAAGGCGAGCGCAAAGCCGGTCACATACATCCAAATGGCATACAAACCAGGGATGACCGCCATCTCGTTGTTATTGAGCAGGGTCATCGCGACCGTGATGGAAACGGTCGAGTTCTGCAAGCCGGTCTCGATCGCAATGGTCATGGATTGGGTGTAGTCGACTTTCAGGAGTTTGGGAACAAAATATCCCACGATCAACGAGGCGACGTTCAGCACGATGAATGCCGGGGCAAAGCGCGGTCCGTCGCGGACGATCACATCCCAGTTCTGGATGATGAGCGCGATAATAACAAGGAAGAGAAAGACGGTGGCGAAGGTTTTCGACCAGCGTTTGCTGTTCTCGGCGAAGTCCGGCTTCCATTGGCGGATTCCCATGCCAAGCAGGGTGGGCAGCAGTGTGATGACCGCGACCTGGATCATCGTATCCACAACAGGGAAATCAATGTCCAACGCGCCGGTGCCATATAAGTTGTACGCGATGCTCAAACCAAATGGAATGGTGAGGAATGCCAGCATATTGGTGATGGCGGTCAGCGTGATGCCGAGTGCGCGGTCACCGTCCCCGGCATGGATGATGAGGTTCGATGTCGCGCCATCCGGTGAGACGGCAAGCAACACCAGGCTGATGGCGTAGATCGCGGGCAGGGCAAAGACCCCCGCAACCGCAAAACCAAGCAATGGCAGCAACAGCATCTGACAGAACAAACCGATGAAGATAGGCTTGGGCTGTGTGACGATCCGCCGGAAGTCGGCGATGGTCAGCGTCATGCCCAGCGTGACCATAATGATGGCGATCGCGGCGGGGAGGATTACACTTGAAATGATACTCTCTTGCATGATGGCTCTCCTTGTAATTGGTTTTTGGGGATTCAGCCTGCGACCCCATTGCTTGATGAAACACCAATTTGGAGTGAAAGTGTCGGAATAAAAAACTCCGAAGCCTCAAAGACTTCGGAGTTTTGGTTATCTATCTTCGATCTCGTCCCCCACCACCACCGCCGCTGCGACCACCCCTGTCGCCGCCGCGTCCACCGCGGTCACCACCGCCACGCGGACCACCCCGTCCGCCGCCGTTGCGACCGCCGCCGCCTTTATCTTTCTCGCGGGCTTCTTCGAGCGACCAGCCTTCGAGCACTGCCTGACGCGAGAGGCGGATCTTTCCAGCCGCGTCCACGTCAGTGACCATCACGGTCAGTTCATCGCCCAGGACGCAGACATCTTCCACTTTTTCCACACGCTCGCTGTCGAGCTGGGAGATGTGGACGAGTCCATCCACGCCCGGCATGATGTTCACGAAGGCGCCGAAGGCTTCCACGCGCACGACCTTGCCGGTGTAGATGTTGCCCGGCACAGTCGATTCGCCCATCGCTTCGATGCGTTCCTGCGCGATCTTCGCGCCAGCGCTGTTGGTCGAGGCGATGTAGACAGTGCCGTCTTCTTCGATGTCGATCTTCACGCCGGTCTCTTCCTGCAATGCGCGGATGTTCTTGCCGCCGGGTCCGATCAATGCGCCGATCTTATCGACCGGGATCTTGACGGTGATGATGCGTGGGGCATGCGGTTTCAATTCCTTGCGAGATTCAGGCAGGACAGCCAGCATCTTGTCCATGATGAACATGCGCGCCACACGAGCCTGTTCGAGCGCTTCCTTCATCATCTGTGTGCTCAAGCCGCTGATCTTGATGTCCATCTGCAGAGCGGTGATGCCCGCGGAGGTGCCAGCGACCTTGAAGTCCATGTCGCCGAGGTGATCTTCGGTGCCCTGGATGTCGGTCAAAATTTGATAACGTCCGCTATCGTCGGTGATGAGACCCATCGCCACCCCGGAGACGGGAGCCTTGATCGGCACGCCTGCATCCATGAGAGCCAGGGTCGAACCGCAGACCGAACCCATCGAGGTCGAGCCGTTGGATGACAATGCCTCAGACACAACGCGGATGGCGTAGGGGAATGTTTCTTGATTGGGGATGACCGGTTCGAGCGCGCGTTCTGCCAGCGCACCGTGACCGACCTCACGCCTGCTCTGTCCACGCAGAGGCTTGACCTCACCGGTGGAGAAGGGCGGGAAGTTGTAATGGTGCATATAGCGTTTGGAGTCGTTGGGGGAGAGGTTATCCAGTTCCTGCGCTTCGCCCAATGTGCCGAGCGTGGCAAAGGAGAGGATCTGGGTCTCGCCGCGGGTGAACAGACCGGTTCCATGTGCGCGGGGCGACACGTTCACGTCGCACCAGATCGGACGGATCTCGGTCGGCTTGCGACCATCGGGGCGTTTACCCATGCTCAAAATGCGTTCGCGGACGATCGCTTGCTCCGCCAATTCAAATCCCTCACGGAATTCGTTGACGGGCATAAAGTCGGCGGCGTTGCCACCTTCCGGCACGGTGCAAAGTTCGGCTTCGGCGGCTTCCTTGATGGTTGCCATGCCGGTGTAGAACTCCACCTTGGAGAGCGGCTTGTCGAGCAGTTCGTTCATCGCTCCGCTGACGCGGTCGAAGACTTTCTTCTTGATCTCTTCGCTGGGCAGGAAAAGCTTGACTTCTCGTTTGGGTTTGCCGATCTCGGCAGCTATTTGCAGCTGCAGGTCGATGATGGGCTGGATGGATTTATGTCCGAGTTCCAGCGCCTGCACCATCACATCTTCGGGGATCTCGACCGCGCCGCACTCCACCATGAGGATGGCATCTTTCGTGCCGGCGATCCTCAGATCGAGGTCAGAGGCTTCCAATTCCGCAAAGGTCGGGTTGATGACGAACTCGTCGTTCACACGTCCCACGCGGACGGCACCCACAGGTCCACCCCAGGGAATGTCCGAGATCATGATCGCAGTCGAAGCGGCGTTGATGGCGAGGACATCCAGCGGGTTGACACCGTCTGCCGAGAATGAATACATGATGACTTGCACTTCATTGCGCATCCCATCCTGAAAGAGCGGGCGCAGCGGGCGGTCGGTCAATCTCGCGGTGAGGATCGACTCTGTAGAGGCGCGGCCCTCACGGCGGAAGAACGATCCGGGGATCTTTCCACCAGCATACAGTCTTTCTTCATATTCCACACTGAGCGGGAAGAAGTCAATGCCGTCGCGCACGCCGCCCATGGTGGCGGACGCGAACACGATCGCTTCATCGATGCCAAGCGTCAACGCGCCGCCAGCCTGTCCGGCTAAGCGACCCGTTTCGATGGTTACCGTCTTGTTGCCAACGACGGTCGAATAACGTTTACCTTCGAGTTTCATATTTAATTGTCTCCTAAATACGGGCGAAACACGATCGCCCCTGTTAATTCCCGCCTCGGGTCAGGGACTGAAGAGTGGGAACAAACGGGTTGTTCGCGCTATTCAATACCTGACGGCGGGTTACATAACGTAGGGACACAGCACCGCTGTGTCCCTACAGATTACCGTGCTATTTACTTGCGACGTAACTGCAAACGATCGGTCACACTAAGGTACGCCTTGTAATTGCTTTGGCGCAGATAGGTGAGCAGCCGGCGGCGCTGACCCACCAACTTGAGCAGACCACGGCGGCAGGATTGATCCTGCTTGTTGCTGCGCAAGTGCTCGGTCAGCTGGGTGATGCGGTTGGTAAGGATGGCGATCTGAACCTCGGGGGAACCGGTGTCCTTCTCATGACGGTGAAAATCGTCGATCGCCTTTGTTTTAACTTCCTTTGCGAGCGGCATGACGTATGCGTCTCCTTTCTAATAGACTATGCAGGTCTCCATGTCCGCAGCGTTACCCACAAGGGGCTTACCGCAGAGCAGGACCAGTCACGGGTTGGGATTATACCAGAGTTTCATTCGTCATTGCGAGGGCGTTCTTTGCCCGAAGCATGGCTGTAGCAAAGTCGGCAAAACCTTAACGCGAATTTCGCAAAAAGGCGAATAACGCGAATTTTTAATAGATTTCGCGAACATTCGCTCACTTCGCGCTTTTCGCGTTAAGCCTGTGCCATAAAACCAAAAGTTCGTCAACTGACTTTGCTACAGCCATATGCCCGAAGCAATCTCCAACTGTTTGACATGCCCCTCGAAATGCTCCGTCACATACCGGAAAAGACGCTCAACGGTGATCTCTCCTGCCAGTTCTGAGACGA
>CAYJPO010000023.1:0-14489 GCA_964372045.1 uncultured Anaerolinea sp.
GCGACGAATAT
The DNA here is from genome assembly GCA_964372045.1 of uncultured Anaerolinea sp. Lineage (GTDB taxonomy): Bacteria > Chloroflexota > Anaerolineae > Anaerolineales > Villigracilaceae > Villigracilis. The sequence goes on from CAYJPO010000023.1 coordinate 12, forward strand.
CGCGGCTATTATTTGAAACTGAAACCATACATCAAGGAATTATTCTCGCTGGTACAGGACGGCTTGAAAGCCGATAAGACCTTCCTGCTCGAACAGGCGATGGGCACGTTCCTCGATACAGACTGGGGCACCTACCCATTTGTAACCGCTTCGACCACCATCCCTTCGGCGGCGTCTGCGGGACTGGGCATTCCACCCAAGCACATCCAGAACGTGGTCGGCGTGACCAAGGCGTACACCACCCGTGTCGGCGCGGGTCCGCTGCCAACGGAAATCCATGATTACGAAAGCGAAGTATATAAAAAATTCAGCGAAGTCGCCGCCACGACAGGGCGCATCCGCAGAGTCGGCTGGTTGGACTTGGAGATCGTAAGAACCGCCGCCCAATTGAGTGGCATGACCGAAATTTGCCTGACGAAGTTGGATGTCTTGAGCGGGTTGAAGGAAATTCAAGTCTGCACGGGATACAAGTTCAACGGCGAAACTGTCCGCTATGCAGATGTGGATGCCTACGGCTTGGATAAGGTCGAATGCGTTTATGAAACCTTTCCCGGTTGGAACGAGGATATCAACAAGGCGAGGTCGTTTGAAGAGTTGCCTGTCAATGCACAGAAGTATGTCAGGATGATCGAAGACGCGGCAGGCGTACCAGTCAAGTGGATCGGGGTCGGTCCGGCGAGGGACGAGACGATAAGGAGATAATTTGCAGAGGTATAATTACAAATGAGGTACTTATGACAACCTTTGAGCAAATCCTACTCCGAGAAGTTTCCACTTTGCCTGAAGAACGGCAGGCGGATGTATTGGCTTTTGTGCGTTTCTTAAAGGTAAGTATGCCTGACCGGGAAACCATCAAAAAGGAATTTCTAGCCGCTCTTGCCGAAGCCCGTACCATTGCAAAAGAAAATAACATTACACAAGATGATATTGACGCTGAAATCCGTGCTGTAAGGGAAGGCAAATAATGCGGGTGGTTCTCGATACAAATATCATAGTTTCCAGCGCGTTGTGTGGCGCGCTGGTTTTTATTTTCGAGAAATGGGATGACGAGAAATTTACCGTTGTGGTCACGACAGAAATCTTGCGGGAATATATAGATGTTCTCAATCGCCCAAAATTCAAACTTCCGCAATCAACTATAGATCGCATTACCCGGTTTATCTACGAAATCTCGGAATTTGTTGTGCCAGAAGAAAGAATTCATTATATTGATGCCGATCCCAAAGATGACAAGTTCCTTGAAGCCGCCATTGCTGGCAAGGTGGATTTTATCGTGAGCGGCGACCAACACTTGCTGTCGTTGAAAGTGTTTCGGGGAATTCCCATCTTGAACGGAAGAGAATTCATGGACTGGCTGGAAAATAGCACCTAATATCCAGTAAATGGAAAACAGTTAAGGAGGCTATCGAGTTGACAGCCTCCTTTGGCTCAACAATAGACTTTCTTACTTCAACCCGAAGGACGCCGTGATCTCTGCGCGGATGGAGATCTGCCCGGTGCTAAGCGGACCGTCACTCTGCATGGATGTCTCCCCACCGGCGGGAGCGGCGTTCTGAACGACGTTTTGGGTCATCATGTTTTGATTTGAGCCATACCCGTATCCATACCACCACCAGCCGCCGTAATTGAAATTGGAATATGTGTTTTCGTTGATGGTCAGGATGCAATTCACATCGGAGCCCGCCGTGCTGGCAAGTGCCTCGGCTTTTTCCATGGCTGCCTTCATCGCCAGCTCGCGCGCCTGGTCGCGGTATTTTCGCAATTCACTCGTATAGAACTGCACATCCACAACCTGATTGGCGCCCGCCTGAAAAGCAGCCACCACTGCATCGTTCGCCTTGCTCACATCGCGCAGCGTGATCTCGACGATGTTGTAGATGCGATAACCCTTGATGGTCAGCGAATCATAATCTTCATACAACGGCTCGATGACGTACCAATCCGTGGCGATATCCTTTGATTCGATGCCGAGCGATCTCAACGCCTTGACGACCTTATCGATCGTGGCGGCATTCTTCGCCTGCGCTTCCTTCGCGGACCTGCCGTTGGATTGCACTCCCAATTTGATCAACGCCCGGTCAGGGGTGACATTCACCACCGCCGTCCCGCTGACCTGGATGGAGCGGTTGGGGTCACAGGCGGCGGTTTCAGGCTCCTGGGTTAGTTCCGCTGTGGGAGTCGGCGTGGACGCGCGCACGTTGACGTTCGGAACCCCAACGCTGAAAAGAATAAAGATCAATGTACAGGCAAGCACGGTATTGATGATGGTCGAAAACTGTTTCATGGGAATCTCCTTGTTGTGAACTTGAGTCACAGGATATCCCTTTCCCCCGTCAAGATCGTGTCAGAACATGGTCAGTTAGATGGCATATGACATGCCTCACCCCGAAATTAAGGTTTCAAGGGTGAGTTCGTTTTTAAAAACAAATGGGACGCGGATAAACGCTGCGAACGCGGATTTTTAAGATCTGTTCTGCGTCAATCCGCGCTCGTCCGCGTCCCAAATTGAGTTCGGGGTTTATGATGTCCGAGGTAGCCAGAATGTAATCGTTGTCCCCATGCCTTCGATACTTTCTGCAAAGATATTCCCACCATGAGCATGGACTAGCGCGCGCGCGATCGCGAGTCCCAGCCCCGTCCCGCCGCTGATGCGGTCACGGGAAGATTCGACGCGATAGAAGCGGTCAAAGATGAAAGGCAGGTGCTTTGCGGGGATGCCCGTCCCCGAGTCACGGACGGAACATTCGACGCCTTCCTCTTTGGATTGGATCGTAATCGCGACTATCGAATTCTCCGGCGAATGACGAATGGCATTCGCCAGCAGGTTATCGAGGACTTGAGAGATACGGTCGGGGTCGGCGTGGATGTTATGCGAGTCTCCCGTCACCTTCAAATCCACCTTTTGACGCGAAGCCATCGGACCCATCGTTTCGCAACGCATACGAGCCAGTTCGGTTAAATCCAATTCTTGAATATTCAAGGGGAGCGAACCTGCATCCGCGCGGGTGAGGACGAGCAATTCATTGACCATGCGGATCAGCCGGTCTGTCTCACGCATCATGGAGGTCAATAACGAACTGCGACCTTCGAGATCGTCCATCGCGCCGTCTTCCAGGGTTTCGATGGTGCCCTTGATCACCGTGAGCGGAGTCCGCAGCTCGTGGGTCACATCCGCGATGAAAGCCTTTTTCGTCTCGTCCGATCGGCGCAGACTCGTCACCATTTTATTGAAAGTCTGGCTCACGCTCTGAAGTTCCGAAATTTCCGCCGTGGACGAGACGGCTTGATCAAGGTCGCCTTTTGAAACAGCAACCGCCGCATTTGCCAATTCCTCCAATGGAGTTGCGATCTTTCGCGCCAGCAACCGACCTGCAAGACCGGCGATCAAAAATGCGACCACAACGGTGCCAAGCAATTGCAAAGCGATGTTTGCGGGCAATCCGCTTGCGGGCAGCGGCGCGGCAATGTACACAATGCCAATGATCTCGCCGTCCGAATTTTGCACAGGCGCGGCGGCATACAACACGCGCTGGTTATTCACAACTCTTCGCAGTGCAGTGGCAGGAATCCCTCTCAGCGCTGATTCGATCTCGGGGCGTTGGATCAACTCCGAGGGCGACACCGAGGCGTATTGTTCAGCCTCCGGCATTTGGATCGCCGCATCCGCAATCGGCAAATTCACAATGACCGCACCGCTTTCCCCGATCAAACGCGTGTGAATGCCGGGCAGTACGTTGGAGGATTGTGAATAAGGTTGAATGGGTTGATCTGGCAGGGGCGCACCCTGCAAACTTGCAGTGATGAGTTCCGCCTGTGCCAAAAGATTTTCACGCTGGGTGTTGATAAAAAGGTCGCTGACCGCCAGCCAAACAAGCAACCCTGCCAGAACCATGCCTACGGACAGCACAATGAAATAATTAATGGAAAGGCGCGCGCGAATACTTTGCATGTCAGTTGATCCGATAGCCCAGCCCGCGCACCGCTTCGATACAATCCGCTTCGGGGGAGACGGCACGGAGTTTTGCGCGCAGGCGTTTGACCGCGCTATCCACAGCGCGCATATCCCCGACATATTCATAGCCCCAGGCTTGTTCAAGTAGACGTTCACGCGTCAGGACTCGCCCGGGGTTGATCAACAGGCGATGAAGCAGGTCAAACTCGAGGCGGGTCAACTCGATAGATAACTCACCGATGGCGACTGAACGGCGCTCGACATCCATCGACAAATTGCCGGGACCATGCAGCAACGTGGTCGTTTCCGCTTCGCCGTCTTTATGCGTGCGGCGCAGGACAGCCTTGATACGTGCCATCAACTCGCGCACGCTGAACGGTTTGGTGATGTAATCGTCAGCACCGATCTCAAGCCCAAGCACGCGGTCGACCTCCTCCCCTCGCGCCGTGATCATAATGACAGGCACATTACTTGATCTACGCAGCTCGCGGCAAACATCGAGCCCATCCACTTCGGGGATCATCAGATCGAGCAGGATCAAGTCGGGCTGATATTCCTGTGCGAGACGCAGCGCTTCACGCCCGTCCGCGGCAGTCGTTACATCGTACAGCGATCTGCGTAGGTTATAGGCGATCAGGTCCGTGACAGACGGCTCATCATCCACGACAAGAATTCGGTGCGGCATATGCTGGAGCATATCATTAATTCATGGCAGGATTGTGTCAGAATGATAGGCAGATTCTCAAAAGAATTCCATGGAACTCGAGAGTGTCTAAAAATGGGGTAGAGCCTTCTCACCACGGAGCACACAGAGTCCACAGAGTTTTTTTAGGGTTCTCTCCGTGACCTTTGTGGTCTCCGTGGTCAAATCTTTTGCCTGCACTCTGCAGCAGGCACATGTGACAAGCCCACACAATTGGACACTCCCGAACTCTGCCGGGACGAATCTCGCCTTCACCCGTGCTATACTCGCCTGCATGGCAAAACAAAAACCAATTCAATATTCCTGGGACCCGGACAAAGCGACCCGGAACGAAGAAAAATACGGCGTGAGCTTCGATGAAGCCTCCTCGGTCTTTCGAGACAAGGAAGCCGTTTATTTTGACGACGAAGCACACTCGCAGAACGAAAAGCGGGAGATGGTCATCGGCAAATCCGCGGGGCGGGGGCGGTTGTTGACCTGTTTCTTTACCCGGGGAGACGGGGAGATCCGGCTCATCAGCGCGCGCATTTCCACCCACCGTGAGCGGCGCGAGTACGATGACAATTCCGATAAAAGGATCATCTATCAGGTAAAGTAAAGAAATTACAACAGAGATTTTTAATATCCGCTGTGATCTCTGGGGTGAAGATTATCAAGTAGATACACTAAGTAGGCAGTCAAAATAAATGCGGGATTGCTTCGCTGCAACGAACGCAGCTCGCAATGACAGCCGATTTTTTTGATGCTATACTCTGCGGGGCTTTTTCAACACTTCAAAGCAGGAAATTCCATTGAAAAAATATCGTTCCAGCCTCGGGCTGATCCTTTTGTCATTCATCGCTTTTATTTCGCTCGGGCTGCCGGATGGTCTGCTCGGTGTGGCATGGCCCTCGATCCGCGAAACATTTTCCCTGCGGCTCGATGCGCTCGGCATGTTGTTGATCGCCAGCACCGCGGGATATATCACCTCCAGCTTTCTGAGCGGGAAGCTCATTGCAAAACTGGGTGTAGGCGGTTTATTGGCAGTCAGCTGTTTCTTCACTGGAGCCGGGCTGATTGGCTACACCCTTGTCCCTGTTTGGTGGATGATGGTGGCTTTGGGCGTCGTGGCAGGTCTCGGCGCAGGCGCGATCGACGCCGGTCTCAACACCTACATCGCTTCGCATTTCGGCGAAGGACTGATGCAATGGCTGCATGCCAGCTTCGGTGTGGGCGTGACGCTCGGTCCGCTGATCATGACCGCCGGGTTGAATTGGTTCAATCACTGGCAGTGGGGCTATCGCAACGTGGGCACAGCGCAGATCCTTTTGGCTGCCACCTTTTTATTGACCATGTCCATGTGGGAGCGGACACCTATGCAGCACCACGAAGACGAAGACAACCGTCGCCTCACTGATTACAAAACGCCGCTCCTGGAAACGCTTCGCCACCCCATCGTATGGATGAGTCTGCTATTGTTCTTCATTTACACCGGGGTCGAGACTTCGTTTGGAAGCTGGACGTACTCGCTTCTCACCTTATCTAGAAATGTGCCTGTCGAAGTGGCCGGACTCTGGTCTGGGAGTTATTGGGCGACCTTCACCATCGGTCGCATTTTAGCCGGTCTGCTCACGCGCCGTCTGGGAGTAAAAACCATGCTGGCGATGGGTTTGCTCACGGGGATGGCTGGGGCGCTCCTCCTGTGGTGGAATCCTTTCCCCACTGCCAGCATTATCGCAGTGTCCATCATCGGCTTTTCGCTGGCTCCCATTTTCCCCGGGCTGGTATCGATGACAAGCTCCCGCGTCGGGGCGAAGCATGCCGTCAACACCATCGGGATGCAGATCAGCGCCGCCGGGTTGGGCATCGCGGTCGTCCCCAGCCTGGCTGGAGTGCTCGCGCAGAAAACGTCCCTTGAAGCCATCCCGGTCTATCTGACAGTTCTGTTCTTTGTTCTGATCACACTCTATATCGCCACATCCGATAAACCCAAATCAACGTAAGGAACCAGCATGCAACTCTACTTCATCCGCCACGGACAATCCATCAATAATGCCAACACAGAGACCAAGGATTACCTGGAACACTCCGACCCGTACCTGACCGAGAACGGCAAGCGACAGGCGCAATTGCTCAGTGAATATCTCAGGCAGAATCAGCAGATCACCAACCCCGAATCGCGCAACCTGCATAACGAATATGGGTACGGCATCACGCACATCTACACCAGCCTGATGGAACGCGCTGCAGAGACCGCATCGTACACCGCCCGCGCCCTGGGGAATGTCCCATTCACCACCTGGGTGGACATCCACGAAGAAGGCGGCATCTATGCGCGCGAGGAAGAGGAACGCTTCAGAGGACTGCCTGGAAAACCGCGCTCGTTCTTCGAGCAAAACTTCCCTGAACTGAAACTGCCCGATTCGTTCGATGAATCCGGTTGGTGGAACCGCCCGTTCGAGGATGAAAGTGAACGCCAGCTACGCGCCGACAAGGTGCTGGATGAGCTGCTCGCCCGCCACGGCGACAGGGACGGTCAGCCCGAGGAACGCATCGCCTTCGTCAGCCACGGCGGATTCTTTATGCGATTCATGAGCGCCGTCTTAAAACTTCCCTGGCGGCAGGGCGCCCACGGACTGCGCTCGTGGTTCCTGCTCAACAACTGCTCCATCAGCCGCTTCGACTTCCGCAAGGAGTACGTCATGGTTTCGTACGTCAACAACACGAGTCACCTGCCTCCGGAGCTGATCACAGGTTAAAGCACCAACCTCAGAGATCACCGCGAAACGCGCTACGAGCTGTACGTTTTACAGGTTTTCTTTGCGCTCTTTGCGAACTTGGCGGTTAAAAACTTATCTGACATTACTTTGAGAATGGCATGTGCGGAAGAAAAACCTGCGCGGTTCCCTTAAATTCCTTGCGTTATAATCGAGTGAAACCAACTTAATACTCGGAGGTAAAAATGAACATTTTAATCTGGATCATCTTCGGCGCTCTCGCTGGTTGGATCGCGAGCATCATCATGGGCAGAAACAAGCAGATGGGAGCCATCGCCAACATCCTTGTCGGCATCGCAGGTGCGTTCATCGGCGGCTACATCATGCAGTTCTTCGGCGGACAAGGCGCGACAGGCTTCAACCTCAACAGCTTCCTCGTGGCGCTTTTAGGCGCGGTCGTGCTGCTGTGGGTCATCGGCTTGCTGCGCGGCGGACGCAGGCGCTAAAATCCCCTGTCAAATAAAAATACAGAAACATGACTCACCCCGAAATTAAAGTTTCGCGGGTGAGTCTGTCTTTAAGAGCAAATGGGACGCGGATGAACGCTGAGAACGCCGATTTATTAATCCTTTTCCGCGCGCTTCGCAGTCCGCGCTCGTCAGCGTCCCATATTAAATTCGTGGTTCATTATGTTTCTCAAATATTCGTCATCCCAAAGGCAGAGTGAAAAGGAACACACTGCCTTTATTTTCGCCTGCACTCTCCGCCCAAATGCGCCCGCCCTGGGCTTCAACGAGATGCTTTGAGATCGTCAACCCGATACCAGAGCCGCCATGCGTGCGTGAGCGGGATTTGTCCACACGGTAGAAGCGGTCGAAGATGTGCGCAAGGTGTTCGGCGGGAATGCCAATGCCCGAGTCACGGATGGAGAACTTCGCCATGGCCTTCTCGCGCTCGATGGTCACAGTCACATTTCCGCTTTCAGGCGTATATTGCAAGGCGTTGCCGAGCAGGTTGGTCAACACTTGCAGGGCACGGTCTTCGTCGGCGAGGACGAGCATGGGGTCGTGCGGCAGGCTGCGGGTCAGTGTGACGCGCTTTTCATCGAATTGGAACTGCATCCGCTTGGTCACCGTCTCGATCAGACGCGAGACTTCCACAGGCTTGATATCCAATTGAATGGCGTTCGATTCCACGCGGCTGAGTTCCTGCAGATCGTTCACAAGTTTGTTGAGGCGTTCAGCTTCGTTGTGAATTTGCTGGTACGTTTCATCGTTTGCGGGAAGCACGCCGTCCATCAGACCTTCGGCGGAACCTTTGATGGCGGTCAGCGGTGTGCGCAGCTCGTGCGCCACATCGCCGATGAGACGGCGGCGCATCGCCTCGACCTGTTCAAGCTGCAACGCCATTTGGTTGAAACTCGCCGCAAGCTGACTCAACTCATCCGTGCCATGCGATTGCACACGTTCTTCATAGTGACCCTTGGCAATGCGCTGGCTGGCGTTCTTCATGCCTTGCAGCGGCGCGATGATGCTTCGGCTCAAAAAATAACTCGCCAGCAAGCCAACCACCGACGCGGCGACAAAGGCAATGATCAGCGACTCATTGAACGACGCTTGAAAACTTTGATAGAAGTCCGCCATCATGCCGCCTTGCTGACCGCGCCCCTGCCCCTGACCCTGCCCGTTTCCCATTGCCGTTTCGCCTGCCATTTGCGATTCCATGAATTGCAAATGGCGCGCAAAGGCACGCGGCGTAGTGAACTGCGTGGTCACCCAAATCGAAACCATGCCGATCAGCGTAACCAGCAAAAAGGAAGCAAATAATTTAAAAGCGAGGTGAGATCTGAAATAATTCATAATGCCTCGTCATCGAAGCGGTAGCCAACGCCGCGGACCGTGGCGATGGTATCGGGGTTTCCCAGCTTCGAACGCACATGACCGAGATGCACATCTACCACGCGGATCTCGCCGAAGTATTCGCCGCCCCACACTTTTTCCAATAATTGCTCGCGCGATAAAACCCGCCCGCGATTTTCAGCCAGCGCGCGCAGCAGGTCGAATTCGATGGTGGTCAATTCAATGGGCTGATCGTCCACCGTAACCTGACGCGCACTGATGTCGATGCGCACATGGCGGAACGACAACACGCCCCCCTCTCCGCCGCCAGCGGACCCTGCGCCGAGTCTCCTAAGCGCCGCCTTGACCCTTGCCACCAACTCACGCGGGCTGAACGGCTTGGTGACGTAATCATCCGCACCAACCGAGAGCCCGACGATCTTATCCGTCTCTTCGGTGCGAGCCGTGAGCATAATGACATACACCTCGGATTCGCGGCGCAGCTTGGAAAGCAGTTCCAACCCGTCCATACCGGGGAGCATTACATCAAGGATGACCAGGTCTGGTTTGAAGGCACGGGCAGCTTTCAAGCCGGAGGGACCATCGGCGGCGGTGAAGACCTCATAGCCTTCAGGTTTCAGATACGCTTGCACAAGGTTCACAATGGAGGGTTCGTCGTCGATGACGAGGATCTTGGTCATAAAGGGTTACGCCTTTCAGTTCGCGCGCAGGTTTTTGAGGGATGGTATGGCGGACATGATATTTGATGAATGTATTGTAAAGATGAATCAATTATAAAGAGTTTGTAAAGAAACACGAAATCGAATTGACGCGTAATAATCCCACGATTAATATGCTCCCCTGCTTATCGATACCCGCCAAAGGAAGGTCCATATGAAGTCGCAAACCAAAACCATCGTTATTACCGTAGTTGTCACCCTGGCTGTGCTGTTCGCCGCCTTTTATTTCCTCATGCCTGTCTTCGGTCCGCAGATCATGCACCCGTTGATGTCTGAGCGGATGCATGGGAACCCCAATTCCACCAATACCAGCGAGTTGGACACGAGCACTGAAAAACTGACCGAGAACGGCGCGTTCAAGGTTTCCTTCAAAAGTGAACTCGACCCCATCGCCATCGGTTCGATGCACTCGTGGGTGCTGAACGTTGAAACAGCGGACGGTCAGCCGGTGGAAGGCGCCACCATCTTTGTCGATGGCGGCATGCCGGAGCATGGTCACGGTCTGCCCACCGCGCCCGAAGTGACGCAGGATATGGGCAACGGCGATTATCTTGTCGAAGGGCTGAAGTTCCAAATGGGCGGATGGTGGGAAGTAAAGTTCAACATCTCTGCGGATGGCGTGGAAGATAACGTCACGTTCAACCTCGTACTCGGCGGCTAAATCATGAAAAAGCACCTTGTCCTCGCGGGTGTCCTGCTCACGCTCTCGGCGGGGATCCTGCTTGGGTGCGGCAATCAACCCACGGCATGGTCTGAGGCGGAAGTGGAAATTTTGCGAACGCTGTGGATCGGAAGTCTGCCTCCGCTCGCGCCTGATCCATCCAACCAATACGGGGACAATGAACAGGCGGCGGCGTTCGGGGAAAAACTTTTCTTCGATACCCGCTTCAGCATCAACGGGGAAGTCGCCTGCGCCACCTGCCATGACCCGCAGAAAAATTTTCAAGACGGTCTGCCGCGCGCGCAAGGAGTTGGGACGACCAACCGCCGCGCCATGCCCATCGCAGGGACAGCCTACAGTCCGTGGCTGTTTTGGGACGGGCGCAAGGATAGCCAATGGGCGCAGGCGCTCGGTCCGCTGGAAAACCCGGTGGAACATGGCGGCACGCGCACGCAATACGTGAAGTTGATCCAGTTATTTTACAAGGATGAATACGAAGCTCTATTCGGTCAACTGCCGGATTTTTCGGATGTAAGCCGTTTCCCTGAAACCGCCGCGCCTGTGAGTGATCAAGTTGCCGCCGCCAATTGGGGGGCGATGACGCCCGCAGACCGCGAAGCCGTGACGTTGGTCTACGTTAACATGGGCAAGGCAATTGCAGCGTTCGAGCGGACGATCCTTCCGGGCGAGTCGCGTTTCGATCAATATGCTGAAGCGATCCTTGCAAGCGATCATGCCGCCGCCGAAACGATCCTGACCGAAGATGAGATCGCAGGCTTGAAATTATTCATCGGCGATGCGAACTGCACGCGCTGTCACAACGGTCCGTTATTGACCGATAACGACTTCCACAACACGGGTGTACCCGCCATCGAGAATCTGCCTGAAGATACAGGACGTGCGCTCGGCGCTCAACAAGTGCTGGCGGATGAGTTCAACTGTCTCAGCCCATACAGCGATGCCGCGCCCGAGGATTGCGACGAGTTGAAATTCATGCTTACCGAAGGTGAAGTTTTGATACGCGCGTACAAGCCGCCTTCATTACGCGATGTGGCACAACGCGCGCCGTACATGCACGCGGGCCAATTCACCACCCTGGAAGGCGTATTGGATCACTACAACGAAGCGCCGTCCGCGCCGATGGGTCACAGTGAGTTGGAGCCACTGCATTTGAGCGACGACCAATTAAATCAGATCATCGCGTTCTTGCAGACGTTGACTTCGATCAAATAAACGACGGATGATCGTACCCATTTGGGCAATAGACTGACTTATACAATCTACCTATAATCACTTCAGTCTTTCATCTCCTTGGATGACCTCGAATGGGTAAAGAAAGAGGATGGGTTCGCCATAACCCATCCTCTTTCAGTTTAAGTACCCATTTGGGTAATAGACCTACCCATTTCCGACAACCTATAATCCCGCAATCAATTTCAGTCAAATCATTGGAGTTAGGAGAGAAATTCATGGCTAAGACGATCAGGGAAGTTTTGGAAATGGCTAAAGGCGTTCAGGTTGTAGACCTGCGCTTCATCGATCTACCCGGGACCTGGCAGCACTTCACCATGCCGGTCCAGCGCCTGACCGAAGATTTCTTCAAGGAAGGCATTCCCTTCGACGGCTCGTCCATCCGCGGTTTTCAGGAAATCCATGAATCGGACATGCTGCTCAAGGCAGACCCCGCAACCGCCTTCGTTGACCCGACAGCCATCACGCCCACGCTGGTGATCTCCTGCAACGTCTTCGACCCATTCACGGAAGAACCTTATTCACGCGATGCGCGTTACGTGGCGCAAAAGGCTGAGGCGTATTTAAAAAGCACGGGGCTCGCCGACACGGCTTACTTCGCGCCAGAGGCGGAGTTCTTCGTCTTCGACGGCGTCCGCTACACATCCACGCCGCATGAATCTTCCTTCTCCATCGATTCGGAAGAAGCCTGGTGGAGCAGCAATCGCGAAGGCGGCAAAGGCGGACAGATCCAGCCGAAGCGCGGGTACTTCCCGACCTCCCCAACCGATACGCTTCAGGAATTGCGCAACCAGTTCATGCTTGCCATGCAAGCCGCCGGTGTTGCTATGGACTTGCATCATCACGAAGTCGCCACCGCTGGACAGAGCGAAATGTCGATGACCTTCACCACGCTCACCCGCATGGCAGATGATCTCCTGCTTTACAAATACATCATCAAGAATGTGGCACGCAAGCACGGCAAGACCGTCACGTTCATGCCCAAGCCCATCTTCGGTGATAACGGCTCCGGCATGCACGTCCACTCCTCCCTGTGGAAGGACGGCACGAACGTCTTCTACGACGAGAAAGGCTATGCGGGTCTTTCCCAGACCGCCAAGTATTACATCGGCGGTTTGCTCTCGCATGCGCCCGCATTGCTCGCGCTGACCTCGCCCACCACCAACTCGTACCGCCGCCTCGTGCCCGGTTATGAAGCACCCGTCAACATCGCGTACTCACAGCGCAACCGCTCTGCCATCTGCCGCATCCCGGCGAACAAGTCGTCCAAAGCAAAGCGCGTTGAATTCCGCGCACCGGATGCGACTAGCAATCCCTATCTCGCCTTCTCTGCCATCCTCATGGCGGGTCTCGACGGTGTCTTGAATAAGATCGATCCAGGTCAGCCGCAGGACCGCGACCTGTACGAACTGCCTGCCGAAGAAAAGAAACTCATCAAGCAGGTTCCATCCAGTCTCGGCGAAGTACTCGAAGCGCTTGAAGCCGATCACGAATTCCTACTCAAGGGCGGCGTCTTTACCCCCGACCTGCTCGAAGAGTACATCAAGTACAAGCGAGTCAATGAAGTGGATGCGATTCGCCTGCGCCCGACCCCGCACGAATATGTCATGTACTTTGATGCCTAGTCACTAACCTCGCTTCCTTCCCCGCCGACAGTTGGTTGCTGAACTTGGGCATGCAGCTAGCTGTCGGCTGTTTTCTAAATCCGCACCGCGACATTCATGTCGCAATATGAATGTCGCGGTACAAAACAAAAAACTTATGACCCCTCTCTTCCTTTCCTCCTTCGTTCTCGCAATCGCCTTTGCCGCCCCACCGGGAATCATCACTGCGGAAACCATCCGCCGCGGCGCGGCTCGCGGATTCTTCCCCGCGTTGTCGGTGCAGTTCGGCTCCCTCATCGGTGATACGACCTGGGCAGCCATTGCGCTGACCGGCTTGGCGTTCGTCATCCAGAATAACGTTGCGAGAGTCATCCTCAGCCTGGTCGGGATCGTCCTCATGGCAAAGTTCGCCTGGGATGCCATCAAGGATGCGCGCGACGGAAAACTACCCAGCACGAACACAGATCTCGCCGCTGCCCGTGGAGATTTTGCCAGCGGCGCGTTCCTCTCGCTCGGCAACCCAATGAACATCGTCTTCTGGACGGGTCTCGGTACAACGGTCTTTGCTTCGATCACCGGCGCGCCGCAGCCGATCCATTATGCGACCTTCTTCACAGGCTTTCTTGGCGGCGCGGTCTTTTGGTGTTTCTTTATGGCAGGATTGGTGGCGTGGGGACGGCAATGGATGACCGGCTCTTTCTTCCGCTTTTTGAACGCCGCCTGCGGATTGATCTTGTTTTACTTCGCCTTCCAACTCGGAATACAAATGGTACAGGGATTTATCTAAGTTAGCCCGTGTGAGGGCAAGCCCCACACGAACAGAATACAATGCCATGAAGTAAAATCATTAAACTGAATAAATCAAAGCGGACTTCGCAAGTTCTACTAGCGCTATCCAGAAGTAGAACTTCTGGATTCCAGTAATACCCCATGGCAAATACTTCCCCTTTTTCCCCCAACGAAATGGACTCCCGCCTACTTGAGGCGCTTGCCAGCCTTAACCAGATCAGCACCGCCATTAACCAGATCGGCT
>CAYJPO010000023.1:14589-56918 GCA_964372045.1 uncultured Anaerolinea sp.
CTTGAGGCGCTTGCCAGCCTTAACCAGATCAGCACCGCCATTAACCAGATCGGCTCCAGCGAAGATCAATCCTCCAGCCTGCAGTTGATCGTGGAAAGCGCCATCCGCGTGGTGCCGGGGTTCTCCGCCTCCATTTATATTTACAATCCAGCCACAGACAGGCTCGATGTTGAGTCGCGGGTGGTGGCATACGCCGAGGGGTACGAGTCCTTTAGAAATATCAGCGCAAACGAGGACGTTCCACGCCCGGATGGGATCGGGATGCGCTCCATTCAACGCAAGCGCAGAGTAATCTCCTACGAAGAAAACGATGTTCTGCTCCATCCGTATCAGGCAAAATTGGGGGTGAAAATCGTTACCAGTTTTCCGATGATCGTTGACGAAGATGTGCTGGGTGTTCTTTATATTTATCTATATGAAGACCGCAAACTATCCCAATTCGAAGAACTGATGCTGCATAATTTCGTCAACCAGGCGGCTATGGCGATCTATCACGCGCGTCACATGGCGGGCATCAAAAAAAACCTGACGCAAAAGGAAAATGAGCTTATCCGTCTACGCCGTGCCGGGATGATCATTTCATCACGCCAGAAACTTGAAGAAACGCTCGAAGCCATCCTCGAACTCGCTCTCGAACTGACCGACGCCCAATACGGCATCTTCCGCTTGCTGGATAAAAGCAACGAATTTCTGGTCACGCGCGCGGTCAGTTCCACCCATTTGGAACGCCCACTCGTGGAAAAACTCCCCCTAAACGGCAAAAGTATCATGGCTCATGTGGCGCGGGAACGCGAACCCTTGCTTGCCCGTGACCTGCGCGAAAAACCGTGGTCGGATATTTACTATCCGCTCGACTCGAATTTGGAGATGCGCTCCGAGTTGTGTGTTCCGCTCATCAACGCCAGCGGACGGTTGGAAGGCGTGCTCAATTTGGAAAGTCCGCAGGTGGGCGGTTTCAGCGAAGATGACAGTCACATGCTGCAATCACTGGCGACCTACGCCGTCACCGCCATTCAGGAAGTTCGTTTGCTGGATGCCATGCAGGAAGCCGCGCAATTATTGATCGCACAACCGAGTCAGAGCGTACTCGATCATCTCTGCGCAATGGCAAATGACCTGCTCAACACCTCCTCCAGCGCGATCTGGCTGACGAACGAAAAAGGCGAAATGCAATTGGTTTCATCCAATGGTGTATTGGGTTCGGAGGAGCTGCCTGAAGAACTGACCAATGCGTTGGTCATGCCGCTGGCGAATGGGGACAAATCGTCGGCGTTGGGAATGTTCAAGGCGTTCTACCCAGCCACCGGCGGAGTCCGAAGCGATAAATCGGAGTGGGACAAGAAAGTGCTGGCATGTCTCGCCAACTATGCCGTGCTTGCCGTCCAAAACGAATCCCGCCAGCAGGCATTGCGCTCATCGCAGGAACAGCATCTCATCGCCGAAACGTTCGCCGCCGTCGGTGATATTTCCGCGAACCTGCTGCACAACATGAACAACAAAGTTGGCGTGATCCCTGTGCGCGTGCAAGCCATTCAGGACAAATATCAAAAACTGCTTGAGGAAGATGCCTACCTCACCAAAAGCCTCGGCGAGATCGAACGCAGCGCCGCCGCCGCGATGCAGATCGTGCAGGAAAATCTTTCGCACCTGCGCCCCATTCGCATGGAGCGCATTCAAGTCGCGCCGCGCGTGATGGATGCCATACGCGCCGTGCAGGCGCCGCTGGAAATTCAGATCGAAGTGGAAGGCTTGGAAGATCTGCCGATGGTCAACGCCAGCGGACAAAGCCTCTCGTTCGTGTTCCGCAACCTCATTGAAAACGCCATCGACGCAATGCAAGGTACAGGCATCATCACGATCCGCAGAAAACAAAATCCGGATTGGGTGGAGATCGCCGTCAGCGACACCGGGCGCGGCATCCCACCGGAATTGCATGAGCTGATTTTCGAACTTGCTTATTCGAGCCGCACACACCCCGGCAAGATGGGCTTCGGCTTATGGTGGGTCAAAACGTTGATGACGCGCCTCGGCGGAACCGTGACCATTGAAAGCGACGGGACTCACGGCACAACGTTCATTTTGCGGCTGCCGGTCGCGGAGCAGGAAGCATGACTCAAAATTTCCGCGCGCTCATCGTCGACGACGACAATGCCTGGCAGCAGATCATGAGCGAGATCCTCATCGATAATGGTTTCGATGTGGATACCGCCAGCACTGTCGAAGATGCCGTCGCCGCGCTCAGATCGAATTCACATCGCCTCGCGATCGTAGACCTTTCGCTCTCCGCCAGCGACCATCACAATCAGGACGGCTTGCGCGTGCTCGACCACATCCGCCGCCTCACCCCGAATTGCAGTGCCGTTTTGTTAACCGGGTTTGCGACTGTCGAGATCGCCGTCAAAGCGCTGACCGAATACAACGCGTTCACCTTCCTTCGCAAGGAAAGTTTCAAACGCAGTGAATTCAAAGAGGTCATCAAGCGGATCCTGGTATCTGCACCTAGATCTTTGGATGAAGTTCCCGCCTCAACCTCCGACCCGAAGCCTGCAACTGTTTCCTCGAACGGGATCTCCCCGAAAGCCCTCATCGTGGACGATGACGCTGGCTGGCGCAGTATTCTCGAAGACTTGATCCATGAATCCGAGTTTCAGCCGGTGGTCTCTGCTAGCTTCGGTGAAGCGCTCGGCTTGCTGCGAAAAGATAAATTCTCGCTGGCAGTCGTGGACTTGTCGCTGCGCGGGAATCAAAACCTCGACGGTGTGCAACTGCTTAAGATCACACAGGGACATCACATTCCCACCATCGTCGTCAGCGGACTCTCTGAACCTGAAGAGATCAAACGAATTTACGCGGAACATTCCATTTCCGCCTACATCGAAAAGCAGTCCTTCGACCGCAAGGTCTTCAAACGGATCCTGTCGGAGACGAAACAATCCAGCCAGACCTCCAGTGAGTTGAGCATCCTCACCGACCGCGAGCGCGAAGTGCTGGATCTGCTCGCTCAAGGTCTGACCAACAAAGAGATCGCCGAGAAATTGGTCATCACCACGAACACGGTTAAGCGGCACCTGAAGGCTATTTTCGAAAAGCTGGATGTCCACACCCGCGCAGCTGCGACGGCAATTGCAACGCGGGGGAAATAATTATGTCATTCTGAGGGAGCGCTCTATGCGACCGAAGAATCTCAGACTATCGGTGTAGAGACCCTTCGCTATCGCTCAGGGTGACATGCTACAAAGCCTGAAGAATCTTTCCTGTCACTTCGCCAAAGCCTACGCGATACCCGTCCCCCTGACAAAACCCCTTCATCATCACAACATCCCCATCCTGCAAAAATGTCCTTTGTTCTCCGTTCGGTAACTGGATCGGTTTTTCGCCGCGCCAGGTGAGCTCAAGCAACGAACCATAACTATCATCAGTAGATCCGCTGATGGTGCCCGTCCCGCACAAGTCACCGACGCGCATGTTACAGCCTGTGACGGTATGATGCGCGAGCATCTGGTCAATGCTCCAGTATAAATATTTCATGTTCGAATGGCTGATGGTCAGAGGCGCAGCAGCCATGTGCGCAGATTGCAGAGTCACTTCCAGCTCAATATCAAGACCACTCGCAGAATCAGATCGAAGATAAGGAAGAGGTGTCGGGTCTTGCAATGGTGTCTGCACGCGGAACGGAGCAAGCGCATCCATTGTCACCACCCAGGGGGAGATGGACGTGGCGAAATTTTTCGCGAGGAAAGGTCCCAGCGGTTGATACTCCCAGGCTTGAATATCGCGCGCGCTCCAATCATTGAGCAGGACCATGCCGAAGATATGTTCGTGTGCGTTCTTGATCGAGATCGGCTTACCCAACTCATTTCCCTTGCCAACGAAGAATCCCATCTCCAATTCAAAATCTAATTGACGTGACGCGACAAATTCCGGCGGTACATCCTTCGGCTTGACCTGCCCGCGCGGGCGGATGACATCCGTACCGGAGAGCACCACCGAACTCGCGCGTCCGTGATAACCAACCGGCAGGTGCAGCCAATTGGGCATGAGCGCGTTTTCTTTTCCGCGAAACATAATACCCACGTTCGTGGCATGCTCGCGCGAAGCATAGAAATCAGTGTAATCGCCGATGGCAACGGGAAGATGCATCTGAATTTCGCCGACGGGAATCAGCGCTTCTTTTTTAACCGATGTTTGATCATTCTCCAATAAGTCCGTCAATCGCTGACGGATCTCCGTCCAAACCTCACGCCCCGCGGACATGAAACGATTCAAAGTCGAATCGGCAAAGAAGCCGTATCGTTTGCCGAAGGATCCATTGTCATCCAGTAACGACAAGTCAACGACAAAATCGCCCAGCCGTGTCCCTACTCGCGGACTTGGGTTGGCTTGCGTAGAAAAAATCCCATACGGAAGGTTTTGGATCGGGAAATCGGAATCGGGGTGAACGTCGATCAATGAATTAGGCATGTGTTATCCCATCATAAGATTTGGCAGGTTTGTTTGCCCTACAATAAACCGATTTTTCGAAGGTCTTCACGCGGCTCGTCGAAACTGCAGCTACCGAAGGATGTGACTTGATGACGAAGCTTCCCTAACTCTACACTGGCTACGCGCAGACCCTTCCAGATAAAATCTTCCTCATCAAAACGAAAACTCTCCGGGTTTTCATCTTCAAGAATGAACTGAACCAGCTCTTGTGAGATGCCATTCGCTGCCGCCAACACCCCCGCCCCAAAGACGTTGAGAAAGCCATGCATTTTCGTCTGCACGCTTTCATTGAAATGACGGATGGGATGATGCAGTCCCGCCGTGCATTTGACCGGGATGCCAGAATCGCGCGCTTCGACAATCGCCCACGCCACCTGCTCCGTGGATGGGAACGCATCTGCTGTCACGCCTCCGGTGCGGAGTTTGAAGCCAACGTGCTTGTCTTTCACTTTTCGCAGGGCATAGAATAATGTATCCGCCCGCGTCTGCCATCCATCACCGAACTGCGCTTCAAGAAAAACAGTGATGCCATTGATATTGAACATATCAGCCGTTTGTTTGACCAACGCATTTAGCGAGTACTGGTTATCGAACGACGAGCTTGGAATTGCGGTTTCGTACACATCCGCGTTCACGCGCGCTCCATGCGTTGAACGAAAAGACTGAATATCTTGAAGGTCTACTTCAAGATTGCGGGTGAACTCATCAGAGTCTTTTCCGCCTCTTCCCAGGAGCGTGAATGCAAAACTTCCGTCAGCGGGGATGAGCGGCGAAAGTTCCGCGAGTCTCTTCGCAGGGATGACGAAACGCGAGAGCATCCAGGCTTCAGGAGCAGATTGGTATTTCACAAAATTTCGGAATGCTTCATCGAGCGGCAAACTCGCAGGCGGATACAAACCCGCATAATCAATGATGCGCGACATGAAAGCATGAAATGATTTATTCGGAGCGTTCATATCCGCAATTATAGTCTCAAAATCATGGGTAAAATTGTTGGCAATATGCCAAACCTCCACATTCTCTCCAAAGAACAACAAACCTACCGCTCCGTGATCGAAGCCGCAAAATTGCCGGGGTTGAAAATTGTCGATCATACAACAGATGATTGCGACATGATCCTCGGTGAGCCGAATCTGATCCGCGAAGCGTTAGCGGGTCTTTCCGCCCTCAAGTGGATTCAGTCCACCTGGGCAGGAGTGGAGCCGTTACTGGACCCGTCGCTGCGGCGGGATTACATCCTGACAAATGCGCGCGGAGTCTTCGGCGGGTTGATGTCTGAATATATTCTTGGATACCTGCTTGCACATGAAAGAAAAATCTTTCAGCGCGCAGAAGCGCAAAGAAAAAAGGAATGGGACAAGACACTCACAGGCACCTTGCGCGGCAAAACCATCGGCTTGCTCGGAGTCGGTTCCATCGGCGCAGAGGTGGCGCGGACGGCGAAGTTCTTTGGGATGAATGTGCGCGGATATACACGGGGCAGTGAGACAAGTACACAGGTAAATCGGTATTATCATGAGGATGATTTGCACGAATTTATGGATGATTTGGATTATCTCATCAGCATTTTGCCTAACACAAAAGAAACACGAAAGATCGTGGATGAAAAAGTCTTGAACAGATTGCCTTCGCACGCTTTGTTCATCAACGTTGGGCGCGGGTCAGCGGTGGATGAGTCGGCGTTGATCGAGGCGTTGGAACAGGACAGAATTGCAGGCGCAATATTGGATGTCTTTGAGCAGGAGCCTCTACCGAAGGAACATCCATTTTGGACGACGAAGAATCTGATGATGACCTTCCACACCTCCGCGCCGAGTTTCCCGGAGGATATTGCTCAGGTTTTCATCGAAAACTATCGGCTTTATATTGAAGGTAAGCCGATGAAGTATCAGGTTGATTTTGAGAAAGGGTATTAGTTGGTAAATTGGCAAATCAGTAAATTGGTGAAGGAGAGAGAATGACCGTTTCGATTGAAGATATCAAGTCCGCCGCACAGCGGATCAAGCCGTATATCCACCGCACGCCGGTGATGACGAACGAGAGTTTGAATCAGCAGGTTGGCGCGCAGGTGTTTCTAAAATGCGAGAACTTGCAAAAGGTGGGCGCTTTCAAATTTCGTGGGGCATGCAATGCCGTCTTTTCGCTGACCGACGAAGAAGCGAAACGCGGGGTTGTCACCCACTCGTCGGGGAATCATGCGGGGGCGCTGGCATTGGCGGCGCGAATGCGTGGGATCCCGGCGTATATCGTCATGCCGAGCAATGCGCCGCAGGTGAAGAAAAATGCGGTGGCTGGATACGGCGGACAGATCACGTTTTGCGAACCCACGCTCGAGGCGAGAGAAAGCACAATGGAGAGGATCAGGCTCGATACGGGTGCGACCGTTGTCCATCCGTATAACGATACGCGCGTAATTGCAGGTCAAGGCACTGCGGCACTGGAGCTGCTTGAGGATGTCCCCGATCTGGATGTGATCCTCGCGCCCGTCGGCGGCGGCGGATTGTTGAGCGGCACATCCATCGCAGCCACCGAAACAAAAAAAGGAATCCGCGTGATCGCTGGTGAACCTGAAAATGCGGATGATGCGTTTCGTTCCATTAAAGCCGGGGAGATCATTCCGTCGGTCAACCCCAAGACGGTGGCTGATGGATTGCTCACTTCGCTGGGCACGTTGACATTCCCCATTATTCAGGAGCGCGTCGAACAGATCGTCACGGTGAGCGAGGCGGGAATCATTGCTTCGATGAAGTTTATCTGGGAGCGCGCGAAGATCGTGATCGAACCATCGTCGGCAGTTCCGGTTGGGGTTTTATGGGAAAGGAAGATCGACCTGCGCGGACTCAAGGTCGGCATCATCCTCAGCGGCGGGAATGTGGATCTGGAAAAACTGCCGTGGCAAAAATAAGATTTGAAGGAATAAAAACAGCCCTGCGCGTTGCAGGGCTGTTTGGTTCCTGAGAGTTATCGTCCGCCGCCGGTGATGTAATGTTCCAATTGCGAGATCATGAATTTTTGCACGTCCACGATCTCCTTGAGCACATCGCGCACCGAGATCAAGCCAAGGAATTCGTTCTTGTCGTACACAGGCAGATGGCGGATATTCTTGTCGATCATCAGCGCCATACATTCTTCGAGCGCCTGACCCGCCTCCACGTAAATGACTTTCGAGGTCATGATCTCACTCACTTTGGTGGTCTTCGTGGCTTTCCCCGCAAGGTCCACTTTTCTGACACAATCACGCTCCGAAACGATCCCCTCCACTTTGCTACCGCTGACCACCATCAGGGCGCCGGTATTATGCCGCGCCATGAGTTCCAGCGCTTCGTACACTGTTGAATCAGGGGTGATGGAATAGATCTCGCCACCCTTCCTTCGGATCATATCGCGCACTGTGGACATGGGACATCTCCTAAAGTAAATTTCATCGAAGTATAGACAAGAAACCTGAGAATGGCAAGCGCCATTCCTGTGGACAGTTCACCTTGCCCACGGCGTCACACCCAAACGCTTATGGCGGATGAAATAAGCAACGGCGCTCCCAGTCTGTTTGAGGAGCGCCGTTCCATGAATTATTTTAAATGCTAGGCTGCCGGTTCGGATGGGGCTGCCTTGCTGCCCTCATGTGACTGAAGCACAAGGTATTGTTCGCCGAATTTTTTGATCTTTTCCATTTCGAGGTCATACTGGCTGAAGTGTCGTTCTTCATCGTCCACCAGCCCTTCAAAGACCTTTTTCGACCCGGCATCTGCATTCGCGGAACAATCGTTCGCCCATTTGTTGTAATCGCGGATGCTGCCCTCCTCCATGCTTCGCGCGCGCTCCAGCATTGCTTTCACATCCTGGATCTTTTGCACGCTATCTGAAGCCACCATTTCAACATCCCCGCCGAGGAAGAGAATGCGTTCAGCACAGCGTTCCACATGGCCCATTTCTTCGATGGCGGTCTTTATGAACAACCGGGAAAGCAGTTCGTAGCCCTGGTTCTCACAATGAAAATGGAAGTACATATATTGATGCACAGCCGACATTTCATCGGCAACGGCTTTGTTGAGTAATTCAATGCTTTTTTCGTTCATCGCGTATCTCCTCTAGTTGTGAAATTTATCTCAAAGCATTATACCCATTTTCTTTACCATGAATTTTTCTTTTTTTACCGCCAAGAACGCCAAGTTCGCCAGGATTTATTTGTACGGCAGCAAATACCCATTTTCGTTTTTTATTGCGGCTG
This sequence comes from uncultured Anaerolinea sp., assembly GCA_964372045.1. Taxonomy (GTDB): domain Bacteria; phylum Chloroflexota; class Anaerolineae; order Anaerolineales; family Villigracilaceae; genus Villigracilis. Next base: position 23,300 of record CAYJPO010000023.1, read on the forward strand.
GACCGATTCTTCCGCAGTGGAAAAGCGCGGCACAGGCATATATCGTTTCCCGCGCACGGCTAGCAATTGACAATTCGACTCCAAGCCGCAGGTGGTGCAGACCTTATCGTCTGGACCGATCTCCAACAGCCTGCCTTTCCGCACCAGCAGGTCCAGCATGGACTGAATGGCGGAAGGCTGCATACTCATCTGTCGGCTGATCTCGACCAGGCTTAATCCACGCTCGCTGCTTTCCAGTATCGAGACCAGTTGCGTCAACATTGTTAGCCAAGCCCCAGGAGTAACCCGCCCTGATATACCAAAAACGCGGCAAGCCACGCCACAGCGGTTTGATACACGGCCGACATGACCGCCCAGGACATTCCAAATTCATGTTTGATCGCGCCAAGCGTCGCCACACACGGGACATACAACAGGACGAAGACTAGCATCGCGATGGCGCTCAAGGTTGTGAAATGATCCTGCAAAGCCAGGCTCAACACCGTATCTTGTGACTCGGCTTCCTCATCCACCAGGTTCACTCCGGGAATAATGCTCAACAATATTTTTCCTGAATTTACAACGGCATCCCCGAAGCCAAACCCGATCTCTGCCAGGTCTGAAACAAAAGTGGTCGCCTGTTCCGCTTCCGCCACTTCCACTTCGCTTAGGTAGATCTGGCTCATGGTGCTGACGACGATCTCCTTTGCCATGAAGCCAGTCACCAATGCGCCGCTGGTCTGCCAATTTCCAAACCCAAGCGGCGCGAACATCGGCGCGATCACGCCGCTGACCCTGCCGAAATACGAATTGCGTTGTTCGGTCACACCCCAGGGCAGGTTCAACAAAAGCCACATCACCAGAGACGCATACAGGATGGTTGTCCCAGCTTTTCGGACAAATTCGCGCGTGTTCTCCCACATATGGATCAGCACACTCTTAAGCGCAGGTTTGCGATACGGCGGTAATTCCAGCACGAACGCTGATGAAACATCCGGTTTGAGGATGGTACGGGTGAAGACCATTCCCGCCAGCATGGCAACCACGATCCCAAGCGCATACATCGCCCAGATCACCGTCCCGGCGCGCGAACCAAAGAACGCCAACCCGAACACAACATACACCGGCAAACGCGCCGAGCAGGACATCAACGGCACAAGCAGCGCGGTCAGGGTGCGGTCGCGGTGGCTGGCAATCGTCCGCGTGGCATACACAGCCGGGACGGCGCAGCCAAAGCCGAGGATCATCGGGATGAACGATTTTCCATGCAGCCCCACCACGCGCATAAAGCGGTCCATTACGAAGGCGGCACGGGACATATAGCCAGAGTCTTCCAACAAGGCGAGGAAGAAATACAGGATGAGCAAGCCGGGGACAAAGACCAAAACGCCTCCGACTCCGCCGATAATTCCGTCGATGACCAGTGAGTGGATCCACGCCGGAGCCGTTACCAGCTCCAGAATGGACGAGAACCAGCGCGCGATCGGTCCGTTGATGACCGCGTCGGTCCAATCCAGGAATGGCGACGAGACATCGATCACCAGACGGAACATGATGTACATCATCGCAAAAAAGATGGGTAAACCAACCCATTTATGCGTGACCACGTCATCGATGCGGTCTGTGAGCGTGGCGCGGTCCAACTTGGGACGTTTCAGCGTTTGCCGCACTACACCGTTGATGAATCCATATCGACGGTCGGCGATGAGCATGTCAACATCGTCGCCCAACCAGGACTTCAATTTTTCCGCACTCTGCTCGGCGATCATAATTACAGCTTTACCATTCGGCAATTCTTTTACCCGCGCGGTAATTTCCGCATCCGCTTCCAGTAATTTGATCGCCAGCCAGCGCGCCGGGTAGCGACCGGTATCCAGTTTATTTTCGTTGAACGCCCCAAGCAGAGCTTCGATCTCGCGTTCGAGCTTTCCGCCGTAATCGAGACGGAAGAATGTATTTGAAGAAGTAAGGTTCATTCTATTTTCTCCCCGCCTTCACAGCTTTTGCGATCAATTCGGAAATTCCACCGCCTTTGTTGGCAGTCGTGGAAACGATGGAAATGCCGCCCAATAATTGAGAAAGTTGCTCAAGGTTGACCTTCGCGCCATCGCGTGAGAGGTCGTCCGTCATATTGAGCGCGATCACCACCGGCACATCCAGTTCGAGGATCTGAACGGTAAGGAACAGGTTGCGTTCGAGATTGGTCGCGTCCACAACATTGATGACCACATCGGGCTTTTCCTCGATGATGAAATCGCGCGCGATGATCTCTTCGGGCGAGTAAGCGGTCAGGCTGTAGGTTCCGGGCAGGTCAACCACCTTGATCTTCAGACCATCGTAGGCGATCTCCCCGTCCTTTCGTTCCACGGTCTTTCCGGGCCAATTGCCGGTATGTTGATGCAGACCGGTCAACACATTGAAAATTGTCGTCTTCCCTGCGTTGGGATTCCCTGCGAGAGCAATGGTCAGGTCCGTCATGGGTTACCCGTTCAAGACCACTTCGATCTGTGCGGCTTCTTCCTTCCGCAGCGCAAGATGATATCCCTTTATCAGATACGCCATCGGGTCACCCAGAGGCGCATGGCGTTCCAACAGGATCGTTTCCCCTTTGACGATCCCCATTTCAACAAATCGGCGGCGCAGCGGTCCCGGACCGTTGACGCGTGAGATCGTTCCGCATTGACCGGGATGTAGCAAATGGAGTTGAATGGATTCGGGCATTGATGATTTCCTCAGGATTTGATGGGTGTTACGATGACAAACTCAGCCATGGAGAGTCCCAACGCCACATTCGAATTACCCACTTTCAGCGTCAGCGGACCGTCCAACGGCGCAACTTCGATGACCTCGATCTCCTGCCCTGGCAATATTTTGCGTTCCTGCAAATAACGCAGCACATCCGTCGCAGTGGCGTTCACAGCCAGAATGCGCGCTTTCTTACCGGTCTCCAGCCCGCTCAGAGCAGTACCCTTCAGTGAATGGAATGAACCATCCACACCGGGGATCGGATTTCCACGCGGACAGGTTTTCGGGTTACCCAAAAAGCCCGCCAATGCTTCGGTCACATCAGGCGCGGTGGCATGTTCGAGCGAGCAGGCATATTCATAGATCTGTGCCCATTCAATATTCAAATGATCGTAAAGGAAGCATTCCCACAATCGCTGCCGCCTCAGGACGTTGACCGCCACTTCATGTCCCTTTGTCGTTAAAGCCACACCCTTATAAGGCGTGTGCGCGACCAACCCCTGTTCCCCCAAACGCCGCACCATTTCATTTGCGGATACTGGCGAGACCCTTAACCGTTCCGCCAGGCGGCTGACCGTTACCGTATCATGGTCGCTGATCTCGACCATGGCTTTGAGATACATTTCCGTACTTTCACTGAGCGGCTTCGAAGGCATAAGGTTACCCTAAATAATAATTATATGGTTGACCTTATTATATTCAAGCCCGCTTTTTTTCGACATGGATGGAAGTCATAGTCTTTATTGAATTAAGTCACCCCGCTTCAGCCTGACCCGAAACCTGATTCTGCAAATAAAAAAGACTCCACGCTGAGGCGGAATCTGCAATTTCTGTGCAAGTACGGTTACGCTAACGAAAAGTGGACCAGGCTGTCCCATATCTCCGTATTGATCTGTTCCCGGCTCGCCTGGGCATGCTTCCAGAATAACAATTGAGCCCGTGTCAGCGGATGGTTCAGGTTTCGAGAGATATAAACCGTACGGCTGAAATCCAACCCCTGTATCTCGACCTTTTTGATCCGACCGAAGGCAAGTCCGCGCGCGGCGATCATCTCTGACACAAAGGCGATTCCGACACCCCGTTCAACCGCCATTTCAATGGCTTCCGGGTTACCCAGTTCCATAACCACCTTCAACATATCTGGAGTGATCCCGAATTTCTTCAGGCTCTGCATCACGGTCTCACATGTACCGGACATTTCTTCACGCATAATAATCAGCTGGTCGAGCAGGTCATCCGGCGTCGCCTTGCCATAATCAGCCCAGGGATGGTTCGCAGGCACGATCAGGAAGATACGGTCGTCAAACAACGGCTGACATTCAAGGTCGCGGTGTTCGAAGATCTTGCTGGTCACGCCAAGTGGAATGGAATGATTGAGCAAACGCTCGTGGATGTTCTCCCGTCCCATCACTTTGACCCTCGGATGAACCGCAGGGTACTCTTTTTGAAAATCTGAAAGCAAAACAGGCAGCAGGTACTTTCCCGCCGAGGTACTGCATCCGATCAACAACTCCCCACCCACCTGGTTATGGATATCCTGGAATCCATCTTCGAGCATTCGTGCGGCGCGTAAAACCTCCTGCACCATCGGCAGGATCGTTTGTCCTGCTTCGCTCAATTCCACAGTCCGTCCGTGGCGGTTAAAGAGGTTTACACCGTAAGCCCGCTCCATCGATTGAATGTTCTGGCTGACTGCGGACTGGGACAAATGCAATCGTTTTGCGGCATTGCTAAAATTCTTTTCCTCTGCCGCTATGAGAAAGACCTGCAATGTCGAAAGCTCGACCATACGCTTCTCCCTGCTACATAAGAAATCATTATAGGTTGCTTCCATCATGATAAGCCTTTCTCATAAGTCGGACTAGTGAAAAATGTCAACTCCCAAGCATGATAAGGTGGGGAAAACACCCCATCAATGAATCAGCCTGCGAGTCCTCCTCGCAGGCTGATTTGTCTGTCTATTTCAGGAGCAAGCTCCCGAACTTCAAAGATTATTTGACTACAGGCAGTTCCGCCGCGATCCAAGCGTTCAGACCACCAGCCAGATTGCGAACACCGGTATAGCCAAGGAATTGCAGGTACATCATCGTCATCGAGCCACGATGGCCAGACGCGCAATACACGACGATCGGGGCAGCTTTATCGGCAGGTAGCTGAGCGAGGTTGGCGGGTATGTCAATGACCGGGATCAAAACCGCGCCATCAATATGTCCATTCTCATCCCATTCAGTCTGCGAGCGAACATCAAGGAGGAACGGAACGGTCCCGCCTACGATCTCGGTATTCAGATCAGCGGACTTTACAGTGTAATAGCCTTCGGGAATTGCACTGAGATACACATCCAGAGCGGCAAGCTTAGCTTCATCAACTTCAGGTGCAGTCCCGGCAACCGGCGCAGCAGGCACACCAGCTTCAAGGGGGAATTCAGCCTTTTTCCACCCGTTGACACCACCACCAAGGCTGACGACATCGGTATAGCCAAGCAGCCGCAAGGACATCATAGCGATTCCACCGCGATGACCGGAAGCGCAAACGGTGATGATCTTTGCATCTTTTGCGGGAAGTTTATCCAGATTCTTCAGCAAGTCCTGAATTGGGATGTTGATAGCACCGGCAATGTATCCAGTTTCTTCAATTTCAGCGGCTGTACGAAGATCCACAATGAAGGGCGGATTCTCGACGAGCATTTCATTGAGTTTGTCCGATTTGATGCTGTAGTAACCGGCATCCGTGGGTAGCGCGGCGAGGAACGCTCCCATTTCGGGCACGAGACCCACAACCGGCATACCAGCGGATTTCCAAGCGCCGAATCCACCAGCGAGGTTAACAACATCGGTGTATCCCATGAGGCGCAATGCCATCATGATGATCGCACCGCGATGACCAGACGCGCACAGAACTACGATGCGAGAATCTTTATCCTGCGGAACCTGATCGAAGCTGGCAAAGAAATCGTTGAACGGGATATTGACAGCGCCTTCGATGTTTCCATCTTTGTCCCATTCAGCCTTGCTGCGCACATCGATGATGGTGGGCAGTTCAGAGCCGGTGAGTTCTTCAGCAAGCTTATCGGACTTGACCGAATAGAACCCTTCTGGCAGATTCGAAAGGAAGCCGTTGAGCATGTCGTACAAAGCTTGATCTTCGACGATGGCAGTGCTGATCGCCGCAGGAGCTTCGGGCATGGAGCCGGTCACAAGGGGCAATTCGGCTTTCTTCCACGCGCCGATACCGCCACCCAAATTGCGAACGTTGGTATAACCCAACAGCTTGAGGGCAGACATGACCATCGCGCCGCGATGACCGGAGGCGCAGGTCACAACGATGGGTTCATCGAGACCGGGAAGTTTATCCAGATTGGCAAGCACTTCGCGCACCGGAATATTGACGGAGCCTTCGATATAACCATCTGCTTCGACTTCGGAAGCCTCACGCACATCGAGGACGAACGGCGCATTATCAACCAATTCCTCATTGAGCGCGGAAACTTTTACGGAGCCATAACTCTTGTCGGCAGGCAGGGATGCGACAAGTTCCGTGAAGAGCGCTTGCGCGTCGGGACCTGTTTCTACAACAGGCTCTTCGGTCACAACTTCTTCGACCACCGGGGCTTCCGTGGCTTCCACAACGGGTTCGGCGGCGGGGGTTCCGCACGCGCCCAGCACCATGCTGAGTACGAGGAACAGGGCAAATAACGCTTGAAGCTTTTTAGACATTATGTCTTCTCCTAATTGGGTTGAACATTCTTATTAACAAGCGCCACTACGGCAGCTTGTGACATCCAGAGCAACTATCGTCTGTGTATTCGATATGGCTTTCAGGGCTGAGCGGTGCTTCACGAATGCCTTTGGTGTGACAGGCAGTACAAGAATTCGTCAACAGGTTGGCATGCTCCGCTGGTTGAGGCATGGCAGACTTGTAAAACTCTGCAGGACCGGGGATCGTATTCACGATCACAGCCTGGTTCGCATTCAGTTCTTCAGGGGCAACTTTGTCCGCCGTCAGGAAGAGTTCAGGGTTGTTATGGCACGCTTCGCAGGAAGCATTCTGCGGTGTGTACCGTTGAATGTTGTGCGGAGTGGAATACACCCACGTGGAAAGCGCGTCAAAGTTCGGGAGTAAATTTTCGCCGTAATAGTCATAGCTATCGGGAGCAGAAGGCACGTGGCGTACCGGCACATACTCGTATGGACGGTCTTCACTTTGGATCGGGTTGCGCCCAATGAAAAATGTCATGTATGTGGCATCGGTCGCAAAGAACGGATTTCCGCTCGTCTCGCTGACCGCCACATGACAGCCATCGCAACTCGTATACGTTACAGAGTGGCATACTTGACAGGACAAGGTGTCGCCGTGCTGTTGGTGCATTTCGATCTGGTCCGCATCAGAGCCGACCTCTTCATGACAATCAACGCACTTGGGATCTTCATCACCACTCAAACGATGCGTCGCCGACTGATCGTTCTCGGTCATTCCATGCAATTCAGCGCCTTCATGGCATTTGACACAGCTCATGCGCGCTTCACGGAAATGCACGTCGCCGGGGAAACCTTCGTTCTTTCCGAGGAATTCATTTCCAACACGGCTGCCGTGACAGGCAGTGCAGGAGCGCGTCATTGGCGGGGTCTTCTCGAACACATGACCCGTGAACAAGCCACCACCGACATTCTCCGGCTGGCTCACATGGCACTCACCGCAGGTGGTATGACATGTAGCGCAGTGATTTCCAAACATCTCTTCCAGCGCGGGATGATTTTCGGGAATTTCACCAGAGCGGGTGTTGATCGCCGTCCAGTACCCGGCTTGTGTGTTATGAAGACTGTTAGGGAACGCGGCGGTCTGTTCTTCGTGGCACTCGGCGCAATAAAGGTCAGGCTGGGCGCTCGGGCTAATCACCAGACCGGCATGAGCCTCTTCTTTATCGGAAGAATTCACACCGGCATGGCATTCGATACACGTCAACTCACCGTGATCGTCCTGCGCGAATGTTTCCCCATCTACAAGTACTTTCTCCCATGGCTCCAACGGAGCCACTTCGCCACCTCAGCCAACCCCGGTGGATTCAGCCTCGGCTGTGGTTTCTTCTGGTTTGGCAGTATCGATGAGCCGCTGTTTGTCCGTGTGACACGCCAGACACTCCGCCGCATCTGGCGCGGATGTGGCAGCTGCCTCTGTTTCAGCGGGCGCTTCCGTCACTGCTGGCGTCTCAGTCGACGTTGAACATGCGGAAAGCAGCAATCCAAGGAACAACAATAAACCTGCTAAAACCTTATTATTCATGTGATTCTCCATATTGTGACATATTTCACAATATGGATTTTAATGCATTTCCCCATTCAAGTTAGTGATAAAGATAATATTCAGGTATTAGATTTACTTATTACCACATATTACTGGTTCAATTTGATGAATATTGCCCGCCAAACACCAATTTATGGTGTGTCTTCATCGCTACATGTGATAAGTTCTCCCCCATTGCATAAGATGCTCTTATTCCGAAAAAATCCATATCTTCCCATCATTTGTCACTTCAACGCGCAGCACTTGAAGTGCATTGATAGCGGGACCGTGGATGACATTCCCATCCGCATCAAAACTGGACCCGTGACATGGGCATACAAATCCGGTTTGATCTTGCTCCAAAGTGCAGCCCAGATGAGTGCAGGTCAGGCTCAGGGCCGTGAATCCGCTTTCAGCGTGGATAAGAAGCGCGGGGATCTCTGGAATCGATGTCCGTGAGCCCGGCGGGTAATTATCCACGGAGCCGAGGTCAAAATCTGTTTGGCGCTTGGTTTCGGATTCGTAAGAAAGAAAACGCAACAAGCCTCCAAACGTGAGGATGCCGCTGAGATAGAGAAATCCATTGCGGATAAGTTTGAGAAAATCACGGCGGGAGAGGTCGGTCATTGGATGTTACCTTTATTATGTTGTTGTGAGCTGACGTTTTTCGGGCAGCGAAGCAACCTCCCAATAAGCAGAAGGTTGCATCGACAGGACACTTGCCCAGTACGTAAGTGCTGGGAGAGCGCCCTCCTCGCAACGACATTTTACTTTTCAATGGCATGACATTCGTGGCAATACTGAGATTCCTGCTCGTCGGGTTTTTGTTCGCAGGCGGTGCCCATTACCGGGTTGAAAGTAAAATATTGTTTGGTAGCTTTGCCGATCATCTCGTAAGTTCCATCGGGCAAAACTTTTGTATTCCAAAGCGGCTCGCCTTTTTCGGTGACCAATATCGTGTCACCAAGTTTCAAATCAACGATAGGGTTTAGAAAAGCCATACGAAAAGCCACATCATTCGGATCGGTCAATGTTTTGGTGAGCGGAAGTTCCTCAAGCGTACCGTGGCAGGTCTGACATCGCACATATTCAATGGAAGCCTGGTCATTATGAATATCACCATCCCCCATCGATTCAGCACGCGTGTGACAATCTATACAGTCCAGCGTGTACTCGCATTGAGTGAACTGCGCGATCGGTTGGTAGTAATCTTGCAGTCTGGTCATCGCCTGGTCCGTTCGTTCAATGAAGGTCATTGTCCGCAAATCGTAATTGCCGCGGTTGTGACAGGCATTGCATTGGGTATAAGGAATGGCGGTTGACAGGGTATGGTCGCTTGTCGAATGGCAGGCGGCACATCCCGTCTCACGCGCAAATGCCTCGCCTTCACGCGGCACGGCACTGATGTGGCAGGTCAAGCAATTCTCGCCAAACTTTTGAACCATTGGATTGGTTTCCAAGGCAGGGTCAAACACATCCAAAGATGTGATACCCGTTTGGGTGTGTTCATCCGTAATGGCATTAATTCCCAGATGGGCATTCAGGTCTGGCTGTGCGCCAAACGTAAAGCGGATATTTGCAATTGCGCCCGCATAGGTGGATTGAACGCTGGTGGTCACGCGCTGGATGTGATGACGATCATCCGCTTCGCTGCCGCTATGACAGTTACTCCCGCCACAGGAAGTTTCTACTACGCTGAGAGCGGATGGGTTTGCTCCACCGCGCATGGTGCTGTGTGCGAGGTCTGCGTCCAGCGCGAGCCCCTCGCCGCCATGACAGCTGACACAGCCGAAGGTTTCCACTGGATGGGATGCGCTGATCTCTGGCAAGTCCGCGTGGCAGGTGAGGCAGTATTCGGGTTCACCTGATAGGGTTGGGGTTAGGGCGATGGGCTTGGGTTGGCGGGAATCGTTCCACCAGAGCAAGGAAAGCGCTGCAAGAAGAAGCACTGATGCGATAAGAAGTCGAAGGTCGAAAGTCAAAGGTCGGTTAGTTTGCATTGGCTAAAAGTGTGAGGATGATAACGGTTAGAACGACGAGCGTTATTGTCACTTGCGCCAGGCGATTGGATTTTGGGAACCATGTGCCAATGTCTGCATCGGCAGGTTTGGGGAAGATATACGGGATGAGGGCAACGAGGGTGAGAATACCAAGCGGGACAAGAATGCCAAAGATAAACGGATCGCCCCATTTGAGCATTTGTTGAACCCACAGAAAGAACCACGGTGCTTTTGCAGATTGGGAAGCGGCTGAGCCAATAGCTGCAGGAGCAGTGGGCATAGCGGCGGCAATGGGGGCAGGGACAAAACTTGACAACAGAATGAGCGCAAGACTGACGACGAACATCGCCAATACTTCGCGGCGGACAAGTTCGTTGCGGGAGATGCGTGTGTTATCGGTGCGGGCTTGCGGCGGTGGGACAGCAATGCCTCCATCTCTGCGGACGCGGAAGGCGTGCCAGATACCGAGGATGATGACGGGGAACGTCAAGCCGAAGATATGCCAGACGTACATGCGCAACAAGCCAGAAGCGCAAGCTTCGCCTCCGCCAATGGCGATGCGATGAAGAAAGTCGCCGATGAGCGGAATGGTTTTGAGCAAGTTTGTACCTGTCAACAACGGATAACAAATGTCCACGTCCCAGCGCAGGATGTAGCCAGTAAAATCAAGCAAAATGGAGATGACGAAGAGGGCAAGCCCAAGTAGGTAATTGAAACGGCGTGGATGGCTGTAGGCGGCGGTGAAGACGACACGCAGAAGATGAATTGCTGAAACGATCAATAAAAGTTGCGCTGACCAATAATGCAAATTGCGGATAAATCCACCGAAGGGCACGTGATAGGTAATGGTTTGAACCGAAAGCGCGGCTTCTGCCGGGTTTGGAACATAGTAGAACATCTCCAAAATGCCAGTGATGCCGAGGATGAGCATGAGGAAGACGGCGGTCCCACCTGCGCCCAAAGTGTGTCGCCAGCGCGATTGTGCGGCTGGAATTGTAGGAGGGTGAAGGTGATGGAAGAAGGAGGGGCGCATGGGAATGCAGAATGTAGAAGTAAGAATGCAGAATGATGAATTGGTAAATGGTAATTGGTAAATCGTGAGTGGGAATTGTAACCCCGTAGGGGTGTAATGATTATAGCAACGAATTTTGTTTTCCGAACCCCGTAGGGGTGACATTGATTATAGCGGATAGAACACCTCCCGCTTGAAGATCGGGCGGGAGGTGTTCTCAGTGTAGATAAATGCCTGATGGAACAGAATCAGGTTTCAGTTAAGAAAGAGGCGTGGCACTTAATCGCCCGCATGAACTGCGTGATGTTCATCCTCGAAGACGGGGAAGTACTTGGCGATCAATCCAAACGCCATGATACCGGCGGCGAAGATGCCAATGGAGACGGCGACTTCAGGCAGGGTCGGGAAGTAATCCACGTTGCCCATGAAGGTCGGCATGTAGAACAGCGGATCGGGGTGCTTGACCGCGAACCAACTGACGTTGAAGCGGTTGAGGATCATGCCAGCGAGAATGATGATCGCGCCTGTGAGTAAACCGTTGTTGCTAGTGCGATTTTTTTGGATGGAGAACCAGACGATGGGCGTGACCACTCCAATGAGAATCTCTGCCCAGAAGAGCACGCTCATGATGCCGCTCGTGAAGAGCAGACCGAGTTCGCCTGCCACGGCGAGTTCGCCAAATTTGAGAATGGCGTAGATGCCGAGGGCAATGGGAATGGCTTTGGCAAGTTTTGCAAGCAGATGAGTTTCCAAGCCGCGCTGAAAGTAACGCGAGCTAAGGGACGACTCGAAGATAATCATTGCCATGCCAACGGTGAGCGCGGATGCAAAGAACATGATCGGCAGGATGGGCGTCCACCACAGCGGGTGCAGTTTGGTCGGCTGGATGAGCAGGAGCGAGCCGAGGGAGGATTGATGCAAAGTGGAGAGCACCACGCCAACGATGACAAACGGCATGATGAACTTGTGGATGAGATGCGCGACTTTATGCAATTTTGGGAAGCGCTCCAACACCACAGGTGCGAACTCGATGGCAAGCACAGTGAGATAGGACATCACGCAGATGCCGATCTCAAGCAGCACGCTGGTATGATTCCAGTGGATCATCATGTACCAGATGCGGAGCGGTTGACCGAGGTCAACGAGCAGGGCGATGGCAACCATGATGTAGCCAAGCAGGGCGGTGAGGACAGATGGGCGCAGAAGCGGCTCAAACTCTTTGATGCGCAGGATGTACACTGTGCCCGCCATAAGGAAACCGCCGCTGGAGATGACCACGCCTGTGAACAGGTCAAAGCTGATCCAGAAACCCCAGGGGTAGGAGTAACTCAGGTCACTGATGGTGCCGATACCGAAGGCGTAACGTGTCATTGCCACTATGAAAGCAATGCCCATAAGCGCGATCAAAACGGAAGGCAGGACGCCGATGCGGAGAAATTTGGGAAGCGTGAGATTCAGTTTCATTTGGATTCCTCCGCTTTTTCTTTGGCGGGTTTTCCATTCTTCTTTTCATAGAGCGCCACACCCGCACTGACAGCGGTGAGCACCGCGCCCCAGCCAAGCGCAAACGGGATGGTCATTTCCATCACAGTTTCGCTGACTTCGTTGACGGGTGTCTCGGGAAGGTCGGGCAAGCCCAACTCTGCGAACGGGACATGCGAGATGATGAGATAGGATGTTCCGCCGTTTTCCTTTTCACCGTACACATGCTGGATGTATTTATCGGGATGCGCGGCGATGCGTTCGTGCGCTCTGGCGATGAGTTCATCGCGGTCGCCGTATTCGAGCGCGTCGGTGGGACAGGTTTCCACGCAGGCGGGTTCCTGTCCATTGTAGATGCGCTGTGGACAGAAGGTGCATTTGTCGATGAACGCGCCGTCGATGATGCCCTTGTCATAGTCAAAGTGCGGCACACCGAAGGGACAGGCGTTCATGCAATAGCGGCAGCCGATGCACAGATCGGGATTGTACGTGACGGGACCATCTTCCGCCTTGGTGTACGCGCCTACGGGGCAAGCCGACATGCAGTCAGGATGTTCACAGTGCATACAGTGATAGACCATCGTGCCGCGCTGTAGATCAGGATACGTTCCTGTGACGCCAAGCCCAGCCACCCAAAGGCGGGTCTTGTCCATGTCGATGTTGTTCTCGACACTGCAAGCCACCATGCAGGCGCGGCAGTCAATACAACGGGTGGCATCGAAGAGATACGCGTGATGTTTAATTTCAGTCATGGTTCACCTCTAAGCCTTTTTGACCGTAACAAAAGTCTGGCTGAGCGCTTGTCCACCGCTGATGGGATCAGTGTAGGTAACGTGCAGGGCAGAGTCGCTTGCGCCGATACCGTAGGCGGTCTTCAAACCTTTTGAAATATGTCCATAACCAGGGGTCATGTACACGCAGTCGGGGCGGATGGCTTCGGTGGCAAGCAGAATGACGTGAGCGACGCCAACAGGGCTGGTCACTTCCACCCAGTCACCTGTAGCAAGTCCCAGACTGTTGGCGGTTTTGGTATTCATCCACAAGCTCGGTTCATCGGAATACTTATGCAGCAGTTGGTTATTCTGTGTTCCAAACTGGGTATGTTGCGCCACCTTGCCTGTGAGCAGATAGAATTCATCCTCTTTAGGCATGGGCGGTTCTTCCCAGGTGGGCCAGGGTGAAAAGCCTGCATTCTTCAAAGTTTCAGAATAGACTTCGATCTTGCCCGAGGGTGTATTGAAGGTGACCTCACCGCGAGGTTCGGCTTCCGGCATTTCAGCATAGCCCTTTTCTTTGACTTCTTCGAGGGTGACGTGGAGCGGCTTCAGTTGCTGGCGGATGTAATCTTCTTCGTCTTCGTATTGGAAGAAGTCGCCAAGACCGAGTCGTTCACCCAACTGCTTGTAGATCCATAAAGCGGATTTGGCTTCGCCCTGCGGCTCGATCACTGGCTGGCGCAAAAAGGCTTTGTCGCCAACAGGCAGGAGCGGGTCATAACGCTCGAGGTAGGAGGCTTCCGGCAGGACAACATCAGAGAACCAGGCGGTATCGTTCATGACAATATCGACGGTGGCGATGAAATCCATCTTGCCGAAGGCTTGAAGTGTCTTGGCGCGGTCCGGCAGGGACATGATCGGATTCTGACGCGAGATGAACCAGCCATGTGCCTGATAGGGTTCACCCGTGATGATGGCATCTCGTAATTCCTGAAAGACGCCCAGTTTCAAAGGAACAAGCGGATATTTCCAAGGCGCACCATCCAAACGCAGAGCAGAGATACGCGGGTACGGAGGCTGCTTTGGTGCGCCCAACCCAGCACCTTCTGCTGCCACTTCGGTGGAGAGACAACCACCGGGAGTCAGCACGTTTCCACTCATGGCGTTCAATGTAGCAATTGCCCGCTCGGTCTGGAAGGAATTGATGAAATTGGATGTGCGCCAGCCGGGATGTGCCATGGCATTATGCTTCGCGGCAGCATATTCGCGTGCAATACGGTCAATCGTCGCGGCGGGGACACCCGTGATCTGCTCTGCCCACTCGGGCGTATAGCGGCTCATCTCTTTGGGGAGGTCCTCACAGCCAACAACAAATGTTTTGACAAATTCACAATCCGCCAATTCATTCGAGGCGATCACATTGATCATCGCCAACAGGAACGCCGAGTCCGTGCCGGGGCGGATGGGAATCCACTCGCTTGCTTTGGAGGCTGTTTTTGTAAAGCGCGGATCGAGGTAGACCAGTTTCGCGCCGCGGTCAATGGCGTGGGCGAGTTCAGATGTTTCCGAGGTCGAGATGGCTTCCATCATATTGCGCCCAACCATCAGGATGAACTCAACATTATCGTAGTTTCGGGAAGGCTCTTCCACGCCATACGTCAGGGAGAAGGCGGTTATCATGGCATTGAAGCACAATGAGCGCTGCGTGCCATAATTGGGCGAGCCAAATGCGTACAGTAAATTCTCGAACTGCACCTGGCTCAGATTGTGCGTGGACGAGAAGACCATCGCCTCAGGCCCATATTTATCTTTGATCTCCTGCATTTTGCTGGCAGTCAGATCAAGCGCTTCTTCCCAGGAGGCTTCACGGAATTTGCCTTCGCCGCGCTTCCCCACCCGAATGAGCGGAGTGAGCACACGGTCGGGGTCGTAGGTGTTCATCAAGCCAGATTGTCCGCGCGGACATAAATTCCCGCGTGAGTGCGGATGCTCGGGGTTGCCGTCCAGTTTGACGACACGCCCTTCCTTGATCTTGGCGATCACGCCGCAGCGCCAGACGCACATCTCGCACATACTATGGACGAAGCCATCGCCATCCGCGTTGATGCGCCCGGCAGCGCGCGCTGCCTGCGCAACTTTTGCTGGAAGCATTTGCCCAACAGCCAATGCCCCGGCAGACGCCGCACCTATTTTTAGAAAATCTCTTCTTGAGATCGTTTTTGTCATGGATAACTCCAGTGTTCAGTCATCAGTTATCAGTGATCAGTTTTTTTTATCTTACTGATAACTGTTCACTGATTACTGTCTATTCGCCTTTCTCTTTCCTCTGCCATCCCGCACGGTCGATCAAATAAAAGAGCAGGAGAGCCATCATCGCAAAGACCATGATAAAGAGAAATGGGCTGACATTCCACAGATCGGGGATGGTTGTATTCCCAAAGCTCGCAATTGCCGAGATCACAGGGAAGACTTGCTGATAGGTGAGACCGTAAATCACTGCACCAACGAGGAAACCGAGTAAACCAGGGACAATGTAATCCATTTTGCCTTCGCCGCCACCGGCAGCGCAAGTACCCGGTCAGTATCCTGTGAGCGCCATGCCCACACCAAATATCAAACCACCGACAATATTCCCGACAATATACGTGGCGGGGACGTTCGGGAATTCAAGCAGCCCGAGACCTCGCAAAGCGTACAAACCACTCATGGCAACCACAAGCGCGGTCATCATGAATTTCAGAACGGCAAGATCGGTGAAGCGGAACACATTCACGATCTTGTGGTATTTGGTCAACCCGGCTTTGTTAAGCGCAAAGCCGAAGAAGGTACCAAAGACAAGGGCAAGTGCAAAGTTTGTCATGATAGTCTCCTCGCAATCCTAGTAGTTCTTGCGATAGATAATAAGAGCAGTGAGAATGCCGGAAGCGAACATGCCCATGATGAACAGGAACGCCGCCGGAGCCAGCAACATGCCGCCGGAGATGGCGAGACCGCTTGTACAGCCGCCCGCGATCCCAGCCGCGTATTCCAAAATGATCGCGCCGATGAAAGCCAATACCCAGCGCTTCCACACTTGCGGACCAAAAATGCGCTTCCATTGTTCGTCGGAATTTGCGGAGCCCTTCTTGCCCCACATCAACGTTCCGCTGGTGGCAGCGCCGATCATACCGCCGAAGAATACACCGACGAGCAAGATCACGCCGTATGTAATCCCAGGCGGCATGATGAAGTTGAAGTACATATTGTCGAAGGCAGCCGGCGCAACCGCTTTACCGATCATGCCCGCCAGGTTTTCAAACGCGCCTGAAGCGCCGAGCAGGCTGTCGCTCAACCAGACCGCGGCAATGCCCACCAGCCCAAGCAGAACGCCCGCCACATACGGCGACCATTCTTCCTTGCGGATGTAATTCATCACGAAATTCATGGCTTACTCCTCATCCTTCTTGACGACAGCGTCCATCAGGTCGAGCACCTTGTCCGCTTTTTTATTGTCCAGCACATTCTTCAACGACTTGCGCGCACCCGCCTTGAGCGAGGCGATCTGCGGCAGCATCTCCACTACGTCGGCGGGATATTCAACTTCCACCTTGCGGGTATCACCAAACTTCACGTTGACCAGCTTTTCGCGGGTCACGACAAATCCGCCGCCGCCCACCAGCATCAAACCGATCATGCCCATCAAAATCATATTGCCCCAGTTGGTCGGCTTTTCGCCCAACACGATCTCGTTGTAATTCTGCACATAATCAATGGTATTGGGATCGTCAACGATGACTTCATTGCATTGATTGGAGGATGAAACGCTCGCAGCCGAATCCACGCTGACAGTCGCCGCATCAGACCCCGCCGCGGCAGGAGCCGAAGTCCCCGAACCGACGGTGACACCGAGAGCATCCGCATAGACTTGCGCGCGCGCATCCAAATCTGCTACGTGGCATTGCTGACAGGCAGCATTGATATCGTCGAGCGGAGCCACCATGCCTTCATGTGCAGCGGCTTTATCCGTCGCCTGGTTGTTGCCCGCATGACAGATGTAGCAGAAATCGCCGAAAGCATGAGACTGGTGCCACCCGGTCCCATCGGCATTGACGGGCATTTCCGCCTGCACCTCATGGCAGTTCTTGCAGGACGAAGCCTGCGAACCGCACTGGGCGCTGACAGGTGTCGCTGTCGCCAAAAAAACGCTGGCGACAAGCACCAGCATGATGCCGGTCATGATGGTCATCAATATGAGTCTTCGTTTTTGCATACGTTCCTCCACGTTGAAAATAAATCCCATTTTGGGAATTTGCCTAGCTTGTTTCGTGCAATTCTTCCATCAAATTTGCCTGATACGCGAGTCTTTCACGCATGATGCTTCGCATAATATCCAGCGCCTGAATGAGCCTTGGGTCAGACAGACGATAGGTAACCACCGTCCCCGTGCGAACAGTGTTAACCAACCCGCGATCACGCAGGACCTTGAGGTGACGTGAAGTCGTGGGTTGATTGAGCCCAAGTTCGTTTGCCAACTCCGTTACGTTGCGTGGACCTTCATTCAGCGCGTACAGTATCAGCAGACGGTTGGGGTCCGAGAGTGCAGCGCAGAAATTTGCTTCGAGTTGGGTTATTTCTTGTTGTAAAGTAGGAGTAACCATAAGAACCTGCTTATATGTGAATAAACGAATATTTCGTTTCCATCATACCCTTGTGACTAATTGCACAATAGTGAAATGTGTCATATTAAGCATTGTTTAATGTCACATATAGTTTTGTTGTGAAAGCCAGCTTGCAAAC
This sequence comes from uncultured Anaerolinea sp., assembly GCA_964372045.1. Classification (GTDB taxonomy): domain Bacteria; phylum Chloroflexota; class Anaerolineae; order Anaerolineales; family Villigracilaceae; genus Villigracilis. The sequence goes on from CAYJPO010000023.1 coordinate 41,290, forward strand.
TCAAAGTGCATTTTCCAAGACCAATTACCCTCCTTTCACCTCTGTCCGAGATGGCTTTGGCGCAACAAATGACCCCGCAGAGGGCTTTTCTAACGGAACAGAAAAGGCGCCCTGAGCTTTGCTCAAGAGCGCCTTATTGAAAAATATTTCTGCTAATTACGCTTACAAAATTCTACCGCCGCCTATAAGTTCTTGATGATCTCGGAACGCAGGCTTTCTCGTTCTGCCAGGACGTTGCGCATCGCTTCGCAGATGTCGGTGATCTTGGGATTGGTGATTTGATAAATAATATCCGTTCCCTGACGCTGGGCAGAAAGAATGCCCACTTTTCGCAATACAGCCAGATGCCGGGAAATAGTCGCCTGACTGGTTTCGAGTTCTTCGGCAATGCTGTTTACCCGTTTGGGTCCTTCGCGCAGCAGGTGGACGATTTTGACACGCAGGGGATGTCCCATTGCGCTGCATAGTTCAGCTTGCAGGTCGAAGATCGTAAATTGTGATCCCAAGATAGCCTTCCTTTCAGGCACGCAGCGCTTTGAGTTTATTACTACGTTGAGCGGTGTGTAATTCTTTTGAGCAAAAGACCTGCCCCAAGGGTGAGCAGGAGGGGCATAACACAGCGTAATGCGAACAGAATAATAAGTGCCATTGCATGTTCGAAAAAAGCCTGCATGCCCGCCTCCTGCCCCAAATCTACTCTTCCACTTCTGTGGAATGTGAATGGTGATCTGCACTCTGGAACGGCAGGAAACGCGCCGCCAGACTGAAGCCCAAAAGCCAGTAGGAAATTACCAGCGATGCAACCGCCCATTCCTGCCAGGTCGGCGCGTAGGAATTGAGCACCACCGTGGGCGTGAAGGGATCATATGTGATGGAGGCGATCAACCCTGAGAAGTTGTAATTCCAGCGCACAAGCACAGTACAAAACGCCGGCAGGACTGCCGCGATCATCAGAATGCGGAAGTTACGGATGCGCTTTGCCATCAACAGGATGATGCCTGGTATCAGCGCGAACAACACTTGTCCGACCCAGAAAGAGGTCGAATAGGGTGTGATCGAATTCAGCATCTCCGTTTGTAATGCCACCTCGGTGTCAAAGCTGTAGTAGTTCGTTACCGCCCAATCCCAAACGCGGATATAGATGCACAGCAGGACAATACCGCCGGCGATACGCGCCACATCGTACAGCGCTTCATCCTTCACTAAACCCGGGCGCATCATACGGAAGACGACCACGCTCAGGAAGAACAGCAGCGCTGTGCCGCCGCCCATGGCTGAAAGGACAAACTGCACCGGCGCGCTTTGGTTGAACCACATTCCGCGCCCACCCAGGACGGCGTACGTTGCGCCCAGTGATGCCTGGTGAAGCAGGGACAACGTCAAACCGATGATCGCCAGGGCGGGACCAAAACTGTGAAGGCGATGCGCCAGCCAATTCAGAAAATCGGATACTTTGCGGAGGAAGGGGAAACGGTCCATCAGCGGGTGCTTGGAGAACACAGGATGTTCCAGCACGATCGGAAGCAGTTCCGCCATGAGCACGGACAGGTAGAGCACCACGCACATTGTGATTTCCCACAGCAGGGAATGCGGCTGCCAGAAAACGATCGGGTGCCAGAAGCGCAGGGGTTGTCCCAGATCGAAGAGCAGGACCATGCCCGCTGCAGAATATCCAAGGAAGCCAAGGATGACCGCCAGCTTGCCGATCACCTCAAGCCGCTTGATGCGAAGGAGGTAGACGATCACACCGAACACGAAGGCACTGCCGCCCAAGGCGATGGCGGAAAGATCTATGGTAATCCACAAACCCCAGGGAACCTGGTTGGAAAGTCCCGTCACTTGCAGACCGTTGACCAATACATTGACCGCACCTACCAAGCCGAACACAATTCCCGCGCCAAGCAAGGCTAGCCAATAAGGGAAGATATCCACCTCGCGCTTTCCCATGCGCATGGTTAGGGGTTGAATGACTGTTTGCATGATTTATCCTTCCTCTGTGGTGGATGTGGGTTGGATTTGAGGCGGAAGATAATAAACTTTGGGTTCGGTGCTCAAGTCTTCACGCAATCGAATGGGTGTCTTGCTGGCTTTCAATGCGAGAGAAGCGGGACTTTCGGAGTCGTTCAGGTCACCAAAAAGACGCGCGCCCGTCGGGCAGGCAACCACACAAGCAGGAGTGGCGGCATCATCCACACCAGGAACCAAGCCGCGTTCCAATCCGGCATCAATGCGATGCTCACAGAAGGTGCATTTCTCCATCACACCACGCGGGCGAGGATCAACTTCAGGTGAACCAAAAGCAGGGACACGAGGGCTAAGCGGGTCCGGATTGCGCCAATTGAATACACGCACATCGTATGGGCAAGCCACTTCACAATACCGGCAGCCAATGCACAGGTCGTAATCCATTGTCACGATGCCGTCATCGCGAACATACGTAGCACCAACCGGGCAAACATGAACACAAGGCGGATTATCACAATGCATGCATGGGCGCGAGAGGAAATACTCTTCGCCGTTTTCGAGCGTCTCGGTTGTGACAACGTTGTAGATCATGTCATCTGCGAGGTTATTAACCGCCTGGCAGGAATACGTGCAATATTTGCATCCAATGCACAGGTCGATATCGATCACCATGCCCCAGCGATGCTCGCCGCCTCCGCCGTGCTGGGCGCGGACGTTCTTCAAACCCAGGCTTGCCGCTGAGGTCAACGCTGCAGCGCCGGTAATTGCGCCTGTTAGTTTTACAAAATCACGCCTCGATAGGTTTTTACCCGATCGATTGGAGGGCTGTTCTTGATCACTCATTTTCTTCCTCCGATTTGCCTTTCGAGGTCGATAACCGACGGGTGGAAAGCAGCCAATGCATACCAACGCCAACCGCCAGACCACCCAGGAGCAAAACCCAGGCAGGCAAAGCGATCCCCGCGCCGCCTTTGGGATCGGGCTCAGCAACGGCAGCTTCTTCAGGATGCTCTTCTTCTATTGCTGGTTCTTCTGCAGCAGGCTGCCCAACATTCAAGCCAGCAGTGACCATCAGGCTCGAATTATGGATCTCATCCTCATGGCATTTCAAGCATGTATCTGAACCGACAGCGAAGGTATGACCCGTATTCATATCGGTATTGATATGACATTCCTTACAAGTTAAACCAGCCGCTGTGTGCGTGGAATGCTGGGCATCGTCTTTTTCTTCGGTATGGCAGGTTTCGCAGGCAGTGGCATTTTCGCCCACCGTCATCAATTGCTGCGAGTGCGGGTTATGACAGGAGGCGCAGTCTACGTTGATCTGTCCATGGGCACTGGTCTGCCAGTCATCGTATTCGTCGAGGTGGCAGGATCCGCAGGTTTCAGCGGATTTCTCCATCGTAAACGGAATTTCAGGGTGTTCCCCTTCCGAAAGCAGCCGATGGCAGGAAACGCATCCCACACCTCTATCGCCATGCGAACTCATCGTCCAAAGTTCATGCTCAACTTCATGACATTCCAAACAGGCAGAAGGAGCCATATCAGGAGTGATGAGGCTTTCAACACTATATGTTGGCGGGAATTTCGTCAGGCGTTCCACTTCAGTTTCACTGTAACCGAGTGCGGCAAAATCAAGGCGAGTGCTGGTATCGTTGTGACAATCTTTGCACTCCAGGGCTTCGCGGGCAGGCGCCACCATATGCGTAATGGGCCAGTACATTTCTGATTCAACGAAGCCAAATTCGCCGCTATAAGGCAGACCAGAATAATCCATGCCAAAGGCGATGGCTTTATTCCAGTCGTAATTCCCCCAATATGCGGATTCGTCCTTGCCGAACAAATGAGGAATGGCAAGGATGTCGTTCCCCGAATCGTACGGCTGGATCGCAGTGAAACGCTTGACGGGCCATATCTTGGCGTTTTCATCGTTCATATCGCCAAGGAATTTATTGATGCTGACTATTTCTTCCGGGTCGATCTTGTCCCCCGCCAGGGTATATTGCACTTGTCCGTTGAACCAGACATAGTCGGGGATGACGTTGTCTTCAAGCGTGAATTCGCCTTTTTGCCCGTCATAGGTGACATGCCCCGCATCATCCTTGACGACGACCGGTTTGCCCTCACTGTTAAATTGCCCAGCCTTGGACCAATCCCACGACATCTTGGTGGGAATACCGCCGCGCGCAAATTCAGGGATATGGCAGGTTTGGCAGGCAACCTTCTCTGCGTGCTGGTTCAGAGCCGCCAAGGTGTGCGGCGCCTCGCCGTGGCAATCTTCACAGCCCTTCCACTGTTCGGCATCCATGCTATAGCGGCTGCCAACGATCTGGTGATCGGTTGTCATATGGCAAGTGGTGCAGGTAAAGTCCTGCCCCTCGGCAGACATATGAACATCCAGCTCAAATGAGGGGTTGATTAAAGAACTATCCAAATCACCATGTTTAACTTCATCCCCGCCGCCGCCGTAGAAGTGACAAGTACCGCAAGTCTCACGCGAGGTTACACCGACATTTTGCGCCACCTTCGCAAGATCCGGCGGATTCCACATGGTACCGCTCCCGGCAGGAAATTCCTTCGGTTCTGAGACGGGCAGCCCAGCTCCGGTTGGGAATTTTTTGTATTCACCGGTTGTGTCATGACACACAAGGCAGTCCACATTTTCCTGAGCGGTGAAATCGAAGTTCTTGTTGCTCCAACCATAACCAACGTGACAACTGGTACAACGCGCCTCATTGGATTGAACGCTGATACAAAAGTTGTTCACAAGTGTTTTCTTGCCCACCGTCTGACCGGTTGTCTCATTGACATATTCCCATGTCCAATGAGATGTGTGCATAATCTCATTTGCGGAATCATCATGACAGGAAAGGCATGCCTTCGTCACATCCTGCGGCGTCGCAAACGGTCCTTGTAATGCCGGAAGCGTAGAATGATCCACTTGCACATCAGCTTGCGCAGAAGCAGATTGTCCCAGCATGATACCGGTCAGGATAAACGTTAGCGCGATACCCATTGCTATTTTGTATATGAGCCTTGTTTGAAAATGCATTTGCGATTCTCCTTTGTGCAGACAGTTTCACACAGAGTGATTTTATGGTTTACAGCGAGGAAGGAATAGTGAAAATTATCACTTGGATTAAGATTAACGTAACAATTTATTGGTTTAACCTTGCTGTTTAATGGATTTTATCACCAAAATTTTATTACTTTGGCTTATTTGAGTTCCAATACTTTTGGATATCATATTCACCTCTGGTGTATTGTGATCGAGCTATGGCATGAAATTTCGCCCAGTGAAAACTTCTGAAGAATGCTCCGGACAGAGAACAAGCAAAGCACGCGAACTTGTAGTTGCAGTATTACTCCATGAATGAGGAATATCGGCGTCAATGATCAAGCTGTCTCCGGGCGATAAAGGATAGGTCTCTTCTTCTATGGCGTAGGTGATGTGCCCTTCGAGGCAATAGATAAATTCACGCCCCGGGTAGACGGCGGGAGTATCGCCGCTAGTCGCACCAATTTCCAAGCGTGTGATAAAAGGCTCATATCCCATTATTGGCATTCCGACATTCAATCTTTCGAAGTGACCCTGTGAAAAGGTCAGCTGCTGACGTTCCCCGGAGCGTTGGTAAACGACTCGTTTTTTCTGCGGTTCATTTTCAAAAAAGGCTGTGATGGGAACGTTCAGGCTTTGTGCCAACTGATTCAGGGTGGTTACACTTGGAGAGGTCTTCCCATTTTCGATCAGGCTAAGCGTATTGACACTCAGCCCACTGGATTCAGCCAGGACGCGTATGGAAAGTTGGCGGTCTTTTCGCAAAGCACGCAGTTTTTGCCCAACCTGTTCAGACGCCTGACTTGCATCCTTCTTCTTTAGCATCCGATCCTGCCGGTCTTCTTGTGAAGAAACATTTTTGTGGGTGTTGCTCAACATAGGTATCCGATTTTCTCCAAAAAAGTCACAAACATATTATTCAGCATGATCGTCAATTATTTTAGTAATGAATGTAATTTATTATGTGTAATTAATCATTTTATATGACAAAAAACCAATTTAATTGTTACGCTTAGGCAGATTCGGCGGTTTTTTCTACGCTTACAAGACAAAAATTTGGTAATTAGAACGTTTCGACCCAAAAAATTGTGTCTTTCGTACCATTCTGGTATTATTGACTTTCAATAAGATAGTGTGGAGGACTACTATGGAAACTACATTTTCTCTCGGTGAAAAATTACGCCAATTGAGAAGCGAGCGAAAAATTTCCCAACGTGATCTGGCACGAATGGCTGGTCTATCTCCAAATTCGATAAGCTTGATCGAGCGTGATGAGACATCGCCAAGCGTGGCAACTTTGCAAAGCCTTGCATCGGCGCTGAAAATTCGGATGAGCTATTTCTTCGAGGAAAAGACCCCGTCATCCATTTTGCTCATCAAAGCCAATTCACGCCCCAAAATCGATAATGAAGGGGTGGTGATCGAGGGAATGGGAAAGACTCTCCCCGAACAGGAATTGGAGCCGTTCCTGATCACACTGGGATCCAAGACGGGAAGCGGCGGAGAAAGACAGGTTGTTCATACAGGGCACGAGTTCGTCTATTGTTTACTTGGCAAAATCGAATATGTTATTGACGGCGAGGTCTATCTGATCGAGGAGGGAGATGTTCTCATCTTCGAAGCCACACTCCCCCACCTTTGGCGCAACCCGTTCAATGACGAAGCGAAGTTTATCCTGCTGCTACAAACTCCCCATGCTTCGCGTGAACCGGTCCAACGGCATTTTTCAAGCCACCCATCCGTAAATCATATTGGCTAACAGACCATCACTAAAGAAAGATCGCATTTCCTTCTCTCCTTATACACGACCGAAGATGTCGTTGTAACGACATCTTCGGTCGTTCTGACAGTGTTTGAAACGACCCGAACAAATTTTTCTGAGACGGCTTTTTGCCGTAGCCAGATTCGCGCTCAGAGCGTCGGGTATGGTCGTTTGCAAATGACAAGTTTCACGCAATGGGCGGACAAATATTACAACCTTGTTACCAAGCAGCAACCAGCTTATCCCATCAAAAAAGACCAACCTTAAAATTTGTTGACACGCGCAACAAAGCATGTCATAATGCAAATGTCGGTAACGATACCGGTATTGATGCCGGTATCGTTCCTACACGAAATGCGATTTCTGACATGACCACTAAAAAACGCACGGTTACTATTCAGGATGTTGCAAAAACAGCAGGGGTGTCTGTTTCTACTGTCTCGCGTGTGTTGAATGGCAAGGTGGATGTGGCGGGAGATACCCAGGACCGCATCCTCGCCGTGATCAGCAAGCTGGGGTACACATCCAATTTGGCAGCCCGGAGCATGCGCAGCCGCCGAAAGAACCTGATCGGGCTTGTGGTCCCGGATATCGGCTTCCCCTACTCGATTGAAGTGATGAAGGGTATCAACCGCGCCATCGCCGAGTCCACATTTGATCTATTAGTATATACAACGGGGGATATTCAAAAAACAGGCACGCCCCTGCACGAACAGCATTATGTTTCCCTCCTGAACAACTCCATAACCGATGGCGTCATTATCGTGGCATCCGCCGCGGCTGAATTCATCACAGATGCGCCGATCATCGCAGTTGACCCGCATATGATCAACCCCAATTATCCTTCGGTACAAGGGATGAATTACCAGGGCACCCAAGAAGCGATGGAATATCTGTTGAGCCTGGGGCATAAGCGCATCGGTTTCATTTGCGGCCGCCCGGAGATAGGGAGCGCCGTAAGACGCTTACAGGGATATAAAGATACGCTTACAAAAGCCGGGATCGAGATCGACGAGAAATTGATCATCGGGGGGGACTTTACGACAAAGACCGGTCAACTATGTGCTTTGGAATTAATGAAACTGGACAACCCACCCACCGCCATCTTTGCGGCGAACGACCAATCCGCCATCGGTGTTTTTCAAGCCGCCGAAGAAATGGGATTACGAATCCCCGAGGATCTATCCGTGATCGGTTTTGACAACATCTCCGAAGCCAAATACCTGGGGCTGACGACCGTGGACCAATTTCTATCTGAAATGGGCTACATTGCCACACAAATGCTCATCAAAATGGTCAGGGATGAAGGTCTGGAAGCTCACGTCCATAAAATGCCAACCAAGTTAATAAAGCGCACGTCTTGTCGCGCTTTGTAGAACTTCCCTCAAGAAGATAGAAAGTTTTTTTTACCCGTTCCGGTAACGATACCGGAAAATGGAAGGAGGTGGTCACACAAGCAATAAAAAACAAATGGCAGGCCTTCCCTACTTTTTGTGGAAGAGGAAGACCTGCACGATCGTGCGGAGATGTCTCCACACAAAAAACAGTATAACCCATTACAAATCAATTTGAAGGAGAAGAAACATGCGTAAGTCTATTCTATCGTTATTAAGTTTGCTGATGATCTCCAGCATGCTCCTGGCTGCATGCGGTAGCGCTCCAGCAGCCCCCGCCAAGATGGAAGGCACTTTGAACGTTTGGTCTTTCACGAACGAAATCAGAACGATGGCGATCGCCTTCCAGGGCAAATACCCGGATGTCAAAGTCGTTTACACAATGATCCCGATGACCAACGGTGAATACCAGACCAAGGTGAAGGCTGCCGCCGGCACCGCGGACTCCCCCGATGTCGTTGCATTGGAAGCCGCTTTCGTAAAAGAATGGGTCGAGTCTGATCTCCTCGCCGACCTGAACGATCTGGTCCCCCTGACCGAAGAACTTAAGACCTACCCGGCTGTCGTGCAAGTGGGTACATATGAGGGTGTCACCAAAGGGTTCTCCTATCAGGCGACCCCGGGTGCCTTCTTCTATCGCCGCAGCATCGCGACCGAATGCCTTGGCACCGATGATCCTGAAAAAGTGCAAGCCATGGTTGCCGATCTCGATAAATTCGTTGAGACCGCTGCCAAGATCCATGATTGCGGCACTGGTGACTATTACACCGTTGGAACCGGCGCTGAACTCTTCCTGCCCTTCCTCTCCAACCGCTCCCAGCCCTGGATCGTTGACGGTGAATTGGTCATCGACCCCAAGATCGTAGACTATGTTCATTTCGCAAAGCAAATGCGCGATGAAGGCTATGAATCCGGCGCCACCCAATGGACCGAAGGTTGGTTCGCAGGCATGAACGACACCTTGAAGGATGCCAACGGCACTCCCAAGAAGGTCTTCAGCTACTTTCTGCCCACATGGGGTCTGCCTTATGTTCTAAGCCCCAACTCCACATCTGCTGACGGCTCCAGCAACACCGGCGGCGATTGGGCAATGATCAATGGACCGATGTCCTATCAGTGGGGCGGCACCTGGGTCGGCGTTCTGGACGGCAGCCCGAACAGCGAACTGGCGAAGGAATTCGTCAAATTCGTGGCTCTCGATGAAGAGAACCTGACCAATTGGGCAACCGGTGTTTACACCAATGAATACCTGAAAGCCATTGACCCCGCCACGCCTGACGATCAGGCGCAGGCTGCTGGCGACTTCGTCTCCAGCCAGCTCGTGGTTGAAAAGATCACGAACACTTTCGATAATTCAACATTGGCTGACTTCCTCGGCGGTCAGAACTCCTATGGTGCGTTCGCGAATGCCGCTCCGAGTGTCGATGGCTCTTTGTTGACCGGTTCAGATGACGCCATCCAGCGCGCACTCAATGATCCCCTGGCTGCCTACCTGAGCGGAACCATGACCGAAGCTGATATGTGGTCCGCCTGGTTGGATGCAGTTCGGAATGAGTTCCCCGATCTGGTCATCCCCGAACCCCCCGTCAAATAATCCTCTTTAGGTAAGTATTGTGGGTCAGCATATTTACCATATGCTGACCCACACCTTATCACACAGTCATCGAAAAGCTTGATTTGGTAGTCACAAAGAAATCAGACAAAGTTGGATATTCGTAAGGACCATCCTATTTTAGCGGAGGCAGCATGAATTTCTCTAAATTCAGGAAAAATTCCACAGGGTATTTTTTCCTTGTGCCCTTCATTATCGGTTTTCTCATCTTTGGTTTGTACCCGGTGATCAACACGATCGCCCTAAGTTTTACAGATGCGACCTTGATGTCAAGGTCGAGCCATTTTATTGGATTTGACAATTTCAAGCGCCTATTTGCCGACGAGGTCTTTATCCGTGCGGTGGGCAACACCTGGCTCATTTGGATGCTGAATTTCATCCCGCAGGTCGGCATCGCATTGCTATTATCCGTTATCTTCACGAACGCCCGCCTCAAGATCAGGTCGGTCGGTGTCTGGCGAGCGGTCTTCTTCCTGCCGAATCTGTTGACGCCCGCCGCGGTAGCGGCTCTTTTCAACGCCCTGTTTGCCTACTACGGACCGGCGAACCAGATCCTGGTCCGCGCCGGTTTTCTCCCCGAAGCCATGCGGTTTTTGGAAAGCGTTACGGTGACCCGCGGGCTGGTGGTCTTCATCCAGTGGTGGACGTGGTTCGGGCAGACCATCATCATCGTGATGGCTGGCATGACGTCCATCCCCATCTCTCTATATGAAGCCGCCATGGTGGACGGCGCGACCGCCTGGCAAATGTTCCAAAAAATCACCCTGCCGTTGTTAAGACCCATCTTGATCTTTATTTTCGTTACCTCTCTTGTGGGTGGTATGCAAATGTTCGACATCCCATTCCTTCTGACGGATGGCAGAGGGTCTCCCTTAAGCTCGATCCAGACCAATAACATCCTCATGTTTCTGAAGTTCGCCAGCAGCAAGGGACATATCGGCGCGGCATCGTCGGTCGGCATATTGATCTTCATCATGACCAGCATTTGCGCCCTGGGAATATTCTATTTCCTGCGCGACCGGGACCTGGACGTGAAAAAATCACCTGTAAAACCTTTATTCAAGAAGAATGCCGGGAGGGCGCAATCATGATCACCAGCCACAAACTTGGCACCTATGTTGGACGGTTCTTTGTGTACGTCCTTCTTTTCGCATTACTGACACTCATTATCGTTCCGATCTGGCTGCTGATCGTGAACGCAACGCGCTCGACGACAGAGATCCAGCAGGGCATCAGCATCCTGCCCAGCACCCACTTGGTGGAAAACTACGAGTTACTGCTTAGCAGAGGTTTGAACCTACCGCGCGGATTCGGGAACAGCCTTTTCCTCGCTGTCTCTTCGACCGTGATCACGGTCTACTTTTCGCTCCTAACCGCATACGGTCTGGTCGTGTACGAATTCCCCGGGAAAAAACTTTTCTCCAATTTCATTGTCATCCTGGTCATGATCCCCACCCAACTAACCATCATCGGGTTCTATCGCTTCATGTCCAAACTGGGCCTGACGGATAACTATGTGGCGCTGATCTTCCCGTTGATCGCGAATGCCGGTGCCGTCTTTTTCGGCAAGCAATATCTCGAATCCATGGTGATCCATGATCTGATCGACGCCGCCCGGATAGACGGCGCAAGCGAATTGGGCATCTTCCACAAAGTGATGATGCCGCTCGCGATCCCGGGCGCGGCAACCATGGGCATTTTCGCCTTCGTGGCTTCCTGGAATAATTTTTTCAACGCGTTCATTATGATCTCGTCCATCGAAAAATATACGCTGCCCATGTTGATCGGAACTTTACGCGGAGATGTGTACCGCACCGAGTTCGGCGCCATTTATCTCGGGCTTGCCGCAACGATCGTGCCGATCATCATTTTCTACGCCTTTTTCTCGCGATACATTGTGAGCGGCATTGCGATGGGCGCCATCAAAGAATAAACCGGGTACATCGAGGCTTCAATGCGCTATGGCTATTTCGACGATTCCAACCGCGAATACGTTATCCAGCAGCCGGATACTCCGCTGCCCTGGATCAACTATTTGGGTTCGGAAGATTATTTCGGGATCATTTCCAACACTGCAGGGGGCTATTCTTTTTATCAGGATGCGCGCCTCAGGCGATTGACCCGTTACCGCTACAACAATGCCCCGCTCGATTCGGGCGGGCGCTACATCTATCTGCGGGATGACGACTCCCCCACTCCCAGCTTCTGGTCACCTTCGTGGCAGCCGACTCGGACAAAGCTGGATGGGTACGAGTGCCGTCATGGGATGGGATACACGACCATCGCATCAAACAAGAACGGGATCGAATCTTCGACCCGATACTTTGTCCCGCTGGGAGCGACTCTCGAGATCTGGGAGCTGACACTCACCAACAAACGCAACTCAAGCGCAAATGTATCCGTGTTCTCGGCGATCGAGTTCAACCTGTGGGACGCGCTCGATGACGGAAGTAACTTCCAGCGCAACTATTCCATCGGTCAGGTGGAAGTGGTGGACGATGTCATTTATCACAAGACCGAATACCGCGAGCGGCGGGATCACTTCGCCTACTTCGCCTGCTCTGAACCGCTGACCGGATTCGACACCCAACGAGAAGCCTTCCTCGGACCCTATCGCGGCTGGGATTCGCCCTGGGCTGTCGAAACAGGTCAAACGTCAGGTTCTGTAGCGTATGGCTGGCAGCCGATTGGCGCACTGCACGTTAAAGTCCATTTGGAAGCGGGACAGTCGAAAAAGATCATCTTCGTTTTGGGCTATCACGAAAACCCGCGCGACCAAAAGTTCGACCCGCCGAACTCGCAAATCATCAACAAGCGGACGGTCCTTCCGATCATCAAAAAATATTTACAGCCTGATGAAGTGGATTGCGCGTTTGACGCGCTGCGCAAACATTGGGATACCCTGCTCGGCAAATATGAAATGACCACGCCCGATGAACACACCAACCGCATGGTCAACATTTGGAACGCGTATCAGGTGATGATCACGTTCAACATGTCGCGCTCGGCTTCGTACTTTGAATCAGGCATTGGGCGCGGAATGGGTTTCCGCGATTCGAATCAAGACCTGCTTGGCTTCATCCACATGGTTCCCGAACGCGCACGCCAACGGATTTTGGATCTGGCGGCGACGCAATTGCCAAGCGGCGGCGCGTATCACCAATATCAACCGCTGACCAAACGCGGCAACAACGATGTCGGCTCCAATTTCAACGATGACCCGCTTTGGTTGGTCCTGGCGGTAACAGCATACGTAAAAGAAACCGGCGATTGGGGAATTCTGGATGAGCCGGTTGTGTACGACAACCAGCCCAGTACGGAAGAGGCTTTGGTCGGTCATTTACATCGCTCCATGCAATACACACTCGATCGATTAGGTCCGCACGCGCTTCCGCTCATCGGGCGCGCGGATTGGAACGACTGCCTCAACTTGAATTGCTTTTCCGATACACCTGGACAATCTTTCCAAACAACTACCAACAAAGAAGGCAAAGTAGCCGAGAGCGTTTTCATCGCGGGCTTGTTCGTGCTGGCGGCAAAAGAAATGGCGGGACTGGTTGAAAGTTACAAGGCGAAGGTCGAAGGCTCAACTTTCAACCTTCAGCCTTCAACGTACTACTCCAAAGCTGCAAGCGAAATGGAATCCGTCATCTGGTCTGCGGGTTGGGACGGCGATTGGTTCCGGCGCGCGTACGATGACTTTGGCAATGTGCTCGGCTCGAAGGAAAATACCGAAGGCAGGATCTTCATCGAGCCGCAGGGCATGTGTGTGATGGCTGGCTTGGGCGTGGAAGATGGGCGCGCCGTGCAGGCGTTGAACTCCGTCGAGCAGCATCTCGCCACACCGCATGGGATCATTTTGCAGCAGCCTGCGTTCAGTCAATATTATTTGCATCTGGGTGAGATCTCGTCGTACCCGCCCGGCTACAAAGAGAACGCAGGAATCTTCTGTCACACCAACCCCTGGGTGATGATCGCTGAGACTCTCGTCGGGCGCGGTGACAGAGCGTATGACTATTACCTGCGCATCAACCCATCGAAGCGTGAAGCGATCGGCGACTTGCACAAATGCGAGCCATATGTCTACGCGCAAATGATCGCAGGCAGGGACGCACCCACTCACGGCGAGGCAAAGAACTCGTGGTTGACGGGAACCGCCGCCTGGAATTACGTCGCCATCACACAGTGGATACTTGGAATCCGCCCAACATACGAGGGCTTGCAGGTTGCGCCGGTCGTTCCGTCAGCGTGGGAAGGCTTTGAGGGGGCTCGCATTTATCGGGGCGTCCGATACGAGATCCACGTCAAACGGCGAGGCGCGGGAGATCGAATCCAATTGGAAGTGGATGGCAAACCCATTGAGGGTTCCATCATCCCCTTCCCTGCTGAAGGCACGCAGACCGTGCAAGTGAAGGCTTGGCTTGGTTGAAAAAATTCCGCCGCAGAGATGGGTTTAACTACTATATGATCTCCGTGGCAAGTACAGGAAAACATCGTGAGCGATAACCATAATTTTCAAAAAGATTTTATTTGGGGCGCGGCGACCGCGTCGTATCAGATCGAAGGCGCGTGGAACGAAGACGGACGGGGCGAAAGCATCTGGGATCGTTTCAGCCACACACCAGGCAAGGTCTTGAACGGCGACACGGGCGACATGGCATGCGACCATTACCATCACTGGCGCGACGATATCAAATTGATGAAGGACCTGGGGATCAAAGCCTATCGTTTCTCGATCGCGTGGCCGCGCATTCTGCCGGGCGGCTCGGGAAAGATCAACGAAGCGGGCATTGAGTTTTACAGTCAACTGGTGGATGGCTTGCTTGAGGTCGGTATCGAGCCGTATGCCACGCTCTATCACTGGGACCTGCCGCAAGCCCTGCAAGACAAAGGCGGCTGGACCAAGCGCATGGTGGTGGATGCCTTCATGGAATTCACGGACATCTCCACGCGCGCGCTCGGCGACCGGGTAAAGAATTGGATCACCTTGAACGAGCCGTGGGTCAGCGCGTTCATCGGCTATCGCGATGGGCGGCATGCGCCGGGTCACACAGATCTGGGTGAAGCCGTGGCGGCGTCACATCATCTGCTGCTTTCGCACGGACGCAGTGTGCCGATCATTCGCGCGAACGTCAAAGATGCGAACGTCGGAATCACATTGAACCTGACCCCGCAAGTGCCCGCCTCGCAAAGCCTCGCAGACCGGCAAGCCGCGAATTGGGTGGATGGCTACATCAACCGCTTCTTCCTCGACCCGATCACGGGACGCGGGTATCCCGAAGACATCGTCAAATCTTTTGGCAATTCGATGGAGTTCGTTCAGGCTGGCGACCTGGAAGAGATCGCCGTCCCTGTGGATTTTTTGGGGATCAACTACTACACCCGCAACATCGTCCGCTCGGAGATGGTGAACGAAGAAAAGAACCAGCCGCAGACGGTCTTCCGCGAAGGCGCGATCACCGAGATGGATTGGGAAGTGTATCCGCGCGGACTCTACAACCTGCTCGGGCGCTTGCACTTTGAGTACGGATTCCCGGCGATCTACATCACCGAGAACGGCGCAGCGTTCCCCGATGATGCGCCCGTCAACGGCGAACTACATGACCCGGCGCGCGTTTCGTACATCAAGGAACATTTGAAGATGGTCAACGAAGCGATCCGAATTGGTGTGCCGGTGAAGGGATATTTCGTCTGGTCGTTTTTGGACAACTTCGAATGGGGCTTCGGGTATTCGAAACGCTTCGGTGTTGTGCATGTGGATTTTGAAACGCAGAAGCGCACGCTCAAAGAAAGTGCGAAGTGGTATTCGAAAGCGATCGAAGCGAACAGCGCAGAAAT
>CAYJPO010000024.1:0-2428 GCA_964372045.1 uncultured Anaerolinea sp.
AGCGGCTTTATCCTGTCACAATTATAAAAAATTCAAGTTAGTGGACTACTAGCATTATTTTCTTACTTGTTTACGAGTCTGCCTGTTTACCTATCTATTTCTTCACCACAGGATGCCGCAACACTGTCTTCATTTTATCAGGCGCAGCCTTGCGCGGGTCGCTGATGTAGATCTCGTGGTGTTTTCCGCCCATCGGTCCGACACCATCTTTCAGCCCATTCTCTGCCATGAATTCCTTCATGCGGGCAATCGTGGCGGGTTCTGCCGCATACGGTCCGATGTGCATGGTTTGCACGCACAAGCCCTCTTCAAAATGAGCTAAGCGTGCCTTCGAGAGCATTTCGCTTTCACCTTTCTTCTTGCGGACTTGCTCACGCGCTTCTTCAAAAATTTCCGGCGTGACAACTTCTGGCTGCATAATCATCAGCGTATAAAACCAATTGTCCTTCACGGTGATGTCGAAGATGCCGTCCTCCACCCACCATAATCCTTCCAGCGCCATGACGGGATAATCGATGGCGTTCGTCTTGCGCTTCTTGAACATGAATTTGAGCGCGTATGACAGACCATACAACGTCTGTGTGGCGTCAGCGAAGGATTTTGACTTGCCCGGCTCGGAGCCTTTTTCGATGGCGCCATCGATCATGGCGAATTGCAGGTTTGGCACTTGCACGGTCTCGATCTTTTTTGCCGCGGGCTGGTAGAGCAATTTGTATTGTTTTTTCAAGTCCAGAATTTTCATGTCATCCTCCGTAGTTTCTTTCTTGAAGTAGTTTGTCGAAATCTTTTTCAAGCAGGTATTGATAGGCGAGCGGTTTTCCATCCAGAACCGAGCCGAAGATACCGTATGCAAAGGGGGAACGCTCCCGTACTTCTTTTGCGGATTTCAACTCGACAACCTTGGATTTTATTCCGCGCGCTTCTGCAACAGCCAGAATGGCAGTCGTCGCGTTTTCGATGTAGGGACATTGCGGCGTGCGAATAACCGTCAGCCCGCGACCGAAGGCTTTGGCACGCGCATCCCAGTCAATGGGCAGAGTCGGCTCGGGCGCGGACCCGAAGCGGTGGACCATCAATTGGAACGACGGCGGCGCCGAAGCCACTTCCGTGAATCCGTTGCGTTCGAAGATTTCCTTCCCAACCAGCCAGGTGTGACTGCTGGTTAACATTGCAACGCCTTTCATCTTCTGTGAGCGGGCATCCTTGACGCATTCATCGATCAGAACTTTGCCATAACCCTTGCCTTTGCCTTTTCCCACCACCCAAAGGCAATGGATGAACATGTATCCCTTCGCGTTGACCGCACGCCAGGCATATTCGCCGGGGATGTACTCGACGAAGGCGGTGTCGCGTCCGCCGATCTCATGAATGACCTTGAGCTGCATCCCTTCGGCGAAACGCGCTTCGAGCCAGTCGCGTTTTTGTTTGTAACCGGTTTCCTTGCGCTTGCTCATGTAGCAGAAGAATCCGGCTTCGTCTACGTTGCTTGCATCAATAGTTTTGATCTCGAATTTTTCTTTCATGCTGACCTCGATTTATATTTGTTGGCTGTGACATCGATCCATTGCATGACCATCCTTCGCAACTCCGGCGGTTCCAAAACTTCCACGGCGGGACCGTACGTCAGCGTTGTGCTTGCCGCCCATTCGAGTGTAGGGGAGGGAAACGTAACTTCCACCGAACCATCTGCTTGCGGTTCGACCGTCTGCCAATAGGAATGGTTCCCAGCGACGATTTTTGCCGATGCGGCGTCGAATTTCAAGCGCGCGATGATCTGCGGCTGTGACTGCATCTCTTGCTTCAAGTACTCTTGCAGATCGAAGCTTGGAGATTTTGTGAAGGATGTTTCCCGTAGGGTGACTTCAGCGATCCTGTCCACGCGGAAGGTGCGAATCTCTTTGTGAATATGACAGAACCCGATCACATACCACCAGCCCCAGCGGTGGACGAGTGCATACGGGTCGAGTCCGCGCTCGGTGGGGTGGGGAACCTGACTGGTTTGGTAGAGCATGGTCACACTGCGAAATTCTCGGATGGCGCGGCGCAATTTTTCCAGCGCGGGAGTTTGCAGCTTTAAATCTGCGCGGTGCATTTCGGTTGCAACCAATGATTTCCGCGCCCATGCCACTTCGCGGGCTTGTTCTTCGGGCAGAAGATTTTCCAGCTTTGCCAAAGCACCGTGCGCGGATTCGCGGTACAAGTCGCCCCACAACTCCTGCACCAAACCGGTTCCCAACACAACAGCGACAGCTTCTTCAAGTGTGAAAACCAACGGCGGCATTTTGTACCCTCGCACGAGCGAAAATCCGCCGTACGGTCCGCGCTCCGAGTAGACCGGGATACCCATCTCGTCCAGCATCTCGAAATAGCGGTGGACGGTCCGTAGCGAGACGCCGAGTTTCTTCGCCAGTTCCGAAGCCTTCTGGTT
>CAYJPO010000024.1:2528-56901 GCA_964372045.1 uncultured Anaerolinea sp.
GGACGGTCCGTAGCGAGACGCCGAGTTTCTTCGCCAGTTCCGAAGCCTTCTGGTTCGGCTGGTTTTGCAGGAGGAAGATGAGTGTAATGAGGCGGGTGGCGGTGTTTGCCATGTGTCACATCCTAGATAAATATAATGCGGGTATATGTCAAAGTATGACATATTTATGCGGGCAATGGAACGGTGAAGAGAAGGCAGGTAGAAGGTAAACAAGTAGATAAGTAGATAAGGAAACGAAAAGAAAACAGGTAGACACATTTGCGCATGTCTACCTGTTTACCAGCCTACTTGTCTACTTTCTCACTACCCCTTTCTAATCACACTCTTCCCATACCTTTCTTGAAGTTGATCTACGACCTCTTGCAACTTACGAGACTTTTCGCTTCCCACGTCCCATAAGCTGAGTTGCCGGACCGGAGCTCCGATTCCGCTGACACCGACTCCGATCAGCCGCACGGCTTGATTCGGCTTGCGGACGGTGTTCATCAGTTTGACGGCGGCGCGGTAGATCTCGTCTTCGTTGTCGGTGGAGGTGGGCAGGGTGACCTGTCTTGTCAGTGTGGTGAAATCGGGCCAGCGGATCTTTATCTTCACAGTTTTTCCGGCGAGGTCATTTTTGCGTAATTGTCTTGCAACATCCTTCGATTGCTCACGCAGGGTTTTTTCCAAAGTCTTTTCATCGCGGACGTCCACGTTGAAGGTGGTTTCCTGGCTGACGGATTTGGTTTCGTATTCGGTGGTGACGGGACGGTTGTCGATGCCGTTGGCATGCTGCCACAGGTCGCGTCCGTTCTCGCCGAAGAGGCTTACCAATTCTTTTTCGGGCCAGCGGGCGATGTCACCGATGGAGTGGATGCCCAGTTCAGAGAGTCTGGCGTTGGTTTTCGGTCCCACACCCCAGAGCATATCCGCGGGGAGGGGCGCGAGGAATTGCGCTTCTTCACCGGCTGGGACGATGGTAAATCCGAACGGCGGCTCGTTCTTATTCTTGCTCGACTTTTTACCAACCTCGGTGGCGATCTTCGCCACAAGTTTGTTGGACGCAATTCCAACGCTCGCGGGTAGATTCAGCTCGGTTCGTATCGCAGTTTGCAGGTCCAGTGCGATGCGGGCTGCGGGTTGTTGAATGTCTGAGATGTCGAGAAAGGCTTCGTCGATGGAAATTTGCTCCACGAGGGGAGTCAATACCCGCAGTTTTTCCATCACCTGTTCTGAATAATCCCCGTATAAATGATGCCTGCCGGGGACGATGATCAGGTCTCTGCATAAACGTATTGCTCTTGACATGGGCATGGCGCTGCGGACGCCTATTGCGCGCGCGGCGTATGAGCAAGAAGCGACCACGCCGCGTTCATCGGGCTTGCCGCCGACGGCGAATGGTTTGCCGCGCAGTTCGGGATTTTGGATTTCCTCCACCGAGCAGTAGAAGGCGTCGAGGTCGAGATGCAGGATCGTGCGGGGCATGACTCTGATTATAGTGTATGTGGAAAGTGGAGCAGGTCGGGCGGAAAATAGGAAAAAAAGACCATGAAATTGTCCTACTTCGATTATTGAACATTTGTTAAAGAAAAGTTATACTAGGGGTATCGTATAGTCAAACGGAACTTTTGAGGATTTTAAGCGTCCTTACACCGTAACGGCTTGATGGAGGAAGAAATGAGAACTGTATCGCGTTTTGTATCGATTGTGCTCCTGCTGGCATTGATGATTGGACTTGCGCCAGGCGGGACCACCACCGCGAGAGCGGCGACCTGTAACTGGGCGCAGTTCATCGCGGATGTTACCATTCCAGATGGAACGAACTTTAACCCGGGTACCGCCTTTAAGAAAACATGGCGTATCAAGAACATCGGCACATGCACCTGGAACAGCAGCGATGTTTCTTTGATCTTCGACAGCGGTGAGCGCATGGGTGCGCCTGCCTCGCTTGCCCTGCCGACCAATGTTGGACCGGGTCAGACCGTGGATATTACCGTGGATATGACCGCGCCGAGCAATGCCGGTCACTTCTTCGGGTATTGGAAGTTCAAGAGCAATTCCGGCGGACCTTTCGGCATTGGCTCCACTGCCAACAAGACCTTCTGGGTTGAGATCTATGTCGCATCTTCGTCTGGTGTGGCGTATGACTTCACCTCGAATGCCGCTTCTGCCACATGGACGAGCGGAACGGGCGCATTGACCTTCCCCGGTACGGAGGGGAATGCAAGCGGCTTCGGCTTGAAGCAAGACCAGCCCAAGCTTGAAAGCAACGTGACCTCTGCCAAGGCGGGTTTGTTGTTCGCGCCGAACAATATCACCAACGGCTATATTCAAGCTTCGTATCCTGCGTTTCGCGTTCAAAGCGGTGACCGCTTCCAGGCGACCATCGGCTGTGAGCAGGGCGCGACGAATTGTTATGTTGCCTATAGCCTCTACTATCAGATCGGCAACAACCCGGTCAGGACGTTCTGGACCTTCCGTGAAAAATATGAAGGCTGGACGTACAACGTCAACCTTGATCTGAGTTCACTTGCCAATCAGGATGTGAAGTTCATTCTGTATGTTTCTGCCTACGGTTCACCAACGGGTGACCGCGCCTTGTGGGTCAACCCGATCATCGCGCGTGCCGGAGCTGGCACCACGCCTCCCACCGCCACACCGACGGTGACCGGCACTCCGCCCACTGTGACGCCGACCAAGACTGGAACCGTTCAGCCGAACGCCTGTGACCGCGCCCAGTTCATCGCGGATGTGTCTGTGCCCGATGGCACTTCCTTCGCGCCCGGCATTGGCTTTAGCAAGACGTGGCGTTTGAAGAACGTCGGCTCCTGCACCTGGACCAACTACAGCATCATGTTCGATACCGGTGAAAGGATGAGCGGGCCTGAATCCGCGCTCATCCCCGCGACCGTTGCGCCGGGTCAGACCGTGGACATTACGCTCCAGTTGACCTCACCGACAACGCAGGGAACCTACCGCGGGTATTGGAAGCTCAAGAACAGCACGGGCGTTCCGTTCGGCATCGGCAGTGCGGGTACGAAATCCTTCTGGGTCGAGATAAAGGTTTCCAGCACGGGTATCAACCCCGGTACGGCGACCAAGACCAACACGCCTGGCACACCGGTCACGCCTGCCACATCCATCCCCGGCACAAGCTATGACTTTGTCGCCAACGTCTGCGCGGCGACCTGGTTTACTGGCGCAGGGCAGCAGCCTTGTCCCGGAACCGATGGCGATTCCAAAGGCTTCGTTTTGATCTCCAACACCTCCAAGTTGGAGACCGGTGTCACCGACAACCGCTCCGGTTTGATCACCTTCCCGCAGAACATCAACAACGGCTACATTCAGGGTATCTATCCCTCGTACAATGTAAAGCCCGGCGATAAATTCCGCGCGACCATCGGTTGTGAACATGGCGCTACATCTTGTTATGTAGTTTTCCGCCTCGACTATTCTATCTCCGGCACTTCGTCCATTCAGACCTATTGGGCGTTCGTCGAGAAATACGAAAATCAGGTTTACAACGCGGATATCGACCTCTCCGGTCTGGTCGGCAAGGATGTCAAGTTCATTTTGTCCGTGCTCTCCACCGGTTCACCTTCCGGTGACCGCGCCCTTTGGACGGCTCCGGTGATCTACAACTCGTCCTCTTCGATACCGGCGACTGCCACCAACACGGTTGCACCGAGCGCCACTGCCACATTCACACCCACGGTGTCAAGTTCGACCAATACGCCCACCGCCACCGCCACCGCCACAGAAACAGCGACGCCGACGGCAATGTCCACCCCGTAACCTGAATTGAAAAAAGTTCCCGCTGCCGCAAACAGCGGGAACTTTTTAATTAGGCACTCATCGTCATTAATACGGAGACATCATGAAACGGATATTCATCCTGATTTTGATCTTCCTGACTGCCTGTTCCTCCACCCAGAACCCCGCCTCTTTCTTTGACCTGACGCCTGCTCCCTTCGACCTGAGCCTTAACTCCACTTCGGAGCAGATCCAAAAAGCGCTTTGGGAAAGCGCATCCCATTGGACGACGCTTCAGATGACAGGCTCGATCAACTGGTACCTGCCGGACGGGATGACCCAAACCGTCCGCGAGCAGGTCTGGTTGGACCCGCTCCAAAGCAGGTTCAAAGTGGAATTGACCGGGCTCACGAACCCGACCCAGAGCATGATCAAGATAAGCGATGGCGTGACGATCTACGAAGTGAACCTGTCATCCCGCCAAATGTTGGCATCCCAGTTCCCTGATTTCGCGCGGGTGGGGCAGTACATCCCGCCGCTCGAAGAGGGAGTTGCCTATCCAAATCCCATTTGGGGGCAGATCGGTACGCCGCTTGCCAATCTCGCTTTCGCCTCGGATTTTTCGCAGACGAAGGGAACCTTTAAACCGCTTGCAGTTGAATCCATTGCGGGGCGGGAAGCGCTGGTTGCCGATTGGACGTATATCCAAAATTCCGCGCCGTCCTTGAAATTATGGGTCGATACCCAGACCGGCATTCTCTTGAAAATGCAGGAGTTTGGAAAAGAGGGCGGGAGCACCCTTCAAGGCGAACGTGTGGTTGAGAGCATCACGTTTGATTCATCGTTCGATGACCTGGTGTTCACGTTACCGGCTGAGTATGCACAAGCTGGTGGGCAGCCCACGTCTCAGGCGCCATCCAACCCTGTTGTGACAGACTCAGGTCCAACGTCAGCGGATGATGCGGGAGAATTGTATTTCTTCCTCCAGCCGCGCGCGCAGGGACAATCCATCGAGTTGGTCAAAGTCTCCGGTGTGTGCGTCCATGATCCAGCGAATTGCCCGCCGATGGAAAAGATCGCAGTCCCGTTCCCGTTCAATTTCACCATCAACGCCTTGAGCTGGTCGCCGGATGGAAAGTATGCGGCGTTCTCGTACTCCGACCAACCGAACGGCACGCCGACAAAACTGTGGCTGTTCGAAGCTGACGCTAAAACCTGGCGACCGCTGACGGAGTTCCCATTCATCGACCCGCCATTCTGGTCGCCGGATGGCGCGTGGATCGCCTTCCGGACGCAGGATGGGCTTGGCAGCGAGGACGTGCAAGTCATCCGCCCGGATGGATCCGGGTTGAAAAGCGTATCCGCTTCATTACCCGCGGATGGGCGACCCTACATCATGGACGGTTGGTACACCGAGAATATCATCATGCGTTCGGCATTGCCGGGCACTACGGGCAATATCTACTTGGTCCGCGCTGAGAATGGAGAGGCGCGCCCGATGTTTGCGACATTGCTAACCAAGGCGCAGTTCTTGGCTTCGCCGGATGCCGGTTTCCTCGCGTACGATGAAGTTGACCCGAACACCTCGAACCATCAAGTGAAAGTGATGGAACCCGACGGCGCAAATGCCGTGACGGTAGCGCAATTTACAGGCGGTTCCATCTACCCGATGGTCTGGTCACCGGATGGCAACTTGATCGCGTTTAATTATTACGGCAACATGATGAGCGGCAACCCGGCAGCTGAAGTGTTCGTGGTCACACGCCGCGGTGAGAATTTATCCTCGGTCTACAACGGTAGCACAGTGGGGCGCCTGCTCTTCTCGCCGAACGGACAATACTTGTTGGTCGAAGAGACCACTTCCGCCACCGGCGGTCACTTGTATCTCATTGACCTCGCCACATTGGATACGAATATTTTGCAAGCTCCCGGTCTTTCCACCGACTACGACTGGTACGCCCCTTCCTGGCGACCCTGAGTGTATGGACTCCAAACTCTTATCATCCTTTTTGCTACCGTACAAACTGCAAAAATGAACCGCCAAGGCGCCAAGCACGCCAAGAAAAACCATTAAATCTTGGCGAACTTGGCGTTCTTGGCGGTAAAAAAAGAAAATGTACGGTAGAGAATCATCCTTTAGGACCAGACTTTGGAGTCTTTTTTTGCATGAAATTTCCTGTTACCATCAGGGCAAGAACAGCAACAATCAGGTGGAGTACCCATGCGCGGAAAACAACTTTTCATTCTCTTGCTCCTGCCCGTTCTCTTTCTTTTCCACAACCAAACGGCGACCGCTCAAGATTTCCCGCCCACCCAAACCCTGACCGCGCCGCCCAATCCCGCGGATGTCGTCAACGCTATCAATGCACTTCGCCTTTCTTATGGGCTTTCCCCATTGATGGTACATCCCGTCCTGATGCAGATCGCACAGGAGCAAGCCAGCGGCATTGCGGCGGGCTTGCCCGGTCACTGGCGACCGAACGGCATGACGCTCGGTCAGTGGATGCTTTCGTTGGGATATCCGCTTTCCGGCGACCTGACGCAGGATGGGTACCGCTCGGAGAACTGGGGCGCAGCCTTTTCCGCGGATGATGCTGTGCAAATGTGGCTTGGCGATGACCTGCATACCAATACCATGCTTTCCGTGGACCGCAGTGACATCGGTGCGGGCGTGGCAGTGGGGGATGGTCAGTTTTTTGTCGTTATCGAAACTGCCCTGCAAACCAAAAGCGGACAAATGCAATCGAACGCCGCCGCCATCCTCACGGGTATTCCGCAAACTCAAGTGGCATTTTCTCAGATCGAAACACAGGCAGCCATCAACGGTGAACTGCCGCAATATTCCGTGCCGGTCGCGTTGAGTACATCGCTTCCCACCGGCAGTGTCTATCATGAAGTCCGCTACGGGCAGACGTTGTGGAGCATTGCCATTGCCTATCACACCACAATCAAACAGATCCAGGGTTTGAACAACCTCGGTGAATCGACGACCGTCTACGAAGGTCAGGTGTTGCTCGTGCAAACGGGAGCAACCCAGCCAGCGCCATCGGGTGAGGTCACGGTCACGACTCCGCCGTCAGTTTACTCAGCGCCTACGCAGACTCTCCTGCCAACCATTTCACCCGAAGCCAGCGATCAATCCTCGGCACAAAACGAACAGGGGACGACGCTCGGTGTTGTCGTCATCGCGCTGACCGCCTTGTTCCTTGCCGGTGTCTTCGCCGCGATGACCCGCAAAAAGCTGCCATAAATTCCGAGCGGACAACTCATGTCATTAATCACTTGACACACCTTCTCCTTTTCCATACAATACCGCCCAATATGCGCACCATCAATTTGCACCACCACCATTCCACATCTCCCTCCACTGGACGGGTGGTGTAGCCGCGCATCTACATTCTGCGTATCTATCCCAAAGCTCCCGCTCCGGCGGGAGCTTTTATTTTCACGAGGTAACCATGATCTCCATTCTTGATTCAAAGACCGCCCAAACCACCGTCCTCAGGCGCGTGCCGCCGGGGGATGAAGCTGTGCCTGATTCTGTTTTGGATCGCATCGAAGCGACGTTCGGTGAGCGCATCACGCCTGACCAAGCCGTGACGCGCATCTTGCGCGACATCCGCATCAACGGAGATTCCGCGCTTCATTCCTGGACCGGGAAGTTGGATGGCAAATCCCCAGAGAGTTTCCGCGTCTCGGAGCTTTCTCTGCAAACCGCCCTGGACTCGATCTCCAAAGAAGAACGGGATGCTCTCGAACTCGCCGCTGCCCGCATCGAGACCTTCTACAAAAAGCAGCCGCTGACTTCATGGATCACGCAAGAGATGGGCGGCGTGATGGGGCAGTTGATCCGTCCGATCCAGCGTGTCGGGTTGTACATCCCCGGCGGGACGGCTCCGCTTCCGTCGAGTGTGTTGATGTCCGCTGTGCCTGCCAAGGTGGCGGGCGTGAAGGAGATCGTGCTGGCTGTCCCGCCTCAGCGTGGGACGGGTGAGATCGCACCCGTCATCCTTGCCGCCGCCGCGCTCGTTGGCGTGGACGAAGTCTACGCGGTGGGTGGGGCACAAGCCATCGGAGCATTGGCTTATGGTACCGAATCCATCCGCGCGGTGGATAAGATCTTCGGTCCCGGCAATCTCTTCGTCACGCTTGCCAAGAAACAGGTTTTCGGCGTGGTGGGGATTGACGGTCTGGCAGGTCCCACAGAAACCGTTGTCATCGCTGATGACTCTGCCAACCCCGCCTGGGTCGCATCCGACCTGTTGGCGCAAGCCGAGCATGACGTGCTCGCCTCTGCCATTTTGCTGACGCCATCAAAGCGACTCGCCGAAGCCGTGCAAGTGGAAGTGGGCAGGCAAATGGAAACCCTGCCGCGCGCAGACATTGTGGCGCAGTCGTTGGCTGATCGCAGCGGCATCGTCGTCACGAATGATCTCGATGAAGCCGTCGCGCTTTCGAACGCGTACGGACCCGAGCACCTGTGCCTATCGGTTAAGGATCCGTGGTTATGGAGTGAAAAGGTCACCGCCGCTGGTGGGATCTTCATGGGTGAGTATTCGTTTGAAGTGTTGGGGGATTATGTTGCGGGTCCGAGTCACGTCATGCCAACTGGCGGCACGGCGCGTTTCGCTTCCCCGCTCAACGTCTGGGACTTTATTCACATTATCAGTTTGATCGGCTTGAATGATTCAATTGGGCGCGAGTTATCCAGATCCGCCGCTGTCATTGCACGCTCCGAAGGTCTTGAAGCTCACGCCCGTTCTGCAAATTGGCGAAGCAAATAAATTACAAATCCGAAGGGAGCTTAGATTTTTTCCACCCATCCTGCCCGCCAGTCCGGCGCTTCGAACGGTTCGGGCCAGAACTCGATCTGTTTCCAAATCTTCCCATCGCGGACGGTTGAGAAGGTGATGACGCGGTCTCGCCGCTTTCCATCGGTGACCGAGACATCCGTGACGACCACATCACATTCCGCGACGATGCTGTTGATGGTGAAATGCCATTTTCCTTCTGCTGGATAGAAGGTGTTGATCTTCTCGAAATTCTCCCTGCCGTGAATCCTCTCACCGGATTGATGCCATTCCAAAGTGAATTCATCATGTAAAAGTTGGGCAGCGGCATGGAAATCATTGGTCTCCATCGCTCTCCAAAATTCCTCGATGATCTGCCTGGCGTTCATTTCATTTCCTTCTCACATCCAGGATCGCGATCTTCGTGGAGTGATTGAACGGCGCTGGGTCGCTGACCGGCGTTCCAATCCGTTGATGCCCGATAAAATCATCCGGCACCGGAATCAGTTCGCGGATGCTCAGGTAGCCGTCCTTGCAAAGATTTTCGAGCGTTTGCATGTACTCCCTGCCGCTGAGAAAGACAGCATTGTTGATGGTGATAAGAAACCCGCCATCCTTGATCAGCGGGCGGACCTTGTTGATGAGCCGCTCGCTCTCATGGACCAGGTCCACTTTTCCGCGCTCGGTGGTGGAGAAGAATGGTGGGTCGATGATGACGCAATCGAAGAATTGCTTGGTGCCTTTCAGCCGCGCCACAACCGGGAAGAAATCCTGCGCGATGAAATCGGATTTGTGAATGGGGAAGCCGTTGAGTGAATACGAGTCTTTGGCTAGGTTCAAAAATTGGCGGTTGAAATCGGTTTGAAGGACTTGCGTCGCACCGCCCGAACATGCTGCAACTCCCAAACTGCCGGTATAAGCAAAGGCATTCAACATGGTTTTGCCGCGGATATTCTCCAATAACCAATTGCGAAGATTGCGTGTATCGAGATAAAAACTCGCATCACGGTTCATCGTCAGGTCGAGGGCGTACCAGATGCCAAGTTCTTTGATCTTCCGATCCGGGTTTTTGCCCTGGATCAAGATCCCGCGTTTTTCATCCTGCGTCAGTCCATTTCGTGACTTGACAATGACTGCGCGTAGCCAGGTTAGGGCGGTCATTGTGTAGTCTGCTACTTTTCGAGCTAACTCGGAGTCAGGCTGATCTGCGTAATCATGGATGACCAGGGTTTGCCCGTAGACATCCAGCACAAGGTCGGGGTTGCCTTCGTAGAATCCGTTGAAGAGGCGATACGCTCCCTCATGCTGAGGATCCAACAAGGTCAGGCGCGAAGCGAAGGCAGTTTCAAGCAGGGGCTGAAGCGAATCGAATGTCATCGCCCGATTGTACTTTAGATACCGAAGAATTCATCGCCAAAGAAAATCGGCATGTGAGAACTGGCTGGAAAATGAAGTGGGGAAAAAGAAAAAGCTCACTCACTTGTGGGAGCTTCTATCGGTCTCGAAAGACCAGCCGATGTGCGAGCTGGTCGAGTTGATCCATGCTCAAGGGCTTTGCCAGGATGAGCAGGTTTTGGTTGTCCATCTCGACGTTTGAAAGTTCCGCTGCCTGTGACGGGTTGGCGGTTACGATCAATATCCAGGTCTGGGCGGTCTGCGGGTGCTTGCGCAAATGATAAAAGATATCCAGCCCGGAAAATGATGGCAGGTTCAGGTCAAGGATGATCAAGTCCGGGGCGAGTTCAATGAGATCCTTCATCGCATCGCCGCCATCATGGAAGATCTCAACGTTTAAACCGATGCTTCTGAGAGACTCAGAATAGATCTCGGCGAGAAAGACATCATCCTCGACGACAGCCGCCAGGGGAGGCGTGCTCATAATAAAACAGTTTCTGCCGCTGTGACCATAGGCAGGGTGACGGTGAACGTTGTGCCTTTCCCGACTTCACTTTCGAGGGTGATTTTCCCGCCCATGAGCCGGATGAGTTGATTGGTGATGGAAAGCCCAAGCCCATATCCTTTGCGCAGGATCCTGCTGGCTTCCGGCAGTTGTTTGAACGGTTCGAATATGGTTTGAATGGCATCGGGCGCAATGCCGGGACCCGTGTCGGAAACTTGCATTCCCCATTGATCCGGTGCGGGTCTGAAGATCAGCACCGTGACGCTCCCCGTCTCTGTGAATTTAATGGCGTTGCTGATCAGGTTGACGAGGATCTGTTTCAACCTGTGGCTGTCACCGACAATGGAAACCGGCACATCGTCTGTGATGGTTGCGCTGAACTCGAGTTTCTTTGCCTCCGCCAGAATGCTCAACTGATTGTATGTGTTGCCAAATACTTCGCGAGGTTCAAAGGGAGTGGAGGCAAGCTTTAATCTGCCGCTGTCGAGTTGCGCCTGGTCAAGCAGTTCGGATACAAGCCCGTCGAGGTATTCGGTGCTTTCCCTGACCCTGCCGAGGACGCTGATCTGCTTCCCGGTCAGTTCGCCGTACGATTTGCGAGCCATCAGGTCTACATAGCCGAGGATGACGCCAAGCGGTGTCCGCAGTTCGTGGCTGACGTTGGCAAGTAATTGGGTCTTGAAACTATTCGCCTGCACGGCTTCGTCACGGGCGATGGCGAGCGCGGCTTCGTTTTCCTTGAGTTCGGTCACATCGCGCAGGGTGATGATGTGTCCTCCGCTATTGCTGGAGGTGGCACGCAAGGCGCTGATGGAAAGGTCCAGCCATCGGGCGGGCAAGCCATCGTTCTCGAAGATGACTTCCTTGTGGTAACCGTGTTTTTGAAGGACGCTGTCGTCGAGGGGCAACCAGGGGTGGAACACATCGCGGAACGATCTTGAGATGACGGAATTCGATCGCAGGTTGAACAGTTCCAACGCAGCGGGATTCAATTCCACGATGCGCAAAGCCGGGTCGAGCACGATCACCGCGTCGGAGATACTTTCGAACACAGCGCGGTGCGCCACGGGGGCGATATCCAGCAAGCCGTAGCGGAAAAATCCCCATCCAAGGATGAGAATGGATGCCGAAAAAGTTACTGAGGTAATGTCGATCTGAATCGGCAGCAGGCGAAAGATGACCAGTCCATTCGCGAACCAGGGTAACAGAACGGCGGCGATATTGATCACAACCTGCGAGCGGTACACATCGCGTTGATGCCAATATTCACGCAGGAGGAAGTAGGTCCCAAATACCAGGATGCCATAGATATACACTGCATGGATCCAGAACCACCAGCCGGGCGGATTCCAAATTAGAAGCAACCCGGAGATGGGATCGACGGTGGTGCTGATCTCTGAAAAGAACCAGTGATGATATTCGGTCGTCCATACGACGATAAGGGTGATGATCGGGAAGATCAAGGCGATTGCGATATTGCGCTTTGTCAGCCATTGACCCTGCCCGGAATACGCGAGCGCGAACGCCGTCCATGCAAGCGGGACACCGATGATACCGATGTACTCGATCTTGACCGCCATGAATTTAACATCCAGGCTGGTGCTGCCGAGTTCGAAGATGTAAAAGAAGGTCCAAAGGGTGGCAAAAAAACACATGGCAATGAATGGCAGAGCCGAGAAGTGCCCCCTGCGCCGATATGCAAAGACCCCCATCGTAAAAGTTAGAGTTGCTGAAATTATCCAGAGAAATAGATATGGCGTGTTTTGCATCGCTGGAATTATACAACCAGAACACGCCCATACCTTGAAAAGAGATGTTAATTCCCTTTCAATTCCCGAAAGTGTCCGGGTTACCCGCTTCGTACTTTTTGATATTCTTGGGGTTGAAGACTGAAATTTCCCGGATGTTGAGCGCCGCCTGCGCTTCCGGGTCCAATCTCACCCAATAGAAACTGCGATGGTCGGAGTACGGTTCGATGCGAATGACCGTGCCCGAGTACCAACCTTCAGCTTCACCAAACTTTGAATCGAGCCGAAACTGTACCCGCTCCCCGATGCGAAAGGGCTCGCTCATCGCTGACGGCGGTTGAGGAACCACAGCAAGACCACTCCGGTAGCGATCGCGATCCCGCCGTTGATCGCCCATTGCGGGTCGCCGGTCATGTAACTGCCGGGCAGGATGTTAACTCCCTGCAAAAACCAGACGATGCCCGCCAGAATAAGCATTCCTGAGAAAATCTTTCCGATCGTAACTGCCATAGGTAACTACCTCCGTGAGAATTGAAAACTCCCTGCCGTTTATCATCGGACAGGGAGTTGATCGAAAATCTTACGCTTATGGATTGGGTGTGCCTTCGACGGCGACTCCAACCCAGGTGAACACGCGCTTGTCGCCGGTGGCTCCCGATGCGACCCAGATCGGTTGTCCCTGATCGTCCACCCCTGCCTGGCGGACGGGGGTGACCCACCAGCGCATGACGTGAGCAACGTTATCCTTCGGGCGGAAGGAAGTTGGCACAATGTATTTAGTGTCGGTCACGTAATCGGTAATGCGCCGGGTCTGGTTGGCGGTGACGTCTTCGACGACGACTTGATACGCTTCGCCATCGCGCAGCACGCCAACCGATGCCCACTGCAAAGTGACAACGTCATTTGCGAGGGTGAAGGCTGCGCCATCCGCAGGGAGGAGCAGGTTCGGGGCGGGGTATGGCGGCGGAAGGGTTGCCGTCGGCGTGGGTTTGCTCGGGTCTGCAGCGCGT
This sequence comes from uncultured Anaerolinea sp., assembly GCA_964372045.1. Classification (GTDB taxonomy): domain Bacteria; phylum Chloroflexota; class Anaerolineae; order Anaerolineales; family Villigracilaceae; genus Villigracilis. Next base: position 15,709 of record CAYJPO010000024.1, read on the forward strand.
TCGCATAGCGGGATGAGAAGCGTCTGCCCGAGGAACACATTATCAGTCGTCAGCCCGTTGAATTCCTTGATGGATTCCATGGGCACGGCATAGTTCAAGGCAATGCTGGAGAGCGTGTCGTTCTCCTGCACTGTGATCGGAACGGTCTCGCACGCCTGTTGCGTGGCAACATCTGCCGGGGGCGTGTTGGTCGCTGGCGGAGGAATGGTTGGTGTGGGGTAAGGAATCTTCAACGCCTGTCCCTGACTGATGGGGCACGTTGAAGGCAAGTTGTTCTGAATAATGATACTCTGCACCGAGACGTTGAAGTTGAATGCGATCAACGAACAAGTCTCGCCCGGACCGACGGTGTAATCGAACGGAGGCTGGAGCGTGGCGGTGGGGATGTCCGTTGGCGGCAAGGTTACGGTCGGGGATGGCGAAGCCGTGGGCGTTTCTGTTGGCGTGGGTGTATCGCCGGAAGTGAGGACGGTCGGATCCTTTGGAACCGCAATGAACGTGACGACTGCTACAATGCCGATCACCAGAACCAGCGCGCCGATCGCGGCGGGCAGGCTCAATCGGATCTCAGGCATGCGGGTAGCCTGGACGGATTTCTCCGTCTTCTTTGCGGCTTTGGGCTCCGGCTGTGCTGCGAATTCCGTCCCGCAAACGAGACAACGCACAGCGTTTTCGCTCAATCGCGTCCCACAAGTGGGACAAACCTTTGTCTTACTGGAAGCGGGTTCTGGAGTCATACGGGCGGGGATTATACCATTGAACGATTATGCATTTTTTGAACGATTTCGGTTACGTCTGTCTAAAAGAACGGGCTAAAAACCTCTTACCATGGAGTCCACGGAGGAAAACAGAAAGAATCTCTGTGTTCTCAGCGTGCTCTGTGGTGAAATCTTTGAAGAGCCCACGTAATTGAATATTGCAACTTTTGCTCTCATTATTCCATTTCCGGCGTTGATTTTTGTTTCGTGGTCACCAATACTTTGTCGACGCGGCGTCCATCCATGTCGATGACCTCGAAGCGCAGGTTATTCCATTCGAAATGATCGGCGGTCTGCGGCACACGCCCGAGCGACGTCATCACAAAACCGCTCAGGGTTTCATATTCGTCTTCGTGGGGAAGATCGCCAAGGTCGAAGATATCCTTGAATTCATCCACTTCGAGCATGCCATCCAACAGCCAGGACCCATCCTGTCTTTGCGTGGCTTGCGGCTCCGATAATTCGATCTGCCCGACGATCTCTTCGAGAATGTCATTGATCGTCAGCAGACCCTGCACGCCGCCGAATTCATCCACCACGAGCAGCATCTCGGTGTCGTTCTTTTTCAATACTTCCAACGCGCGCGAGGCGAGCATGGTCTCAGGAATGAAGTAAGCCGGACGCGCCAGCTCCTTAAGATTGATCTCTTTCTTTGACAAACTGATCACAAGCAGGTCGCGCGATTTGACGATACCGATGATGGTCTCGAGCGAATCCTGCCGGATGGGGAAACGCGAATATGGACTGTTTGCGATCTTGTCCAATATCTCTTCAGTCGTGTCGCTCACATCCAGCCAGACGATCTCGGTGCGCGGGGTCATCAGCGAATAGACGCGCTGGTCGCCAAGGCTGAATACGCCTTCCACCATATCCTGTTCGGCTTCTTCGAAGACGCCTGCCTGGGTACCCTGGTCGATCAAGACCTGTAATTCCTCTTCCGTAATGGGCGGCTCGGTGGACGGCTCGACGCCGAAGAGCGTCAGGATCAGCTCGGTACCCCAGCTCATCAGTTTGATGAGCGGTGAGAATAACATCGAGAGGACAGCCATGGGTCCGGCAACGAATTTGGCGATCCGTTCCGGGCTGTGCAAGCCGAGACGTTTGGGGACCAATTCTCCCAGCCAGATGGTGAGGATGGTGATGGTAAGGACGACGACCCCAAAGGAAATGGATTCAGCAAATTCGGCGATCGCTTCGAACTTGACGAGTTGCAGAGTCAGCGCTTCGGCAATGGTCGCACCGCCGACGGCACCCGCAAAGACGCCGATCAAGGTGATGACGATCTGGATCGTGGAAAGAAAGACGTTCGGGTTCTTCAATATTTCCAGCGCGGCGTGCGCAGACTTATCGCCTTCATTTGCCAGTTGTTGTAATTTTGCCTTGCGAGAGGCAAGCATGGCGGCTTCAGACATCGCCAGGATGCCGTTTATCAAGATCAACACTAGGATGATCAATATTTCACTGCTGATGCTCATGGATTCCTAATAACTACCGGGTTGTCGGTCGTGCGTTGAGACGGAAAATATCCCAGCCGCACTGGTAGAGGCGCGGCGGGAGGGAAATGTCAAGGGATTTGAAATGACGGGAGAGGGTGGACTAGGGTCCGGTTCTATGGGGATTTCAGACATGATGTTCTTACACTGTTTATACTCGCCCTTATTGTACCTGAAACTCACTGCCTTTTTGATACCTTGTCTTCGATGACCTTCATCCGCTTGTTAAGCCGTGTGTAGCTGCGTTTGACGAGGAGCGGGATGAGAAAGATGAGCACGACAAGCCCGCATGCGACCCCAAGTTCGATAACACTGATGTGGATCATGCGACCACAATGCCTTTCCCATCGCGCACGTCGCCGACCACCCAAACCGGCTGGTTAAGTTCTTCAGCGCGTTTAATGAATGCATCCAATTTCTCAGCCGCCACGCCAAACAGCAAACCGCCGCTGGTCTGCGGGTCGAATAACAACATTTTCGCAGGTTCGTCCAATTCAGATGCCAGGGACACATGTTGTTCGAAATCACCCATATTGTCGAACGCGCCGCCGGGGAAGATACCTTTCTCGGCATATCCGCGAGCGCCGCTTAGAAATGGCATCTTCGAGTAGCCGATGTGCAGGGACACTTCCGAAGCCTCCGCCATCTCTGAGGCGTGGCCGAGGAATCCGAAACCGGTAATATCCGTCCCGCCGCGCACACCGAATTCCACCGCCAGTTCACCGGCGGTCTTGTTCAATCGCGACATCCACTCAATGGCTTCCTTGACATGTACCTCTTCCGCTTTTTCCTGCTTGAGCGCAGTGGTCGTCACACCGCCGCCGAGAGGTTTGGTCAGCACGAGCACATCGCCGGGTTTCAATCCGCTTTTGCTGATGATCTTTTGCGGATGGACAAACCCGATCACTACCAAGCCGTATTTTGGTTCCTTGTCTTTGACCGTGTGCCCCCCGGCAACGACCACGCCCGCTTCGCGTGCCTTTTCCGCTCCGCCGCGCAATATCTCACTGGAAACTTCCGGCGGAAGGTTATCAGGCAGCGCCGCAATATTCAACGCCAGGAAGGGACGTCCGCCCATGGCGTACACATCCGAAAGGCTGTTTGCAGCTGCGATCGAACCATATTCATAAGGAGTATCCACGACCGGGGTGAAGAAATCGGTGGTCATGACAATAGCTTGTTCGTCGCTTAAACGCCAAACAGCCGCATCATCCGGGGACGATAGACCAACTAACAGGTCCGGGTATGCAGCGGGGTCGAAAATATCTTTAATAGGACGCAGAACCTGCGTCAGCGCATCAGCGCTTAGTTTGGACGCTCAACCCGCGCAGGCGGATAGAGTGGTGAGGCGGATCTCGCGTCCGGTTTGAGGAATGGGCATGGGCACTTCCAAAAAGTTGACAGCCACCGCTGGGTGGCTGTCAACCATCATAACAGATTAGGGTATTGTCGTAGAACCAGGTAGCGGCAGGATGAACTGCTGGTCGCTGGGGATGAATATTGTCTCCACACCCGGAGCAAGGTTCAAAATATATTGATACTGGATCAATTCCGGCGTGAGCGACTCAGCCAAAAGGCGGTTGGCTTCCGCCTCTGCCTGAGCCTGGATCAAACGTGCCTCCGCCGCACCTTGTGCCGCGATCACAGCCGCATCCGCCTGACCTTGGGCGATCTGGCGCGCCTGTTCGGCTTCCTGTTTCTTTTGCTCGACCACAAAAAATGCCTGCTGCGCCTGTTGCTCGGCGATCTGCTTCTGTTCCACTGCGGCAGCATATTCATCGCTAAAGCGGATGTTGCGCAGCACGAAGTCACGCAAGATGAGATTGTTCTCTTCGAAAATTTCTTTAAGCTGCTGGTCGATCAACAATTCCATCTCTGCGCGTTTGGTACTCACGATCTCTTCCACGCCGTATTGCGAGGCAACCTCGCGGATCACGCCGCGCGCCTGAGTGCGCACCAACTGGTCTTCGTAATTGGAGCGCCAGGTGGAATAGAGTTGGACGACTTTCAACGGGTCTACAGCATAGATGACCGAGGCATCGATGAATACCTGCTGACCATCCTTGGTGCGCACCTGAATGGAGTCGTCTCCCAGCGTTTCACCTTCATCTGCCACCGAAGACATGGTGTAGTTTTGATTAACCTTTGGGAAGCGCTCCACCCGTTCTGCAAATGGAATGATCCAGTGCAGCCCGGATTCGAGCGGGTCGGGGCGAATGCCACCCTCTCCGAGCACAGTAATGACCACAGCCAATTCATCCGGTTCAACAAAGACCAGACCCGCTCCGATCGATGTCAGCAAGACCGCTGCAACGATCAGCACAATCGCAGCCGTCCCCAATCCTTTGATCGACTGTTTGCGGCTTGCGCGAACAGTGATCGTAATGAGGATGCCGATAAAGCCGATCCATGCAAACGAAGCAATACCTTGAAGCAAACTTGAAATATTCATTGTTCCTCCAGTTCGATTATGAAAATTATAACCGCCTTGCATTGCGCCATGAAGCATGTTAACATTTTTCCAATGAAAACCGCCACAGGCAGCATCGAAGAGATCTTTTTGGATGGTTCCGCCCGGATCGTCTGCCCGCCAGATCTGGTCCCCGCACCTGGACAATATTTGCTCGCCCACTTCCCCGCATCTGACTCGCCTCTGCCTGTCCCTCTTTTCTCCAGCCTTCCCGCCCCGCATGGGTTCCGCTCCGCGCCGGATATGCCTTCTCCGTGGAAACCCGGTGACTCGCTCATCCTGCGCGGACCCATCGGGCATGGTTTCAATATCCCATCCTCCACGCGGAAGATGGCGCTGGTTGCCTTCGATGATTCCCCCGCCCGGCTGCTGGGCTTGATCTCACTTGCATTGAAGCAGGGTGCGGAGATCGTCCTGGTCAGCGATTCAGCGCTGATTGATCTGCCTGAGATCGTGGAAGTTCAGCCCCTGCCGGCGTTGCTGGATGTGCTCCACTGGTCGGATTATGCTGCGATGGATGTCAGCCGGGAGAATCTGCCGCGGCTGCGAGAAATGCTTGGGACCAAGCCCCAGGCTGCGGCGAAGAGCGAAGCGCAGGTTCTCATCCGCGCTCCCATGCCTTGCGGCGCGCTTGCAGATTGCGGCGTCTGCGCATTAACCCTCCATCACGAATGGCGGATGATATGTAAAGAGGGTCCGGTTTTTAGTTTACGGGAATTATTATGAAAACCGCCTCCCGAAGTTTTGGGAGGCGACTCTGTTTAGTACCAGATCCTGAACGATGTCGTTGTGTTTGCAGTTAGTTCGTTGTAGGAACAAGTGATGTCTGTGTAAATGAGGCTGCCATACGGCTGGTTATAGAACGACAGCGAAATGATGCCCACACCGTTGGTGTTGGTGCGGATGGCGGTTGAGTCGCTCGCGCCGTTGGGCCAGTGGACAATCGCTGTGCAGCTTGCATCGGGGACCGGCAGCATGTTCTGATCTTGAAGGATGACAAAGAACAACTGGCTGTCGTTGGCTAAGGTGACCGCCTTCCAGGCGAAGGCGCGAACTTGTAAAGCCGTGATCACACGCGGGGTATTTCCAATCGGGCTGGAGGGAGTCAGCAAAGCGGGGTCTTCACCTAGTTTGTCGAAGAACACCCGTCCGAGATCAGAGACGACCACACGCTGTCCTTCGGGTTTCCAGGGCTGCCACTCCAACCGGGCTTTTTCGAAATACTGCACCAACTTGCTTTCGTGGTATTCGAAACCTGAGATCGGGTAACCGAACTGTGCCGTACCGCCGTATTTATCGAAGAATTCGAGGAATGCGAAGCAGACGGAAAAACCAGTTTCAGCGTAGGCGCGGCAGGCAAAGGAGTTGCTTACGTTCAATGCGCCGGTTGTAACGTAGGTCTCACGTCCCAATGACGTCAACTGCACGCGCTGACCTTCGGGAAGGTCGGCATTGTATTCGAAGCGCGCGCGCTGAAAGTACTGTGCGGTTTTGCCATCCTTGCCGATAAATTGCTCGGTGATGGGGTAACCATACAGAAAAGTGGCATTCGGATTATTGTTATAAAAGGTTAGGAATTCTCCGGTTACGTTATGTCCCGTCTCACTAAAATACCGGACGTCTGCCGATTGCGCAGAAACAGAACTCCAGCTCGCGCTGAGGAGGGTGAGGACTAGTAAGAGCGCAAAAGATTTCTTGACCATAATTCCACCTTTTTCATTATACTCAGAAATCCCCCAAATTTCCTAATACGACATTACAAACAGTTATCTCCTTACGATTCCGCAAAGTCCATGAAAAAAACGAGGGATTAGGAAAACTGGCAGTTAACGCATCAACGCTTGAACGATCCTTTCAGACGCATGACCGTCACCATATGGATTTCCGGCTTTCGCCATCTGCGTGTATTTAGAGGGATCATCGAGCAGACGCCCTACTTCCTCGACGATGCGGCGGGTGACCGTTCCAACGAGCTTGAGAGTCCCCGCTTCCACTCCCTCCGGGCGCTCGGTCACATCGCGCAGAACAAGGGTGGGAATGCCGAATGCTGGCGCTTCTTCCTGAATTCCGCCCGAGTCGGTCAGGATCAGCGCGGCATGTTTCATCAAGTGGACAAGCGGCAGGTAGTCCAACGGCGGAAGCAGGGTGATATGTTCCGCATTTCCCAAAAGCCGGTAGACCGGTTCCTGCACGTTCGGGTTCAAATGGACGGGGTAGACGATCTCCACATCTCCGCGCGCCGCCAATTGAAGCAATGCCCGGCAAATATCTTCCATCGGCTCGCCAAAATTCTCCCGCCTGTGGGCAGTGACGAGAATTAGTCTATTCGTCTTGAGTTTTGAGGTGATCAGTTGGGCGATTTCCAGGGGCTCTGATTGTTTGCTGACAAATTGAAGCGCATCGATGACCGTGTTGCCGGTTACTTTGACGTTGTTTTCGTCGATCCCTTCGCGAAGGAGATTCTGTTTCGACCATTCCGTCGGCGCGAAGTGAAGGTCTGCGATGACGCCTGCCACGCGGCGGTTGATCTCTTCGGGGAATGGCGCCCATTTATCGTGGGTACGCAGACCCGCTTCCACGTGTCCGAAGTGGATGCGGCGATAGTAAGTGAGTAAAGAGGTAATGGCGACGGTGGTAGTATCGCCTTGCGCCAACACCCAATCCGGTTGGAAGTCTGCGAGCACAGGATCGAGGTGGGTGAAGATCGCCGCGCTCAACTCCGCCAACGATTGGTTATCGCGCATCAGATTCAGATCATAGTGAGGCTGGATGTCGAACAAGTCCAGGACTTGATCGAGCATCTGGCGATGCTGGGCGGTCACGCACACGCGCGATTCCACGCCGGAGGTTGCCGCAAGCCGTTTTACCACGGGAGCCATTTTCACGGCCTCCGGTCTGGTGCCAAAGACGGAGAGGATTTTCATGAGATCCTTACAAATGAAAGTGCAGTCGTATCGCGTGCCAGACCCGATTCGCATTCCCGGGCGCGGCAATTTAAATTTGAGTTACTTCCCAACACCTAGCCGGGTCAGGTGGAAACCTGCGTTTTGCCAGGCGTCTTTGTCCCAACCGTTGACGGTATCGAGTGCGACTCTGGCTTTGCTTTTCTGGGCAACCTGTGTGGGGACGAGGCTTATAAATTCCGCGTGCTTGACCAACAACAACAGAGCATCGGCGTCCTTGATCGCATCTTCGAAGCTCGGAGCGATGGTAATTCCGGGCAGGTTTGCATCCGGCTTGAACGGCTCCCATGCGTTGACCTGTGCGCCTTCGTTTTGTAAAAGATGCACGATTTCAGTTGCGGGGCTTTCTCTCAGATCGTCCACATCCGGTTTGTAGGCAAGACCGAGCGCGGCGATCTTTTTCCCTTTCAGCGAACCGAGCCCACGCTGGACCATATCCACGACAAAGTGCGGCTGCGCGTCATTGACTTTACGAGACTGGTAAATGAGCGGTGTGATCTCAGGTGCGGTCTCGACGAAGAACCACGGGTCCACGCTAATGCAGTGTCCGCCGACACCGGGTCCGGGGCTGAGGATCTTTACACGCGGATGGAGGTTGGCGATGGAAATGGCTTCCCACACGTCCACGCCGAACTTGACGGCAAGGCGGGAGAATTCGTTGGCGATGGCAATGTTGACATCGCGGTAGGTGTTCTCCATCAGTTTGACCATCTCTGCGGTGGATGAATCGGTTTGGATGATCTGCCCCTTGACGAAGATGGAATACAAATCCGCGCCTGACTTGGCGGATTCGGGCGTCACGCCGCCGATAACGCGGGCGTTCTCGATCAACTCGCGCATGATCTGCCCGGGCAGGACGCGTTCCGGTGAATAGCAAAGGAAGAAATCAGAACCAGCTTTCAGCCCGGTACGCTCCAAAATGGGGGCAACCAGGTCAATGGTCGTACGAGGCGGAGATGTCGATTCAAGGACGACCAGATTCCCCTTCCTCAAAAACGGGAGGATGGATTCCGTCGCCGTGATCACGGCGGTCATATCCGCTAGTTTGTACTGATGTCCGTTGTACTCGCCGAGCTTGTTCTCGTGGAAGGGGGTCGGCACGGCAATAATGAAGGCATCCGCTTCTGCCGGCTTCAGCGCCGCGTGAAAGTTCCCGGATTGCACTGCCTTGGATACGGCGTCGCGCAATCCCGGTTCGTGGATATGGATCTCACCCCGGTTGAGAGTGTCGATAATGCTAGGGTGTACGTCTACGCCAAGGACGTTGACGCCTTGCGCGGCAAAGGTCGAGGCGGTGGGTAAGCCGATATAACCCAGCCCGATTACGCAAATGTTTTGAAATTTCACAGGTGCTCCTGATGGTTTGAGATGAACCCACCCATTATACAACCAGCGCTTGAAACGGTTGCTGCAACGTTGCGTGACCGTAACTCGTAGATTAAAGCAATGCTGTTGTATAATCAAATGGAGGAACAATGGATTTCTTACTAAACCCAGATATTGCCTACCTGATCCTGCTTGGTGGAATTTTGCTTGGCTTGCTATCGATCGTCACGCCGGGCACGGGGGTGTTCGAAGTGGGCGCGTTCTTTTTCCTTGTATTAGCGGGATACGCAGTTTACAACCTGTCCATCAACTGGTGGGCGCTGCTTCTGCTGATCTTGAGCATCATCCCCTTTATCTACGCTTCGCGAAAACCGAAACGCGAGGCATTCCTCGGGCTTTCCATTTTACTGCTTGTATTTGGTTCTGTTTTCCTGTTCGCATTGGACGGGTGGAAGTCAGCGGTTAATCCTCTTGTGGCTTTAGTTGCATCGGGTTCGCTGGCGGGCTTCCTTTGGATCGGAGTTCGCAAGTCTGTGCAGGCGGCGGCGGCTCGCCCGGCTCATGACCTGGATGTACTCGTAGGTCAGATCGGTGAAGCACGCTCGACGATCCTGGATGAAGGGAGCGTTCAGGTGCGTGGGGAGATGTGGTCTGCCCGAAGTGCAGACGAAATCCCTGCTGGAAGTCATGTTCGTGTCATTCGACGCGAGGGATTCATCCTCGTTGTGGAAAAAAATAAATCCGAAGATCATGAAGATTGAAAGGAGAAAATTATGGATTTTTTAGGTGGTAGCCTTGTTTGTGTCGTAGGTGCGATCCTACTCGTCGGCTTTGTTTTTCTCGCCAACGCCATTCGAATCGTGCCTGAATATCAACGGCTGGTTGTATTCCGCCTTGGTCGTTGCGTTGGGGCAAAGGGACCAGGAGTCGTTTTGCTCATCCCGGTCATTGACCGCGCCGTAAAAGCCGACTTGCGCGAGCAAGTGCGTGAAATTCCCCAGCAAACTTCTATTACCAAGGATAACGCGCCGATCTCAATCGACTTTTTGTGGTACTTCAAAGTATTAGATCCTTCTGAATCGGTTTTGCAGGTCAGCAATTTTGAAGCCGCCGCAGCAGGCATCGCAGCAACCACATTACGCGCAGTGATCGGCGGTATCATGCTCGACGATGTTCTATCTCAGCGTGAACATATCAATACCATGCTCCGCACCCGCCTCGATGAAGTGACGGGACGTTGGGGTGTGAAAGTTACGAACGTCGAGATCCGCGAGATCGTTCCGCCGCGCGATGTTCAGGATGCGATGAACCGCCAGATGACGGCAGAACGTGTCCGCCGCGCGCTGGTGACCGAATCCATGGGTGATCAGGAAGCCGCGAAGAACCGCGCAGAAGGTACAAAGCAAGCCGCCATTTTGCAGGCTCAAGGCGAGCGCGAGTCCAACATCCTGCGCGCTGATGGTGAAAAGCAGGCGCAGGCTTTACGCGCAGAAGGTTTTGCGGTTGCGTTGGAATCGATCTTCAATGCCGCCAAATCGGTCGATCAAAAGACCATGACGCTGCAATACTTCGAAACGCTCAAGTCCATCGGCGCCAGTCCGTCCACCAAGTACATCTTCCCGATGGAGTTCACCAGCATGCTGGATAACTTCCTCGGCAAGGACACCAAGAGCAAAGGCTAATTTGTAATACAATAAGGTCTCCCCAAAAGGGAGACCTTATTTTTTATGAAAATCCTGCCAGCATCTCTGCTTGATCTCAACGCCCTGCGCAAACTGGAAAAGGAGAGTTTTTCCAGCGATGCGTGGCCCTTATTTGACCTGATCGCCGTATTGACCTTCCCGGAAGTTGTCAGACTCAAGGCAGTGGAAGATGACCAGATGGTGGGGTTCGTAGCGGGCGATCCGCGTCCGCGCGAGGGGTGGGGCTGGATCGCCACCATTGCAGTTGATCCACGCTATCAGCGCAGGGGGATCGGGACCGCGCTGCTGATTTCATGCGAGACCCAATTAGGTGTACCCCGCTCCCGGTTGACTGTAAGATTGTCCAACCAGGGGGCGATTTCCATGTACGAGAAAGAAGGGTACAAAACCATCGACGTTTGGAAGGGGTATTACAACGACAGGGAGGATGCGATCGTGATGGAGAAGGAATTATGAACGATAAAAAAGTGAGGTTGCAGGAATTCGAAGCCCTGCGGGGCTTGTCCATTTTGCTGTTGCTCGCGTTGCACAGCGAAGTATTCGACTCAGCCGTGTTTGGGTTTGAAGTCGGTCCGCTGGCGGGTGTTGTGGCGGCGTTCCTGTTGGGCTCATTTTTCTTCCTGGCGGGATTCTTCGCTGAATTCTCGCGGCGGAAAACGGACGGGGGCATCTTTTCTTTCTTGAAGTCGAAATTCATTCGTATCTTCCCGCCCTACTGGCTGGCATTGGCATTGTTCATATTCGTGCTCGGATATTCCCTGAAACGTTTCGATACGCTGGCATATATCTTGAACCTGCAATGGGCACTTTCCCCGGTGTTCATCAAGCAGGTGTTGACCCTGTGGTACATCAGTGTTTTGGTGGGATTCTATCTCATCTTCGGGATATTGCTTTTCACGGTCAAATCGAACCTGGGATTGTTGATCTGGTCATTTGTTCTTTATGCAATTGGATACGCGGCGAATCTGGCGATCGGTTTGTTCGAACCGCGGTTCTTTATGTATTATTTTGTTTTTCTGGCTGGAGTATATTTCTCCCGTTTTGAATCCGTGCGGAACCGTCTGCTCGAACTTGGGTTCGGGTATAAGCTCATCTGCGCCGCACTCGTCGTGATCCCATTCTGGCTTGTTTCAGCACGTGAGTTCGCAGTGACGAATTTGATCTTCATCCTGACCGCCGATCTCTTTATCCTTGGTTGGGTGTTGATGTGGCTTTCTGTATTTCGGTCGAATCTCGGCAACTGGCGGATTTGGGCATTTCTGTCCACGGCATCATTTTTTACCTATCTCTACCATCGCCCGATCTGGAAACTTTTTGAGATTTCATTCGGTCTGGAACCGGGGATCACGAAAGTATTCATCAATCTGATTCCGGGAGCCATCCTCGCGCTTGTGGTGGGATATATTCTCCAGCGCGGGTATGACCGGTTGTTGTCTGCCCTGCGATTGAAATAAGCGTTCATCTTTCTTCATCGGGTTTATAATCAGCCAATATGTTTGAAGTCCTCCCGCCGCCCGTTTGGGTCAACACAAAAGAATTATTGAATCGAATGGTGGATGATATCGCCGCGCAACACCGCGTGGCGGTCGATACAGAATCGAACAGCCTGCATGCCTTCCGTGAACAGGTCTGCCTGATCCAATTCTCCTCCAGTAAAACAGATTATTTGGTGGACCCTCTTGCCTTGAGGGACCTCAACGTACTTGCCCCCATTTTTTCGAATCCGAAGATCGAGAAGATCTTCCATGCCGCGGAATATGACATGATCTGTCTGCGGCGCGATTTCGGATTCACGTTTGCGAGCCTGTTCGATACCATGCAAGCCGCCCGCGCACTTGGCTACCCGGCTGTCGGATTGGATAAACTGCTCGGCGATAAGTTCGGTGTGAGGATGGATAAACGCCATCAAAAGGCGAATTGGGGCGCGCGACCGCTATCGAAGGACCAGATCCATTATGCGCGGCTCGATACGCATTATCTCTTCAACCTGCGCGATGTCCTCGAACAGGAACTGCGCGCGCGAGACCGGCTGGAATTTGCGCTTGAGGATTTCAGGCGCGCCTGCAAGGCGGAAGAGATGAAATCGCGCGCGAACGGCGATTCGTGGGAACGGTTTGCGGGACGCAAGGACCTGTCTCTGCGTGAGCTGACCATCGTTGCGCAGTTATGCAAGTGGCGTGATAAGGAAGCAGAACGCCTCAACCGCCCCGCATACAAGGTCGTGATGGATGATGTGTTTGTAACGCTGGCGAAGAGTCCGCCCGAAAAAATGGTGGACCTATCCGCGGCTGGGTTAAGTGAAAAGCAGATCCGCTTGTGGGGGGATCATATCCTGGGAGCGATCCGGCACGGTGAAGAAGCTCCGCTGGTGGAGCGAAAACAGTCTGAACGAAAGAATGATGCGGTCTTGCGGCGATTGGAAAAGTTAAAGGCATGGCGGAAGAACGTTGGGACGGAACTAAAGGTTGAGTCCGATATCATCCTGCCAAAGCCATACCTTTCGCTTCTATCTGAAAACCCGCCGAAGAACCTGGATGAACTGAGTACCTTGATGAAAGATTCCCCTTCGCGGGTTGAAAAATTTGGGCTGCAGATATTGAAGGCTTTAGGAGTCAAACATGCGAATTAATTTTCACGGCGCGGCACACACAGTCACAGGCAGTCAGCATTTACTGGAGATCAATGGAAAAAAGCTGCTGCTGGACTGTGGTCTTTATCAGGGCAGGCGCGCGGATACATATTCTCGAAATTTAAATTTTCATTATGAGCCGAAGGATGTGGACGCGGTCATCCTCTCCCATGCTCACATTGACCACGCGGGAAATCTTCCCAACCTGGTCAAGCAGGGATACGAGGGCAATATTTTTGCGACGCATGCCACGGCTGACCTGGGAAGTTTGATGATCGCAGACTCCGGTCACATCCAGGAAGCGGACGCAGAGTTCGTCAACAAGAAGCGCGCCCGGCGCGGCGAGCCACCCATCGAGCCGCTCTACACCAAAGAGGATGCGGAGCAGGTGGCTGGCATGTTCGCAGGCATAAATTACGAGCAGGCGTTCGAGCCCATCCCCGGTGTGATCGCGCGGTTCCATGAAGCGGGACACATTCTCGGGTCGGCGAGCGTCTCATTGGAGATCGAGGAAAAGGGGAGAAAGATCCGCTTCTGGTTTTCGGGCGATATCGGCAGGTATCAACTTCCTTTGCTGCGCGACCCTGTCCTCCCGACGGAAACCGATTTCATGATCATGGAAAGCACCTACGGGGATAAGTCTCATAACAACCCCGAACTGGCTTATATCGAATTCCGCGATGTGGTGAAGAAGACAATAGAACGCGGCGGAAAAGTGATCGTGCCCGCCTTTGCTGTTGGACGCACGCAGGAACTGGTCTATAACCTGAATCAGATGATGTTCGAAAATGGCGTTCCGCGCGTGCCCGTGTATGTGGATAGTCCGCTGGCAGTCAATGCGACCGATGTCTTCAAGCGTCATCTGGAATGTTTCGATGACGAAACGCGCAAGTTCGTGGCGGAAGCGCGTCATCCGGCGTTGGATTTCAAGATGCTGACTTATATCCGCTCGGTGGAAGAGTCGAAGGCGTTGAACGAACGCACCGACCCGATGGTCATCATCTCCGCTTCGGGTATGGCGGAAACGGGACGTATCGTCCATCACATTCGCAACAATATCGAGAATCCGAAGAACACCATCTGCATCGTCTCCTGGCAGGCGCCGGACACGATGGGGCGCAGGCTGGCAGACCGCGAGCCGGAAGTGCGCATATTTGGCGAAGTCTACAAACGCAATTGCGACGTTGCGACCATCGGCGGCTTGTCCGGTCACGCCGGGCAGGATCTGCTGGTTAAATATGCCGCCGGTGTAAAAGACAGCGTCAAGCAGATCTTCCTGGTGCATGGCGAGGAAAAACAAGCCATGATGTTGAAGGGTTTGTTAAAGGCGCGCGGGCTTGATCAAGTCCATTATCCCGCCTTGCATGAGAGCGTGAATCTATAATCTCATTAGAATTTTCGGGTATAATCTCGCCCGCTTCAAAATTTGGGGAGGTGCCAGAGTGGTTGAATGGGACGGTCTCGAAAACCGTTGTGGGCTTCGTGTCCACCGAGGGTTCGAATCCCTCCCTCCCCGCCAGAAAAAATGCGTCCAAATGGACGTATTTTTGTTTCCCCAGAGAGGCTCTATTGAAGAGATGAAATCCGGCAAGGGGATGCAAGGCTGTTGCTGTCAGTTTTGTTTGTATTGAGATGGACGGCCTTTGTTTTGTGATAAATTACATCCCAACCAAAGGAGATCCCATGAAATACTTTAACTTGAAACAGGCAGGAATAATCTTTTTCGTTTCCCTCCTGCTCGCCGCCTGTGGAGGAGGCGCAACGCCCATAGCTGAGGAATCCGCTCCACCCTCTGCTCCAACGGCGACACAATTGCCGTCTACTGTTCCCGCGCCAACCAATCCACCGCCGACCCCCGACATAATCAGCGCATGCAAACTCCCACCATTGTCTTTTACGAATGTAGGTTTGGGCATTCCCAACCCTACTCATAAATTGCCAAGCCTGGGTGAGGTTAAAACCGTGGTTCTGTTTGCAGATTTTTCGGACGTTCCTGCCTCCCAAACTCCGGAGGAGTTTTTCAAAATGGTCTCGCCCGAGGCGGAAACATTTTTTAAGACCGTTTCGTACGGACGAATGGATTGGAATCTGGAACCGCACTTTGTCTGGTTGAGACTTAGCCAGCCTTCGGCGTATTATGGTGAGGCGATCCGTTCGTACGAAGGTCACCTCGAATTCATTCAGGAAGCTGTCACATTAGCCGACGCGGATGTGGATTTTTCCACCGCTGATTCGGTTACGGTCATGGTGCCGCCTTCTGCGACCGCGGTTGAGTTTGGTCCCGCCTTTGGCGCCAATCCGGGTGAAGGGTACACGGCGGATGGCAAGATATTTTCGAATGGCGTCACGTCAGCTGCTGACCTTCCCAATTGGGGCTTTATCTGGCTAAATCATGAAACGGGTCATACGATGGGTCTGGCAGATTTGTATGGGTACGATTTTGACCCGAACAATTATGACTACATCCATCGCCACGTCGGGAATTTCGGCTTCATGGGCTTTACCGGCGGAAAGGGTTTCGAGCCGTTTGCCTTCGAACGTTGGCAGCTAGGCTGGCTCGATGACGACCAGATCCTTTGCCAGATGGAAGGGGATATTACCGCGACCGTCACTCCCATTGAAATTACCGGCGGTATGAAGGCGGTCATGGTTCCCATCAGCAATTCCAAAGCCGTCGTTATTGAATCCCGCAGGCAGATCGGGTACGATGCGCCGATCTTGAAACCCGGCGTGTTGGTGTACGTGGTCGATACATCCATCCCGTCCGGTGAAGGTACGCTTGTGGTGTATCCGCAGTTGGATAACGATCCCTACCGCGACAACTCACCATTGGCGGTGGGTGAATCAGTGACCGTGGAGGGAGTAACCGTCACTGTGCTCGAGGCGACCGACGAAGGGGATACGGTTCAGGTAGCCCGATAATCAATAGAAGTTCACAAAAGACCTCCGCAGTATTTTTACTGCGGAGGTCTTCTTACGTGGTAAGATTCCCTCGATGAAACTAAACCTTGCCCTCGCACAGGTCAACACAAAGCTTGGAGATGTTGAAGCGAATCTCGCCAAGCATTTGGAGTATATCAAGCAGGCAAAGTCAGAAAAAGCGGACCTGCTTGTATTCCCTGAACTATCGTTAACCGGATATGTCTTGCAGGATCTGGTCGCCTCGGTGGCGCATAAGCCGACCGAAGATGACCCCGTTTTCAAACACCTGCTCAAAGCGTCTCACGATCTGGACCTTGTGGTTGGATTTGTGGATGAAGATACGCGGCACCGATTCTTTATCGCATCCGCGTATCTTTCGGGTGGAAAGACCGTTCACGTCCATCATAAAGTATATCTGCCCACCTATGGCTTGTTCGATGAAGGACGCTTCTTCGCCTGGGGTGACGCAGTCCGCGCCTTTGATACGCGCTTCGGGCGTGTGGGAATTTTGATCTGCGAAGATTTCTGGCACGCCTCGCCGCCCTATCTGCTCTGGCTCGATGGCGCGGATATCATGCTGTTCTCATCCGCCTCGCCGGGGCGCGGACTGAACGACAAGGAAAAACTCGAATCCGCCCGCTGGGTGGAACGCGTCAACAAAGCCTATGCCAGCATGTTCACCTCGTTCGTGGCGCACGCGAACCGCGTCGGCTATGAAGATGGACTTCATTTCTGGGGCGGCGCGACCGTCTTCGACCCGAACGGCGAGGAGCTGGCTCATGGACCCTATAATGAGGAGGCATTGACCTTCGCCGAGCTGGACTTGAATCAACTCCGCCGCACGCGCGCGCGTCTGCCGCTACTGCGGGATGAACGCACCGCACTCGTCCGTAATGAATTGGATAGGATCCTTTCCCGTGGTTGATCTCAATCTTTCCATAAACGTTGACCTTGCCCGCGATATTCTCACCGGTTTTATAAGGTCTGAGATCTCGCGGGTTGGCATGTCGCGCGCCATCATCAACCTCTCAGGCGGGTTGGACTCGGCGCTCTCCTGTGCGTTGGCGGTGGAAGCGTTGGGCGCAGAGAATGTGATGGCGCTGAGACTCCCGTATCGGACATCCTCACCTGACTCGCTCGTACATGCCCAGTTGATGATCGACCAGTTCAAAGTCCACAGCGAGACGATCGACATCTCCCCGATGGTCGATCCGCTGATCGAACGCGACCCGAACATCTCGAACGTTCGCAAAGGTAATATCATGGCGCGCATGCGCATGATCGCGCTCTACGATCAATCGGAAGTCTTCAAGGCGCTGCCCGTGGGTACGAGCAATAAAACTGAAATCCTGCTCGGATACAGCACGTTGTACGGTGACTCTGCCAGTGCGATCAACCCCATCGGCGATCTGTACAAGACCCAGGTGCGTCAAATCGCCCAGGCTATGAACATCCCCGCGCCCATCATCGACAAACCTCCGTCAGCCGATCTATGGGCGGATCAGACCGATGAAAAAGAACTGGGATTTACCTATGAAGAAGTGGATAAACTCCTCTATCTTATGGTTGACCAACGATACAGTCCGCAGGAGGCGATAGAGGCGGGCTTCGACGAAAAATTTGTCACGACCGTCACCTCGCGCATTCGCCGTTATCAATTCAAGCGGATGCTGCCGCCGATCGCCAAGGTCAGCAACCGTACGGTCGGGTACGACTTTTTATATCTCCGCGATTGGGGAACTTAATCAGTGAATAGTTATCAGTGAGCAGTACTGCTGATAACTGTTCACTGACCTACTGATAACTGATATGCTTCATATCCCACCATCACTCAAACACAAAAAATTCTTTTACCTCTGGCTTGGGCAACTTATTTCCATTACCGGAACCCAGATGCAACTCTGGGCTTTGTTTTGGCACGTTAACCAACTGGACAAAAACCCCATTGCATTGGGCGGTATCGGCGTGGCGCGCTTTTTGCCGGTCGTTGTTTTCTCTCTCATCGGCGGTGCGCTTGCGGATTCGCGTGACAGGCGCAAAGTGATGTTTGTGACCCAGTCCATCGCTGCGCTGCTTGCGTTGGTGCTGGCGCTATTCACCCAATTTGGGCAGGTCACCATCTGGCATATTTACGTCATCACTGCGTTGCAGGCGGTGGTGGTCGCTTTCGACGGTCCATCGCGCCAGGCATTGATCCCCAACCTGCTGCCGAAGAAAGACCTGCCAAATGCGTTCAGTATGACTTTCACTGCCTTTCAGGCGGGTGCGGTCATCGGTCCTGCTTTGAGCGGACTCATCATCGCGTTCTTTGGGCAGGAAGCGGTCTATTACTTCAACGCGTTTTCATTCGTTGCGGTGCTGTTCGCGCTGTTCATGATCGGCGATGTGCCGCAGTCCATCGCCGAGAAGTCGGCGGGCGTCAGTCTCGAATCCATCACAGATGGGATCCGATTCATCCTCTCCAAGCCCATCATTTTTGCCACGATGATGATCGATTTTATTGCCACCTTTTTCGCTTCTGCCAGCACTTTGATGCCGATCATCGCCACGGATGTGTTAAACGTAGGGGTGGTCGAATACGGCTATCTCTCCGCTGCATCGGCGGTGGGGGCGGTGGCAGTCGCGCTCATCATTTCGCAAATTAAAGAAATCCGCAAACAGGGCATCGTCTTCCTGAGTTCGGTCATCATCTTTGGGTTGGCGACTGTCGTGTTCGGCTTGACCAGATCTTTCGTTGTTGCCTGGCTGGCAATTGCCGTCACCGGCGGTGCGGACGGAGTCAGCACTATTGTGCGCAATACCATTCGGCAGCTGCAAACTCCAGACCACGTGCGTGGACGCATGACGAGCATCAATCAGATTTTCTTCATGGGCGGACCACAACTTGGTGAGATCGAAGCGGGCTCGGTGGCGCAGTTCTTTGGCGCGCCGTTCGCCGTCATCACCGGCGGCATCGGTTGTATTGTTGGAACTTTGCTCATCATCTGGAAGTGGCCCCAATTGAAAGTCTACAACGGCGACGAGCCGATGCTGGCAGGTGCAACAGCTGATTAATGATATTTCCGTAGGGGCGCGGTCTCCGCGCCCTTTCTAATTTAATGGGCGGGACAACCCCGCCCCTACGTTTTTATTTAGGTGGGTTCTCGATCAGGCATTTCATCTCTGCCAGCACGGCGCGATGAATGACCTCGGTTTCGTTTGTCCCCAAATCTTTGGCATAGATCGGCTTCCCGATCTGCACGGTGACTGTCACAAGCTTCTCTCCGGCGGCGACCATGCCCAGCAACTGCAAGGCAGTCGCTAATTTTTCCCTTTCTTCTTTCGTCTTTTTTATCTTCAATAACCAGTGATGCGCATACTTCTTGGCGACCACGTTGCGCACCAGCACCGGCAGGATGGCGGCATCGGGAGCCATGCGGATGAAGACTCCCACGCTGTCTGTCCAATCCTTCAGCGCTTCAACCGCGCCGGGATACACATCCGGGTCGGGTTCGATGTGACCGGCGGGAAAGGTCAACGTCGCGCCGCCTTTTTTTAGGTGAGCGCTGACCTGTCGCACAAGCGTCATCCGCCTGGCGGGGTCATCGTAGACGTAAAACAATTGCCGGGTTGAGTTTGGAAGCGCATTGAGGAAGGGTCTGTCCAGCGCGATGATATGTAAGTCTTTGCGGTTCAACGCCGCGAACAGCGCGACTGTGTCGGTCATGCCTGGGTGGTTGGATAAAGCCAGAAACGCTGACTCAGGAATCCGGTCCGCATTGATGATGCGAACGTCTTTCACATAACGCCGCGCAAGATTCCATCCGCCTTCAACGATTCCATGTGTACCCATCACTTCGTCATATTCCAGCATGTGCCGCGCGAATTTTTGGGCAGGCTTGCGGAACAGGGCTCGCAGCAAGCGTGAGAGCAGGGGAGAAGCCTGCCAGCCGAAGGAGGCGACCAGGTCGTCGAGATTTATTTCGGTCAGAGCTGCGAAGTTTGAGGTCATTCGCGCTCGATGGAAAAATGCAGGGGATAGCCTTCCATGCCTGCGGCTTGATGCGCATGCTGAACGCGCTTCTCGGCTTCGATGCGCGGCAGGGTCTGGACATAAGCAGAGCCTTTGATGTGCGCGGTCAGCATGATGTCTGCGGCGCGATCGTTGGCGAGGAAAAATATTTGCTTGAGCACTTCCACCACGAAGTCCATCGGCGTGACACTGTCGTTGTGGATGATGACGCGGTAAAGCGGCTCAAGGTCGGTCTCTGTTGTTTCGATGATCTCGATCTCAGGCAGACTCATAAACCATTACTCATTTCTCGTTCCTTATAACTCGTCACTTTTTACTTCTCCCACGCATTAGCCAATTTTGCCATTTCGTCATTGCTCAACTCGATCTCTGCCGCCTCAAAATTTTCCTTGATGTGCTGCGGATCGAATGACATCGGGATCGTGATGACGCGCGGATGGGAAACGACCCAAGCCAGCGCGACTTGAAATGCGGTGGAATGATGCGCTTGTGCCACGTCTTCGAGCGTTTTATTCGACCGCAGTCTGCCTGTATCTAAAGGCTCGTAAGAAGTGAGCAAAATATCGTTTTGCTGGCAATAATCGAGCACGCCATTTTTTATGTACGATAAATCTGAAAGGCTGAAAGGTACCTGGTTGGTGATAATGGGCGTCTCGGAAAGCTCCTGTGCGCGTTTGAGTAATCGCAAGTCGAAGTTGCTTACACCCAGGTATTTCACCTTGCCGTCGCGCACAAGTTTATTCAAGGCATTAAAGGTGTCTTCGTATTTTGCGCCTGTGCTGGGCCAGTGGATGAGATACAGGTCAATGTAATCGGTGTGTAGCCGGCGCAGGGAGTTTTCACAGGCTTTCAACGCATCATCATATCGTAAATGACTCGGTGTCAGCTTGGATGTGATGAACACATCCTCGCGCTTCTTCCGCGACTCTCGAAGCGCCTGTCCGACTAATTCCTCGCTATGGCCTGAGGCGTACATCTCGGCAGTGTCGAAGTGGGTGTAGCCGATCTCCAGGGCGTGTCGAAGCGCAGTGAGCGACTTGGCATCGAGCGAGTGGTTTGGCGTCGTGCCGCCTCCGATCTTCCAGGTGCCGAAGCCGATCTTGGGCAGGATCAAATTGTGGGTGGTCTCGAATTTCATATGCTTATTTTATCTCCACAAACGTCCTTTTCGCCTGCACAAATTCTCCACATTTGAAAAGTATCCTACAGGAAACGATCAAGGAGAAATCAAATGTCAAACCTTATTAAAAATAAAAAATTCTGGTGGATCGCCGCTGGCGTGGTGTTGATCCTCGCCTTGCTGCTCGGTTCGCTTTCCAGCGTCAACGCGTCTGACTCCGCCGAAGCGGAAACTGCCCAGGTGGTTTCGGTCACGCTGACAGAGACCGTCGACTCGACGGGCAGTCTCGCCGCCGAACCGTTCGCCAACTTGAATTGGAAGACGAGCGGCACCGTGGCGATTGCGAACGTTCAGCCGGGTGACTTTGTGAACGCGGGCGATATTTTGCTGACGCTCGACCCGACCAGCACATCATCCAGCATCGTCTCCGCCCAGGCAGAGCTGATCACCGCGCAGGAGGATCTGGATGACCTCCTGACTTCCGGTACCGATCTTGCTCAAGCCGCCATCGACTTGAAAGAAGCCAAAGAAGAATACGAAGACGCGGAATACTATCTCAAGTATTTGCAGAACGACAACAGCATCCCGCAGACGAAATACCTTGCGCGGCTTGTCCGCCAGGGAAACGGCTGGACGTATAAATACGAGACCGAGACCTTCCGTGGACCCGCTCCCGAAGATTGGATCATCGAAGCGGAAAATGACCTTGCGTTGAAGAAGGCTCAATACGAAGATGCACAGCGCGAGTATGACCGCTTGCTGGCGGGTGACACGTCACAGGATGTCATCGCCGCGCAAGCCAGGGTGGATGCGGCACAGGCGACCGTCAATTCGATGAGCATCATCGCTCCGTTCGATGGGCAGGTGCTCTCGGTGGAGCAGGTGGTGGGTGATGTCATCAGCACGGGCGAACTCTCGGTCAACATCGCAGACCTGGGTCATCTCTACGTGGATGCGCAGATCGATGAATCGGACATTGCCCAGATCAAGGTCGGGGATCAGGTCACGGCGGAGTCTGATGCGATGCCCGGCGCCACCTTTACAGGCGTGGTGGATTCCGTCGATCCTGTTGGTGAAGTCATTTCCGGTCTTGTCAAATACGATGTGCGCATCGACCTTGACCAGCCCGAAGGCGATGTATTCCTGCCGCTCGGTTCGACGATGAACCTCGTTATTTTGATCGGCGATGAAACGTCTTCACTGGCTGTGCCGATCACGGCGATCCAAAACGACAGCCAGGGCGAGTTCGTGTGGGTTTTGCGCGATGGTGAAACGGTGCGCGTGGATGTGGTCGGCGGCGCGATCGTCGGCGAGATGGTGGTGGTGACCGGTGACGTGCAGGAAGGTGATGTGGTTACGACTGCACGCGCGAGCGGCTTTGAAGCGCCCAACCCCTTCGGAGGGAATCAATGATCCACGTGGAAGAATTGACGAAGGTCTATCAGATGGGCGAGAGTGAAGTCCGCGCGTTGGACGGCGCCAGCTTCACCATCGAGAAAGGCGAGATGGTCGCCATCATGGGACCATCAGGCTCGGGCAAGAGTACGCTCATGTCGATCATCGGCTGTCTCGATGTGCCCACCAGCGGCAAGTACACATTGGATGATGTCTCGGTGGAGAACATGGATGAAACCCGTCTCGCCGATGTGCGCGGACGAAAGATCGGCTTCGTGTTCCAGCAGTTCAATTTGCTGGCGCGCACGAGCGCGTTGGAGAATGTCAAACTTCCGTTGACGTATGCCGGGTATTCCGGCAAGGAACGCGATGACCGCGCCATGAAAGCGCTCGAACGAGTTGGTTTGGGTGAGCGCACACATCACGCTCCGAATGAGCTTTCCGGCGGACAGCAGCAGCGCGTGGCAATTGCGCGTGCCATTGTGAACGAGCCTGCCATTTTATTGGCAGACGAACCCACCGGCGCATTGGATAGCAAGACTGGCGTGGAGATCATGGACTTGTTCCAAAGCTTGCACCGCGATAACGGGCAGACGGTGATCGTGGTCACGCACGATGTGCATGTGGCGCGTCACACCGGGCGGATCATCAAGATCTCAGATGGGAAGATCGTCTCGGATGAAGTGAACCCGAATCCCATCAAAGCCGGTATGCCGAGAGTGGAAGAATAAGCCCCCGTCATTGTGAGGTGAGTGCTCTTCCGACCGACACGTGCGCCGCGCGCCAGTGCGGTGAGCAATCCCCGATTGAATTCGAGATTGCTTCGTCGCAACCCCGAAAAACACCGGGGCAAGCGAACAAGAACGCTCCTCGCAATGACGGAACAGGAGAAATAAAATGTTATTTTCAGAAAACTTAAAGATCGCCCTGCGCGCCTTGCGGGCAAACAAAATGAGGTCGGTGCTGACCATCCTTGGCATTGTGATCGGTGTGGCGACGGTAGTGGCTTTGCTCTCCATCGGCGAAGGCGCAACCGCCAGCATCACAAGTTCCATTCAAAGCGGCGGCTCGAATTTGTTGACCATTTCCCCCGGCAGAATGCAGGCAGGACCTGCTGCCTTCAGCGGAGGGTCGCAGCAGGCAAGCCATTTGTATTATGCCGACTATCAATTACTCGAACGCGGATTGACCAGCAACATTTCCGACATTGTGCCGGTGTATCAATCCAGCTACACGGTCAAATTTGGGAATGAGAGTTTCAGCGCTCCCACCGTGGGTGTGGTGGAGTCGCATCAGGATGTGCGCTCGTTCACCGTTCTGGAGGGTCGCTTCATTTCCGACGGCGATAACAAGTCACAGACGCTGGTGGCGGTTTTGGGCGCGTCGGTGGCGGAAGACCTGTTTGGTGAGCTTTCGCCACTCGGCAAGACCATTTCCATCAACGGACTTAAGTTCCGGGTGGTGGGCGTGCTCGAGGCAAAAGGCTCGTCCATCGGCTCGCCGGATGAGAACATCTTCATCCCGATCGAGACCGGCTATACCAAACTCTTCGGCGAGAATGCGGTCTTCAATGGCAAGAAAACCGTCAATAACATCCTGGTCTCCGTAACGGATGAAAAGGATATGGACACGGTTTCCGCGACGGTCGAATACATGATCCGTCGTTCGCATGAACTCAAGACCACCGACGAGTTGGATTTCAACGTCATGAATCAGTCCGACACGCTGGAGACGCTCAATACCGTCACACAAACGCTGACCATTTTTCTTGGCGCAATTGCGGGCATCTCCCTGCTGGTGGGCGGCATCGGCATCATGAACATCATGCTGGTCTCGGTCACCGAACGTACCAAGGAGATCGGTCTACGCAAAGCCGTTGGCGCAACGAAGAATCAAATTCTCACGCAGTTCCTGATCGAGACGGTCACGTTGAGTCTGCTCGGCGGGATTGTCGGCATTTTGCTGGGGGTGGGCATCGCTCTGGCATTCAGTGTCTCCGGCTTGATCGCTTCCGTCATCACGGCGAATTCCATTTTGCTGGCGTTCTTCTTCGCGCTGATCATTGGTGTCTTCTTCGGTTTGTATCCCGCTTTCCGCGCCGCGAACCTGCACCCGATGGTGGCGCTGCGGTACGAGTAATATCCGGTGGTCGAGTGCCGAAGGCGTATCGAGACCGCCAATTAAAAGTGAACCTGAAATTGGCGGTCTCGATACGGGCGGGACGGACCTACTTCGGTGAGATCAGTACATCACCCACCCTACTCAATCAACGGTATATAATAATCCCATGCCCAAGAAAATCCTCCTCGTCGATGACGAACCTGAAATTCTCGAGATCAGCCGCGACTATCTCAAAGCCTCCGCGTTTGACGTGGTGACTGCAAAGGACGGGGTGCAAGGTCTTGCCGCCGCACGGCGCGAAAAGCCCGACCTGATCGTTATGGATGTGATGATGCCTGAGATGGATGGGCTGGAGTTGTGCAAGTCCATTCGCCGCGAGAGCAATGTGCCCATCATCATGCTCACCGCGCGCGTCGAAGAGACGGATAAACTCGTCGGCTTGGAGATCGGTGCCGACGATTACATCACCAAGCCGTTCAGTCCGCGTGAGTTGGTGGCACGCGTCAAGGTGGTGCTGCGCCGCGTCGGCGGTGACTCGGCGGCGGATGTGATCCGCGTGGAAAACGTTTCACTGGATAGAGCCCACTTCGAGGTCCAGATAAAGAAGCGCACGCTACAGCTCACGCCTACCGAGTTTGAAATCATGGCAACGCTGATGAGTCAACCCGGTCGCATTTTTTCTCGCAATCAATTGCTTAATGCCGCGCATGGTGTCGCCTTCGAAAGTTATGAACGCGCCATCGACTCGCACATCCGCAACCTGCGCCGTAAACTGGAACCGGACGAACTCATCATCACTGTTCATGGCGTTGGCTATAAATTTTATGCTGAGCCAAGTCGAAGTAGTGAAGCAGTATGAAATCCATCCGCCAGATCCGCCTGCGTTTGCTGTCGCTTCTCAGCCGCGCCTTCCTTGCCGTCTTGCTTCTGCTGATGGTCTTGTTCCCGCTTGTCACTGCGTACGTTCTCACGAACTACACAGGCGCGGCGAGTCTGCGCTTTCCACTTATCGGTTATCTCGAAGGCTATTATCAGGGGCATGGGAATTGGGATGGGATCGAATCCGTCTTTCATACTTATGATAGCTTTCCGCCGGAATATACCCTGCTGCTCGACAAAGATGACCGCATCATTCTCGACGGTGGGCTGGATACTGCTTCGACGGTTGGTTCACGCTATGAAGTTAAGACCGGCGACATTCCTTTTCAGCTCTTTGAGGGCAGCCAACAAATTGGCACCTTGGTGATCAATTCCCTGCCTCTTGAGTGGCGCGGACGCATGGCGGGTGGAATTCTCTTTCCGGTGGCGGGCATTTCATTCGCTCTCGGCTTGTTCGTGGTCTTGATCGCGTTTCTGCTCATGCGCCGCTTCGTGAACCCGCTGGCGGATGTGATCTACGCCGCACGCGCGGTTGCGGATGGGAAACTCGAAACTCGTATCCCAACCGAAGGTCCGCAGGAGCTGCGCAGTCTTTCCGAGAGTTTCAACGAGATGGCTTCCTCCCTCGAACGCAATGACCGCGAACGCCGTGACCTGCTGGCAGACGTTGCCCATGAGTTGCGTACTCCGCTCTCCGTCATCCGCGGGCGGCTTGAAGGCATTGTGGACGGCATCTACTCCGAGAACGGCTCGCAGGTTTCGCTGGCGCTCGAACAGACGTACGTGCTCGAACGATTAGTCGATGACCTGCGCCTGCTCACGCTGGCAGAGGCGCGTCAGCTTCCGTTCGACAAAAAGCGGGTGAACATTGCTGAATTGATCGAGCGCGTTTTGACCCTGTTCTCTGCAGAAGCAGACGAGAAAAATATCTCGCTTTCTTTCTCACAGAAAAATGGAAATCTTTCCGCAAGTGTCGACCCGCAGCGCTTCGAGCAGGTAATGAGTAACCTCATCGGTAATGCCCTGCGGTACGTTCCCGATGAGGGACGGGTGTGGGTCACAGCGGATGAAACCGCAGAAGGCTTGCGCATTACTGTCAACGACAATGGCAAGGGAATCCCCGCAGAAGATTTGGCTTTCGTCTTTGAACGTTTCTGGCGCAAAGACAAATCCCGCTCGCGCACGTCCGGTGGAACGGGATTGGGGCTGGCGATTTCCAAACAATTGATCGAAGCCCAAGGCGGAGTCATCGATGCGCGGAATTTACCCGAGGGCGGTTTGCAGATGGAGATCTTGCTAACGCGTTAGATCCCCAATCGATTAATGCCATCGAACGCGGCGGTTTTGTAGCACTCTGCCAGCGTGGGGTAATTGAAGACGTTGTGGATGAAATAATCCACGGTACCTTTGAACGCCATCACTGCCTGCCCGATATGGACGAGTTCGCTCGCGCCTTCGCCGATGATGTGGACGCCGAGCAGTTCGTGCGTGTCGAGGTGGAAGATGAGTTTGAGCAGACCGGTGTTGTCGCCGATGATCTGTCCGCGGGCGATCTCGCGATACTGAGCCTTGCCGATCTCGTACGGGATGCCCGCTTGAGTCAACTCTTCTTCGTTTCTGCCGACCGTGGAAATTTCCGGGATGGTGTAAATGCCGTAGGGAAATAGTTCCGGCGTGTGATTGGTTTTGACCCCGAAGGCGTGACACGCCGCCAGCCGCCCCTGTTCCATTGATGTCGAAGCAAGCGAGGGGAACCCGATCACATCACCGACGCCGTAAATATTTGGCACGTTGGTTTGAAAATAATCGTTGACTTTCAGAAGTCCGCGTTCATCGGTTTGCAGACTCACAGATTCGATGTTGAGCGAGCGTGTCGCACCGGTGCGTCCGATACTGTACAACGCCATCTCGGTGATGATCTGTTTTCCGCTAACGAGGTTGATCTTTACCCGCTCACCCTGTTCGTCGTTGACCGCTTCAATGGATTCCACTTCTTCGCCGAGGCGCATGATGACGCGCTGTTGGTTGAGATGATAAATGAGCGAGTCGATGATCTCTTCGTCCACGAAAGGGAGCAGGCGGCGGCGCTTGTCGATGATGGTCACACGCACACCGAGCGCCGAAAAGATGCTGGCGTATTCGAGTCCGATCACGCCCGCGCCGACCACCGTCAGCGTGCGTGGAAGATGATCCAACTGCAGCAGGTCATCGCTGATGAAGACCCGCTTGCCGTCAAAGGGGATGCGGTCGCTTTTGGTGGCGCTGGTGCCTGTGGCGATGACCACGTTCGCGGCGCGCACATCCCGCCAGCCGCGCCCATCCACAAATTTTAGGCGGACTGTGTTGGCATCAACGAAAGATGCGTCGGCGGAGATGAGCTCCACGCGGTTGCGCTGGAGTTGGTGGCGGATAATATCCAGTTCGTGCTGGATGACGTGGTCGGTGCGAAATAAAAGGTCCGCCATGGTGATGTTCTGCTTGACCGTGTACGACGCGCCGTATAAATTGTGCTCGCGATAACCGGAAAAATGCATCACGGCTTCGCGCAGGGTCTTGCTGGGAATAGTGCCCGTGTTGATGCAAACTCCCCCGAGGATGGTCTTGCGTTCGATGACCGCCACGCGCTTGTTCAGCTTTGCCGCCTGGATCGCAGCGCGCTGTCCCGCCGGTCCCGAGCCGATCACGAGCAGGTCATAATCGTATTCAGTCATGCCAGCCTCCATACTTCTAAAGATAACGCCGGATGAAAATTGAATGATTACATTATAGCATCTTGAATATAAATGTCATTTATTCACTGATGATCGCCGTGACCTCGATCTCGACCAGTAATTCCGGGCTGATCAAGCCCTTGACTTCGATCATGGATGCGGCGGGCTTGATCTCGCGGAAGAATTCGCCGTGCGCCCTGCCGACCTCTTCCCATTTGGAGATGTCGCTGACGAACATGCGCGTGCGGACGACATCCTTGAGCGATGCGCCTGCTTGAATCAACGCCTTTTCGATCTTTGCGAGGATGAACCTGGTCTGCTCGTAGGCATCGTTCAAGCCGACGACATTTCCCTGCTCATCCACGGCGGTCGTCCCGGCGACTTCGACGGTGTACCCGACTCTCACGGCTCGGGAGTACCCGACGATGTCCTCCCATTTTGCGCCCGAAGAAATGTTAATGCGATCGCTCATTGGTCTCCTTTATGGAAAGTAAAAAATATCGGTTCAATGAACCTGGTAAGGATCGGTCCGAGGATGGCGAGGAAGAGAACATACGCAGCAGATAAGGCGCCCAATTGCGGTTCCAAGCCTGCGCTGACCCCTAGCCCGGCGATGACGATGGAGAATTCACCGCGCGCCACCAAAGCCGCACCCGCCCTGAACGCGGCGAGTGAATCCGTTTTGGCGCGGCGGGCTGACCACCAACCGGTCAGCAGTTTTGTCAGCGTGGTGATAACTCCCAGAATAACAGCCAACAGCAAAACCGGAGGCAAAGAGGCGGGGTCGATCTGAAGTCCAAAAAAGAGGAAGAAGATGGCGGAGAACAAGTCACGCAATGGACCAAGCAGTTTGTGCGCCCGTTCGGCAATGGAATCCGAAATGGCGATGCCCATCAAGAACGCTCCGATCGCGGCAGAGACCTGCAAGCGTTGCGCCACACCAGCCACGAAGAGCATCAACCCGAATGTGGTAAGCAGAATGACCTCGTCAGATTGATGCGCGATGAGACTGCTGAATTTTTTTCCGTATTTGACGGCGATGAACAAGATCAAGCCAACCGTGGCAAGCGCGATCGAGACAGATAAGACTGCTTGTGAGAGTTCCTGCCCGATGAGCAGAACGGCGATAATCGGCAGGTAGACCGCCATTGCCAGGTCTTCCAGGACGAGAATGGAAATGATGGTGGGCGTTTCGCGATTATTAATACGCCCGAGGTCTGATAAAACCCTGGCAATGACGCCGGATGATGATATGTAGGTCACGCCACCAAGCAGGATTGTTCCCAGTAGACCCCACCCAAGCCACATGCCAAAAAGCAGACCCGGTGTGAAGTTAAGCAAAAAATCCACTACTCCGGCGGGGAAGCCAGACCGCAAGTTCGCGCCTAATTCTCCGCCTGAATATTCCAACCCCAGCATGAAGAGCAAGAGAATGACACCGATCTCCGCGCCAATGTGAACAAAGTCCTCGCTGAATTGAAGCGGAAGGATGCCTCCGTTCCCGAAGGCGAGACCGGCAAGTAAATAAAGTGGAATGGCGGAGAATCCCCAGCGGCTGGCAAGGCGCGTGAGCAATGCCAGCCCAATGATGGCAACACCAAGCTCAATGAATATCAGGGAAATGTCGTGCATATCTGATTTTACACAAGAAAATCAGACAGGTAGATGCTGGTTCGTAATCAAAAGCCCGCCTCCGTTTCTAAGGAGGACGGGCTTCGCTGATGAAGTCCCCACTATCCTTTTTGGGAATTCCAGTTGTTATGCTGGAACCTTGCCCTTTTTTAACATCAAAGTTGCTTTCTCTGTGATACCGTTTTAACCAAAGACGAATTGATGAGAAAGATCAGGCAGGGATTTTGTCCCATTCCTTTTGCGCGTGCTCAAAACCTCGTTTCAAGGCTTCATAATTCTTTGGCAGCAAATGCTTGTGACGGGCAGGCAGGTGACCCGCCAGCGCTTTCTCCACATCTTCGACCTTGATCTCAGGTAGGGCAGTGAGCAGTGCGCCCATCGCCACCATGTTGACCAGTTTGCGGTCACCGATCTCTTCGGCGATCTCGTTGCAGGGCACCATGATGACGTGAATATCGTCACGTTTACCGGCGCGATCCACCATGGACTGGTTCACGATAAGCGTGCCGCCGGTGGCGAGCAATTCTTCGTATCTGTCGAACGAGGGCAGGTTCAATGCAACAGCCAGCGGTGGATTCTTGACCAGCGGTGAGCCGATCTCATGGTCTGCAACCACCACGGTGCAGTTCGCTGTGCCGCCGCGCATTTCAGGACCATACGAGGGGATCCACGTCACGTCCAAGCCGTTGTCCATGGCGGCGTAGGCAAGCACCTGACCGCCGAACAGAACGCCCTGTCCGCCAAACCCAGCGATGATGATTTCTTTTTGCATAAAATCTCCTTGTCACCGCTAAGAGCGCGAAGGTCGCTAAGCAACCCTTTTCTTTCTTTGCGTTCTTAGCGTGCTTTGCGGTAAATCAGATCTTTATCTGCTTGATCGCGTCACTGATCTTGAAGTCACCCAGCGGGTAGGCGGGGATCATGTGCTCTTCCACGAATTTCAAAGAAGCGACAGGTGTCATACCCCAGTTGGTGGGGCAGGTGGAGAGCAATTCCACCATCGCGAAGCCGAGTCCGCGTGCCTGGGTTTCGAAGGCGGTGCGGATGGCTTTCTTCGCAAGGCGGATGTTCTTCGGGTCATGCAGCGAGCGGCGCACGCAATAGCCAACGCCCGCGAGTGTGGAGATCATCTCGGAAACCTGGATCGGATAGCCCTGTGTTTCCACATCGCGCCCGTTCGCGGAGGAAGAGGTCTTCATGCCGGGCAGGGTGGTGGGAGCCATCTGTCCGCCGGTCATGCCGAAGTTGGCGTTGTTGATAAAGATGACGGTGATGTTCTCGCCGCGTCCGGCTGCATGAACGATCTCGCCCATGCCAATGGACGCCAGGTCGCCGTCACCTTGATAGGTGAAGACGATGCGGTCGGGAAGCACACGCTTGATGCCAGTCGCCATTGCGGGAGCGCGTCCATGCGGGGCTTCGACAAAATCGGTAGCGAAATAGTTGTAAGCGAACACCGAACATCCCACCGGCGCGACACCGATGGTCTTGTGGATCAAGTCCATCTCTTCGAGCACTTCCGCCACCAGTCTGTGCGCCACGCCGTGCGTACAGCCCGGGCAGTAGTGCGTGGGCATATCAGTGAAGCCATGAGGTCGTTCGTAGACTAAGTTTTCAGTTGCCATTGATTCCTCTTTGTGGCGCAACATGCCATGTTGCGCTACGCAGTCATCCTTGTCAGCCAGGATTCTCTTGGGTCGGTCTGAACAGCTAAAGGTCCAGATGCGATGCGGTGAATTTCATCCAGAATTTCATTGTGGAATGGAACCACCCCGCCGGGACGTCCATAAAATTCAACCGGGACTCGCCCGCGCACGGTCAGCAGGACATCATCGAGCATTTGCCCCATGTTCATCTCTGTGACGAGGAACGCTTCAGCCTGACCCGTGAGTTTTTCCAGCGCTTCATACGGGAACGGGCTGACAGTGATCGGTCTTAAAAGCCCGACCTTGATCCCCTGCGCGCGTGCCTCGCGGACTGCCGAGAG
Source organism: uncultured Anaerolinea sp. (assembly GCA_964372045.1). Lineage (GTDB taxonomy): Bacteria > Chloroflexota > Anaerolineae > Anaerolineales > Villigracilaceae > Villigracilis. Next base: position 47,830 of record CAYJPO010000024.1, read on the forward strand.
CGCAACACGCCCCGCCGTGCCGAAGCCGACAACGACATACTTTGCATCTTCGAGGAAATATTCCTTGTAGCGGACTTCGTTGGCTTGTACTTCACGCCAATGCCTAAGCAGGCGCAGGTTGGTCTGTTCTTCGTCGAGCGGATTAAGATAAATGGACGTGAGGATGCGGCGTTCGCGGTTCATCGCGCCATCGGTCGCCCAGTCGAAATTTTTGCGTTTGAATTCCTGCATGGCGGGCATTTCCGCCGGTTCCATCATCTGACCGGTCGAGCCGTCGAGAATAATGAGCGTGATCATGCGGTATTTTTCAGCGAGGTCGAAGGACAACGCTGTGAGATCGATGGCTTCCTGCACAGACCCGGGCGCCAGCACGATGCGCGGATAATCGCCATGTCCGCCGCCGCGCACTGCCTGGTTGTAATCGCTTTGAGCGGGGGCGATGTTGCCCAGACCCGGTCCGCCGCGCATGACGTTCACTAAAACAGCGGGGATCTCAGTTCCGGCGATGTAGGACAATCCTTCCATCATCAAGCTGACGCCGGGGGAAGAGGACGAGGACATGACGCGCACACCGGTACACGCCGCGCCATAGACCATGTTGATCGCGCCGAGTTCAGATTCAGCCTGTACGAAAGCGCGCCCGAGTTCGGGCATGCGGCGCGAGAGGTACTCCAGCACTTCCGTCTGCGGTGTGATGGGGTAGCCGAAGTAGGCTCCCAACCCCGCACGGACGGCGGCTTCTGCGATGGCTTCGTTGCCTTTCCATAGTTCTTTTGGCATTCGTTTCTCCAAAACCTTTTTTACCGCGAAGTGCGCAAAGGTCGCCAAGAAAAAATTTTTCTTTGCGTTCCTGGCGTTCTTAGCGGTTAGGAATCACACCGCAACAGGCGCGGCTTTGGTTACTTCACGGTAGACGGTGATCGCCGCATCGGGACAGACCACAGCACAAATAGCACACCCCGTGCAGCCGTCCTTGAACGTGTGCGCGGGGTGGTATCCCTTGGGTGTGAGGTGCTCCATATTTAGCTCCATCACCCCCTGTGGACAGGCACTGATGCAGAGTTCGCATCCCTTGCAATAGGTATCGCTGACCTCGATCCAACCTTTTGCTGCCATTTAGGCTCCTTAAATTGGGTTTTGTCATGCTGAACGAAGTAACACATGCGCCGCAGTGCGGTGAGCCTCTCTCATTCAGATTCGGAGACTCTTCGCTATGCTCAGAGTGACATTAGAAGTTTGACAAACTTGGGCGGATTTCTCCACCATTCTGATTATGTCGTTTTCGGAAGGAAGCGAGTAGTGCCAAGCGTCACATGCGGGTGGGTACAAAGGTCATTGGTTTTTTGGGAGGAAAAAGAAGAGCAACCGGGTCAAGGGTTGCTCTTTCAAATCTATGTTATTGAATACATTACTCGTCTTTAAGGATTTCCTTCAATCTTGGGATTAGTGGTGGAAGATCATTTTTGATTGTTGTCCAGATAATCTTTAAATTCACTCCATGATATTCGTGGATAACGATATTCCTCATCGTATTCATTTCTACCCACGGAAGATCTGAATACCGCGCCTGGATCTCACGAGGAACATGCCGTGAGGCTTCGCCAATAATCTCGAGGTTTCGTAAGACCGAGTCGATGGTTTTGTCGTCCAATTCAAAATCATCAAAACCCAGACCCTTTGTATATCTTTGGATCCGGGAAATGCATTCCAAGATATCCCCAATGCGCATTTTCCAATTTCTAGACGGCATGAATCGCCTCTTGAATAATGGACTCGCGTAATTCCTTGCGAAGCGCTTCAGGTGTGACTAAGTCCACTTTCCTGCCGAGTAATTCTTCGAGATATATCTTCAGCCTTGCGAACTCGAATAGTCCAATGGTTCTATCGAATTCCACCAAAAGATCCACATCGCTTTTTTTCTTGGCAGTGTTCTTGGCAACCGACCCAAAAAGGGACATGGAACGGACACCAAATTTTTTCAAGCGGCGTTTTTGACCTTTGAGAAGGGATAAAATCTTTTCTCGTTCCATACCTGAGATTTTATCATACGTGATCTCTTATGATTCGCAGGTAACTTATCAGCTGGGTTTGTTTTCGGAAGGAAGCGAGTAGTGCCAAGTTTCACATGTTTTGGATTTGATGTGGATATAATTTCCAAAAACTTAGAGGAGTAGATATGGAGAACTTAAAAGAGTGGTTGCTTGGCTTGGATACATTGATTCTTGTCTTTCTTCTTTGGGGCGGTTTCATCGTTTGGGAATTGAAATCAGGAGAGGTTCCCTTGCGATGGTTCGGGTCGATCCGGCGGGATAGGCGTCCGTTCTTTTATTGGATGGGAATTTTGTTTCATATGGCGATCCTGGGGCTTGTCCTCTACTCTTGGTGGATTGGCATTCGGATGCCGATTTCCGGTTTATTTGATTAAAACAACAGCGATGGCAACCAGCCATCGCTGTTGTTTTATGGGTGGTAGAATCGAATTATCAAACTCTGGAGGATTTCATGACCGAAGTCGTGATCGTCGATGCCATCCGTACGCCCGTTGGAGCCTTGGGCGGAATTCTCTCGTCTGTGCGCCCTGATGATATGGCGGCGCATGTCATTAAAGCCATTCTCGAACGAACTCAAATTGATCCTTCTTCCATTGAAGAAGTCTTTATGGGATGTGCAAATCAAGCCGGTGAAGACAACCGCAACGTGGCGCGCATGGCGGCTTTACTTGCCGGTCTGCCTGTGGAAGTGGGTGGTGTAACCATCAACCGCTTGTGCGCTTCCGGTTTGAATGCGATCAACATGGCGACGCGAGCCATCAAAGCCGGGGAAGGGGAGGTATATATCGCGGGCGGAGTCGAATCCATGAGCCGCGCGCCGTATTCACTCCCGAAGGCTGAGGCGGGATTCTCCTTTGGCAATCTCACTGCGTATGACACCGCACTTGGCTGGCGCTATCCGAATCCCAAAATGAAAGCCATGCATGGAACCGACTCGATGGGTGAGACGGCGGAGAATATCGCTTCGGAACGTCCGCACATAACGCGCGAAAAGCAGGATGAATTCTCTGCGCGTAGCCATGTAAGGGCGATCGCTGCGATTGACTCAGGACGCTTCAAACAGGAGATCGTGCCGGTCGCTATCCCCCAGAAAAAAGGCGACCCGAAAATTGTGGACACCGACGAACGTCCGCGCCGCGATACGACGGTGGAAAGCCTCGCCAAACTCAAGCCCGCCTTCCGCGAAGGCGGAACTGTCACCGCTGGAAATTCGTCTGGATTAAATGATGGTGCATCGGCGCTTTTGCTGATGAGTGCAGAAAAAGCGAAAAGCCTACAGCTGAATCCAATTGCCCGGGTCGTCGCATCTGCGTCGGCGGGGGTCGATCCGCGCGTGATGGGTTACGGTCCCATTCCCGCCACAAAGAAAGTCCTCGAACGCGCCGGGTTGCAGATCAAAGACATCGGCTTGATGGAGTTGAACGAAGCCTTCGCCATTCAATCACTGGCGGTCATCGAAGGACTGGAGATCGACCCGGAACTGGTCAACCTCAACGGCGGTGCCATCGCCATCGGACATCCGCTCGGCTGTTCGGGCGCGCGCCTGATGACCACGCTTGTGCATGAAATGAAAATTCGCGGCAACATCCAATATGGCATCGCAACCCTTTGCGTGGGTGTCGGGCAGGGCGAAGCGACGATCATCGAATATCTAGGTTAGAAGGTTATAGGTTGAGAGGTTTGAAGAGTAGAACATTCCATCGTTGAAACCTGCAAATTTCCCAACGATAAGGAGCACCATGAAAAAATTCCGAGTTCTTTTATTGCTATCCATATTCCTGAGCGCCTGCGGACCGGATGTTACCCCGTTCCCGCTGGCAGTCTCACCGGAATTGGTTATCGAACCTACTTCGACCCTGGAGGCAGCTCAAGCCGAGCTTGCGCCTCAAGCGACGCCCCTGCCGGATGAAATCAATGCGCCGTTGATCGAAGCGCCTTCCATTATCAATATCGAAATGATGGATGAAGTCTATGGCTGGGGCATCACCGAAGAGAACATTGTCCGCACCAATGACGGCGGCGTGACCTGGTATGACGTGACCCCGGGCAATCTCGCCGATGCGGGCTATCTGGTATACCCGAATTTCTTCGACGCGACCCACGCCTGGATCCAGTTCCCAGATATGAACAAATACCCGAATGGCGGCAAGCTTTATCGCACAGCCGACGGCGGGAACACATGGGAATCGTTCACCACACCGTTCAGCGGCGGCGCGCTCCATTTCTTCGATGAACAGAACGGTTGGATGATGGCGGATCTCGGTGTGGGCGCCGGTTCGATGGCGGTCTCCATTTTTCAAACCGGCGATGGCGGTAAAACCTGGGAACGGGTTTATACCAATGACCCCAACATTGCAGGCGCAGGCGAAACTCTTCCGCTGGGCGGCATCAAAAATATCATCCTTCCGCTCGATGCGAAAAACGCTTGGGTGGGCGGCATTGTATATGCGCCCGGTGAAATGTATCTCTTCCGCAGCAAAGACGGCGGCAAGACCTGGCTTCAGATCAACCTTGTCCTTCCCGAACAAGCGGCTGAAGGCGAAGTGAGCGTGCTGGGCATTCAGTTCGTTTCGGAGACGAAAGGTCTGCTTGCCCTGCGCATCACCTCTGAGACTCCGCAGACCATCCTATATGCCACGGAAGACGGCGGGAACCTCTGGTCGTTGTTGCCGGTCACGTTCGAGGGCTACGGTGTTCTTGAATCGCCGTCAGCGAGTGAAATGATCTTCTATACCGACGACCAGTTCTACGTCACGAGCGATGCGGGTGAAACCATTCAGCAGGTCACCCCGGATATCGCCTTCGGTGAATCTCTCACCGACATGAGTTTCGTCAATGCAACAACGGGATGGGTCGTTGCGACCAGCCCGGCAAACGATCGCAAGCTTTACAAGACGACGGACAGCGGCGCGACGTGGAGTCCGCTCATCCCGTAGCGCATCATCCCGACCCGCTGCCTGCCAGCCGACCCAAGCCCTGGCTGTGCCGACAGTTTATTGTTAAGATGTTATAAAATTTACCAAAGGAGAGAGACTTATGACCAACCTTGTCCGTGATTGGATGTCCAGCCCTGTTGTAGTGGTTGACCCCGATTCGAGCGTTTCCTATACCACAACGCTCATGCGCCGCCGACATATTCACAGTGTGGTGGTGGATATCAGCGAAAAAAATCCCGCTTATGGGATCGTGACGACCACGGATATCCGAGACAAGATCGTTGCCGAGGGGCGCAACCCCGCCGAGACGACCGTACGCCAGATCATGTCCGGTCCGATCATCACCGGAAACCCCGATTGGACCCTGGCGGAATGTTCGCGGGTGATGCAGGAACACAAGATCCATCACCTGCCGATCGCAGATGGAAGCGGTACGCTCATCGGCATGATCTCTGCGACCGATATTTTTATGGCGGTGGAAGAACAAGGCTGGCAGGAAGAGAAATAAACACGACCCACCCTGCAATTAAGTTTTTATGGGTGATCTTTTTTTAGGGCAAATGGGACGCGGATAAACGCAGAAAACGCGGATTTTTTAATCCTTTTCCGCGTCCATCTGCGCTCGTCGGCGTCCCATATTAAATTGGGGAGTATTATGTTTTTAACTGGCTTTGACCGCGGCTTGTTTCATGTGTGCCAGCACACCGATGAAACCATTAAGACGTTGTTGGGACACGGCTTCTTGAAGGTTCATGGGGATATAAAAATCCGCGGGCACGGTGAGTATCTCTTCCAGCGTACATCCGTTCAATCCGTTCGTCAGGATGGACGCAAGCCCGCGCACGGTGGGGGATTGTTTGGGAATGTCGAGATGAAAGACGATGCCGCCGCTGGCATCTTTTTCAGCGATGATGAACACGGGGGTCATGCACTCGGGAACCGGCACCATTTTGGAACGTTCCTCTTTGAAGCGCTCCGGCAGGTCCGGCATGGATTCGGCGAAGGCGATCAGCGTTTCCAGCTTTTCTTCGCGGCTCATGCTGGCGAAATCATCCACGATCTCTTGAAGGTTTTTAGGCAGGATCATGATCACATCCGTAGGGGTGCAGCGAATCCTGAAAAGATACGACGAAGGGTTCGTCTCGCTGCGCTCCTACAAAATATTATTTTTCGATCGGCGCATCCACCAGGTTGCCCCATTCCGTCCAGGAACCGTCATAGTTCCTGACCGTGGGATAGCCCAGCAGATATTTCAACACGAACCAGGTCAGCGAGGAACGCTCGCCGATGCGGCAGTAGGCAATGATATCGCCCCCGGGTTTGATGTTCTTGCCTTCGTAAAGGGTACGCAGTTCCTCGGCGGTTTTGAAGGTGCTGTCCGCTTCGTTGACCGCCTGCGCCCACGGGATGCTGACCGCGCCGGGGATGTGACCGCCGCGAGTCGCGCCTTCCTGCGGATAGTTGGGCATGTGCAGTAATTCGCCTGAATATTCCTTCGGCGAGCGGACGTCCACCATCGGCTTCTTGGCTTCGACCTGCTGGAACATGTCATTGCGGAAGGCGCGGATGGATGTATCAGCTTCTTTTGCCTTGTAGGTGGACCTCTGGAATTTTGGCACATCCTTCACGAGAGGGCGGTTTTCCTGCTCCCATTTTGTACGTCCGCCGTTCATGATCTTCACGTTCTGATGTCCGTAGTATTGAAAGAGCCAGAGCGCATAGCACGCGAACCAGTTGGACTTGTCACCGTAGAAAACCACGGTAGTATCGTTCGTGATGCCGAGGGTCGAGCAGACTTCTTCGAATTTTTCCTTCGTGAGAAAGTCGCGCCTCAGCGGATGCTGGAGCGTGCTGAACCAGTCCACTTGTGCCGCGCCGGGGATGTGACCGATGGCGTACAACAGGGGGTCTTCATCCGATTCAAGGATGCGGACCTGCGGGTCATCCTGATGTTTGGAGACCCATTCGGTATCGACAAGATATTCGGGGTGTGCGTACGACATGGCTAAGGTTTCCTTTTCAGACGGGGTTGGTTTTCAAAATAAAAAGCAATCAACTCTAACCAGGAGACGGCAGATCATCCTGCGCGGACATATTTGTGCGCGGGGGCGTTTCACCATCCAGAGAGTTGATTGCTTGCTTGAAGGGTACGGGTCTCAGGCGGTGTTCACGAACCCCGCGAAAGACACAAGCAATGATTGAAAAATATGACCATACGAGTGCGAATTTTACGCGATGAAAATCATTTGTCAAGTCAAAAATTCAGCGAAGCCGTCCAACTGGAAAATGCTCTTGACTTTCAAGACAGCCTGTCCTGATGATCTTTCAGGGTTGCCGCACGCTGTATTAGGCGTTTTTTTGCAAGACTCAAAGCTGGTAATCTTTGTTTTGTCATTTTTTTAATTTGCAAGGCAACTGATTTGATTTCGTATTCAGTTCTTACCGATAAAAGACTTAATCGCTTTACTTATTTCTTCATCTCGATTTGTCGCAGAAAAACCAAACATAAGCGGTAAACTTCGATTTTCTATTATTAAATTTATTTGTGTTGCGCCACCAATCTGATCAGATATTGGTCGCCCTATTATTACGTCTTTTATCTGATTTATTTTAACCTTATCTGACTTTTTTGCGATGATGCCATATTGTTGCCAGAGCACTATTCCAGAGTGTTTATCGAACACGGTGATAGTTTCTCTGTAAAGCAGTAAACCGCCAATTGAAAATATAAGCCCTAACACGAAGCCAAAAATATTGTCTTTTGAAAATCCTTCACTTGAAAACAGTAAAGAATAAAATGATGCGAAAAATGCCACCACGCCAAGAGATATTGCTATTCCAAAGGCAATACGGGGTTTATCTTCGATAACAAGTTTACTGGGGGTATGTTCAATGATTTTTGCCATATCGCTACCTTCCTTTGAAGATTCTAATCCAACGCCCAACGCGACTGTCGGAAACGTCTAAAGTAGGTAAAAAAATTCCTACTTTGACATGAAAAATCGGTGAATAATAAGGGCACTTTCTTCTTGTCGAAATCCATTTCCGTATCTCGAGTTGCACTTATTCAACAGGTTCAACGATTTGCGGCTTGAGCTGGGGGGATCCATTCTGGGCACAAGCTCTGCGTAAGGACGGTTTCTGAGACGCTTTGTTCGGCGCACTCACGGAACGCAAGATTCGATGACCAGCATAATGCCATAACTAAAATACCGAGAAAAAAAAGAAGTTGAAAATTACAGGCTATGGCGCTGGGACGTAATCGACAACAAACGCACCTTCAAGTACATCGAGGCGCTTAAGTAACTCTCCGAATAATACATGTTGTGGGTGAGGAAGATAAGTATCTCGCGCTTGAGCGCTTTCGAACGTTAATGTATAAACGTGCGTGAAGCCAAGATTCGCTCCTTCTGGGCTATTGTTGACGCCATGTTCAAATGAAAGGATTCCTGGTATCTGACTTTGCAATGCGCGGAATGCGTTAGTAACCTGTTGAATCTGGTCACTAGAGGTTTCATCCTTGTATTTGAATATAACAATGTGGCGTATTGTGGACGACACGTTTTCCATAAATAATTCTCCTTCATTGTGCAAATATTGTGAGATGTGAAAATAATAGGTTGGGGCGAATTTGTCTTTGTTCTTATTCTTTTATCTCTGTCATCAAGACAAACGCCTAATGAGACTGTCGAAAAAGTCAAAGTGGGTAAAATAATTTCCACTTTGACATGAAAAATCGGTCAATAATAAGCATCTCTTCCCACCAGCAAGGTTAACATAGCAATATCTGTTTATCGATTCCTATTTGCGTGTTATGTGTTGCGCTTTTTCGACAGTTTCAACGGTTTGCAGCTCGTCCCGAGTGATCTTCACGGGGTATACCCCTTCGGGGCACAAGCTCTGCGCTGTGGACGGGGACGGCGAAGCCGTTTTCCGATAAAAGTGTCTCGAATGATCGCATCTGAGGCGTTTATGTAAGGACGGTTTCTGAGGACGCTTTGTTGGGCGTTTTTGGCTTGCGCAAGACTCATTTATGTTTTCTAGAAGTTATCTCAAAAATGGTAAACTGGCGCTCAAACCCAAGT
>CAYJPO010000025.1:0-26734 GCA_964372045.1 uncultured Anaerolinea sp.
GATATCAACAGTAAAGGACAGCCGCTCACGCTGGAGGGTCGTGGTCAGGAAGATAGAAACCTGCGATATTCGGCATGCAGGCATTTTACGGGGAATCGAAAAGCGGGTCAACAGGTACAATTGGGCTGAGAAGGAGAACTCTCATGACCGAAGAAGGCAATCACGGTTATTGGGGCGACCTGCATCGCCCGGACATGACGCCTGAAGAGGCAGACTTTACCATCTTTGGAATTCCGTACGACGGACTCGCCAGCGCGCGCAAAGGAGCGGCACAAGCGCCCGAACGCCTGCGGTACTGGTCGCGGCACCTGACTCCGTTTAGCGAAGACCGCACGCGTTTGAAGGATATGACCGTCTGTGACCTGGGCGATATCGAGATCACGAATCCTGAAACCGATTTTGTGACCGTGCGCCAGCGGGTGGCGACCCTGCCCAACATGCCGATCATCCTCGGCGGCGACCACTCGGTGACCATTCCCATTTTGCAGGGACAGCGCGAGCGCTATAAAGACCTGCGCCTCGGCATTCTTTGGGTGGATGCCCACCCTGACCTGTGTGATTTCTTCGATGGTTCGCGCATTTCGCACGCCAACACCATGCGCCGCGCATTGGAATTCGGCATCGAACCGCACGACGTCTGCATGGTGGGACTGCGCTCGTGGGAAGACCAGGAGATCGACCTGATCGAGAATGGCGGCATTCACGTCTACACTGCCGCAGACGTTGCCGATCGCGGCATGCGCAAGATCGCCGATAGCGTTCATAACATCCTGAACGACTGCGACGCCGTTCATATCTCGCTCGATATTGATTGTCTCGACCCCTCCGCGGCACCGGGCACGGGCATCCCCGAATTCGGCGGGTTGACCTCGCGCGATGTGCTTACACTCATCAAGTCCACGCAGGATCTGCCTTTAGTGGGCTTGGATGTGGTCGAGATCGCCCCGCCGCTCGACCCATCTGAAGCGACGGTCTTTGCCGGGCTGAAGATCATCATGGAATATATCGCCGTGATGGCTCGCAAGAAACAGAAACAAGGCTGAGATGGAGATCAACCTCGATATCTTGGAAGTGATCCACAACCCGGCGGAGAACCGCTTCGAAGCCTGGGTAGACGGTCAGCTCGCCAAGCTGGATTATATGGAAGACGGCGGCACCATCGTGATGACGCATGTCGGCGTGCCGTATGAATTTCGCGGGCACGGTGTGGCAGGCAAGATCACGCAAGCGGGTCTTGACTACGCAAAAGCAAAGTCCCTGCGTGTGATCCCCATGTGTTCCTATGTCGCGGCATATATCCGGCGAAACCCGCAATACCGTGAATTGACGAATCGCAGCAATAAATAGGCACATTCCCCGGCAAGATTGCCGGGGAATGTGTTTACAAATGGTGCCCTCTTTTTCCCAAAAGCCTACTCATGTAATGAATATTCTTCCTTTTGCTTTGGTTGTTGTACCAGAAGGTCGAGCACGATCCGTACCGCAAATGGAACGGCTTCTGCAACGATCGGGGAAAGCTGCTCGCTGAAATCTTGAATGCGGTTCGTCGCAATACCGACCACCTCCACATCTTCAGGCAGCTGTGCTCCCATAGCCATACCCAGATCGATCGCCTTTTGCAATGAAGTGTCGTGTATACTGGTCGTGTGAAACGCTGAATAATTCGGCAGGTCAGCCAACTTTAAGATCAAAATGGAACCGATCTGGTCGTTCTCCCGCAACGCAATGGCATCGACCAGGATCGCGCGTTGGTAGCCGATGAGGTGTTCCATCAATCCCAGCCCGCCAAGCGACAGGCAGATCACGTCCACCTGCGCATCCGGCGGGAGTTGTTTTTTTACCTCCTCTGCAACTCTCCACCCAACTCCGTCATCGCCAAGGATGGGATTCCCGAGTCCCACGATCAATGTTTTCATGATGACATCCTTGTCCATCTATATTTTTTTCTTTCGTACAACATCGCCTCGTACCTGACATTGAGCCTTTTCCTGATGCTCAATCCCTTTTCAACACCTCGAGCGGATTCCCGTCCGCGCCCCGGATGGTGATCTCCAGGGGCATCTGCCCCGGCATGGAATGCGTGGCACAGCCAAAACACGGGTCATATGCGCGGAATGCCATCTCCACCATGTTGAGCAGACCTTCGTTCACGACTCCGTCCTTGATGAGACTCCGCGCCGCCTTGTTGGTGGACATTTGAATGGGCGCATAGTTGTTGGTGGTGCCCACGATGAGATTCGCTTTGGTCACGACGCCCCGTTCATCGGTCCAGTAATGATGCGTGAGAGTCCCACGCGGCGCTTCGACGATGGCGACTCCTTCCGTTGGAATCTGAGTCGGTTTTGTGTGAACATTTGGCGAGGTGATCTCCGAGTCGGTGACCAACTCCACCCAGCGTTCGGCGGCGTAGAGCAGTTCGATCAGGCGCGCCCAATGCGTGGCGAGACGTTGATGTACGGGTTTGCCTCCGAGGGTGGCATAGAATTTTTCATAATGCTCCTGCGCGAGCGGGGTCGCCATGCCGTCTGCTGCGTTCAGGCGCGAGAGCGGGGTGGCTGTGTATACGCCGGAATCTTCGCCGTCGGTGAAGCCCTTCCAGCCGACATTTTTGAGATATGGGAATTTTAGATACGTCCACGGTTCGACGTGCTCGGCGATGTGTTCGACGTATTCCTTCGGCGCGTATTTGACGAACTCTTTGCCGTTCGGGTCCACCACGCGGACTTTCCCATCGTAGAAGTTGGTCTTGTTGTTTGCGTCCACCAAACCCATGGAATACGTGCGGTGGGTGTAGATATCGCCGAGGACGAGATCGACATAAGCTTTGTTGCCAAGCACAATATCGCTGAAGAGTTTCAGGCTGAACTGCGCGAACTCGACTGCCCAGCGGCCCATCTCTTCGATCTCTTTGCGTTGGTCTTCCGTGATGCCCTTGGTCATGCCGCCGGGAATGGACGAACAAGGATGCACCTTGCGCCCGCCGATGATTTCAACGGCGGTGTGACCGTACTTGCGCATTTGGATGACCTTGCCGCCAATCTCCAGCCCAACCTTGTGGATGACGCCGAGGATGTTACGTTCGGCGACAGGCGCATCGGGTCCCATCACGAAATCGGGTCCGCCGAGGGCGTAGAAATGCGTGGTGTGGTCGGTGCAGTAGAACGCCATGTAGAGCAGCTCGCGCAGGAGTTTTGCCGTGCGTGGCGGGTCCACTTGATAGACCATGTCCCCCGCTTTGGATGCCGCCATGTGATGCGCCTCGGGACACACGCCGCAGATACGGTTGGTGATCAACGGCATTTCCTCGATGGGACGTCCCACCACAAAGCGCTCGAATCCGCGGAGTTCGGGGATCTGGAAATATGAGTTTGCGACGTTGCCTTGCTCGTCAAGGAAGATCTCGATCTTACCGTGCCCTTCGAGCCGCGTGATGGGGTCGATGGATATTCGCTGGGTCATGTGGACTCCTATCCGTGAAGAGTGAAACGTGAGTTTTGCATATCACGCCTCACTCTTCATTTTTCATTTCTCCAAAGATGATGCGTCGTCGTGCAGTTCTTTGACAAAGTGCGCGCGCGCTTCCACCTCTTCCATCTTGAGGGAGGCATACTGCGAGGCTTCCTTCATCAACTTTTCCACGAGTTCGGCGGGGAGTTTTTTGAGGTCGTCATGGGTGTAACCATTTTGCTTGAGAAACTCTTCGATGAGGGCTTTCTCCATCATCGCGTTGGGGTCTTCGATGGGTTCCACATCTTGATTCGGTTGGGTCGTCATGTCATCCTCCTTTCATATGATGGCTTGACTATAGGCTTGCAGGGGCGACCTTGTGTGTTCATCGATCTGAACGGTGGTCGCGGTGTGAGCCGCCTACTTTACCTTCCATGCTTCCCGATTCGCCTTCAGCAGTGAACCTGCCAGGTTGAAGCGGTAGATCTGCCCGACCGGGTCGGGGATGCCGTCTAAAATTTTGTCGATCTCGTCCGGGTCGGTCGCATCGATCACGGAAGAAAAGGCGGTGATGAGCCGTGCGCCGTAATCCATCACACCCGCGGCGGGACCGTAACAGCCGATGCACTGTGCCCCCGCGTTCGGACAGCGGGAATTGCATCCGCTGCGGGTGGCGGGACCGTTGCATGGAATGCCCTGTTCGAGCAGGCACAGGGTCGGGTCAACCGGCGCGACATCCTGAATGCGGTTGAACTGCTTGATGGACTTGACGTTTCTCGCGCGCGGACATTCGTCGCAGACGGTCGAATCGCCCGCGCCGATGACCGCTCCCTTCGGCGGTAATTCCGCTTCGCCTTTGACCACCTTGATGACGAGGTCGATCACCGCCGCGATCTGATGCGACTCGGGCGGGCAACCCGGCATGTAGTAATCCACATCCACCACATGGTCGAGCGGACGTAATACTTTTTCAAGTTTCGGGATGTGCAGCTCGCCTTCGGGCACATCGAACGATGTACGCGGATAGATCTCGTGCGGGTTGTCGGTCGAAAGCGTGTTGAACGCCGTATGGACAATATCGCCCACCGGACTCAAATTTGCCAGCCCGGGGATGCAGCCTTCGCAGGCGCACGAACCGAAAGCGACCAGGATCTTCGATTTCTGCCGCAGGAGTTTGGCAAGATGTTCGTTCTCGTCATTGCGGATACCGCCGTTGAAAAGCGTCAGCAGGATCGAGCCGTCTTCCATGGCTTCCACATCTTTATATTTCGCATCCATTGCCACGGGCCAGAAGACCACGTCAAAGTTCGCATCCACATCGAGAATTTTTTCATGCGTGTTCAGCACGGCGATCTCACATCCGCCGCAGGAGGCTGCCCAGTACATTGCAAACTTCGGTTTCATGCCGCCACCTCCTTTTGTACTGCTTCGCTGAGCATTGAAAACTGGTCAACGTCTTTTCCCCAATTCAGCGGACCCAGTTTCCGTATCTCTTCCACAAACGCGGTCGTCTCCGCCGCGAACCTTGCGCCTTCCGCCGCGCTCGCCCAAACCAACTTTACGCGTTCCGGCTCAATACCCATGCCTTTGAGGACTCGCTTGAGCAAAAGATAGCGCCGCAACGCCTTGTAATTCTGTTCGATGTAATGACATTCACCCGGATGACAACCCGTGATCATCACGCCGTCTGCGCCCTGAGAGAGCGCGCGCAGAATGAAGGTCGGGTCGAGCCGCCCTGAGCACATCAGGCGGATAAGCCGCACGTTCGGCGCATATTTCATGCGAGCCGTTCCGGCTAAATCCGCCGCGCGATAACTGCACCAGTTGCAGGTGAAGCCGATGATAGTGGGTTCGAAAGTGGTATCGGTCATAGTTATTCTCCGTTTCCGTCATTGCGAGGAGGGCGATAGCCCGACGAAGCAATCTTGTGAATAAGTCCTGAGATTGCTTCGGGCGGACGAACACCGCCCTCGCAATGACGAAGCGCATCACGCCGCCACGGGCTCCTCAAGATTCTTAAACAACAGCCCATCGATCTGCGCCATGATCTGCTCGTTGCTAAATCCCGTTCCGCTGATCGCACCGGCAGGACAAGCCGCCACGCACGTGCCGCAGCCCTGACACAGCGCCGGGTTGATCTCGGTCACCATTTCATCTTCCAGGAACGCGATGGCATTGAACGGGCACAGCCCATTACAGATGCGGCAGCCGGAGCACATCTCTTTGTTGACAGTGGCGCGCACCGGTTCGAGCGCAACTTCCTTTTGCAGGATCTTGTCCAACACCCGCGCCGAAGCCGCGGCTCCCTGTGCCACGCTGGAGGGAATATCTTTCGGTCCCTGCGCGCAACCAGCGATGAAGATGCCCTCGGTCATGGTTGCCATCGGGTCGAGTTTGGGATGCTTCTCCGTGAACCAGCCGTCGGTGGAGCAGGAGATGCCGAACAGCTTACCGACTTCCTTCGCATCGGCACGCGGCTGTAACCCGCTGGAGAGGATGACCATATCCACCGGGATGCGCCGCTGTTTCCCTGCCAGCGTATCCTCAACCTGAATGATGAGTTTCCCCTTCTCGTTGGAGTGACGCGCCGCGTCGGTGACTTCCGCCACCTTGCCGCGCACAAAGAGAGTCCCTTCCTCGAGCACGCGCTGATAGAACTCGTCATAGGCTTTGTACGCCGTGCGCATGTCAATGTAGAAGTTGTAGACCGTCGCGCCTGTCCGCTCATGCACAAGATGCGCGAACTTCAAGCCTTGCATACAACAGATGACCGAGCAATAGTTGTTGAAGTTGCGGTCGCGCGAGCCGACACAGTGAATGATGCCGACACTCTTCGGCGTGGTCTTGCCATCGCGCAGGACGATGTTGCCATTGGTCGGTCCCGCCGCGTTGGACAAGCGCTCGAACTCGATGCTCGTAAACACGTTCGGCAAACGCCCATAGCCGTAGTTGCTGACCTTGCGTGCATCGAACAGATCGTAGCCCGTGGCGAGGATGATGTTGCCAACCGGCACATCGATGAATTCATCCTGCTGGGTAAAATCAATTGCGCCCGTCGGACAGAACTTCTCGCACGCTTTGCACGTGCCCTTTAAGAAGTACGTGCAGTTTTCCTTGTCCATCACCGGGTATTTCGGCACGGCTTGCGCGAACGGCGTGTAGATCGCCTTGCGATATCCAAGCCCCGCTTCGTACACATCGTCGATGACCTTCTTTGGGCATTTCTCCTGACAAATTCCGCAGCCCGTGCATAACGGTTCATTGACGAAGCGCGCCTTCTTTTTGATGGTCACGGTGAAGTTGCCGACGTAGCCCGTCACTTTTGTGACCTCGCTCCACGTCATCAACGTGATATTCGGGTGCGTGCCCGCCTCGACCATACGCGGCGTGAGAATGCACGCCGAACAATCCAGCGTCGGGAAGGTCTTATCGAACTGCGACATGTGCCCGCCGATGGATGGCTCACGCTCGACGAGGTACACATGGAAGCCCGCGTTTGCGATCTCAAGCGCCGCCTGGATGCCCGCAATTCCGCCGCCCACCACCAGCGTGTTGGGATTGATCGGAACTTTCATCTCTTCCAACGGAGCATTTTCGATCACTCTGGACACGGCGCCGGATACCACCGCCTTGGCTTTTTGCGTCGCCACGACCTTGTCCGAGTGAACCCACGAAACCTGCTCGCGGATGGAAGCCAGCTCAACCAGGTACGGATTCAATCCCGCGTTCTTCGCCGCTGTGCGGAAGGTCTTCTCATGCAAATGCGGCGAACAAGCCGCCACGACCACGCGCGTCAGCCCAAGTTCCTTGATGTCTTTCTCGATCAATTCCTGCCCCAAACTTGAGCACATGAACTTGTATTCACGCGCAACGACCACGCCCTGCCTGCCGAGTTTTTCCGCCGACCATTTGGCGAGGTCCACCACATCCACCGTCCCTGCAATGTTCGTACCGCAGTGACAGACATATACTCCGATTCGTTCCTCTTTCTTCCCGCTCATTTGACGACCTCCTTCCCCTCATGCTTGGTCCAACGGCGCGGCATGGGTAAGCCTTCGTCTTTCTTTTTCGGCGCGGCGGGTTCCTGCGTTACCGGCACTTCCACACCGATGTTCGCCAGCGCATTGCGCGAGCTGACCAGTTCCACGCCGATACCCAATTCATTCGGTTCCCTGCCGAATGCCAAGCCCATCAACTGCGTGAAGAACAGGACTGGCATGTGATAGTTTGTGCCGAAGTAATGGTTCATCTCGTTCTGATACGCGTCCACGTTCATCTGGCACATCGGGCAGACCGTTGCCATCATCTGTGCGCCGCGTTCGTCCGCATCTGCCACAAGACGGCGGATAAGTTCAAACGCGGTCTCCGGTCCGATCTGGGTCATGTGACCTCCGCAGCAGCTTGTCGTCAGCGGATAATCGATCACATCCGCGCCGAGCGCACGCAGCAGGTCATCCAACTCGGTGGGGTGTTCGTGGTCTGACCAGCGATGTTTGTAATCGGGACGCGGAAGCATACAACCCATATACGGCGCGACCCGCAACCCCGTCAAGGGGCGCACGACCTTACTGCGGATCGCCTCCAATCCCACGTCATAGACCAGAATATCGATCAGATGCCGCACATCGAGCGTGCCCGGCGTGTATTGCAGCCCGCCAGCCTGCAACGCCTCATTGACCTTTTCGCCCAGCGACGGGCGTTCCTGCATGTAATAGTCCGCTTTGGCGAGGTTGAGATAACAAGCCGAGCAGGGAGCAACGACAGTATGAGTCCCATTTTTCTGTTTGGAAGCCAGCGCCAAATTCCGCGCGATCAACGAATATGCCGGGATGAGGTTGATGCCCAGATACTCCGTCGCGCCACAGCAGTTCCAATCTTCGATCTCCTCGAAGTGCAGGTCGAGCGGTTCAAGGATCGTATTGAGCGACTCCATGTACGCCTTCGCGCTGGATTCCATGGAGCAGCCCGGGTAGAAAAGATATTTGTTCATGAGGTCAACTCCAGGGTCTTGGCATGGTCAAGAATGGCTGTCAACTGTTCCATGTGTTTGATCTTTTTCGGGGTGATCGCCATGCGACCTTTGGTGATCATGCCCAAACCCATTGGCACCATGCCCGGTAACCGCAGCGGAAAATGCCGCAGGTAATGGCGCGACGCCAACCCGAATTCAAAACTCCGCCCAAAGGACTCGACCATGTCTACAAAAGTCTGCGAAAAATGAGGCGCAGTGGAATCGGTGTACAGCTTTTCCTGGATCGCCATACCTTTGAGCGTGTACATCACATCCGCAATATGAACCTCCTGCGGACACCGCACCACGCAGTGATAGCACGAGACACAGATCCACGGCGTGTTACTGCGTAAAACCTCCTCGCGCATTCCCGCCCGCAGCATCGCGAACAACATGCGCGGCGTATGGTCCATGTCCATGGCTACCGGGCATGAACCGCCGCACGTCCCGCATTGGATGCACATCTCCAAACGCGAAACGCCCGCCGTCTTCATACTGACTTCATGCAATAGGGATAGATCTTCTTCGCGGGTCAATCCCGCTCGAACTCGCTCATCCGTCATCTGGGGCATACACGCCTCCGTGCTACAAACAAACCCAACCAGTCGCTGCTCGGCATGATCCATTCGCAGTGAAACGATGAAAGACCCCCGATATCATTATTGGACGGTGGTCTGTACAATTACAGTAATAAACATAACGTCCTATCGTGACAAATATCCCTACATAACGGATACAATTTCGTCCATGGATCTCTACGAAAAATTCGAGCAAAATGCCCGCAATCATCCCGATAAACCTGCCTTTATTTACCTTGATAAAAACGATTGGAAAACTCTCACCTACAGGGATATTCTTGACCGAACCCAGCGCTTCTTTCGCGGACTTGAAGCTGGTCGCTGTACCCCAGGCCTCACCGCCGCCTTGATGACTCCCCCCAGCGCAGACTTCTTCCCATTTGCATTAGCCCTGCTGAAATTCGGCATTGTCCCCATCATTCTTGACCCGGCTGTGGGTTTGAAAAAAGTCGGCGAAATCTTCGAAGAATCTCAACCCGATATCTTCATCGGCACCACGCTCACCCATGCCTTGCGGATAGCGTTTGGATGGGGCAAGAGTTCAGTAAAACACAATCTCACTTTCCAATCGGTCAAAGGTCAAAAGTCAAAGGTCAAACTATCGTCCGTCATCCATCGTCCATCGTCTGCATCTGCCATCATCTACACCTCCGGCTCCACCGGCTTGCCCAAAGGCGCGGTCTACACCCAAGCCAATTTATCGGCACAGTTGGATTTGCTCCAAAGCACCTTCAATATCACCCCAGACGAAATTGACCTGCCCGCCTTCCCCCTCTACGCGCTGATCGACCTCCTGCTCGGCGTCACCTCGGTCATCCCGGACATCTCCTTCCCCGTCCCCGGCAAAACGGACCCTGCAAAAGTGATCGACGCGATTCAGCGATTCAACGTCACCAACTTGTTCGCCTCGCCGGTCGTCCTCGACCTTCTTTCTTCTTTCGCAGAAAACAACCATCCTTCATCTCAACCCATTCTTCTTTCTTCCCTAAAACGCATCATCACCGCAGGCGCGCCTGCTACCATTGACTTGCAAAAACGCTTCCGCAATTTACTCGCCGACCATACCGACCTATTCGGCATCTACGGCGCGACGGAAACCCTGCCCATCGCCAGGATCGAAAGCCGCGAGATTTTCGCTTTGCAAGAGAAGACCGAACACGGAGCGGGCATCTGCCTCGGCAAGCCCATCGATGGCGTGACCGTGCGCATCATTCCCATCACCGACGAGCCAATTTCAGAGTGGCAGGATTCGCTCACAGTGGAGAAAATTGTCGTTGGAGAGATCACCGTTCAAAGCGCAGCCACGACGCGGTCATACGTAAGTCAAATTGGCAATTTGACCCACAAAATTAAAGCGGGCGCTGACATCGTCCACCGCATGGGTGACGTCGGCTATTTCGACGATGAAGGCAGGCTGTGGTATTGCGGGCGGAAATCACACCGCGTAATCATGAAGGATGGTGTGCTGTTCACCGAGCAGATCGAGAACATCTTCAACGCGCATCCACAGGTTTTCAGAACCGCGCTCGTCGGCGTGGATGGTCAGCCTGTGTTGTGGTTGGAATTGAAAAAGGGAATGAAGGCAAATAAGCCGAAACTTACCGAAGAACTCAAAGCGCTTGCCAAACCTCACCCCCAAGCCGCGCGGATCCAAATCTTTCTCTTCATAAAAAAATTCCCCACAGATGTCCGGCACAACTCCAAGATCATCCGTGAGAAATTAACTATGCTTGCCGCTCGTTACGTATCACGCAATACGAAATACGTATTTCGTAACACTTAAATATCACTTCCCCGCACTGGATCCTCTCACGATCAATGACCCTTTCAAGATCACCGTCTTCGGCGAGCGGCTTGGCTCCTGAATGCGCTGGAACAACAACTCCGTGGCGGTGCGACCGATCTCTTCCGTCGGCTGCTCGATCACGGTTACGGGCGGATCAACCAGCGCGCCCCAGGTGGTTTCATCGAAGCCGACGATCGCAACATCAGTTGGAACTTTTAACTTGCTATCACGTGCGGCTTGATACGCGCCTGCCGTAAGCAGACTGTTACTGGTAAAGATGGCATCCGGACGATTCGGCTGGCTGAACAGTGCCATACTGGTTTCATATCCCTGTTGGATGCGCGGAGCAATGAAATGCGCTGCAAGCGGAGTCAGGTGGTGATCCTTGAGCGCCCTGTGAAATCCCCGGCTGCGTTCCTGACCGGTGGTGCTGGCGTCCCCGAACAAGCCCGCAAGTTTCTTATATCTGTTCTTGATCAAATGCTCTGTCAGTTCATATGCCGCAGCCACGTTATCCAGCAGGACCATGTCCACATCATTCGATTCGATGGCGCGGTCGATGACCACGAAAGGCATCTTCTGATTGTAAGTTTGTGAGTTGATATTGAATTGATGCGTTGGGGAAAAGATGACGCCCGCCACATTTTCATCGTACAAAAGATTCAAATACAGTTCTTCTTTTTCCGGGTCTTCATCGGTGTTGCACATCAGCACGGAGTAGCCTTGCTCGTAGGCGGCATCTTCCACGGCGCGACCGATGGCGGTGAAGAATGGGTTGCGAATATCGGAAACGACCAGCCCGATCTTGGCGCTTTTCTGCACACGCAGACTGCGCGCGATCAAATTCGGACGGTAATTCAGGTCCGCGACGGCTTGAAGAACCCGTTCACGGGTTTCAGGCTTGATGGGCGCGTTATTTGCTAACACACGGGAAACGGTGGCAGTGGATACTCCCGCGGCTTTGGCGACGTCTTTTATGCTGGTCATAAGGAAATTATAGCATTTGATGAATCAATTAACTTTGGAAACGCAGCTGCTAATTTGCGGATAAAATCAACTGATGAAAACCCTGATCACAGGCGCAACCGGATTTTTAGGCGGCGCGTTGGCACATCGTTTGCACAGCATGGGCTGGGATGTGACCGCGCTCGGGCGCAACCCGGCGAAATTGAATGAGTTGGAAGCGGCAGGGATGAAGCCGCTGAGAGTCGATATTTCCAAAAAGGATGAAGTGACCGCCTCTTTCTCCGACTTTGAGTTGGTCTTGCACTGCGCGGCTTTTCCTTCGCCGTGGGGGAGTTTCGAAAAGTTCCATCAAGTCAATGTGATTGGCACCCGCAACGTAGTGCAGGCTTGTTTGGAAAACAATGTAAAACGGCTTGTGCATGTTTCCACCCCTAGCCTTTATTTCGATCACAACTCACGCATCAACGTCAGAGAAACCGATCTGCTTCCCAAACCCATCAGCAACTATGCCGCGACCAAACTCCTCGCAGAAGAGGAAGTTGACAAAGGCTTTGCGAACGGACTCGCCGCGATCTCGATCCGTCCGCGCGCGCTGTTCGGCGAAGGCGACACGGTCATTTTTCCACGGCTCATTCCGCGCCTCGAATCGGGCAGGCTGCCGATCTTGGGTGACGGTGATAACATCGTCGACCTGACCTACATCCAAAACGTGGTCGATGCGCTTGTGCTGTGCGCCGAGTCGCCTGCGAACACGCTTGGCAAAAAATACAACATCTCCAATGGCGAACCGGTCAAGATCTGGAAACTGGTCGAGCGCATTTGCGACGAATTGAATTTACCGCATCCCAAACGGAAGGTCTCCCATCGGACTGCAAGCGCCGCCGCAAGCGTGCTTGAATTTATCTATTCGCTCATCCCGTCCAGCCCCGAGCCGCCGCTGACGCGGGTCTCGGTCAGTATGATGGCAAACAGCACCACGCTCGACATCTCCGCTGCGAGAAATGAACTCGGTTATCAGCCTAAAGTCTCTGTAGAAGAAGGTGTGCAAAAATTTTTGAAATGGTGGAAGGAGTCCCATCCGTCATTGCGAGGGCGATGATCCTCCGCCCAAAGCAATCTCATAATCATGAGATTGCTTCGCTCGCTTAAGAACGCTCGCTCGCAAGGACGAGATACACAATGAAAATCGACATCCTTCATGCAGGTTATTGCACGGCTCCCGAACACATCGCCATCCATGGCGGACGCTGGCGCAGCATTCACTTCCCCGCCATGTTCGCGCTCTTTCGTCACCCGAAATTCGGCGCGATGCTTTTCGACACGGGCTATTCCTACCGCTTCTTCGACGAGACGAAAAAATTCCCCAAACGTTTTTATCGCTGGATGACGCCCGTCCATCTGCAAGAAGAAGACCTGGTCGTCAACCAACTTGCAACTTTCAACCTGCAACCTGCGGATATTTCCCACGTCTTTATTTCGCACTTCCACGCGGACCATGTCGGCTCGCTCCCCGACCTGGCTTGGTCCCGTTATATCTACCTTCCTCACGCCTTTAGCGGACTCCGCAATTTGCATCCCTCCGAAGACATGAAACACGCCTTCCTGCGCGGACTCATCCCCTCGGATTTTGCCTCCCGTTCGCAGGAAGTGGATGTCACCAAACCAATCCTATTATCCAAAGAGTATGCGCCTTTCAAATCCGGCTATGACCTGCTCGGTGACGGCTCCATCATCGGCGTGGAACTCCCCGGTCACGCGCATGGACAGATGGGCATCTTCGCCCGCGATGACGAAGGCAAAGTCTTCTTCTTCGTGGCGGATGCGGCATGGTTGAAGCGTTCCATCGTGGAAAACCGTCCACCGCATAAAATAGCGGACATGCTTTTCCCCGACCCCATAGCCTACCGCGAGACATTGGGTCAGTTGCAGACCTTTTATTTGACTCACCCCGATACACATGTGATCCCATCGCATTGCGATGAGACGATCTCTCAATTTCAAAACTTCCTCGCTGGTCGAGTAGACGGCGGTGTTCGTCCGCCGTCGTATCGAGACTAGCAAGTGGTGGTTTCGGTACGCCCCGCAAAGAGCAACGGGGCTACTCAACCACCAGAGTGCATATGCAACCGCAACTTTTCACCTGCGAGTGGCACAGATCTATGTCATCCCTTCGGGATTGTTTTTCAAATATTATCTTGAGCTAAAATCATTTCATCTGTTTCGACAGGCTCAACACGTCGCCTCCGGGATTTTATTTATGCAACCGCAACTTTTCACCCGCGAAAACATCTACACCCTGCCATTTCCTCAAACGGATGATGGCGAGTACACGCGCCGCTATCTCATCCCGCTGATGACCGATGACCCACACAAGTACATCCGCAATGTGCATAACACGCAGTTGATGGCGGTCAAAGTTGGAGAGACGATCATCCCCATCACGGTCACGGATTTTCACTCGCAGAACACCTACACGGTCTCGCCGTATAGTCATTATGTTTCGTATGGCGCCTTCGAAGAAGTGAAGCATCTTAATAACAAATTCGCCGAAATAGTAGTGAAGTTGGTGATGTCCCCGGTCTCATGGTATTTTCGTTACGCCGAGTTGGATAAAGTGGTCTTCGTGAATAACTATCTGCTGTCCACGAACTTATATCCGGCCGTAAATAGTGAACAGTTGTCAGTTATCAGTGAGGCATTCATCCAATGGTTTCCTGATCGGGCGATTGTGTTTCGTTCGGTGGACCAGAAGAAGAATCCGCATGTGTATCAAACGCTGGAAGGGCTTGGCTACGACCTGGTCTTGAGTCGTCAGGTCTGGTATATGGACCCGGTCGCGGCGCTGAAGACCCGTCAATGCAAGGAAGATGTGCGCGTGCTGAAGAAGGCGGGCTATGGCGTCGTTAGCGGTAAAGACTTGACCGATGCAGAACTTCACCGCGCCGTGGAGTTGTATAACCTGCTGTATTTGCAAAAATACTCGTACTACAACCCGCAATTCACATTTGAATTCCTAAAACTCGCGCGCGAGCAAGACATTCTGCACATATACGGACTTAAGAAGGATGGGCAATTGAACGCGATCATGGGATTCTTCGTCCGCAATGGGACGATGACCCAGCCGCTCTTCGGGTATGATACGTCTCTTCCGCTGGAGGAAGGCTTGTATCGCCTGCTAACACTGGTCACCTTGCAGGAAGGCGTGAAACGCGGACTACTCGTCCATGCCAGCGGCGGGGTGGGTAAATTCAAGAAGGTGCGCGGCGGCGAGTCGGTGACGGAGTACAACGCGGTGTACACGCAGCATCTACCAAGAAGAAGACAGTTGCCGTGGAAGTTGATCCAAGCGGTGTCGAAGGCGGCGATACCGTATTTTAAGAAGATGGATTTTTAATTTTCCAACAGCCCTGGTGGTTGAGTAACCCCGCATGCACTTTGCGGGGCGTATCGAAACCACAGGTTTGAATCAAACTTAATATTTGCATTAAACTGGTGGTCTCGATATGGCGGCGAAGAACACGCCGCCTACTCGACCACCGATACTTTTAGTATTCAGGAGTTCTCATGCAAGTGGACATCCCTCTCAAAATAATCGGGCTTGGACGTTATTTACCGAAGCGCGTCGTGCCGAGTTCCGAACTCGAAGCACTGTGCGGACTCTCCGCGGGTTGGGTGGAGCGGCGCAATGGCGTGCGTGAGCGCCGCTGGGTGACGGATGAAACGTCATCGTTCATGTCTGCAGAGGCGGGGCGTGAGGCTTTGGATGAGGCGAAACTCAAACCGGAACAACTCGACCTTATCATCAACGCATCGGGCACGGGCGAGCAGGCGATACCGGATACGGGCGTGCTTATTCAACGTCAGCTTGGGTTGGGGAAATCGGGCATCCCAGCGATGACGGTCCATACGACATGCTTGAGTTTCGTTGCAGCGATGGATGTGGCATCGAATTTCATTTGCACAGGACGCTACAAGAACATCCTCATTTGCAGCGCGGATGTGGCTTCGTGCGGCATCAACCCGAAGGAACCCGAGTCCGCTTCACTGGTGGGAGATGCGGCGGCTGCGGTCGTCGTCACGCGCGCGGATGCAGGCGAGTCTGCGATGATCCACCGTTCGCATTTCAAGTCCTATGGCGACGGCGCGTATCTGACCACCATCATGGGCGGCGGCTCACGCTTTCATCCGCGCTTTGCGGGGCATAATCCCGAAGATGACCTCTTCCATATGGATGGTCCGGCTGTGCTGCGCATGGTGCGCGGCATTGCGCACGAATTTCTGGACGAGTTGTATCCCGGTTTATCAAAAGGAATGTTGGATATTGATGTCATCGTACCGCATCAGGCGAGCAAGGTCGGCTTGATGATGTTGGAACGCTTCGGCTGGAAAGAGGAGAAGATCGTAAAAACAATCGAAACGCTCGGCAATTGTGTCGCGGCGTCGATCCCGGTCACGTTGTATCAAGGCGTGCGCGATGGGCGCATTCAACGCGGCGACAAGGTGCTGTTGGTCGGCACCGGCGCGGGCTTGTCCATTGGCGGCATGGTGTTGACGTTTTAATGGAACGTAGGGGCGGGTCTTCGTGGGTCATCCAATACCTTTGACCAACATGGGAGGCCCGCCCCTACATTTGATATGGCAAACATTTTATTAACCGGCGGGCGCGCGCCCGTAACGCTTGACCTTGCCCGTGCATTCCATCGCGCAGGGCACACCGTCTTTATGGCGGAGTCTTTACGCGGACATGTGAGTCAGCCGTCAGCGGCGGTGAAGGCTAATTTCGTGGTGCCCGCTCCACGTCAGGAGACGGACGCGTTTTTATCGGCGTTGAAAAATATCATCGAGCAGAATCAGATCGAGTTGTTGATCCCGACCTGTGAGGAAGTATTTCACATCGCAAAGGGTTTGGATACGCTACCGTGCCGCGTCTTCACTCAGCCGCTTGGGGTGTTGGATAATTTTCACAACAAATGGAAGTTCGTGATGAGCGCAGTGAACTGTGACCTAAACGTGCCCGAAACGATCCTTTTGATGGGGCAGGATGATGTGCTGAATGCCTTCACGCATTGGCGCGAACTGGTGCTCAAGCCGGTCTACTCCCGCTTCGCCTCGCGGACCTTGATCCGGCCCACGTTAAAGGAGGCTTTATCCACGCTGAAAAAAGGGGAGCCGTGGGTCGCGCAGCCGTTCATCCGCGGACAGCAGTTTTGTAGTTACTCTGTTTGTCAGCAAGGGCGCATCACCGCGCACGCCGTCTACCCGACGATCTTCACGGCGGGGCAGGGCGCGACGATTGCTTTTCATTCCGTTGAGCACGCGGGCATCTTCGAGTGGGTGCGGAAGTTCGTGAAGCGGTACAACGTGACCGGGCAGATGGCGTTCGATTTTATTCAGACACCCGAAGGCGAGTTGTTTGCGCTCGAATGCAATCCGCGTGCGACGAGCGGCGCACATTTGCTGACGTCGCATCCGCGTTTTGTGGAGTCGTTCTTCAATGCAGACATGGATTGCATCACACCCGAGCCGAACGTCTCGCGCATGTTGGGCACGGCGATGCTTGTCTACGGCTTGCCCGCCTCGATTGCCAACGGCAACTTCCGCGCCTGGGCGCAGACCTTCTTCCACAGCGACGATGTGATTTTGGATTTCAACGACCCGTTGCCATTCTTGCTGCAATGGTGGAGTATTCTCGCATATGTGAGTTTGGGACGCAGGGAAAAAATCTCAGCGCTGGCGGCATCCACATTTGATATTGAGTGGAATGGGGAGGGATAGGTGGTTGGTTTTTAAGTGCGGGAAGCGTATAATTATTTTTGGAGATCAAGTACTTAACAGTCACTTGGGGAGTTAGCGGCATGCACGATAAACCATTATTGGGCGGCTAATCAAGTTGTAATGTTGGTCGTGTTTTCTTGAAGAGGGAGATTTAAATGCCAGCTTCTGTCGCTACCACTCGAGTTTGTGTCGCGGGGTAAACGGATTTATTGGATCGCACATCACATTAAAGGTACTGTAAATCAGTATTGCGTTCGTGCCACATCGTGAAAGGAGGCGGAACCACATTTGATCGTGCTATCGGGTAATAACTCTGGTGACATAGCCAATAGAAAATTACCCGGGCTGTTTCTCATTCGAATGACTAAATTCAATAGGAGAAAGGTTATGGGACGCATTGCGAATCTCAAGATGGCCTGCCCGCACTGTGGGAAGACGACCAATATCTACGTCGAAGAAAGCGGCGCATCAACTGCAAAAGTTAAGTGCGAACACTGCAAAAAAATCTTCGAGTTCGGACCCGGCATGTTGTACACACCCATCGGCTACGTATCGGCAATACCAGAATGGGCCAGGATAAAAGAAGGAGACGAACTCTTGCAAAAGTGAACCTTTGTTTCGCCACAGAGTTCACAGTGATTATTGTGTAAACCATATTTTCTTTGTATTCTCTGTGGCGAAAATGGCTTTTTCAAACGATTGGGTAATAGATGGAAGAATTAACGGGATTCCCGACAAATATTTGGATTGTCTCAGACTGCGAACTTTATTTAGTTGGACAATAAATTTATGAATGATCTTAGTGAGATCCAATAAGTTGCCGCTTAAGCACGCTTACCGGAGTCATGTACTAGTTCCTCAGAAGATTTCCGAGGACAGGCGCCAGGAGAACATCTCTGCGCTGGCAACAGCATCCACGTTCGATAATGAGTGGAATTAGGAGAATAACATGACGGTTAAACGGATGGACAACGTCCTCATCGTTGTCGACGATCTCGAAGCCACCAAGGCGTTCTTCATCGAACTGGGACTCAAGCTTGAGGGCGAGACGACAGTCGAAGGTCCTTTGGTTGGGAGCCTGATCGGGCTCAAAGATGTCCGGGCGACCCTCGCGATGATGCGGACTCCCGATGGGCAGGGCATTGAACTGGACAAGTTCCACACGCCAAACGCGATCAGGTTCGGTCCCGTGGACGCGCCAGTGAACACGCTGGGCATCCGTCGCATCATGTTCGCCGTCGAGAACATCGACGCTGTCGTTGCGCGCATGTGCGCTCATGGTGCCGAGCTCATTGGTGAAATGCAGTATGAGGGCACATATCGGCTAGCCTACATCCGCGGACCTGAAGGCATCATCATTGGGCTTGCCGAGCAGCTCGGCTAAGGTGTGCCTGGCAGCAAACGATATCCAATGTTCATCCGCTTATCCGTAGATGGAAGGAGACACGAATGCAAACTAAAAGAATCCTTGTTTTGACAGGCGGGTTGATCCTTATGCTTGGGTCACGACTTCCGTGGATGTCCGTCCCCGTTCTTTTTGGTGTTCAGGGACCCGCGTACGAATCCATTGAAATAGGTTGGGAAGATAATGGTTTCATCACAGGTGGGATCGGGCTTATCCTTTTTCTTGGAGGGATATTTTGGAAAGGGAGAGCGAAGGCGGGTTATTCAATTCCAGCGGCGATCCTGGCTGCATGTGCTGTCTCAGTTGTACTTGGATGCTTCATGAGAGTTGTTGAAATCGATCCCTCTGCTGGGTTCTTTGCAGCCACGGACATCGGAATTTATCTTACTTTCATCGGGTCCTTGCTATCCCTGGTCGGCACGGTTGGGACAGTGATATTATCTTTCAGGAACGATCATCAACACACGCCGGAGCTTACGAGGGCTGCCTAACCCAGCGGCGTGCGCACATCCCAAAAGGCGATCAATATTCTTTGAAAGAGAGTAAGCGATGCCGAAATTACTACAAGAGATCAAGGATGATCTGAACTTCATAAAGTCACACACCTTACAGCCCAAATGGTATAAGGTGTTGAAGGTCTTTATCCTCGCAGGGTTTCTGGCAGGTTATTATTATTTGTTTGGGTTCATGAAAACCATGATCTTCTTCTCTGTCTTCCTGTTCCTCATGCTCCTTGTGCATCTTGTTTATCGCTTCAAGACCAACAAGTTCCGGCAAAGCTGGCTCGATTTTGTTGTCGCAGAATCTGACGAGGGAGTTAAAGCCAAAAGCATCGGGAAATTCTACTATGCGGCAATTATTCTCAACACCCTTTGTGCTGTGATAATTAGCCAAATGTTTTAGGTCGAAAACAATGAATACCCCCATAATTCTCACTGAGAAAGTAAGTTCAAAAAGGACGGAATTCCTTTTTATCGCACTGACCCTGCTATTCTGTTTGCTGTTCATCTGGCGTATCACGGCAAGGAGTGTAGATCTCCTCGCGAGTATTTTTCTGTTCTTCCTCTGTTTTTTTCTGTTCTATTCAATAAATTTCAGAACTCTTGTCATCCGCCTGACATCCGAGACTCTAAAACTATCATTCGGCATTTTTACATGGACCCTGCCACTGAACAACGTTGGCGATATTCAACCTGACGATGACCTGCTCGCGCTGATGAAATATGGTGGCGCAGGGATACACTTCATGTTCGTTCGCAAGAGATACCGCGCCTCATTCAATTTCCTGGAGCATTCCAGAGTCGTGATAGGGCTAAAGAGAAAGGCTGGCTTGGTGAGCGATGTTTCTTTTTCGACATGCCGACCGGACGAGCTAATACGGTTAATGCAAGAAGCAATATCTGCAAGTAAAATCGCTTTGCGCAGTGCGCAATCGGCAAGTAAGAGTCCGCGCGATTACTGTCAGTTCTCCATGTCTCAACTTTTCTCTTATTGGGGCGGCGTTCCGTAACGACGGGATGGAAAAATGAAAACAAGAAAATCAAAGCGAATATTTGGAATGTCTTATCTACAAGTCAGTTTTCTTGCTTTCATGGCATGTTTTGGCTTCACAATTATTACTGGAATGACAGGACTTATTATTTACAAATTTTCTCTTGGTAGTAGTCCTTTCATGCCTACACAAGCATTGCCTACACTGCCTGTCGAGCAGCCATCGAGAACACCCATACTAACAACCACACTCCAGCCTACTTTTACAAAAAGACCTACAGCAACAATATTCCCCACAAAAACTATCACGCCAACATCTACATTATGGTTTCAAGCTAATGTGCGCGACTTAATACCCACCGAGCGAGAAATGCCTTCAGGTTATAAAATAGACACCGGTGGTTCAGGAAGCATCAGCGGAAATAGCATTATTGAAAATTATATGGTGACTTACACAAACAATTTCCCAAATGACCCTCGAAATAACTCAGGTGACCCATATTTAGTTGTGTATATAGCAACAATTTTCTATACAGTTAATTCTGCTTCGTCCAGTTATGACGCAATGGATGAAAGTTGGGTTTCAGATAATTTCGGAAATATGTTTGACATTTCCTCAACCCCTCAGTCAATCTCTCCCTCATCAGTTGCTCTCAACATAAACGGCATTGAGAGAGCAACTGCTTATATATCTGAGTTTAATGGTATATCAGTTCCTGGCTTTTTTGTTTACATCAAGCTACAAAATAACAATGGAGTTTTTATTGTAAGAACATTATCTCATGCACCTTTCACCAATGAGCAAAGAGCATTAAGTAGCGCAAGATATTTTGCATCTTTGTTCGCTCCCAAAATAATCCGATAAATTTTATAATTGTTTTTATATTATCGAACCTTGTATAATATTAATATCTAATACAATGTGTAGAAATTATCTTGAATTTTTCGGCACAGAATGATCAATATTTGCTGTTATGAACAAACTCCTCTCCACCGATCTCACCCCTGCGAACATTGCCAAAGTGCTTGAACTCCTTGCCGAGTCACCGGTGAGGCTTAACGCGTTGGTCAAGTCTCTGCCTGCGGAGAAGCTGCGGCGTCCGCTGGGAACGGGCGAGCGGACGCCCACCGAGGTGCTGGCGCACATTGTCAACGGCGAGGCACGTTCGGCGGAGATGATCTATCAAGCCTTGCTGGTGGATGAACCATATTTCCCTGACCTTCACCCAGACCGGGACATTGGAAAATTATTACGCTACGACCTGCTGGACTTTGCGGAACTGCTGGCATATTTCAACGTCCGTCGCAAGGTGTTGTTGCGAGTGCTCGCAGAGTTGACCGAGGCTCAATGGGGCAGAACCATTCAAGAGGAGGGAAAGAAGCGCAGGGAATCCGTCTACTGGCGGGCGCGCACCATCGTCATGCATGAGTTGGATCATCTTGAGGATCTGGAAAAGAAATTGGGGTAAGGCAATAAAACCTGCTACAATCTGCAAAACCGAATCTAAGGATCCCCCATGACTCAAAATTTTGATGCCATCGTTATCGGCGCGGGCGTGATGGGCGCCAGCATTGCCTTCCACCTCGCCGAGCGCGGACTGAAGACCTCCATCCTCGAACGCAATGTCACCGCTTCCGGCGCCACCGGTCACTCCAGCGGACTCGTTCGTATGCATTACGACCTCGCCGCCGAATCCGAGTTGACCTTTAAAAGTTACAAGCTGTATTTCAGCAATTGGAAGGAACGCGTCGGCGGGGAATGCGGCTTCATCAACACCGGCTTCATGCAGATCGCCAAACCGGAGCATGAAGATAAACTGCGCGGCAACGTCGCCAACCAACAGAAGATCGGCATCAATACTTCGGTCATTTCCGCGGCGGACGTGAAGAAGCTCTTCCCCGACCTGGTCACCGACCATTTCGACTATGCCGCCTACGAACCCGATTCGGGCTACGCCGATGCGACGCTGACAACCAATTCGTTCATCGAATCCGCCAAACGCAACGGCGCAAGCCTCGTCCAAAATTGCGAAGTGACCGCCATCCATACCAGTGGCGGAAAAGTGACCGGCGTCAGCACGACCAAGGGTGACTTCTCCAGCCCCATCGTCATCAATGCGGCGGGACCGTGGGCAAGGCAGGTCGCCAGCCTGGCAGGCATCGATGTCCCGCTGGTCACATGGACGCACGATGTCGCCTTCCTGCATCGTCCGCCGTCACTTGGGAAATTCCCGGCGGTGATCGATGACATCATCAACTGTTATTACCGACCCGAAGGCAGCGCGCTCATCCTCGCCGCGGGCGAAGACGAATCCCTGCGCGGCGAAGCCCCTGACGCCGAAGACCAGACACCCACGCCCACGTTCATCGATAAACTGATCGACCAGATGTTGAAGCGCATGCCCAAACTCGAAGAAAGCGGATTGCATTCCATCCACGTGGGGCGCGATGGGATCACACCGGATCAACGCGCGATTTATAGCGGGTCGGGCTTGGACGGTTTTTATCTCGCCTGTGGGTTGAGTGGAACGGGATTCAAAACGTCCCCTGCGGCAGGCGCCAGCATGGCAGAGTTGATCCTCGACGGCAAGCCTAAAACCGTGGACATCTCCCCCTTCCGCTTCGAGCGTTTCGCCGAAGGAAAATTCCTCGAAGGCGAATACGGATATGGGCATATTTGGAAGTGATGAGAAACATAATTAACCCAAGTTGCCAACAGTAAGGATTACGGAAAAATTTAACGCAAAGGCGCAAGGTCGCAAAGAAAAAGCCATTAAATCTTAGCGTCTTGGCGACTTTGCGTTAAAAATCTCGACCTACCCCGCCAAAATATACAAGGTAGCAACTTGAGCTAATTAATCCCCAATTTAATATGGGACGCTGACGAGCACAGATGGACGCGGAAAAAAGGATTTAAAAATCCGCGTTTCACCTGCCCTTGCGGGCGGTGCAAGGGTCAGCGTTTACCCGCGTCCTATTTGTTCTTAAAAAACAAACTCACCTCGAAACCTTAATTTCGGGGTGAGTTTGTTTTTGTGGCGGGGAGGGCGGGATTCGAACCCGCGACTGGTTTTAAAGCCAGCACTCACTTAGCAGGCGAGCCCATTCAGCCACTCTGGCACCTCCCCAATTCGATTGACGATTTGCGATTGTACTCGATTTTTCAATCGTAAATCAAAATTCTCAAATCGTAAATACCAGCGGAGGGAGTGGGATTCGAACCCACGTTGGCTTTCACCAAACATGTTTTCAAGACATGCGCCTTCAGCCGCTCGGCCATCCCTCCAGTGCCCAATATTTTAGGCGGATGCGATTTTACCATAAGAGGCAGGGTCATTTGCTGAAATGGTCATAGATGGCGATTGCAATGATGATGCCGATAACTGCCAGTGCGATCAAAATAAATATCATAAGAATTTGCCTTTTATCATGTGTTGCATCCAAGCCGTCGTTTTGATAACGAATAAAAGAATGGAAAAGGCGGATGAAGAATACGGAATTTACGAGTTATTCTGCGCTTCTTCCCCACCCTCTTGAATGCTTCCAAACTTTTGTCGAGATCATCTTTCAAGTGATAGACAGCTCACTACACGATCTCGAACGATCCGATCTGACGAGTCACTTTCATGCGGTAGCCGAACATAAGCCATGCAGCCGCGCTGTAGATCAAGGCGATAAGAATCTCAGCGCCGATCAACGGGTAAACGCTGGCATAGGTCGCGCCGTCGATCAGGGCTCGCACCGCCTGGAGTCCGTGGGTCACGGGCAAAAGGTTGCCAATGAACTGGACCACCGGGTGCAAGGCACTGGTGGGGATATTAACTCCGCAAAAAACGATCATCGCGTAAGCAAACCAGTTGCAGATCATGTAGCCATAGCGGATGGGAAGGGAAAATGCGCCGATGCTCCACCCCAGTGCGCTGGCAGAGAGGATGATGAGCAGGATCATCGGGATCGAGTGCATTAGATTGACGAAAGAGATATCGATCTGAAGGATCGGGATCAACGCCGCAAAGGAAACTACCGAAGCAAAGATCGCATCGCCAAAGTATGACATACTCTTGCCGAGCATCGACGGGAACCAACTGGATGGGGCGGCGATCAGATACTGGAATGTGGCGTTCCATTTCTCAGACTCGATCACTTCCTCCATGGATAGCATGACCATGAAAACGGCGATCTGTATGGAATTACCGATCAATGCAAAACGGGCTAAGGGCTCGCCTCCGGCGGCTTTGGCAAGGTAGACGAAGAAAAGGGATTGCAAAATGATCCGTGGAATGCGAAGCCCGAAGAAGATCGTCGGCGTTAATTCCACAAGATAGGTCGACCACGAGGCGCGCGCGCCGCTCCAGAATAATCGCAGGTTGCTTTGCATCACCATTGCTCCAATGTTCCAGCGCTCAAAGCCAGATACTCGACTTTCTGATAGAGAATGCGCGCGATGAGCAGATAAATAAGCGACAGCCCAATGATCACCATGTAGTTGGGAAGCATACTTCCCCCGGACCCTGAGGCAGCCGCGTTCAAAATAATATTTCCCCATGTCGGCGTCAGCGCCTGCGAGAAGGGACGAGTCCACAATGGGAGCAGGGTGAGCGGCACAGAGAGACCGGAAAGGATATAGACCGGGAAGTTTGCCACCGAAACGAACTCTCCGGCATTGCGGGTAAGGATGAATAACGACCCGAAGAGCAATCCCAAACATGTGATGGAAAAAATGATCAGTATCAACCCGATCATGAAAGCCAATGGATCGACAATTCCAATCGGTAAACGGAATGCCAGCAGACCGGTCAGGAAGGTGATGCCCATTGCAAGGACCGATGCAACGGCATTCGCAAAGCTCTTCCCCAGCAGAATGAGTAGAAGGGAGGTGGGTGTCGCCATAATCAACGAAAGCGTCCCCGTGCGGCGTTCGCCCCGAATGATCTCGCCGGACGTGAAAAGATTATTGTTCCAGATGGAGATCAAACCAGTGCCTGTAATGGCGAACAAGCCAAGGTCTGGTTTATTCCCATACAGGTAGGTGCCAACTGAAATGATCGTGAATATGACCGGTTGAAGGAACAAGGTTGCGATGAAGTAGATCGAAACCGCATTGCTCTTCAATTGAAGGATGACCGAATTTTTGATGATCCTGAGCGAAGACAGAAAGTTGCTGGTTTTCATGACCTACCCCTTTTTCGCTTCGTCACCCACCAACTTGATATACGCATCTTCAAGGGTTGGCTGACGGGTGATCACTTTACGAACCTGGATTCCTTCCAGAATTCCCAGAAATTCCTTGACCAACTCAGCCCCCGCGGGCGCCTGGATCTGGATCAACTGACTCTGGTCAAGCCGCTCGATATTGACCGCCTCCACCGCCGGATGTGCGCGGATCTTTGCAACCGAGTCTTGGGGAACGCCGAAACATTCGATCTCGACCACTTCAAGATTGGCAACCACTTTTTTGAGCGCAGACGGAGTATCCTCGATCAGGATCCTGCCTTTGCTCATGATCGCCACGCGGTTGCATAGTGCGTCTATCTCGAACATGTAATGGGACGTCAGGAAGATGGTCTTGCCTGCCTGGTTTAGGTTGCGGATCACTTCCCGCAGGTCACGCGCAGCCAGCGGATCGAGACCGATCGTTGGCTCATCGAGGAAGAGCAGCTCCGGGTCGTGGATCAAGCCGCGGGCGATGTGGAGGCGCTGTTTCATTCCGCGTGAGTAGCCTTCGATGCGTTCATTCGCGCGGTCTGCCAGCCCGACCAGTTCGAGTAATTCTGGGATCCGTTTTTTCGCCGTCTCTGGCGGGACCTTATAGAGGTCTGCAAAGTACTGCAAGTTGTCACGCCCCGAAAGCCGCCAATACAAACCGCGCTCCCCCCCGAATACCAACCCAATGCGCGGACGGATCTCCCTGGTATTCTTTACAACATCCAAACCAAATACTTGAGCTGTACCGGATGTTGGCAGGAGTACGGTTGAGAGGATGCGTGTGATGGTGGTCTTCCCCGCTCCATTCGGACCAAGCAGACCATACATCTCTCCGCTTTGAATGGACAGATCCACCCCATCCAGCGCTATGATCTCCTTTTTCTTCCGACGGATGACTCCCGTGGTGGTTTCGTACGTACGCCGAAGATTTTCTGTAACGATGACGGGCATGAAGTATTCCTCCTTAATCTTTGTATAAGTGTAGCCAGATCGGGAAGAGTGTCAAGCGCAGATATGCAAATCGTGGGGGATTCGTCCAATTTTCGAAGGGAAGCAGGCGGGATATCGAA